>NZ_DATGEX010000050.1:0-14336 GCF_035309685.1 Phenylobacterium sp.
CAATGCAACAGAGCGGGCCGGGTCTATGGTCCCACCGGCGTAAAGGAGCGGTGAATCGATGGCGCTGGAGCTGGAGCCCGGAACCCGCCTGGTGGTGGCCACCCACAACCCCGGCAAGGCCCGCGAACTGGCCGAAATCCTCGAGAACCGCTTCGTGCTGGTCAGCGCCGGCGACCTTGGCCTAGCCGAGCCGGACGAGACCGAGACCACCTTCGTCGGCAACGCGCTGCTCAAGGCTCGCGCGGCGGCCGAGGCCAGTGGGCTGGTGGCGCTCGCCGACGACTCCGGCCTGTCGGTCGCCGCCCTGGATGGCTCGCCCGGCATCTATTCGGCGCGTTGGGCCGGCCCGGAGAAGGACTTCACCATGGCCATGAAGAAGGTCGAGGAACGTCTGGAAGAGGCGGCCGCCCGCGACTTTTCGGCCTGGTTCACCTCGGCGCTCGCCGTCGCCTGGCCGGGCGGACCGGCGGTAGTGGTCGAGGGTCGCGTGGACGGCGTGCTGGCCTTCCCGCCGCGCGGCGACCGGGGCTTCGGCTACGATCCGATCTTCGTGCCCGATGGCCACGACCAGACCTTCGGCGAGATGGACCCGGGCGCCAAGGACGCCATGAGCCACCGGGCGCGCGCCTTCGCCAAGCTGAAGGCCGCGCTCTTGTGACGAGCCGACCTAAGCTGGGCGTCTACATCCACTGGCCCTACTGCGCGCGGATTTGCCCCTACTGCGACTTCAACGTCTTCAAGGACAGGAAGGGCGAGGAACCCGCCGCGCTGGCCCGCGCCATCGTCGCCGACCTTGAGGCGCAGGCGGCGCTGACCGGCCCGCGGGAGCTCGCCTCGATCTTCCTGGGGGGCGGCACGCCTTCACTGATGGATCCGGACTGGGCGTGGGAGATGATCGCCGCCGCCCGCAGGCTCTGGACGCCCGCCGCCGATCTGGAAGTCACCCTGGAAGCCAACCCCACCGACGCCGAGGCGCAGCGGTTCGCCGCCTTCGCCGACGCCGGCGTGAACCGCCTGTCGCTGGGCCTGCAATCGCTGGACGACGCGGCGCTCAGGTTCCTGGGCCGCAACCACGACGCCGCCACGGCGGTCCGGGCGGCGCGGGCCGCCGCGCGCGCCTTCCCCAGGCTTTCCATCGACATGATCTACGCCCGGCCCGGCCAGACGCCGACCGCCTGGGCGCAGGAACTGAAGGCCGCCATCGATCTCGGCGCCGAGCACCTCTCGCCCTACCAGCTGACCATCGAGGCCGGCACCGCCTTCGACCGCGCGGTGCGCCGTGGGCAGTTCGTCCCGCCGGACGGCGACACCGGCGCGGCGCTCTTCGACACGACCCAACAGGTGCTCGAGGCCGCCGGCTTCGACGCCTACGAGGTCTCCAACCATGCCCGGGGCGCCGCCGCCCGCTCGCGCCACAACCTGATCTACTGGCAGGGTCATGACTACGTCGGCGCGGGCCCGGGCGCGCATGGCCGGATCACGCAGGACGGCGTGCGCCAGGCGACCCACGCCGCCGCCAGACCCGCCGACTACATCGTCGGCGTCGCCCAGACCGGCCTGGGCTTCCCAGAGCGCGAGCCGCTCGACGCCCGCGAAGCCGCGCAGGAACGCCTGTTGAGCGGCCTGCGGATCGCCGAGGGCGTCCCGTTCGCCGATGTCGCCGCGCTGGGGATTGCGCCCAGCCGGATCGCCGACCTGACAGCGCTCGGCCTGCTCGCCGACGACCCGCAGCGCCTGCGCGCCACGCCCGCCGGACGCCTGGTGCTCGACCGCCTGACCGTGGAGCTGGCGACCTAGCCGCTTGCCAATCGCCGCCTGACACGCGAACCCTCGCCCATGGCCAAGGGCATCCCACCGCCGAAACTCGACGAGGCGCCGCTGACGCCCGGGCTCTATGTGATCGCCACCCCGATCGGCAATCTGCGCGACATCACGCTGCGCGCCCTCGACGTGCTCGCCGCCGCCGATCTCGTGCTGGCCGAGGACACCCGCGTGGCGGCCAAGCTGTTGCAGGCCTACGGCCTCTCGGCCAAGCTGGAACGCTACGATGAGCACGGCGCCGAACGCACGCGGCCCAAGGCCATGGCCGCGCTGGCCGACGGCAAGACCGTCGCGCTCGTCTCCGACGCCGGCACGCCGCTGGTCTCCGACCCCGGCTACAAGCTGGTCCGCGAGGCCGCCGCCGAAGGCTATCCGGTGTATCCGATCCCTGGCGCCTCGGCCCTGCTGGCGGGCCTCTCCGCCGCCGGCCTTCCCACCGACCGCTTCCTGTTCGCAGGGTTCCCGCCGCCGAAGAGCGCGGCGCGGCGCACCTTCCTGGAGGAGTTGGCGCCGGTCCGCGCCACCCTGGTGTTCTTCGAGGGCGGCTCGCGACTGGCTGCCAGCCTCGCCGACATGGCCGCCGTCCTGGGCGGCGGGCGCGAGGCGGTGGTGTGCCGCGAACTCACCAAGCTCTACGAGACCTTCTACCGCGGGCCGCTCACCGACCTCGCCGCCGACCCCAGGCTCGACGCCCCCAAGGGCGAGATCGTCATCCTGGTCGGGCCGGGCCGCGAGACCGAGGCCACGGCGGGCGACGTCGACACCGCACTCGCCGACGCCCTGCAACGCCTGCGCCCGGCCGACGCCGCCGCCGAGGTCGCCAAGGCGCTCGGCCTCTCGCGGCGCGAGGTCTATCAGCGGGCCATGCAGCTGCGGGCGGGCAAGTGACCCAGATCCGCTCCGCGCGCGGCGCGGCGGCGCGCCTGTCCGGCCGCCGCGCGGAAATCCTCGCCGCGCTCTGGCTGATGATGAAAGGCTACCGGATCCTGGGCTTCCGCCTGAAGACCCGGCAAGCCGAGATCGACCTCCTGGCCTTGCGCGGCCACACCCTCGCCGTCGTGGAGGTCAAGCGGCGCGCCAGCCTGCTGATCGCGCTTGAGACCGTCACCTTCGATCAGCGCGATCGGCTGCGCCGGGCCGGCGCCGCGCTGGCCGCCAGCCGCCCGGCGCTGAAAGGTGCGGCGGTTCGCCTCGACCTCATAGCCCTCGCGCCCGGCAAGCTTCCTAGGCATATTCCCGACGCCTGGAAGGGCGACTGACCGAGGGGGCGACAGCCGACGCCATGGGCCGCGAGGAGGCTGAATCCATATTGCTGGCCGCCGGCGGCTGCGCCGATGGGGACTTCCCGCTGCTGGAAGCGGCGATCGCGTGCGCGATCCACGAGGACCCCAGCCGCGACCCGCAGCCCACCCGCGACCTGGGCGCCACCGGGGTCGAGCGGCTGGCCCAGCGCCTGAAACAGGAAAGCGCGGAAGAGGCCATCGCCGAGACCATGGCCGGCGACCTGCGCCTGGCCGGCGACCTCTTCACCTATGAGGACCCCGACAACGCCGACATCATTGCGGTGACCGAGCGGCGCAAGGGCCTGCCGGTGGCGCTGGGCGTCTTCTACCTGCACGCCGCACGCAAGTGCGCCCTGACGGTCCAGGGCGTCGACTTCCCCGGCCACTTCCTGCTGCGCATCGAGACCGAGGAAGGCCCGCTCGCGCTGGACCCGTTCTCGGAAGGCCGCGTGGTGCTGCCCTCGGAGCTGACCAGGCGCGCCCTGCATGCGGGCCTGACGCCCAATGTCGCCGACCGGCTCGACCGGCTGATGGCGCCGGTCAGCGACCGCGCCGTGCTGCTGCGGCTGCAGAACAACGTCTTCGCCCGCGCCAGCCAGGTCCGCGACTACGCCCGCGCCGAGCGCGCCGCGCTGCGCCGCGCGCTGCTCGACCCCAGCGACCACCGCCCCTGGCTCGACGTCGCCGCGGCCCGCGAGGGCCAGGGCGCGCTCGCGGGCTCGCTGGAGGCGCTGGCGAGGGCGACGGAGCTCGACGGCGGCGCGGCGCTCGCGGCCCGGGCGGCGCGCGAGCGGGTGCGGCTGCAGCTGAACTGATGGCGGACCGCATGGCGAAGCCCGACATACTCGTGAAGGCTGTAGCTTGTCTTTTCTTAGCTTCGCTGTGCGCATGTCGCGCCAAGGTCGATCAACGTGTCTCCCAGCAAGCTGTCTCAATAAATCCCGTTTGCGCGCTCGACGTCGAGAAAGCCAGCCATTTGACCGAGCATGGCGACTTAGCCAGCGCCAGAAAATTGCGGGGTTACTACTGGGATTGCGTTAGAGAAGGATATGATCTTCCTCTAAAGAATTGGGCCTTGGTTGCCGCTCGTATCGGAGACAAGAGCGACCAAAAAGAATACATGAAAGTGCTAGCAGAGGGGCGGTTTGAAACCGAAGGAATGGAATGGGAGTCGCCAGCTAGCTGCAGCGGAGATGAGGATATTCGAACGTATCGGCCAAAATTCGAGAGGGACTTGGTCGGAGCACACAAACGGATGGCCTTCTACATTTTCTGTGAGGAAGCCGGAATCAGTCCGAACATCATGTCTCTCGCGAAGCGCACAGCGAAGATCGGCAGCGCCGCCGATAAGAGATTCTATAGTGACCTTGTAGAGGTGAAGTCCGAGCCGTCGCGGTGAAAGCTGGCGAAAGCTGGCGAAAGCTGGCGAAAGCTGGCGAAAGCTGGCGAAGGCTGGCGAAAGCTGGCGAAGGCTGGCGAAAGCTGGCGAAAGCTGGCGAAAGCCCGGCATCCTTCAGGATGCTGGATAACCCTGAACTCCATGGTTGATCGCGAGCTTGGGTCTCCCGGCAAGTCAAGGAGCGGCCCCTGGCCGCCCGCTACGCGGCGCGCCTTCGGCGCGTCCTTGAGTTGCCGGGAGACCCAAGCAAAACTGGCCGCCATGGACTTAAGGCGCAGTCCGTTCAGGGCGTCTAAACGGGCGGGGGACGCCGGTCGTCCCTACGGCCGCTCGTGCCGGGGCTGATAGAGCGCCAGGCTCCCGCCGCCCGGCAGCGTTAGCCGCGTCGTCCGTCCCCAGCCCTGCTGGCTCGCCGCCTCACAGGCGACGCCCGCCGCACTCAGCGCCGCCATCTCGGCGTCCAGGTCATCGGTCATCAGATAGAGTTCGTGGACCCCGTTCTCGTCCGCCGGATGCACCGCGGCCTCCGACGCCGGCAGGGCGAAGATCAGCCAGCCGTCGTGGACGTCGACGTATGGGAACTTCAGCACATCGCGGAAGAACGCCCGGTCGGCGGCGGCGTCCTTCGAATAGACGATGACGTGGGCTCCGTTGATCATGCCTTGGCTCCCTGCTTTCCGCGCGCGAACCTAGCGTCGAACCCGCGCGCGGCCTATGTGCCTAGACCTTGGCTGGCGGGAGCGGACGCATGTCTCTGAAGGTCGCGGTGCAGATGGATCCCATAGAGGGGATCAACATCGGGGGCGACACGACCTTCCTGATGATGGAGACCGCCCAGAACCGCGGCCACAGCCTGTTCGTCTACACGCCCGACACGCTGGCCATGGAAGACGGCCGGGTCTTCGCCCGCGGCCGCGACGTGACCGTGCAGCGGGTCGTCGGCGACCACCACGCGGCCGCCGAGGCCCGCCAGACGGAGCTCACCGAGTTCGACGTCATCCTGCTGCGCCAGGATCCGCCCTTCGACATGCACTACATCGACACCACCTTCTTCCTGCAGGTGGTCCATCCCAAGACCCTGGTGGTGAACGACCCTGTCGAGGTCAGGAACGCGCCGGAAAAACTGTTCGTCACCGAGTTCCCGGGCCTGCAGCCGCCGACGCTGATCACCTCCGACCCTCTGGCCATCGCCGACTTCCGGGCGCGGCACGGCGACATCGTCCTGAAGCCCCTGAACGGCAAGGGCGGCTCGGGCGTCACCCGCCACCTGAAGGACGACCCCAACCTCGGGACCCTCTTGGAGCTGCACGCCGAGATCGTCCGCGAGCCGGTGATCGTGCAGAAGTTCCTCCCCGCCGTGACCAAGGGCGACAAGCGCATCCTGCTGGTCGACGGCGAGCCGGCCGGCGCCATCAACCGGGTGCCGCAGAAGGGCCAGATCCGCTCCAACATGGCGGTCGGCGGCACGCCGCAACCGGTGGAGCTGACCGCCCGCGACCGCGAGATCTGCGCCGCGATCGGGCCGGAGCTGCGCCGGCGCGGCCTGCTGTTCGTCGGCATCGACGTGATCGGCGACTACCTGACCGAGATCAATGTGACCTCGCCGACCGGGGCCGTGGCGCTGAAGACCTTCAGTGGAATCGACGCCACCGAATTGCTCTGGAAACGGATTGAAGCGCTTCGCGCCACGGCTTAGGCTGTTTTCCGAAGACGCCGCGGCAAGTCACGGAATCGTCTCATCTTCCCCATAAGTTCTATTTTTGTTCTTGATCTGAGCGCGGCGCTGTGCTGCGATCTTGTGGATAACTGATGTCGGACCACTAGGTCTTGGGGCCGGGTCCTGGGCTGGGGAGCTGCGATGGCGGCGCGGGTCGTGACGGTGGCGTTTCAGGGCGTCGAGGCGCGGCGCGTCGAGGTCGAGGCCCAGTTCACCGGCGGCGAGGTCCGCTTCTACCTGGTCGGCATGGGCGACAAGGCGATCTCCGAAAGCCGCGAGCGGGTCCGCGCGGCCTTTTCGGGGCTGGGCCTGTCGCTGCCGAGCCGCCGGATCATCGTCAACCTGGCGCCCGCCGACCTCCCGAAGGAGGGCAGCCACTACGACCTCCCCATCGCGCTGGCGATCATGGCCGGGATGAACGTGATCCCGCCGGACGCGCTCGACGACTGGGCGGCTATGGGCGAGCTGTCGCTGGACGGCCGGATCACTCCGGTGGCCGGCGCGCTGCCCGCCGCCGTGGCGGCCGGGGCCATGGGGCTGGGGCTGATCTGCCCGGAGGCCTGCGGGCCGGAGGCCGCCTGGGCGGGCGACACCCGCATCCTGGCGGCGCCCTCGCTGATCGCGCTGGTCAATCACTTCCGCGGAACCCAGGTGCTTTCGCCGCCGAGCGTTGGCGTGATGCGCGATCCCGAACGCGCCCCGGACCTGCGGGAGGTGAAGGGCCAGGAGAACGCCAAGCGGGCGCTGGAGATCGCCGCGGCCGGCGGCCACAACCTGGCCTTCGTCGGCCCGCCGGGATCGGGCAAGTCGATGATGGCGGCGCGCCTGCCGGGCCTGCTGCCGCCGCTGACGCCGGAGGAGCTGCTCGAGACCTCGATGGTCCATTCGGTGGCCGGCCTGATCGCCAAGGGCGAACTCACCCGCGCCCGGCCGTTCCGCGCGCCCCACCATTCGGCCAGCATGGCGGCGCTCACCGGCGGGGGCCTGAAGGCCAAGCCCGGCGAGGTCAGCCTGGCGCACAACGGCGTGCTGTTCCTCGACGAACTGCCGGAGTTCAGCGCCCAGGCGCTCGATTCCCTGCGCCAACCGCTGGAGACCGGCGAGGTGGTCGTCGCCCGCGCCAACGCCCACGTCAAATATCCGGCTCGGGTCCAATTGGTGGCCGCGATGAATCCATGCCGCTGCGGCCTGGGCGGGCCGGGGCGCGGCGCCTGCGGCCGCGCGCCCCGCTGCCAGAGCGACTACATGGGCCGCATCTCTGGGCCCCTGATGGACCGCATCGACCTGCAGGTGGAGGTGCCGCCGGTCACCGCCGCCGATCTGGCGCTGCCGGCGCCCGCCGAGGGAACCGCCGAAGCCGCCGCCCGCGTGGCGCAGGCCCGCGGCGCCCAGGCGGCGCGCGCCGCCGATGGGGGCGAGGGCGCAGCGCTGCTGAATTCGCGCGCGGACGGCGACTGGCTGGAGACCATCGCGGCCCTCGACGCCCCGGCCAAGGCGCTGCTCACCCGCGCCGCGGAGGCCGGCGGCCTCACCGCTCGGGGCTGGACACGGACGGTTCGCCTGGCCCGCACCATCGCCGACCTGGAAGGCTCCGATGCGGTGCGCCGGGTGCATGTGGCCGAGGCGCTGATCTACCGGCGGGTCGCGCCGGGGTCGGCGGTAGGCGGCGGCGCGGTGCTGGCGGCGAACTGACGGCGGCTGGCCCGCCAGGTGTTGATCGTGCCGACGCCCACGGCGAAGAACACCCACTGGCTCAGGATCACCTGTCCCGTTGCGTAGGCCCAGGCCCTGACGCCCGGATCGACAAGCCGCGCGACATGGATAGCGACGCACAAAAGCTGGAAGGCGGCGGCCGGCAGGGGCCAGTAGCGCTCAGTGCGAAGAGCGATCCAGGTCAGCAGCAAGAGCAGGCAGGTATCGGCGGCGAAGGCGCTCCACTGCAGACCGACCCACCGCCGGTCGGACAGGAACACCGTCACCAGGGTGCTCATCATCAGGCCGCCGGCCGCGAGCTGCTCCTCGCGCCCGCCCTTCCAGAACGCGCCGCCGCAGACGATCACGGTGATCGCCAGTCCAACCCAGGGCGGTAGGGCGTAGTTGAGCGACAGCAAACGAAAAGACCCCCGGCATGTGCCGAGGGTCCAATCTGACAGACCGCCCTCGCGGGCGGAATGGGATATTAGGCCGCTTGGACGGCGCGGAGCGAACGACGGCCGATTTGCGGCTGCTCGTCCTGAGCGAACATCGGCGGCGGCTTGTTGCCGCTGCCGGGGTCGGTCATCGTCACCGCGCCCAGGCCGATCTGGGTCTGGACGAGCGAAAGCTCTTTGTGGGTCTCGACGATGGCGCGCCGGGCGTCGGCCAGAGCCATGATGGCCTGGCTGGCGCGTTCCAGCGCGTCCTGGCCGATCAGCGCCGAGGCGCCGACGCCCTTGCGCATAGCCGGCATGGCGCCGGTCAGAGCGGCGGTCTTGGTCAAGGCGTTGTCGATAGCGGTCTCGGCTTCGAACAGGGCGGCCGCGACTTGTTCGGCGATCATCCGGCGTTGCTTGAGCATGAGGTCTCTCCTGCGCGCGCCGGTCTATGGCGCTCGCTCAAATGAATTACAGGGGTATGGTTTCGGTCCGGTTTAGGCCCGGAAAAAAGTTCGCCCGAGATCCGAGAGCGCGTGGAGGCCGGCCAGCATCCCCCCGAAAGCCAGGGCGGTGAAGACCGCGATCGCCACAATCGCCGCCAGTCGGGCGGGCGCGCTCAGATCATTTCGGCCGAGCCAGCCTCCGGCTCGGTTTTGAAGTTCTCGTCCAGCAGCACCCAGGTCATGCAGAGGATTTCCCGCAGGACCATTTCCGAGGGCTTGAACGGCGCCAGCTTGCGCGTACCGGACACCAGGTGCCTGGCCATGTTCGCCTGCGCCGGCGTCGCCGCCAGATCGATAAGCTGCCGTTCCAGCTGCGCCCAGGTGAAGGTCGGAAGCGCCTCTTCCCGCGCCGCCGGCGTCGGCCAGCGCGCCTCGAAGTCGTCGATCTCCCGGCGCAGCCGAAGCGCCTTGCCAATCACCGCCCGGTTGTCGAAGTTCTGCCAGTCGCCCATGGGCCACCCCCTCTGTTGCCGGCTCATCCGGCCAGAGGTTAATGGCTTCGTCTGTCCTGATCGCGTCCTGTCCTGATCCGATCAGGACATGGTTAACGGCCCCGTCGCCGTCGAGCTGGCGCGCGATCCGCGCCGCGGCGTAGCGATCCTCGACGCCCAGCTTGCGGCGCGCCCGGTCGCAGTAGGTGTCGACGGAAGTTTTCGACATGCCGAGTTCGCGGGCGATCTGCTTCGAAGACAGGTGCTGATCGACCAGCCGCAGGCATTCGCGTTCGCGCGGCGTGAGCAGCCCCACCGGATCTTCGGCGATGATGTCTCGTGCGGCCATAGCGACGCCAGTTAACGATGACTTGGGCCCCGCGTCTACTTTAACGCGTAGGTTGAAGGTTAATCGGCTACACTGTGTCGCATAGGAGCCCGCCGCGATGGACACCGCCGACCCCAGTCGCACCACCACCCTCGAACTGATGATCGGGGCCCGGATGCGCACGCGGCGACGGCAACTGGGGCTCTCGCAGACCGACTTGGCGGAGCGCTTGGGGGTCTCCTTCCAGCAGGTGCAGAAATACGAGCGGGGGGCGAATCGGGTGGCGGCCTCGACCCTGCTCACCGCCGCCCAGGTGCTGGGCACCTCCATTTCCTGGCTGGTGGGCGAGGAGGTTTCCGGCCGCGACGACGACGAGGACGTGTTCCGCGCGCTGGCGCGACCGGGCGCGCTTGAGGTGCTGCAGGCCTTCAACGCCATTTCCGATCCGAAAGTCCGCGCCGCCCTACTTGCACTCGCCAAGGAAATGACCGCGCCGGACGGGGACCTACAGCGGCGCTTGACCGATCTTTAAGGCGTTCCCGGTTATCGGAACCGGATGCGCAGAACTCCTCCGAGCCTGTCCAAGCGACCCGCGCGTCCTCTGGCCCAGCGCCGGCCGCGCCGGGCGCAGATCAGCGCCGAGCAGCTGGCCTCGCTCAGCCACGAGTTCCGCACGCCGCTGAACGGCGTGCTCGGCATGTCGCGGCTGCTGGAGGGCACCAGGCTCACCGCCGAGCAACGCGCCTACGCCGCCGCCATCCGCGATTCCGGCGAACACCTGCTGACGCTGGTCAACGACGTGCTGGATTTCGCCAAGCTGGGCGCGGGCAAGGTCGACCTGCATCTGGGCGAGGTGGAGGTCGAGGCGCTGTTGCGCGGCGTCTGCGAGCTGCTGTCGCCCAGGGCCCGCGAAAAGGGCGTCGAGATCGCCTGGGCGGCGCCGGCCGACCTTGGCGCGATCCGCGCCGACGAGGGCCGCCTGCGCCAGATCCTGCTCAATTTCGCCGGCAACGCCGTCAAGTTCACGGAAGCCGGCGGCGTCTTGGTCAGCGTCGCCCGCACCGAGACCGGCCGGCTGCGCTTCACCGTCGACGACACCGGCCCCGGCGTCTGCGCGGCGCAGCAGGAACGCATCTTCGAGGCCTTCGCCCAGGCCGACCCGAGCCACGCCCACCTGGGCGGCGCGGGCCTGGGCCTGGCCATCGCACGGCGCCTGGCGCTGGCCATGGACGGCGACGTCGGCGTCGAGGACCGCAAGGACTGCGGCGCACGGTTCTGGTTCGAGGCCGCCTTCCGCGCCAGCGCCCCGGCCGCGGCGCCCGGCGCCAGCCTCGCCGGCCGCAAGATCGGCCTGGTCTCGGCCAATCCCATCGTGCGCGACGCCGCGGCCCAGCAGATCGCCGCCTGCGGCGGCGCAGCGGTGCTTGCCGCCGACCTCGACGACCTGATCGCCCGCACGCAGTTCGGCGACGTGCTGCTGGTCGACCATGCGCTGGCGACCGGCTCGCGCCTGCTGCGCCGCCCGCCGGAGCGCCGCGCCATCATCATGCTGGCCCCCGAAGAGCGCGCCTTGATCGGCCGTTACCGCCGCTCGGGCTTCGCGGGCTATCTGATCAAGCCGCTGCGCCGCGCCTCCCTCGCCGAGCGGGTGCTGGTGGCTGCGGGAGCCGAACAGGCGCCAGGCGCCGCCGAAGACGAACGCATCGCCACCGCGGCTGCGCCCGGCAAACGGGTGCTGCTGGTGGAGGACAATCCGATCAACGCCCTGCTGGCGCGTGCGCTGCTCACCCGCGAGGGCTGCGCCATCGACCACGCCGTCAGCGGCGAGGAGGCTATCGCCGCGGTCAAGGTCGGCGCCTATGACCTGATCCTGATGGACATGCGGATGCCGGGCCTGACCGGCGTCGAGACGGCTCGGGCGCTGCGGGCTCTCGGCGTCGAGACCCCGATCGTGGCGCTGACCGCCAACGCCTTCGAGGACGACCGCCACGCCTGCCTGACCGCCGGCATGAACGATTTCCTGGTCAAGCCGATGTCGCCGGACGCGCTGCGGGCCATGCTCACCCGCTGGACCGGGCCCGGCTGGACGGAAGCCGCGAGGCGCTCCAAGGTCGGCTAGAGCCGGGCGGGCGCCGGCGAATCGCCGGAGCCTTTGATGAGCACGGACACTGCCACCGCACCGCGCCCGAAACGCACAGCGATGGATGTGCTGCGCGAACTGCGGCAGCCCAAGGTCGCGGTGATGCTGGCCCTGGGTTTCGCGTCCGGCCTCCCCTTCCTGCTCACCCAGAACACCCTCGGCTACTGGCTGCGTGACGAGGGGATCAGCCTCAAGGTCATCGGCTTCGCCTCCTGGGCGGGGCTCGCCTATGTGCTCAAGCCGTTTTGGTCGCCGGTTGTGGACCGGGTGGATGTCCCCCTGCTCGGGCGGTTCGGACGCCGGCGGGGCTGGATGCTGCTCGCCCAGCTGGTCATCGCCGCCGGCCTGGTCGCCATGGCGCTGACGGGCCCCAAGGCGGGGCTGACGACCATCGTCGGCTTCGCGGTGATGGTCGCCTTCGCCTCAGCCACCCAGGACATCGTCATCGACGCCTGGCGGATCGAGGCGTCGGACGGACCTGACGAAATGGGCCTGCTCTCCGCAGCGGCCAACATCGGCTACCGGATCGCGATCCTGATCGCCGACGCCGCGATCATCGCCGGCGCCCAGCACTTCGGATGGCCGGCCTCCTACGTCGCCATGGCGGTGCTGATGGGAATCGGCGTCGCCGCCAGCCTGTTCGCCTTCGAACCCGCCCGGGCCGAGGCCGTGATGCAGGCGCAGGCGCCGCTGTGGACCCCGCGCGGCTTCTTCGATGCGGTGATCGGGCCGTTCGTCCAGTTCTTCGCCGCACACAAGGCGCTGGGCCTGCTGATGCTGCTGGCCATCGCCGCCTACCGCCTGCCCGACTTCCTGATGGGGCCGATGTACAACCCCTTCTACCACGACCTCGGGCTCTCCAAGGATGTCGTGGCGGTGGTCCGCGGCGCCACCGGCTTGCCCGGCGCCTTCATCGGCACCGTCGCCTCTGGCCTGTTCGCCGTGCGGTTCGGCCTGTTCCGGACGCTCATTACCGGCTCGGTCCTGCAGGGTCTCGGCACCGCCTCCTTCGCCCTGCTCACGATCAACCACGACATCGGTGTTTTCACCGGCGTCATGGCGCTCGACCAGTTCGCCCAGTCCTTCGCCGGCGTGGCGCTGATCGCCTACATGTCGAGCCTGACGGGCCTGGGCTACACCGCGACCCAATACGCCCTGCTGTCCTCGACCTACGCGTTCCTCGGCAAGTTCCTGAAGGGCTTCTCCGGCCAGGTGGTCGACGGGCTGTCGCACACCCAGGGCCTGATGGGGGCCTACGCCACCGCCTGGATCGGGACGGGTCTGACCGCGATCCCGCCGATCCTGCTGGTTCTGTTGCTGGCGCATCGCAGCCGGCTGGCGGCGCCCTCGGCCTAGGCCGTCAGGCAGACCACCTGGGCGACGCGCAGATTGCGCCGCAGGTCATCGGCCATGCGGCCATAGTTGTCGGCGCCGATCGGCTGGCCGGCCGCGTCGGGGAACCGCTGGCCGGCGGCCTTCAGCGCCCGCGCCGTGGTCTCCGGCGAGGTGGTGTAGATGCGTCCGCGCCGGGGCGCCTCGGCGATGGTGACGCCGACCACGCGGCCCCGGTCGTCCAGCGCCGGGGCGCCGGAAAGCCCGCCCAGCGTGCCCTTCAGCCCATCGGTGCGGCCGGTCTCCGCCCAGACCAGCACCGGTTCGGTGCGCGCGCCGCGCCCCTGCACCACCAGGTTCTCGCGGCCCAAGAGGCGCGAGCTCGCCTCGCCCGGCCGCCCCTGCGGGAAGCCCATGTGGAAGGCCCGCTCGCCCCGCCGCAGCCGTTGGCCAAGGCCCAGCGGCAGGGCCGGCGCGCCGCCGTCGGTGGTCAGGATCGCCGTCTCGGCGCCGGGGTCGATGCGCACGCTCGCGGCGACGCCTCGGCCCGGCGCGACGACGATGGCGGCCTGGGCGCAGCCTTCGACCACGTGGCGGGCGGTCACCCAGACGCCGCCCGGCGAGATCGAAAAGGCGGTGCCGGCGCCCGCCTCGGTCTTGTTTGACACTTCGACCACGACCGAAGGATCGAAGGGCGAGGCTGGACCCAAGGCCGCGCCCTCGGCTTCTGGGGTCGGCGGCGGGGCCGGCGGCGCGTCGGCGCGTTCCTGCCGGCCGACCGCGGCCAACAGCAGGGCCACCACCACCACGGCGTAGATCAGCCAGTCGGGCAGCCTCGGGAAATGCATTCTTTAAGCGTCCGCTCCGGTCAGCCGGAGACAGCGGCGGCGAGGATCAGCGCGGTGGCGAGCTTGGCGCCCACCAGCATGGAGGCCGCGGCCATCTCGTCGTCCTGGATGCGTTTGGGCAGGCCGTGCAGGATCAGGTCCACCACCCGGAAGATCAAAAGCTGCACCAGCGTGATCGCCACGCCCCACAGCGCCAGGTCCACCAGCCCCGTCGAGGCCTTCAGCGACACCGCCAGCGGTATGGCGAGCCCCACCAGCACCCCGCCCAGGGACACGGCCGCGGCGGTGTTGCCGTCGCGGATCAGGGTGATCTCCTTGTGCGGGGTCAGCATGACGTAGAGCGCCGCGGCGGCGAACAGGATCACCACCGTCACGCCGGCGTGCAGCAGGGTGACCGGG
>NZ_DATGEX010000051.1:0-48621 GCF_035309685.1 Phenylobacterium sp.
GAGCCGCACAGGACCGTCACCCGTTCCGCAGCGTTGAGCAGTGAAGCGAGATCGTCGAGGGCGCCTTGTGACGGCGCTGTCACGGCAGGCTGCGGCATCAGCGCCTCGCGTTTCGGCAAGCGGGCCGGTCCGGCCGTCCGGAGGGCGACATCGCCCGGGATCACCACCACGGAGACGCCGCGCCTGGCCACCGCCTCGCGGATCGCAATCTCGAGCGTGCGGGGCATCTGGCGCGCGCTGGAAACCAATTCACAGTAGTGGCTGCATTCCCGGAACAGGGTCTCCGGATGGGTCTCCTGGAAATAGCCCGAGCCGATCTCGGCGGAGGGAATATGGGCGGCGATCGCCAGCACCGGCACGCGCGAGCGATGGCAATCGAACAAGCCATTGATGAGATGCAGATTGCCCGGTCCGCAGCTTCCGGCGCAAACGGCGAGGCTGCCCGTGAGGTGCGCTTCGGCGCCGGCCGCGAAAGCGGCGACTTCTTCATGCCGCACATGAATCCATTCGATTTTGCCCTGACGGCGGATGGCGTCGGTCAGGCCGTTCAGACTGTCGCCCACGATGCCATAGATCCGTTTGACGCCTGACGCCGCCAGGGTTTCGGCGAACTGCTCTGCGACGGTTGTCATGGTCTGGCTCCTTGCATGCTTGACCGGGCCTGGACGCGGCCCAAGAGCTCAAATCAGATGTTGTTGCTTCGCGGCCTCGGTGAGCTCATCGCGGAACCCAGGATGAGCGAGGGCGATGAGCGCCCTCGCGCGCTCCGTCGACGAGAGACCTTTGAGGTTCGCGGCGCCGAACTCGGTGACGACATACTGCGTGTCGATCCGCGGGGTCGTCACCGGCCCGTCGAGCCTGGGAACGATACGCGAGACCGTGCCTTTCGCGGCCGTTGAACGAGCGGCGATGATCGATCTGCCGCCTTTCGAAGCGAACGCGCCGCGTACGAAGTCGAGCTGTCCGCCTGAGGCGCTGTATTGATGGCCGAGCATGTGCTCGGAATTGCAGGCGCCGGTCAGGTCGATCTGGAGCGTGGCGTTGATCGACACGACATTGTCGTTCTGCGCTATGATCCTGGGGTCGTTGACGTAGTCCACCGGCCGGCTCTCGACCCCCGGATTGTCGTCGAGGAAGTCGTACGTGGCCTTCTGCCCCATGGCGAAAGTGAAGACTGTCTTGCCGCGGTCGAGCGCCTTCCGCTTGTTGGTCACCACGCCGGCGCGGACGAGCTCGACGAGCCCCGGATTCAGGGCCTCGGTGTGGATGCCGAGATCGTTGCGGTCTTTCAGCGCCGCACAGACGAGGTTGGGCAAGGCGCCAACGCCCATCTGCAGGCAGGCCCCGTCCGGAACCATGTCGGCGATGATGGCGCCAATGGCATGGTCCTCTGGAGCGGCTCCAGGCGCCGGCAGTTCAAGCAGCGGCGCGTGGTTCTCGACGATCGCGTCGACTTCCGAGACATGCAGCTGCGCACCTTCGCCATAGACCCGCGGCATGTATTCGTTGACTTCGACCAGCAGGCGCTTGGCGGAGCGCGCCACCTTTGTCGAATAGTCGTTGCCGGTTCCGAAGCTCATATAGCCGTGGCGGTCCATCGGCGAGACGGTGCAGACGAAGGTGTCGATGCCGATCTCCTCCGTCAGCAGCCGGACGGCCTGATGGAAGTTCGAGGGCACGTAGGAGACCACCTTGCGGCCGCCATCCTCCACGCCGCGCTTGATCAGGGCGCGTTCAACGCCGGCTATGAACATGCAATAGGGAAGGATGCGGTCGTTGAGCTCATAGCGCAGGACCGTATCGCCAGCGATCCGGGTAGACTCGTAATAGTAGATCCTGAGATCTTCGAGCGCACGAGCAGCGGCGCGATCAGCGAGCGCCTTCAAAAGCGCGGGCGGTTCGGTGGCAAACATGCCCATGGACAGACGGCTGCCCGACGGTATCGTTGCGACAGCCTGCTCGGGCGTCGTCAGCTTGGATTGATAGAGCGCGATCGCGTCCATCGTCGTATCTCCTTGCGCAAAGCGATCAGTAGTTGGCGGCTTCTTCGGGCGAGTGGCCGCGGCGATGGACAAGCATGGTGCGCTCGAAGCTCATCACTTCGGCGCCGTCCTGGTTGACGCCGCGGGTGGAGACGGTGACGATCCCCTGAGTGGGGCGGCTCTTGGACTCGCGCTTGGAAAGGACGGTGCTCTCGGCATAGAGCGTATCGCCGGCGAAGACGGGATGGGTGGCCTTGACCTTGTCCCAGCCGAGATTGGCGACGACCTTGGCGCTGACGGTGCGCACGCTCATGCCGGTGAGCAGGGCCAGCGTGAAGGTCGAGTCGACGAGCGGCTTCTTCCACTCCGTCCTGGCGGCATAGGCCGCGTCGAAATGGACTTGCTGGATGTTCAACGTCAGCAACGTGAACCAAGTATTGTCGACATCGAGGACTGTGCGGCCGGGCCGGTGCTCGAACACGTCGCCGGGCTCGAAGTCCTCCCAGTAGAGCCCGTTGGTTTCGCGATAGCGCCGCTCGCCGACGGCTTTGTAGGCAGGGACGATGGTTTCCATTGAAGTGTCTCCTTCTGAGGCTGGATTGTCTGTGGTTCGGGCCGGCGCTAGACCGGGATCCCGGCAGCGGCGAGCGTGCGGCGCGCTTTGCGCGCGACGGCTTCGTCGATCATCTGGCCGCCGACCGTGCCCACGCCCTTGGCGTTCTCGGCCAGGATGGCGCGTGCTCGCTCTACGGCTTCCTGGGTGGGCGTCAGCGCGGCGTTGATCGCGGCGACCTGGCCGGGATGGATGGCGGCCTTGGCCCCGAAGCCGAAGGCGACCGCACGCGCCATCTCCTGCTGCAGGCCATTTGTGTCGTGGACGTCGAAATAAGGGGCGTCGATCGCCATCACGCCGGCCAGGGCGCAGGCCGCAACGAGCCGGGCGCGCGCCCAGGCCAGTGGTTCCCACGTGGTCGCCGCGCCGAGGTCAGCGGCCATGTCGGCGGCGCCCAGCATGAGGCCCGCGAGCCGTGGTGTCGCCGAAGCGATCGCCTCGACGCCTGCGAGCCCCCGTGCGCTCTCGACGATGCCGACGAGCTTCGTCGACTTTGACGCCGACGCCAGCAGGCGATCGAGAATCTGCAGATGGCCGGCGCTGTCGGTCTTCGGCAACACGAGGTAGTCAGGCGTCGCACCCGTTTCGAGCATCGCATTGAGGTCGCGAAGGCCTGCGTGCGTATCGAGTCCGTTCACCCGCAGGGCGTACTGCACGCCGTCCGACTTGCGCGCCTTCAGGAAGTCGAGCGCGGTGTTTCGCGACCGATTCTTGTCGCCTGGCGCGACCGAATCTTCGAGGTCGAGAATCGAAACGTCGGCGCCGACTGCCGCGGCTTTGGCGAACCGGTCCGGACGGGTTGCCGGCGTGAAGAGCCAGCTTCGGCAGGGAGCAAGGTTTGCATCGGACATCGGCGATCTCCTTCGCCCCAAGAGCTAGACCCGCGCACTCCATTGGTCCAATATATGATACAGGTGGATATGATCTGTTTGGGAGATGATCGTGGAGCTACGCCACATCCGATATTTTCTGGCTGTCGCCGAGGAGCGGCATTTCACCAGGGCGGCGGCCAAGGTTGGCATTGGGCAGCCGCCGCTCAGCCAGCAGATCAAGGATCTGGAAGGTGAGGTCGGCGCCCAGCTGTTCCATCGTCTCGCCCACGGCGCGGAGCTTACCGAGGCCGGCAAGGCGTTCATGGCCGGTGTGAAGGAGATGCCGTTGATCGCCGAGCGAGCGACCATGGCGGCGCGGCGCGCGGCGCGTGGCGAGACGGGATCGTTGCGTGTCGGCTTCACCGCGTCGGCGGCGTTCAATGTTGTCGTGCCGTCGGCGATCCGCGCCTTCCGACGCGCCTATCCCGACATCTACCTCACGCTCGAGGAGGCCAATACGACCCGGCTCGTTACCGGCTTGCGCGAGGAAACGCTCGATGCCGTGTTCCTGCGGCCAGGCACACCCGGCAGCGAAGAGCTGCAGCTCCGCCGCCTGTCGGAGGAGCCGATGGTGGTCGCCCTCCCCGAACGGCATCCTGCCGCTGCATGCGAAGAGATCGATCTGGCGATATTGAAAGACGAACCGTTTCTGCTGTTCCCGCGGGAAATCGGACCAACGCTCTACGACACAATTGTCGAAGCCTGTCGAAACGCGGGCTTCGAGCCGGCCATCGGCCAGCTGGCGCCGCAAATTGGATCGATCATCACTCTGGTGGCCGCGGAGCTGGGCGTATCGATCGTCCCGGCGTCGATGATGCAAGTGCGGGTGACAGGCGTCGCCTACCGGCAGATCGCCGACCAGTCGCCGACAGCACAACTTGCGCTCGCCTGCCGGCGAGGAGAGACGTCGCCCGTGGTGCGCAACTTCATCGCGCGCGCCGTTTCCTAAGCAGCCTTGCGTGGCAAAAGCCACGATTGATTTTGCTTTCTCAAAGCGAAATCAATGCTGCTGAGAATGTTTAATATAAGCAAACCTGACAAGGTTTGCTCAGTGCGCCGCGTAGCGGGCCCCCATGAGGTCGAAGGCCGGCTTGTCCACCAGCCTCTGTCGCTCCGCAAAGGACGTGACGGCGCTCTCATCGAGGACGCCCTTTTCCTTTAGCGCCGACAGCGTCGACTGCATGCCTTGCACGGCGCCTTGCAGGGCGGCGTTGGCGTAGAGCACCAGGCTGAACCCCATCTCGGCCGCCGCTTTCGTGTCGACGATGGGCGTCTTGCCGCCGAGCACCATGTTGACCAGTTGAGGCGCCTTCAGGCGACGGGGGACCGCCTCGAGGTCATCGAGGCTCTCTGGAGCCTCGACGAATGTGACGTCCGCGCCAGCCTCGATGTAGCGACCGGCCCGTTCGATGGCCGCCTCGAAGCCTTCGACGGCGCAGGCGTCGGTTCGAGCGATGACCACCAGATCCTGCCGTCGCGTGTCGACCGCCGCCTGCACCTTGCCCACCATTTCTTGCAGCGAGATCAAGTCCTTGCCGTCGAAATGACCGCACCGTTTCGGCGCACGCTGATCCTCGATCTGGATGGCGCTGGCGCCGGCCTGCTCAAGGAGCCGAACCGTGTGGGTGACGTTGACGGCGTTGCCGAAACCGGTGTCGATATCGACGATCAGCGGCAGGTCGATCACGCACCGGATCGCCATCACGTGATCGGCCACCTGGCTCAGATCCATGAACCCAAGGTCCGGCAAGCCGAGGTGCATATTGGTGAGACCGGCGCCGGTCAGATAGACCGCCTTGAAGCCCAGATCAGCGATGATCCGAGCGGCGAGCGCGTTCGGCGCGCCTGGCACTATAACGCCCTTCTCGTCTCGAAGCATTGTGCGAAGTGTCTGGATATGAGACGTTGACATCGGTTCGCTCCTGCACCTTGAAATCACAAGATTTGCTGTATACCCACCCGCAACGATCGGCCGAGACTCCGAGGGTGGATAGCTAGATCGGGTTTTCTTCGAAGAGACGCGTGACCATCGCCGAATCGAGATAGGCCCTCACTCGGTCGATGGCGCCGCCGCGGAAATGGACGACCCAGCAGTACCGGTTGTCGAACCTCATCCCGTTCTTCGCCGTGGCCAAGGAATGAAGCTCCACGACAGCTTGGTCATCCTTCACGAGCAGATGCTCGACGACGAGTTGAGCCCCATTGGGCAGAACCTTGGCGAGCTTCGCGAAGGTCCCGGCCAGGAAATCGGATTTCGACCTATAGTGACCGGCCAGCGGATGCGTGCCTTCAACGATCCAGTCGACCTTGTCGTCTACATGCTGGAAAAAGCCGGCGCCATCACCTTGCTCGAGCGCCTTGAAAATCTTTCTGACGTAGTCTTCAGTGATCATGAGATCCTCCTGTATATAAGCGAGGAATTGCTCGCTCGACATAGGACGGCCTGTCCTGTCCCAAACCTAGGGCTGAACCATCCATTGGTCCAATATATGATAGTGGCAATTGTGATCTGTTTTGAAGATGACCCGTCGCACTGGGCCGCGCCGGTTACGCGAGCCAATCCTCGCTGCGCAGGCCGTCGACCCGGCTGAACTCGCCGAGGGCGCCCGTCACCACGATCGGCCCGCGGCTGCGGGCGTGTCCCGCGATCATGACATCGTAGCCACCGATCGCCCGTCCCCGACGCTCCAGCTCGGCGCCGGGTGCAGGTCATTTGCGCGGTCTCGGATTTCACCGCCGAGAACGGCGCGACCCTCGTCATTCCGGGCAGCCACCTCTGGGACGACGAGCGCAAGCCCGATCCGTCTGAGGCGATCGCGACCGTCATGAAGGCCGGGTCCGCTCTGATCTTCCTCGGCTCGACCTTTCATGCGGGCGGCGCGAACAGCACGCAGGCCGAGCACCGAGCCACCCCGGGCATGGCGTTCGATGCTTCGAACGTCCGGCAGGAAGAGAACATGTACCTGTCGCTGACGTCCGCGCAGGTCGCCAGCTACCCTGAGCAGATCCAGCGACTGCTGGGCTGGTCCGCCGGCGGCAACCACATGGGGTGGGTCGAGGTCGATGGGCAGATGATCGATCCCATCCACCTGCTGGGCGATCTTGACTGCGCGGCGATCGAGGGTGTCGGCGCGCGTCGTCATCTCGCCCCCGCTCTCGATTGTGGTCGATGATCCTGACGCGGGTGTTGGACCAGGTCGAGGAAGGATTCGGCGCGAGCGACTACCTCGGCGCGACGTCGGGCCGGCGGCGCTTGCGTCGGCGGCGGGGCGGTGGTGAAGTCGCGCGAGCAACCTCGGGAGACCACCATCATGTCCGACGCCGCCACTCTGGCCGCTCCTTTGGTGGGCAAGGTCCGCACCGCGCTCAACCAGTCCGACTCCAGCATTCACGATCCGGAGGCCGCCAAGAAGCTCGGCTTCCGCGGCGCGGCGGTGGGGGGCAACAACCACCTCGACCTTTTCGCGCCCCTGCTGGTCGAGGCCTATGGGCGCGAGTGGTTCGAGCGCGGGGCGCTGTCGCTCTACTTCCTCAATGTGGTGGTCTCCGGCGAGACCGTGCAGGCGGTGGTGGAGCGGCCGTCGCCGGCGGGCGCGCAGACGCGCATCCACGCCCGGCGCCCCGACGATCCGGCGATCGTCGTCTGCCAGGGCACGGCGTCGCTCGGCGACCATTCCCGCTCGGAGCTCGCCACGCGGGACCTGAAGACCTGCGACGAGGCGTCCCTGCGCCTGCTCAAGGGCGTGAAGCCAGGCCAGCTCCTCGGCAAGAAGGCGCTGACGGCGCAGCAGGCGTTCCAGGACCAGCTCCTGAAGACCGGGGCGCTCAACGAGGTGATGGACTGGTATGTCGGCCCCTCGCCCTGGGGGGCGCCGATCGCCTCGCTCAACGCCGTCTCGGCGATGATGTTCCGCCTGCTTGTCGGCGACGGCGGCGGTCATCACCACGACCGCATCTCCCCGCACCTCGGCGACACGCTGGCGATGTTCGGCGCCTTCGAGATCGCCTTCCACCGCGGCCCGGTGTTCCTGGACCGACCCTACGAGGTGGAGGGGCGCGTGGTCGGCGTCGGCGACAGCCCCAAGACCGAGTACCTGTGGTGGGATGCGACCGCGCGCGACGAGCGCGGCGAGACGGTGGTCACCATGCGCCACCTGCTGCGCTTCCTGAAGGCGACCTCGCCGCTCTACGCCGCGTAGGGCCCTGCGCGGTCCGCTGACCCGCGAGCCCGATGGCGGAGAGGGCAGGAAAGCCGGGCGCCGCCGGGAAGGCGGCGCCCGGTTCAGAGACGAGCGAAACTCAGGCGGCGTTCGCGACGGCCCGGGTGCGGCGCGCGCGCAGGCTGGCGCCGAGACCGCCGAAGCCCATGAGCATGAGGGCCCATGTGGCCGGCTCGGGCGTGCCCGCGCCCGAGATGGTGATCTTATCGATGGATCCACCCCTGCCTGTCGAGTATTCCAGGTAGCCGCCCGGCACGGGATTGAAGAAATACCCGAAGGTGCCGCTGCTGTTGATCGCGCTCAGCGACGACTGAAAGCCGCAGCCGGCGAAGCCGCAGGTATTGGGATTGGTGACGAAGTCGTTTCCGGCGGTGTCGTAGCCGAAATACACGTAGTCGGTCAGCGTGGCCACCTGAGCCAGGTTGTAGGTCACGCCCGACACGGTCACGGTGAAGGCGGTCAGGTCGCCGTAGCCGAGAACGCCGGTGTCGCCGTTCGCGTAGGTGAACGAGCCGGTCGCGACGGTCGAGCCGAGATCCGAGTAGGTGAAGATCTTGGTCGTCGCGTGGGCGCTCACCCCGGCGAGAGCCGCAAGCGCGACGGCGCCTGCGAAGAGTACGGATTTCATGGTCATGCCCCTGGATTTTCACACGGTATGTGCCGCCTTAATGGCGCACCGATTTAGGCGGGTGTCAACGCATATAGGGCATATTTTCGTTCGGACAGCGCGACCTTCTGCCATACTGACATTATCAGGACATTATTCAGCCCAAGCTGGGCCGTGCGCTATTTGACCTCGTCGGTTGGGAAGGAGGGCGGACGTCTCGCTCGCCAACGACGCGGACGGGACGTCCGCGCTCCGCCGCGACCGCCTCTCTCTTTGTCTGCGTCGGGGGTCGGGAGGAGAGGCCTAGAGCGCCTCCTCCTGCTCCTTGCGCTTGGCGAGGACACGGTCGAACTCCGCCCAGACGCCGGCCTCGCCGTGCCAGGCGCCGCGGGTGGCGGCCTTGGAGTATTCGGTGGAGCGGGCCTCGAAGAAGTTGGCGTGCTCGACGCCGGACAGCAGGCTCTGCAGCCAGGGGAGGGGGTTTTCCCGCCGCCCGCCGTAGATCTCCGGCAGGCGCAGCTGGCGCAGGCGCCAGTCGGCGACAAAGCGGATGTAGGCCTTGATGTCGTCGGGGGTCATGCCCTGGACCTCGCCGGCCTCGAAGGCCAGGTCGATGAACTTGTCCTCCAGGCCCACGACCGTCTTGCAGCAGTCGACGATGTCGGCGGCGACCGACTTGGTGACCGCGCCCGTTTCGGCGTTGAAGGCGTGGTAGACCTTGATCATGCCCTCGCAGTGCAGGCTTTCATCCCGCACCGACCACGACACGATCTGGCCCATGCCCTTCATCTTATTGTTGCGCGGGAAGTTCATCAGCATCGCGAAGGACGCGAACAGCTGCAGCCCCTCGGTGAAGCCGCCGAACATGGCGATGGTGCGGGCGATGTCGGCGTTCGTCTCGACCCCGAACTGCTGCATGTAGTCGTGCTTGTCGCGCATGGCCTGGTAGTCGAGGAAGGCCGTGAACTCGGCGTCCGGCATGCCGATCGTCTCCAGGAGGAGCGCGTAGGCGGCGATGTGGATGGTCTCCATGTTGGAGAAGGCGGCCAGCATCATCTTCACTTCGGTCGGTTTGAAGACGCGGGCGTAGCGCTCCATGTAGTTGTCGTTCACCTCGACGTCCGACTGGGTAAAGAAGCGGAAGATCTGGGTCAGCAGGTTGCGCTCGCGGTCGTTGAGCTTGGTCGCCCAGTCCTTGCAGTCCTCGCCCAGCGGCACCTCCTCGGGCATCCAGTGGACCTGCTGCTGCTTCTTCCAGAACTCGTAGGCCCAGGGATAGCGGAACGGCTTGTAGGCGGCGGACGGGGTGAGGAGACCCGGGAGCGTGCGGACGTTGGAGGTCGGCTTGTTCATCGTCGCGCCTGTGCGTGTATGGTTTCTGCAGGGTTAAGGTGACGCAAGATATAGTGGTCGGCAAGCGGCGCGACGCCGCATGTTGCGTTTATCCACGAGGTTGTGATGGCCGGTGGATATGTCCCGCGGCGCCTGCTCGGGAAAGATTTGAACCACGAAATACACGAAATACACGAAAGCGATCCGGCGGCCCGAAAGGCCGAAGGCCAATATCGACCCTCGCGCTGGACAGGACAGCGAGCTTCGCTCGCGGGGGCACGGCCGCTTTCGTGTATTTCGTGTATTTCGTGGTTCGCGCCGAAGGTGCCCGCCACCTCGCCGCTAGTGCGGGCGGATGGAGAGGGAGAAGGCCACCACCGAGTCGGCCTTGGGGTCGACGCCGAACAGCATGTTCTGGCCCTTCACCTCGCGGTGGATGTAGCCGAACGAGGTCTGCATATCGCCCTTGCGCCAGCCCACGCCCACCTGGGCGTCGCCGGTCAGCGTCGAGGTCTGGTCGGTGGACCAGCCGGCGCGGTTCCAGCCCTGGTCGCCGTGCAGCATGTTCATGCCGACCGCCCGCCCGCTCGCCGCGGCGAACAGATACCAGCGGCCGCGGTCGCCGAAGGCCCCGCCGTCCTGCACGCCCATGGCCCGCAGCTGCTCGGCCATGGCGGCGTCGGACCGCATCACGCGCAGCGTCGCGCCAGCCTCGGCGGAGGTCCCGTAGCTGGTCATGCCCAGGCCGGCGTGCGGCGTCAGGTCGACCCCGAAGGGGCCGGTCCGCAGCGCGAACGCCGCCGGCCAGGCGCGGGTGATGGTCACGTCGTAGGCGTCGGGGTCGTACTGGGCGTGGCTGAGGTTGAGCGGCAGGCCGCCCGGCGTCCGAAGGGCCCCGCCGACGCTGACCCTGAGCGAATCGACCGGGCCGCCGGCGCCGGCCGGGGTGAGTTGGGTCTCGCCGGTCATCCAGCGCATCAGGCCGGCCCCCGGCTGATAGGTCTCACGGTCCAGCAACTGGCCGACCGGGTCGACGCCGTCGGAGGCGGTCTTGGGCGCGAAGGCCGCGCCGTTCAGGATGGCGAGCGCCGTCGCCTCGTCGGCATGCGCCGCGCTGGTCAGAATGTCGCTGGAAGCGGGAAGCGTCAAAGTCAGCGGTTGCGCACTCGCGGCGGTCGCCGCGGCGCAGGTCAGGACGGTGGCTAGAATAGCCAGCGGCCGCATCGTCTCTTCTCCCCAGCCCGCCGTCTAGTCTGCGGTCCGTCGCTATGTGTTCTGCATAGCCAAAGTCGCAAACCGATCAGCGGTTCCCCAATGACAGCGTAGGCATGCGCCGACGCTTTCGCGAGTCATTTTCGCCACATGCATAAACTGTGCCGAAACCCCGCGCTCCCCTTGGTTCCAGGGACGCCGCGAAGCGTTCATCGCCTCAATAGCGGGCAATGCCGTTTTTACGCCGGCTTGCCGCCACACCGATGTTATCCTGGGCAATCGTCGCCTACTGGCAGGCGAGGCATTCCTCGTAGTCGGTCTTGGCCGCGCCCGACATGTCCACCGCCGCGTGGGTCTCGCCCCCGGCGTGCGCCGCCCGCTGCACCGACTTGGAGCGCAGATAGTAGAGCGACTTGCACCCCCGCTCCCACGCCTGCCAGTGGAGCATGTGCAGGTCCCACTTATCGACGTCACCCGGCAGGAAGATGTTGATCGACTGGGACTGGCAGATTTCCGGCGTGCGGTCGGCGGCGAGCTCGACGACCCAGCGCTGGTCGATCTCGAAGGCGGTCTTGTAGACGTCCTTCTCATCCTGGCTGAGGAAATCCAGGTGCTGCACCGAGCCCTCGTTCTCGAGGATGCCGTCCCAGACCGCCGAGGTGTTTTGGCCCTTCTCCTCGAGGAGCTTCTCAAGATAGGGGCTCTTCACCGCGAAGGTGCCGCTGAGCGTCTTGTGGCTGTAGATATTGGCCGGGATCGGCTCGATGCCGGCGGACGTGCCGCCGCAGATGATCGAGATCGAGGCGGTCGGCGCGATGGCGAGCTTGTGCGAGAAGCGCTCCATGATGCCGCGCTCTTCGGCGTCCGGGCACGGCCCGCGCTCGGCGGCCAGCGTGCGCGAGGCGGCGTCGCACTGGCGGCGCAGCGTCTTGAACAGGCGCATGTTCCAGCTCTTGGCGAGCGCGCTCTCGAACGGCACGTTCTGCTGCTGCAGGAAGGTGTGGAAGCCCATCAGGCCCAGGCCCACCGACCGCTCGCGCACCGCGGCGTAGACGGCGTTGGCCATCTCCGGCGGGGCGCGCTGGATGAAGTCCTCCAGCACATTATCGAGGAAGCGCATGACGTCCTCGATGAAGGTCGGGTGGTCGCGCCATTCCAGGAAGGTCTCGGCGTTGACGCTGGAGAGGCAGCAGACGGCGGTGCGCTCCTTGCCCAGGTGATCCTTGCCGGTGTGCAGCACGATCTCGGAGCAGAGGTTGGATTGGCGCACCGACAGGCCCAGCTCCCGCTGATGCTGCGGCATGGAGCGGTTCACGGTGTCGGCGAAGATCAGGTAGGGCTCGCCGGTCTGCAGGCGGATCTCGAGGATCTTCTGCCACAGCGTGCGGGCGTCGACCTCCTTGACCACGTCCTTGGTCTTGGGCGAGCGCAGGCCGAACATGGCGCCGTCGCGCACGGCCTCCATGAACTCGTCGGTGATCGAGATGCCGTGGTGCAGGTTCAGGGACTTGCGGTTGAAGTCGCCCGAGGGTTTGCGGATTTCCAGGAACTCCTCGATCTCCGGATGGTGGATGTCGAGGTAGACGGCGGCCGAGCCGCGGCGCAGCGAGCCCTGGCTGATCGCCAGCGTCAGCGAGTCCATCACGCGGATGAAGGGGATGATGCCGCTGGTCTGGCCCGCGCCCTTCACCTTCTCGCCGATGGAGCGCACGCCGCCCCAATAGGTGCCGATGCCACCGCCGTTGGAGGCCAGGTGCACGTTCTCGTTCCAGACGCCCTGGATGCCTTCCAGGCTGTCCGGCACGGCGTTCAGGAAGCAGGAGATCGGCAGGCCGCGATTCGCGCCGCCGTTCGACAACACCGGCGTCGACGGCATGAACCACAGCTTCGAGATGTAGTCGTAAATCCGTTGCGCATGGTCGGCATCATCAGCGTAGGCCGTGGCGACTCGCGCGAACATGTCCTGATAGCTCTCGCCGGCCAGGAGATAGCGGTCTTCCAGCGTGGTCTTGCCGAAGTCGGTCAACAAGGCGTCGCGCGACCGGTCGACCTCGACCTTCCTGACCAGCGTCAGCTGCGGGCGCGAAGGCTCGTCGACAACCCGTTCAATAGACTCGGCAATCCCAACTTTCGCCGCTTCACTCATCGTCCCTGACCCTATGCCCCTATGGAACCCGCCACCCCTGGCCTAGGTCCCTTGCCCCTACATGTTGTGTGGCGACACGCCCGAACAACCTACATATGGGGCACCCGTCCTAATGACTCGTCAATGAGGGCGGCGGTTTGGCGCCCAAGTTTTTTCGTAAACCAAAGGTTAACGAGCACCCTTGCCTCTCGGCAGATCAAGGGCTTGGCGGTCATTGACGCACCCCCGCTCACGACACTGTGAAGGGCTTACCGCGTAAGCGGCCTGACGCGCGGGATCAGCCGCTTCCGTCCGGCGGAAACGCGTCAGGGGCTGGAAAGCTGCGCGCTGGCGCTGGCCGAGGATGCAAACGAAAGGAGCCCGGCCTTTCGGCCGGGCTCCAAACGTTTCACCGATCGCTCGGTGGCCGAGATCAGAAGCTGATGTCGACCGTCGAACGGCGGTTCAGCGGTTCCTTCACGCCATCGGCGGTCTGGACGGCAAGGTTGGTCTTGCCCTTCCAGTCGACCGACAGGGCGGTCTGGGCGACGCCCATTCCGACCAGCGCGTCGGCCACGGCCTTCGCACGGCGTTCCGACAGGCGGATGTTGTAGGCCGCCGAACCGGAGGTGTCGGTGTAGCCGACCACAGTCACCTTGGTCGCATGACCGGCCGAGGAGTAGTTGGCCGCTTCCTGCACCACCGACTGGGCTTCCGGCGTCAGGATGTACTGATCGAACGGGAAGTAGACGATAAACTGCTTGGCCTCGTAGTGCGGCGGCGGCGGCGGAGGCGGCGGCGGCGGCGGGGGAGGCGGCGGGGGAGGCGGCGGCGGCGGGGGCGGCGGCGGCGGCGGGGGAGGCGGCGGCGGCGGCGGGGCGGCGAACGAATACCGCAGGCCCAGCGTCACCGAGTTGTCCTTGTAGCGGCCTTCGAAGTTGCCGGGCTGCAGCGCGCCGGTGCCGGCCGAGCTGTAGGTCGCCGGCGAGGTGCCGAGGTAGCGCCAGGTCACGTCGACCTTCAGGTGATCGGTCGCCTTCCAGGTCGCGCCAGCCAGAAGCTGATAGGCGAAGACCGTCTGGCTGTCGTCGATCACCAGGTTCTGGATCGCCGGGTTCGCGCCGTTCGGCGCGGTGACGGTGCCGGTGATGTTGGAGAACTGACCGTTGGTGGTCAGGTTCAGGTGGTCCACGCCGATGCCGGCGCCGATGAACGGATCGATGACCCAGTCCGGACCGATGTCATAAATGACATTGCCCAGCAGGGACCAGGATTCGATCTTGCCGCCGGGCGCGCCGCAGGACGGCGAAGCGGCGGTGCGCAGCACGTCTGGCGAGCAGAGGCCGATGACCGCCTGATTGGTGCCGCCGCGGACCGAGGTGAGATCACCCGGGCGATATCCGACTTCCGCTTCAACGCGCCAGTGATCGGTCACTTGGTAGCCGAGCCGGGCGAAGGCGGTGTAATCCTTGTCCTGCTGGAAATTCCAGATGTACTTGTTCTGGTTGGCGGCCAGGTTGCTGGAATCCAGCTTCATCGCCATCGGCATGTGGTAGCCGAGATCGACGGCGCCATACCAGCCGACTTGCGCAGAGGCGCCCGACGCGGCGAACACCGCCGCCAGCGCGGCCCCTGCCAGGAGTTTGAACTTCATAATCAGAGCCCTCTCAGTTGCCCTAGCGCTGCGGCCTTTCGACCCAGCTTTTCTTATATCAAGGCCCACAGATTGCGTAAGTGTCACCGAAGCCACACTCGAACCTCAATCTCTTAGACCCGCGAACCTTTGCCGGACGCTATACGACTATCGCCGTGCGGATCAACATGGTCTCGTAAGTCGATCCATTTCTTCACAGAAAATCCGTCGCGCCCGACGCCCAGACCGGTGGGCGTGTTACTTGGCCTGAAGTTCGATTCGCCCACTGGCGGCCCGACTATGGGGCCGCGCGGCCGGATCGAAATCCTTGGAATGACTTGTAAATCCCCTTCTTTGCCGCAGGTGGCGCACCGATCCGCCGAAAAGCCGTTTTGACCTGGGCCAACCGCTTTCGGAACCTCGCTCGCGCTGCGACTTGCGCCCCCTGTACTGACCCGCGCCCCAATCGCGCTCACCTTGCAACGTGGACGGCGCCGCTTGGTTCCCACCACAGGGCCGGACACGGACCAAATTCGGGCGCCGTACCGGCGCCGTTGAGGCCGCAGGGTGTGTCAGGTGCTCGACAGTAAATGTGGGGCGTCCCGCGCGACTCACGGCGTCGCTTGAGAATTCGCGCGATGGGCCTAAGCAGGGCTGCCCGGAGATCTGACCGATGAAGCCGCTGCTGTTCGCCCTGTCGCTGGTCGGCGCCGCCGCCGCGCTCGCCGCCGCGCAGGCGGGCCCGGCGGGCGTCCAGGTGCTGCGGCCGTGGAGCCGGCCGGCCGTCGAGGGGACCAACGCGATCGGCTACATGGTGCTGGCCAACCGCGGCCGGCGCGTCGATGTCCTGGAAAAGGTCGAAAGCCCGGTCGCGGCCAGCGTGGAGATGCACGAAAGCGCCATGGCCGGCGGCGTCATGTCGATGAAGCCCGTGCAGATGGTCTCGGCGCCGCCCGGCGGCCAGGTCACCTTCGGCCCCGGCGCCTACCACCTGATGTTCATCGGCGTGAAGCGGACCCTGAAGGCGGGCGACCAGGTTCCGGCCACCCTCAGCTTCGCCAGCGGCGCCAGGCTGAAGGTGAGCTTCGCCGTGACCTCTGGCCTGCCGCCGACTTAGACCTGCGGAACGCAGGCCGCACATTCCTGACCAAAATGTAACACCCGGCAACCTCTTCGCCGGGGCATGGTCGCAGCAGGTCAACCTATCGAGAGCCCTAACTGGAATGAAGACTTTCTGGCTCGCGGCCGCCGCGGCGGCCGCCCTCCTCGCCGTCGGCCCCGCGCTCGCGGAAACCGAACCCGCCCAGCCGCCTGTGGCCAAGGCGCCGGCGAAGAAGCATCCGGCGAAGAAACCGGCCGCGAAACCGGCTCTGGCCGCGGCGACGCCGCGCGGGCCGCAACCGGACCTCTCCAAGGCCGTCCGGATGGGCGCCTGGGGCTTCGACCTCGCCGGCCGCGACACCAGCACGTCGCCCGGCCAGGACTTCTTCCAGTACGCCAACGGGGCTTACGAGAAGAGCCTGACGATCCCCAGCGACCGGGCGAGCTTCGGGTCCTTCGATGCGCTGAACGACCTGTCGCAGGCGCGCCTGCACGCCCTGCTCGAAAAGACCGCCGCCGACACGTCTGCTTCCTCCGGGGCGACCGGCGAACAGGCCAAGGTCGGCGCGCTCTACCGCAGCTTCATGGACGAGGCGGCCGTCAACGCGCTGGGCGCCAAGCCGATGGCCGCGGACCTCGCCGCCATCAAGGCCGAGAAGACCAAGGCCGATGTCGCCCGCGGCATGGGCCACGCCCAGAAGGTGTTCGGCGGCTCGGTGTTCGCCGCCTCGGTGCAGGTCGACGGCAAGGACCCCGACCACTACGCGGTCTATCTGAACCAGGCGGGCCTGGGCCTGCCCGACCGCGACTACTATCTGGAAAAGAGCTTCGCGAAGCAGAAGGCCGCCTACGAGGCCTATGTCGCGAGGCTCCTGACGCTGGCCAAGTGGCCCAACCCGGCCGCCAGCGCCAAGGCCATCGTCGAGATGGAGACGCAGATCGCTCAGGCCTCCTGGACGCGGGCGGAACAGCGCGACGACAACAAGATGTACAACGCCTACGAGACGGCCAAGCTCGGCGAACTGGCGCCAGGCTTCGACTGGCCGGCCTTCATGGACGGCGCGGGCCTTTCCAAGGCGACCCGCGTCGTCGCCCAGGAGAACACGGCGTTCCCGAAGATCGCGGCGGTCTTCGCCAAGACCCCGATCGCGACGCTGAAGGCCTGGCAGGCGTTCACCCTGGCCGACCAGGCCGCGCCCTACCTGTCGCAGCCCTTCATCGACGCCCGCTTCGATTTCCGCGGCAAGGCGCTGGCCGGTCAGCCGGCGCAACGCCCGCGCTGGAAGCGCGGCGTGCAGCTGGTCGACACCCAGATCGGCGAGGCGCTGGGCAAGGTCTATGTCGCCGCCTACTTCCCGCCGGAGAGCAAGGCCAAGATGCTGGGCCTGGTGGGCGACATCCGCACCGCCATGAAGGGGCGCATCGAGCGCCTCGACTGGATGACCGCGCCCACCAAGGCCAAGGCGCTGGAGAAGCTCTCCCAGTTCACCGTCAAGATCGGCTATCCGGACAAGTGGCGCGACTATTCGGCCTTAACGATCAAGGCCGACGACCTCTACGGCAACGTCAACCGCGCCTCGACCTTCGACTGGGACTTCCGGGTAGGCCGCCTCGGCGGGCCGGTGGACCGCTCTGAGTGGGGCATGACGCCCTCGACCATCAACGCCTACTACAACCCGACCGGCAACGAGATCGTCTTCCCGGCCGCGATCCTGGCCCCGCCGTTCTTCGATCCGGACGGCGACATGGCGGTGAACTACGGCGCGATCGGCGGGGTGATCGGCCACGAGACCACCCACGGCTTCGACGACCAGGGGCGGCACTACGATGGGACCGGGCGGCTGACCGACTGGTGGACGGCGGAGGATGCAGCCAAGTTCCAGGCGGAGACGGTGAAGCTCGGCAAGCAGTACTCGGCCTTCGAGGTGCTGCCGGGCGCCAAGATCAACGGCGACCTGACCATGGGCGAGAACATCGCCGACCTGGGCGGCCTGCTGCTGGCGCTGGACGCCTACCACACGTCTTTGCACGGAGCGCCGGCGCCGATCATCGACGGTTTGACCGGCGACCAGCGGGTGTTTCTGGGCTGGGCGCAGGTGTGGCGCGCCAAGACCCGCGACGACGCGCTCCGCCAACAACTGGTCAGCGATCCGCATTCGCCGGAGCGGGCGCGGGTGGACGTGCCCATGCGCAACGTCGACGCTTTCTACGCCGCCTTCGGCCTGAAGCCGGGCGACGCCATGTACCTCGCGCCGGGGGATCGGGTCAGGATCTGGTGAGTCTCCCCTCCCCGTTCCGGGGGAGGGATACTTTTGGCTCTCTCGTCAAAAACAGTTCCGCGCAAAAATTTGGCCCGCTGCAGGGGATAGTTGCAGCGGGCCTTATTTTGAGCAGTCGCTCTAAAAGAGCGGGCGTTTCCTCCCCGAAACGCCGGAGATCGGAAGGTCTTGCGCCTTCATGTCTCTCGCGGGGGTGAAGAGATGGCAATTTTTCACCCGAGTCAACGTTGTGCAGGCCACAAGCGCGCATGAAGCGATCAGTTTTTCGCGAGCCCGGGCAATTTCGGTCTCGTTTTGACGAGTCCGTCAAATAACGCGGTGCTTCAACGCGATAAACGGCGGGCAGTCGACCTCGAAGACGAAGTCCGGCTGCGAGACCGTGACGGGACCGAGCCCGGCGGCTGTCAGCGCCGCGGCGGCCTCCGCGGCGCGCGAGCTTTCGATCATCAGGCCATGCGGGCGCGGCGTCGCGCCCGCAGCGGTGAGCGTCTTCACCGCCTTCGCCTCGGCCGGCTCGCCGGTGGCCGGCCAGATCAGGGTCGAGCTGGTCAGCGCCGCGGCGCGGGCCTCGACGGCGCGCAGCAGGCGCTCCGCGCTCGCCAGCTGCTCGGCGCTCCAGGCGGCCTTCAGGCTGGCGGCGAGTTGGGCCTGGCTCTTCAGGATGAGGCCGTCCGTGAGGATTTTCAGCCCGTTGGCGGCCAGGGTCGCGCCGGTGGTGGTGATGTCGACGATCAGCTCGGCTGCGCCCGAGGCGGGCGCGCCCTCGGTCGCCCCGCCCGATTCGGTGATCCGGTAGTCGACCACCCCGTGGCGGGCGAAGAAGGCGCGGGTCTGGGCCAGGTACTTGGTCGCCACCCGCATGCGCCGCCCGGTGCGGGCCAGGAAGTCGTGCGCCACCTCCTCCAGGTCGGCCATGGTGTCGACGTCGAGCCAGCTCTTCGGAACGGCGGCCACCAGGTCGGCGCGGCCGAAGCTTAAGGGCCGGAGCAGCAGCACCCGGCTCTCCAGGTCGCCGCGTTCGCGCAGCAGATCCTCGCCGGTGACGCCCAGGTGCGCCTCGCCCGCGCTCAGGGCGTCGGCGATGTCGGAGGCCGACAGCAGGCGCACCTGCACGCCCGGCAGGCCCTTGAGATTCGCCAGGTAGCCGCGCGCGCCGCCGCTCACCGCCAGCGGCAGACCGCAATCGGCCAGCCATGCCTCGACCTGTTCCTTCAGCCGGCCCTTGGAGGGGATGGCGAGGATGAGGGGTTCGCTCATGCCTCGCCTCCCGCGTAGGCGCGCCAGGGCCGAACGACACAGCCGACCGCGCGGGCGTCGGCCGTTCCGCCCAGGCGGGCGAGCAGGCTGTCGTAACGGCCGCCCGAGGCCACGGGCCGGTCGGCGCCCAGCGCGTCCGAGCGCACCTCCAGGGTGATGCCGTCGTAGTAGTCGAAGGCGTGGCCCAGGGCCGGCGTGAAGCGTAGGCGCTCAGCCGGGATGTCGGCGAGCTTCGCAAGCCGCGCGTCCCAATCCGCCAGGGCGGCGTCGATGCCCGCGCCCTTGCCGGCCAGCGCGCGGACCTGCAACAGGGCCGCCGCCGGCGCCTGCGAAATCGCCATGAAGGCTTCGATCGCCTCGGCCTGCGGCTTGGTGAGGGCCGGCGCGCGGGCGGCCTCGGCGCGGCGCACCAGGCGCGCGGCGATCTCGCCGGGTCCCCGTCCGCCCACCGGTTCGACCCCGGCCAGCGCCCAGACCTCCTCCAGCATGGCGGCGGCCTGGGGTTCGGAGAGGCCCGAGAGCATGGCGGCGAGCTGGCCGCCACCGGCCGCGGGCGCCGCGGCTTCACCGGCCCGGCCAAGCTCCGCCCAGAGCAGGCGCGGGCGGCCGGCCACGCGCTTCAGCCGCGCCGACAAGGCGTCGGGCAGCTTCAGGCTCTCGATGAAGGCCGCGAACAGGCCGACGTCGCCCAGCCACAGCGTCAGGTCCTTGCGGCCCCCGGCCAGCGCCGCCCTCCAGGCGAGGCTGGCGATCTCGGCGTCGGCCTCGACCGTCGCGGGGCCGGCGGGCGCGAACAGTTCAACGCCGAGCTGGACGAATTCCTCCGGCCGCTGACCTTCCGGCTCGGAGCGGAACGCCGGGCCCTCGTAGACATAGCGCCCGGCCGTCGCCCCGCTGTCGATGTGCTGGCGCGCCACCGCGGCGGTGAAGTCGGGACGCAGGCAGGCTTCCGCCCCACCTTCGGCCTGGACCACGAAGAGGCGCGCGCGCATCGCCTCGCCGGCCAGGTCGAGCAGCAGGTTGAGCGGCTGCAGGATCGGCGCGTCGACGGGCTGGGCGCCCGCGCCGGCCAGCGCCTCGCGAATGGCCGCCAGGGCCGTGGCCGGAACCGGCGGTTCGACCCTCACGGCTGCGGATCCACGATCCGGCGCACGGCGGCGACAAGCTCCGCACGCGGAACGGTCATCTGGCCGGGCCGCTCGGCGCGCCAGGCGGCGTTGTCGCTGACGCCGGACGCCAATTCGCGGCCGAGGTCGAGGTCCTTCAGCGTCACGGTCCCGGCGGCGAACTCGTCGCCCCCGATGATCACCGCGGCGGGTGAGAGGCGACGGTCCGCATACTTCATCTGCGGCCGCATGCCGGAGGTTCCGAGGTAGACTTCCGCCGCGATCCCGGCCGCGCGGAGTTCCCCGGCCACGGCCATGTAGTCGGCCATCCGCTCAGACTCGAGCACCAGCACCACCACCGGCCCGCGCGCGTCGGCGGCTAGGTCGCGGCCCGCCGCCTTCAAGGCCGCCGCCAGCCGCGTCACGCCGAAGGAGAAGCCGGTGGCCGGCGTCCGCTCGCCGGTGAAGCGCGCCACCAGGTCGTCATAGCGCCCGCCGCCGCCGATCGAGCCGAACCGCATGGGCTGGCCCTTTTCGTCCGTGGTCTGAAGAAGCAGCTCCGCCTCGAACACCGCACCGGTATAGTACTCGAGCCCGCGCACCACCGACGGATCGAAGGCCGCCCGGTCGGCGCCCACGCCCATGCTGCTCAGCGCCGCGTCGATGGCCGCCAGTTCGGCGAGGCCCTCGTCGCCCTCGGCCGAGCCACCGACCACGTCGGCGAGTTTCGCCAGGGTGCCCGTGCGGTCGCCGGCCCCGGCGGCGGTGAAGGCAATCACCCGCTCGGCGGCGGCGGCGCTCAGGCCGGCGCCCTTGGTGAAGTCGCCGCTCTCGTCCTTGCGCCCCTCGCCCAGCAGCAGGCGCACGCCGTCGGGGCCCAGGCGATCCAGCTTGTCGACGGCGCGCAGCACCGTGAGCTTCTGCGCCTCGCTGGCGACGCCGGCGGCGGTCATCAGGCCGTTGAGCAGTTTGCGGTTGTTGATTTTCACCAGCGCCGAGCCGGCCGGCAGGCCCGCGGCCTCGAGGCCGGCGACCGCCATGGCGATGATCTCGGCGTCGGCTTCCGGCCGCGCCGAGCCCACGGTGTCGGCGTCGCACTGCACGAACTCGCGGTAGCGGCCGGGCCCCGGCTTCTCGTTGCGCCAGACCGGGCCGAAGGCGTAGCGGCGGAAGGGCTTGGGCAGGGTCTCCCAGTTCTGGGCGGCGAAGCGGGCCAAGGGCGCGGTCAGGTCGTACCTGAGCGCCATCCATTGTTCGTCATCGTCCTGCAGCGCGAAGACGCCCTCGTTGGGACGGTCGGCGTCTGGCAGGAACTTGCCCAGCGCATCGGCGAACTCGAAGGCGCCGGTGTCCAGCGCCTCGAAACCGTAGCGCTCATAGACCTCCGACACCGCGGCCAGGATCTTCCGCTCGGCGGCGAGGTCGCGGGCGCGGCGGTCGATGAAGCCGCGGGGGCTGCGGGCTTCGGGACGCATGGTGTCGGTCATGGTCCCGCGCTTAGCGTCTGCGGCGTCTCGGCTCAAGGAAGCTTCTTGGGAAGGGAGGTCGTCCATGGTCGTGTCCTGGTGAAGAGGAAGCGACGGACGAGGCTGAAGTGAAGGAGGCCCCGTCCGCATCGGCGGGGCTTCGGAGAGGGTCGCTTTAGGCCAAGCGTTCCCGAACCGAACCCGCCAGGGTCGGATGGTGATGGCCGTGATGATGCGCGAAACCGCTCATGGGAGCGGGCTAATAGCGGGGAAGCGTGAAGAAAGCGAGTCAGCCTTTCAGCTTGCCGATCAGCCGCGCCGTCGACGGATCGTGGGCGCCGGACGGGCCGCCTTGCAGCTCACCCAGCACCTTGGCCGCCAGGCTCTTGCCGAGCTCGACGCCCCACTGGTCAAAGCTGTTGATCTCCCAGAGCACGCCCTCGACGAAGGTCTTGTGCTCGTAGAGGGCGAGCAGAGCTCCGAGGCGTTCCGGGTCCAGGCGGTCGAGGAGGATGAAGGCCGAGGGGCGGTCGCCCGGGAAAGTGCGCTGCGGCGCGAGCGTCTTCAGCTCGTCCTCGGAGACGCCCTTGGCGGACAGCTCTTCGCGGACCCGGGCCTCGGACTTCCCGACCATCAGGGCCTCGGCCTGGGCGATGACGTTGGAGATAAGGATCGTCTGCGCCGCCGGATCGCCCTCGGAGGCCTCGCGGACGGCGATGAAGTCGGTGGGGATGATGTCGGTTCCCTGGTGCATGAGCTGGAAGAACGCGTGCTGCACATTGGTGCCGGCGTCGCCGAACACCGCCTGGGCCGTGTGGTGCGGCGCGGGCTGGCCGGCCTTGGTCACCTGCTTGCCGTTCGATTCCATCTCCAGCTGCTGCAGGAAGTTGGGCAGGAGGCGAAGGCGCTGGGCGTAGGGCACGACGGCGCGGACGGGCCGCCCCAGGCCGTTGCGGTTGAAGACGTGGGCCAGCGCCAGCAGCGTCGGCGCATTGGCCGCTAGCGGCGCAGTCTGGAAATGGGCGTCCATGGCCGCCGCGCCGGCCAGCAGGCGTTCGAAGACCTCCGGCCCCAGGCCGATCACGCAGGACAGGCCAACCGGCGACCAGACCGAGTAGCGGCCGCCCACCCAGTCGCCGAAGCCGAAGACCTGGTCGTCTGGCACGCCGAAGGCCGCCGTCTCCTTCAGGGCCGCGGAGACCGCGACCAGGTGGCCGTCGGCGGCCTTGCCAAGCGCCGCGCGCAGCCAGTCGCGGGCCGCCTTGGCGTTGGTCATGGTCTCTTGCGTGGTGAAGGTCTTGGAGACCACCACCACCATCGTCTCGGCCGGGTCGAGGCCGTGCAGGGCGAAGGCGAGGTCGGCGGGATCGACATTGGCGACGAAGCGGACCTCGATCTGCGGGTCGAGCGGGCGCAGCGCCTCCCAGACCAGCCGCGGGCCGAAGTCGGAGCCGCCGATGCCGATGTGCACCAGTTTGCGGAACGGCTTGCCGGTCGCGCCCTTGTGCGCGCCGGAACGGATCGCGTTCGCAAAGGCGGCCATGCGCTCGCGCATGGCGTCGACCGCCGCGCTGACGGGTTCGCCATCGGCCTTGAAGTCGGAGCCCTTCGGCGCGCGCAAGGCCATGTGCAGGGCCGCGCGGTGCTCGGAGCTGTTGACCGGCTCACCGGCGAAGAACCGGGTCCGCGCCGCCTCGACATCCGCCGCGCGCGCGAGGTCGAGGCAGACGTCGAGATCGGCGAGCGACCAGGGCTGTTTGGAAAGCTCCAGCTCCAGGCCCGCGGCCGCGACGGTCAGGCGGCCCAGCCGATCGGGCTCGGCGTCGAACAGGTCCACGATACGGCGGCTGTCCGCCTTGGCGGCGGCGTCCTTCAGGCGCCCCCAGGCGGCGGTCAGGTCGGACAAGACGGCTCCTTGGGCGGGCCTATTCGGCGGAGTTGTACTTCACGCTGCAGCCATAGGGTTGCGAGACGGGCGTGGCCACCGGGCGTCCGGCCTTCAGGTCGGCGAGCGCCAGGGCGACATAGGGCTTGGCGCCTTTCAGGCTCTCTGGGTCCGAATAGGGCCGGTCGTCGATGCCGCCCATGTAGGCGATCTTCCCGGCCTTATCGATGACGAACATGTGCGGCGTGTTCTTGGCCTCGTAGGCGCGGCCGATCTTGCCGGCGCTGTCGAGCAGGATGTCGGTGCCGGCCCAATGCTGCTTGGCGGCCCAGGCCTTGGCGGTCTTGGCGGTGAAATAGCCCTGCATGTCGGGCGCCGAGGAGGAGATGGTCAGCCAGACGACGCCGTCGGCCGTCTCCTTCTTCTGCAGGGCCTGCATGGTTCCGGAGCCATAGTGCTTGCCGACGTAGGGGCAGCCGGAGTTGGTCCACTCCAGCACCACCGTCTTGCCGGCGAAGTCGGCGAGCGAGCGCACGTGACCCTGGTCGTCCATGGCCTTGAAGGCAGGGGCGGGCTGGCCGAGTTGCGGCGCGGCGAGCGCGGGCGCGGTCACGCCGAGCGAAAACGCCAAACTGAGAAGCGTGCGGGAAATCGTCATCGGCAGGCTCCTTTCTTCTAACTCTTGCCCATTCTAACTCTTGTCAGCGGCCTCCACCGCCTTGACCACAATATCCGGCGTCAGGATGGACGGCAGGATAACGCCGTCGCCGCCCTGGGTTCCATAGACCAGATAAAGCGGCACGCCGGCCCGGCCGTGCGCGGCCAGTTCGGCGGCGATGTCGCCGTCGCGCTTCGTCCAATCGGCCTTCAAATAGGCGACCTTATGGCGCGCGAACGCCTGGGCCACCTGGTGGGTGGAGATCGCCACCTTGTCGTTGACCTGACAGGAGACGCACCAGGCGGCGGTATAGTTGACGAACACCGGATGGCCCTGCGCGCGAAGCTCGGCCAGGCGCGCGGGGCTGTAGGGCTCTGTCTGCAGCTCGGCGGCCTTGTCCTGCGGCCAGACGACCGCGGCCACCGCGAGGACGCCCAGCAGAGCCGCGGCGGCGGCCGAGGCGACCGGCTTGCCGCCCAGGACCGCGCGGCGCTGCGCCAGGCCGGCGAGCCAGGCGGCGAGGCCCACCGCCACGCCCGCCGCGAACAGCTTGGCGAGGTCTTCCGGCCCCGCCTGCTGGGCCAGCACCCACGCGAGCCAGGCCGCCGCGCCATACATCGGGAAGGCCAGGGCCTTGCGGAACAGCTCCATCCAAGGGCCCGGCCTGGGCAGGCGCGAGAGCAGGCCCGGCGCATAGGCCACCAGGACGAAGGGGGCTGCGAAGCCAAGGCCGAGCGCCAGGAAGACGCTGAGCGCCGCGACCGCGGGCTGGGTCAGCGCCCAGCCGAGCGCTGGGCCCATGAAGGGCGCGGTGCAGGGCGCGGCCACGACGACGGCGAGCGCGCCGGTGAAGAACGCGCCCAGGCTGCCGCCGCGGCTGGCGAGGCCCGAGCCCGCGCCCTGCAGCGAGGTCCCGACCTCGAAGAGGCCGGAGAGGTTGAGCGCGACGGCCAGCATCAGGAGGCACAGCACCGCGACCACCGGCGGCGACTGCAGCTGGAAGCCCCAGCCGACCGCCGAGCCGGCCGCCTTGAGCGCGATGAGCCCGGCGGCCAGCGCCAGGAAGGTCAGGACCGAGCCCGCCCCGAAGGCCAAGCCCTGGCGGCGCGCCTCGGCCTGCTCGCCGCCGCCGTGGCCGGCCAGCGAGGCGGCCTTCATGGCCAGGATCGGGAACACGCAGGGCATCAGGTTGAGGATCAGCCCGCCCAGGAAGGCGAACAGGGCCGCGGCCGCGAGGCCCAGGGTGTCGCCGCCCTGAGCCTTCAGCGGCGGCGGGCCGAGGCCGGCGGCGCCGGGCGGCGGGGTGCCCGGCGCGGCGGAAACCTCATAGGCGTTGCCGCCCACCGCCAGCACGCCAGCGAGCGCCGCCGGGGCCTTGCCGCCCTGGAAGGCGTAGCCGGGGGCCAGCGTCAGCGTCAGGCCGTCGGGGCCGCGCTCGATCGCCTGCGGCTTTGCGTGGTCGATGACGGTGGACTCGAACGGGAAGAAATAGGCGCCAGCCATGTCGGCGCCCTTCAGCACCGCCCCGGTGACCGCCAGCGCGACGTTGGGACCTTTCGGCTGGAAGACGGCGTTGAGCGCCGCGGGCTTGGGCGCGGCGGCGACGGCGGCTTCCACCTGATCGCCCCACTTGGGGTCCTCCGAGGCCGTGGCCCCGGTGACCGGCAGGGTGAGCGTCAGCGCATCGTCCTCCGGCACGCAAACGTCGGCGCAGACCAAGAGCGAGACCGCCGCCTTCAGGGTGACCTTGTCGCCCGCCTTGGCGCCCGCCGGCGCCGTCAGGGTCATGGGCAACAGGACCTCGTCCTCGTAGCCGTAGTTCATCAGGGGTCCGACCGGGATGCGGACCGGCGCGGGCCAGATAAAGCCGCCGGCCTGCCAGCCGTCCGGCAGGGTCCATTTGATCTGGGTCGGCTCGCCTGAGTCGCCGGAGTTGCGCCAATAGGTGTGCCAGTGCTTCTGGATCTGTTGGCGCAGCGCGATGTGGATGGTCTCGCCGGGCGCGATTCCCTGGCGCTCGGCCACCAGCTCGACGGCGACATGTTTCGCGGGGCCCGGCGTGCTTTGCGCGGGCGGCTGCGCCGCGGCCGGCATCGCCATCATCAGCGCCAGGAACAGGCCTGCCAGGAACCGCATCTTCGCCTCTTACGCACCGTCAACCGCGGGCTATATGGCCCGGCTTGAGCCTGCGCGCAAAGCAAGGCTCGACTTGGGCGCGCGGCCACCCCCATCATCGTCCTCTTCGCTCTTCCGAGTCCTGAGGTTACGCGTGCCCGCATCCTTCGACGACATCGCCATCGGCCAGGTGGTCACGCTGGGCGCGGCGGCCGTGGATCCGGACGCGCTCACCGCCTTCGTCGCCGCGTTCACCCCGGGCTGGACGGCCGACCGCGGCGCGCCGGACGCGATGGTCTACGCCATCTGGGCCAAGCTCGACGCGGTCGCCCATACCGACTGGCCGCAGACCAAGCGCTTGGGGGTCGACGCGCTGCGCTGGGTGCGCAACCCGCCGGCGGGCGAGCTGTTGCGCGGGCGCATGACCATCATGGCCAAGGACCCCGTCGGCGAAGGCAAGGGCATTGTGATCGCCCAGCACGACCTCCTGGACGAGGCCGGGCGGCTGGTCTTCTCCTGCCTGACGCGGAGCGTCTTTGCGCGGTAAGCCTTAGGGCTTGCGGCCGTTCTGGGCCTCGAACTGCTTCACCAGGGCCAGCGCCACCAGCCGGTCCCAGCCGAGCAGCGAGATCAGGTGGGCGTGGATCTGCGGCAGCGCGCCGTTGTCGCGCAGTTCGATGTACTTCTCGACCGGCAGCTTGTTCAGTTTCTCCTCGGAGACGCCGAAGTATTCCGCGATCTTCTGCGGCTCGCCGGGCTGGTTGTTGGCGTCGACCGGCGTGAAGGTGGCGGTCTTGGATTCGAACAGGTCCAGGTCGTTGAGGATCTGGATGAAGCTCTGGGTCTTCTGCCGCTCGAACTCGAAGTTGTTGCAGAACTCGATGCAGTTCTTGGTGTAGGCGCTGGGCTGGCCGTCGGCCTCGAAGAAGGGCTGGTCGAAGCCCTTGTCGACCACGAACTCGGCGGCGCGGTCGATGCACAGCACCATCTGCTTGGCGGCGTCATCGTTGGCGAAGATGAACGGGTAGCGGCGGATGTAGGCCGGGACGTAGACGCCCGCCTCGAACAGCCCATCCGGGCGCAGGAACATGTTGTCGCCGGCGTTCAGGCCCATCACCAGGATCGGCAGCTTTTCCTCGCCCATGAAGATGATCGGGCCGGTGGCCACGGCCGAGGGGAACTCGCCGACCGTCAGCGGCACGGCGTGGCCGGCCTTCGCGAAGCCGAACGGCCCGTCCATGTTCTTGACGCCGATCTTGCCGTGCATCTCGGGCGAGAGCGGCTCGGGTTGCGAATAGAAGAGCACGTTGCCGGTGATGGCGGGCTGGCCGGTGGTCGTCATGAAGCGCCTTCGAGAAACGAGGAGAACCGCGAGGGGCGAGTGCGCCCCCGCGCGGGAAGTCGCGCCTTCTAGCCGATCAGGCCCCGGCTCGCAAACGGGGCTGGAAAATGCGGGCGCTCGCCGCTTGCGCCGCCCGGAACGAGAGGCTTTGATCGCAGGCATAGTTCATGGCCGTGAGAGCCAGCCCATAGGAATTCGGAGGAATAGTCGTGCCCATCTTTTACCCGGACATCCTCGACCAGAAGACCGCGCCGCGCACCTTCACCTACGGCGACAAGGACGTGATGCTCTATGCGCTGGGCGTCGGCATGAGCCGCGATCCGATGAACGAGACCGAGCTCGCCTTCACCTATGAGAAGAACCTGAAGGTGATCCCGACAGCGGCGACGGTGCTGGCCTCGGCGGGCGGCCGGCCGGCCCGGGGCGCCGATCAGGTCGAGCAGAAGCCGGGCCATCGGGCCAGCGTCATCAACTTCCTGATGGTGGTGCACGGCGAGCAGAAGGTGGAGCTGCACAAGCCGTTGCCGACCTCGGGGACCTTCACCGCCCAGGGCCGCACGATCGGCGCCTATGACAAGGGCAAGGACAAGGGCGCGGTGATCGTCAACGAGACCGTCTGGACCGATGAGGCCGGCGAGAAGGTCGCCACCCTGACCGGCTCGACCTTCGCGCGCGGCGACGGCGGCTTCGGCGGCCCCTCGGAGGGCCAGCCCGAGCCGCACGCGATCCCGTCTCGCAAGGCCGACCTCTCGGTCGATATCGAGACCCGCGAGGACCAGGCGCTGATCTACCGGCTGAACGGCGACCGCAACCCGCTGCACTCCGATCCGGAGAGCGCCAAGCGCTCGGGCTTCCCGCGGCCGATCCTGCATGGCCTGTGCACCTACGGCATCACCTGCCGCGCCGTGCTGCAGGCGATCACCGGCTACGATCCCGACCAGATCCTCAGCCACCAGGCGCGGTTCTCCGCCCCGGTCTTCCCCGGCGACACCATCACCGTCGACCTTTGGAGGGACGGGAAAGAGATCTCGTTCGAGGCCCGGGTCGCGGCGCGGGGCGCCACGGTGATCAAGAACGGCCTCACCGTGCTTCGCAGCTAGGGCCGCCTCGCCGAGAATAGGACGTGGCGGCGGAGCGGATGGTCCGCCGCCAGCTTCGGATGGTCGAAATCGCGGGCCGGGTCGGGCGCCATGCCGACTCGGCGCATCACCGCCTGGGAGGCCAGGTTGGTGGTCGCCGTGATGGCGATGATCTCCGCCAGATCGCGGTTCGCGAAGCCCCAGTCGAGGGCGGCGCGGGCCGCCTCCGAGGCGTAGCCCTGGCCCCAGGCGTCGGGCGCGAAGCGCCAGCCGACCTCGACACAGGGGCCGGGCGGCAGGTCGTCGCCCATGACGATCAGGCCTGTGAGGCCGACGACGGCGCCGCTGGCCTTCGGCGCCACGCCCCAGAAACTGAAGCCGTGCTCGGCCTGGTGCGCCATGACCCGGTCGACGAAGGCGTCGCTCTGCGCGCGGTCCTGGGCGCCGGCCAGCCAGTCGCCCACCCGCGGATCGCCGTTGATGGCGAAGACGGCGTCGCGGTCGCGGTCGTCGAGCGGCCGCAGCATGAGGCGGCCGGTTTCGATCAAGCTGGCCGGCCCTGGGTCAGCGCGCCATAGAGGTCGGGCCGGCGGTCGCGAAAGAAGCCCCAGGCGGCGCGGTGGGTGGCCAGGAAATCGAGGTCGAACTGCGCGACCAGCGCGCCCTCGTCCTCGCGCCCGAAGGCCTGGACGAGGTCGCCGCGGTGGTCGGCGATGAAGCTGGAGCCATAGAACAGCTGGCCGCCGTTCGGATAGTTCTCCCAGGGCTCGAAGCCGGTGCGGTTCGCGCCGACCACCGGGATCACGTTGGAGACCGCGTGGCCCTGCATGGCGCGCCGCCACGGGGCCGCCGTGTCGAGGGTGGGATCGTGCGGCTCCGAGCCGATGGCGGTGGGATAGAGCAGCACCTCGGCGCCCATCAGCGCCATGGCGCGGGCGGCCTCGGGGTACCATTGGTCCCAGCAGATGCCGACGCCCAGCCGCCCGAAGCGCGTATCCCAGACCTTGAAGCCGGTGTCGCCGGGCCGGAAATAGTACTTCTCCATATAGCCCGGGCCGTCCGGGATATGGCTCTTGCGGTAGACGCCCTTCAGCGAGCCGTCGGCGTCGGCCATCACCAGGCTGTTGAAATAGTGCGGCCCCTCGCGCTCGAAGATCGAGATCGGCAGGACGACACCCAGCTCGGCCGCCAGGGGCGCCAGGGCGGTGACGCAGGGATGCTCGCGCCAGGGGTGGGCCTGGCTGAACCAGCGCTCCTCCTGGGCGACGCAGAAGTAGGGGCCCTGGAACAGCTCCGGCGGCAGGATCACCTGGGCGCCCCGGCCGGCGGCCTCGCGGATCAGCTCGGCGGTACGGGCGACGTTGGCGTCGAGATCGAGGCCGAAGCTCGCCTGGAGCGCGGCCACTTTGATCATACGGGCCATCAGGCGGGCTCCTGCTGGGTGATGCAGTGGAACGAACCGCCGCCGGTGAGGATCGCGCGCGACGGCAGGCCGATCACCTGGCGGCCCGGGAACAGGTGCTCCAGCGCCTGGACCGCGAAGGCCCCTGCCTCAGCGGCGTAGATGGGCACGATCACCGCCCCGTTGGCGATCAGGAAATTCATGTGGCTCGCCGGGGCGGCGGTCTTGCCGTCCGCAGCGTCGATCCAGCCCGGCGAAGGGATCCGCACCACCTTCAGCTTGCGGCCCGCCGCGTCGGTGGCCTCACCCAGGCGCCGGGCGGCGTCGTCGAAGGCCTTGGCGTTGGGGTCGTTGCGCCCGAAGGCGACGGGACAGACCACGACGCCCGGGGCCACGAAGCGCGCGAGGTTGTCCACGTGGCCGTCGGTGTGGTCGTTCAGCAGTCCGTCGCCCAGCCAGATCGTCTTGGTCGCGCCAAACGCCGCAGCGAACGCCGCCTCCGCCCTCGCGTCGCCCCAGCCGGCGTTGCGGTTGACGTGCAGCACGCACTGGCCGGTGGTCAGGATCGTGCCTTCGCCGTCGTGGTCGACCGCGCCACCCTCCAGGATGAAGTCGTGGGCGACCAGGGGAACGCCGGCGGCCTGAGCGATCTGGGCGGCGACGGTGTCGTCGTGCTCCAGCTCGTACTTGCCGCCCCAGCCGTTGAAGCGGAAGGCCTGGGCGCGCGGGCCGTCCGGGCCTTTGGTGAAGATCGGGCCGGTGTCGCGCAGCCAGATATCGCCAAAGGCGCCCGGCACGATCTCGATCCCGGCGACGCCGCCCAGCTGACGCTGAGCGTCGGCTTCGCCCTCCGGCGAGCCGGTCATCAGCTTCACCTGCTCAGCCCCGGGACCGGCCAACGCGCGGGCGAGCGCGGCGACCTCCGCCTGGGCTTCGGCCAAGTCGTCCTCCCACAGCTCCGCATGGCTGGGAAAGCCCAGCCACATGGCCCGGTGCGGGCTCCATTCTGCGGGAACGGTGAGCGTCATGGCGATCCAAACTCAAGGCGACGCGCGCAGATGGTCCGCGCCCAACCGCCCGTCAAGGCCCGCCCAAACGAAAGGGGCGGCCCGTCGCCGGACCGCCCCCTCGAACCCAAGGCCGTAGCCTCTCGACTTAGAACTGCAGGTGCAGCGTTACCGAATAGAGACGCGGCGAGTTGTAGGTCGGGAAGAAGGGCACCGGCGTCTTGGTGAAGGTCGGCGTCAGCACCACGGAGGTGGCGTTCGGAACCGACGCCGTCAGCTTGTAGGGCTCGCGCGCGTTGGTCAGGTTGGACACGTTGAACTGCAGGTAGGTGTTCTGCGCGCCCCACCAGGTCACCGGCAAGCGGGCGTCGGCGTTGACGATCGTGATGTCCGGCAGGGCGACGGTGTTGATGTCGTCGAGCCAACGGCTGGAGGTGTACTTCACGTTGGCGCCCACATCGATCCAGCCGAAGTCATAGCGGGCGTTGGCCGTGAAGGTGCGGTCCGGGGTGAGCACCAGTTCCTTGCCGGAGGTCGGCAGGGCGATGCCGACGCCGCCGGACGAGGCGACGACTTCGTTGCTCTTCACGTCGCTCTTGATGAACTCGGCGCTGGCGTAGACCGAGAAATGCTCGAACGGCGTCGCGCCGATTTCCAGATCGACGCCGTAGATGTCCACCGTGCCGATGTTGCGGTCGATGGAGATCGTCGGGTCGGCGGGGTCGAAGGACTGGACGATCCGGTTCTTGTACTGCACGCCGAAGGCGTTGGCGGCCGCGGTGACCACGGAGGTCTGGTAGCGGTAGCCGGCCGCGACGCTTTCCGAAGTTTCCGGCTGCACGAGCGCCGGCGACGACGAGTAGAGGTCGTCGGTCTTCGGCGCCGAGAAGCCCTCCGCATAGGTCGCGTAGACCATCTGGCTGTCGGTGAACCGGTAGGTCACGCCCGCGTTCGGCAGCACCTTGTTGAAGTTGAACGTCTGGTTGAACGGCAGGCGGAAGGCGAGTTGCTTCGTGGTCGGATCGAAGTTGATCGCGCCGTTCCGGCCGAACAGCAGATTCGACAGGAGCTGCTTGGCGTTCCCAGTCGCGTTGTCGGCGTTCAAGGCCGCGAGGACCTGAGCGGGATCGATGGTGTCGCAATAGGCGCTGGTGCCGTTGAAGGTGTAGCAGAACTGCTCAAGCTCGCGCTTGAAGAACGGGGCGCGGACGCCGACGTTCACGTGCAGCTTATCGTCCATGAACTTGCCGATGTAGTTCAGGTCGACCTGATTCAGCTGGGCGATCGAGTGGCGGTCGCGGCCGCGCAAGGTGCTGCCGTCGGCCGTGGCGACCGGGGTCGAGCCGTCCATGCCGTTGCCGCCGAACACCGAGCCGGGCAGGCCGTTCACCGGATTGATGAAGCCGAACTCCTGGGTCTGGCGGTGCATGCCGTAGTCGAGCGTGTAGCCGACCGAGAAGTGGTTGTGCTCGTCCATGTCGTAAAGGAGCGAGCTCAGGATCACCCAGCGGTGGGTGTTGGTGTTGTTCGGGCTGTAGAGGTCGACCGTGTCGAGGAAGTCGCCGTCGCCGTTCAGGTCTACGCCGGGCGATCCGGCCTTGTTGCCCTTCAGGCGCGGGTCGGTTTCCGAGATGGCCTGGACGCCGCCGCCGTTGGCGAGCGTGTAGAAGAAGCCCGGGTCGAAGGTGAAGGTCAGCTTGTCGGTGATCGAGAACTTCGACTGGCCGCGGATGGTGCCGAAGATCACCGGGTTGGGGTGCAGGGCCCAGAAGTTGCCGTCCAGACCATTGGCCCCGCCGCTGCCCTGCTGGAAGCCGTTCAGGCAGCCGCCGTTGATCAGCGTGCCGCAGCTGGCGAGCGGGGTGTCGGCCTTGCCGGCGACCGCCGTGGGCACGGACCAGGCGGTGTTGAAGTCCAGCGTGGACTTGCTGAGGCCCGGCTGGGCGAACTGGGCGAGCGACGAGCCGTCGTAGAAGTAGTCGTGCTCGAGCACATAGCTGGCCGCGAGGCTGACGAAGTCGGAGCCCTTCAGCGGCTGATAGATGCGCGCGTCGAAGCCTTCCTTCATTTCCGGGCCGATGCCGACCCACTTGTCGGAGTGGTCGTAGTTGCCCGACAGGTACATGCGGGTGCCCCAGGGGCCGATCTCGCCGCTTTCGATCTCGCCGTAGTAGCGGGTCCAGTTCTCGCCGCCGACCGTCGCCGCGCCGATGAATTCGCGGTCCTTGGTCGGGATCTTGGAGACCAGGTCGACCGTGCCGCCGACCGCCGAGGCCGTCGGGCTGTCGACCGAGGTCGCGCCCATGTTGACGGTGATGTGGTCGGTGATTTCCGGGGTCAGGTATTCGCCGGGGAACACCGCGTAGTTGCCGGTGTCGTTCACCGGCACGCCGTCGATGGTGACGCCGATATGGGCGCCGTCGAAGGCGTGGATGCGCAGGTCGCCTGACAGGTTACCGGTGCCGTCTTCCGAGGTGTAGTTCACGCCCGGCAGCAGGTTGATCAGCTGGGCGAAGTTCTGGCCCGACTGCTGGTGCTCGAAGAACTCGTGGTTGACGATCGATTCGTCCTTGGCTTCCTGCACCTGGGTGATCACACCCGCGACGCTCGGTTGGCCGCGGGCCCCGGTGACGACCAGTTCCTGGACCTGGGTCGCCGTCGACTGCGCAAACGCGCCGGAGGCCATCAGCAGGCCAGAGGCCAAGGCGGTGGTCGCGCAGAGAGCGCGGTTCAGTTTCAGCTTCATGATATCCCCTCTTAGAGCACCCCGAAGCCGCCACCCCAGGCGACTCCGCTGTCTTGATTTAGCCGTATAGCGTGCAAATGGCATCCGATGGTGACGCTTTTGCTACGGTGACATCAGGTCGCGCATGGAAGCCACAAGGTGTGGCGCCGGCGCCCTCCCTGGGGCGCCGGGCGGCAACGAAGTTCGACGGAAATGGTAGGCCTACGGATGTCTGACGCCGCTGACGCAAGGGATGGTGAGGCGCAGACCCGCATGGCCCTATGGCTTGTGGCCGGACTCACCATGATCCGGATGATCGCGCTGTTCCGTACACCGCTGGAACTCTATCCGGACGAGGCCCAGTACTGGCTTTGGTCGCGCGCCTTGGCGTTTGGATATTATTCCAAACCGCCGGTGATCGCCTGGGCGATCTGGGCCTCAACGGCCTTCGGCGGCGACGCCGAGCCCTGGGTGCGGCTGCCGGCCGCGCTGTTCCAGGCGGGCGCCGCCTTCGTGGTCTTCGCCATCGGCCGCCGGCTCTATGGCCCCAAGGTCGCGCTTGTCGCCACGGCCCTCTATGCGCTGGCGCCGGCGATCCAGCTCTCCGCCACGGTGGTGGCGACCGACGCGCCGCTGCTGTTCTTCATCGGCCTGACCTTGAGCGCCTATACAGCCCTGCAGGAGGCCGCAGGACGGGCGCGCCTGCTGCTCGCCGCCACCCTCGGGGCGGCGCTGGGCCTGGCGTTCCTCAGCAAGTACGCGGCGGTCTACGCCCTGATCGGCATCGGCCTGCATCTGGCGCTCTCGCCGGCCGCGCGGCGCGGCTGGACGGCGGCCCCGGCGGCCCTGGCGCTCGGGGTCTTCGCGCTCGTGCTGGCGCCCAACCTCGCCTGGAACGCCGCCCACGGATTCGCCACCCTGCAGCACACCGCCGCCGACGCCCACTGGGCCGGACGCAAGCTCTTCAACCTGGCCGAACTGGGCCGATTCCTCGGCGAGCAGTTCGCCGTGTTCGGACCGATTCCGTTCGCGGTCCTTGTCGTCGGCGCGGGCCTCCTGGCGTGGCGCCGGCGCCTGGAAGCGCCCGACGTCCTGCTGCTCTGCTTCACCCTGCCGCCGATCGCCATCGTCGCGGTGCAGGCCTTCGTCAGCCGCGCCAACGCCAACTGGTCGGGCGCGAGCTATCTGCCGGGCGCGATCCTGGTGGCGGCCTGGCTGATCCGCTGGCGGACCCGCAAGCTCATGATCGCCGCCATCGGCATGCAGGCGGCCATGGCGGCGGCGTTCCTGGCGGCGGTGATCTCGCCCCGGCTGATCGACAATCTCGGCGGCTCCAATGCCCTCAAGCGGGCCCGCGGCTGGGACCAGACGGCCCAGGTGGTGGTGCGCCGCGCGCGGGCTGAGGAACTCGGCGGCCTCACGGCCATCGCGGTCAACAACCGCTTTCTCTACTATGCGCTCGCCTACTATGGCCGCGACTACTTCCGTGAGCCGACGGCCGCGCCGCTGACCATCTGGTTGCGCGGCACGACGGCGGGCAACCAGGCGGAGGCCAGCGCGCCGTTGACGGCCGCCCGCGGCGGCCGGGTGCTCAACGTCGCCTACGAGAGCTGGTTTAACACCGAAATGGCCGCGGACTTCACCAACGTCGAGGACCCGCAGATCGACGACATCTTCCTCGACCGCAAACACCAGCGGCGGCTCGACCTGTTCCTCGGGACCGGCTTTACGCCGAAGCCCCGCGACCCGAAGACCGGCTACCCCAGCCCGGAATGGAAGCCGGGGGACAACGTCAAGGCGACGCGCGCCGAGATCGTCATTCCGCCCGCGCCGCCGCCCGCGCCGGAAAGGCCCTGATCAGGACGTCTTGGCGGCTTTCGCAGGCCGGGCGGCCTTCGCCTCCTGTTCCGTCGGGAACACCAGCGTCGGCTGAGCGACGTAGCGGTCGGGGAACACCTGACGCAGCGCGACGACCTTGGGGATGTCGTAGGCGGGGATGTAGGGATTTTCGGGGTGCCGGACGAGGTAGTCCTGGTGGTGATCCTCGGCGTTGAAGAAGCCCTTCAGCGGGTCGACCCGGGTGGCGATGGGCTTGCGATACACGTGGGCGTCGTTCAGCTGCTTGATGTAGGCCTCAGCCACCCGCTGCTGGTCGGGGGTCGAATAGAAGATCTCGCCTCGGTACTGCGGCCCCTCGTCCGGGAACTGCATATTGACCTGGGTCGGGTCGGTGGCGACCGTGAAGAAGATGCGCAGGATCTCGCCATAGCTGATCTCGGCCGGATCGAAGATGATCTTCACGGACTCCGCATGGCCGGTCGTACCTGTGCTGACCAGTTCGTAGTGCGCCAGCGAGCCGGGACCGCCGGCATAGCCGGAGTAGACCTTCTTCACGCCCTTCACGTGCTCGAACACGCCCTGGACGCCCCAGAAGCAGCCGCCGGCGAGCACGGCGGTCTCCGTCTTACCCGCCTCGGCGGTGGAGACGTCGATCTTCGGCACAGGCAGCGCATTGGCCGGCGAAGCGGCCTGGGCGACGGGCGCGGCGACGGCGATGAGGAGGGCGGCGGCGGCGAAAAGACGGAGTTTCATGGGGTCGGGATACCCTTGGGTGAAGCGTGTCGGTCGCTTCAGTATACGCCATCCCGCGCCGGATGGTTACAGGGTGCGTTCTAGACCTTCACCGCGAACGCCGCCTCGGTTTTGGCCTTCACCTCGTCCACGGTCACGCCCGGCGCCAGTTCGGTAAGCGTCAGCGGCGACTTGCCCCGGCTGACGTCGAAGACGCCCAGCTCGGTGATCACCAGGTCGACGACGCCCTGGCCGGTGAGCGGCAGCGTGCAGGCCTTGACCAGCTTGGGCGCGCCGGACTTCTCGGTGTGCTCCATGACCACCACCACGCGCTTGACGCCGGCCACCAGGTCCATGGCGCCGCCCATGCCCTTGACCATCTTGCCGGGCACCATCCAGTTCGCCAGGTCGCCGTTCTCAGCCACCTGCATGGCGCCCAGGACCGACAGGTCGATATGGCCGCCACGGATCATGGCGAAGCTGTCGGCGCTGGAGAAATAGCTGCTCATCGCCAGCTCGGTGATGGTCTGCTTGCCGGCGTTGATCAGATCGGCGTCGACCTCGTTCTCGGTGGGGAACGGCCCCATGCCCAGCATGCCGTTCTCGCTCTGCAGGGTCACCGAGACGCCGGGCGGGATGTAGTTGGCCACCAGGGTCGGGATGCCGATGCCCAGGTTCACATAGAAGCCGTCGCGCAGCTCCATAGCGGCGCGGGCCGCCATCTGGTCGCGGGTCCACCCTTGCTTGAGTTCAAGAGGCATCAGGCGGTCTCCGTGGCGCGGATGGTGCGCTGCTCGATGCGCTTCTCGAAGGTCGCGCCCTGGAAGATGCGGTCGACGTAGATGCCCGGCGTGTGGATCTTGTCCTTGTCGAGCGCGCCGGTCGGGACCAGCTGCTCCACCTCGGCAAGGGTCACCTTGCCGGCCGTGGCCATCATCGGATTGAAGTTCCGCGCGGTCATCCGGTAGACGAGGTTGCCTTCGTGGTCGCCCTTCCAGGCCTTGACGATTGAGAGGTCCGCGGTGAGGCCGCGCTCCATCACATACGTCTCGCCATCGAACTCGCGGACTTCCTTGCCCTCGGCGACGAGGGTGCCGACGCCGGTCTTGGTGAAGAAGGCGGGGATGCCCGCGCCGCCGGCCCGGATGCGCTCGGCCAGCGTGCCCTGCGGGTTGAACTCCAGCTCCAGCTTGCCGGAGAGGTAGAGCTCGGCGAACAGCTTGTTCTCGCCGACGTAGCTGGAGATCATCTTGCGGATCTGGCCACCGGCCAAAAGGATGCCGAGGCCGAAGTCGTCCACGCCGCAGTTGTTGGAGACCACCGTCAGGTCCTTGACGCCGGCGTCGCGGATCGCGGCGATCAGGTTCTCGGGGATGCCGCAGAGGCCGAAGCCTCCCGCCATGATGGTCATGCCGTCGAAGAGCACGCCGCTGAGCGCCTCGCGGGCGCCGTCTGTTGTCTTGCTGGCCATGGCCCACCTGTTACGCCGCAATGCAGCAATTGAGAACTGCGGACCTCAGAAAAATCGCGTGCAAGCCGCGCCCCGGCGCCGTCCACTGGCGGCATGAACGCCCACGCCCTGCTGACCCAAGTGCTGGTCTATCTGGCCGCCGGCGTGGTCTCGGTGCCGATCGCCAAGCGGCTGGGGCTGGGCTCGGTGCTGGGCTACCTGCTCGCCGGCGTGTTGATCGGCCCCTTCCTGCTGAACCTCGTGGGCCGGCCCGCCGAGGTGCAGAAATTCGCCGAGTTCGGGGTGGTGATCCTGCTGTTCCTGATCGGGCTGGAAGTGCGCCCGGCGCTGCTCTGGAAGATGCGCACCGCGATCTTCGGCCTGGGCCTGGCGCAGCTTCTGGGGACTGCCGCCCTGCTGGCCGGCGCGTCGCTGGCCTTCGGGCTCGACTGGCGGGTGGGCGCCGCCGTCGGCCTGATCCTGGCGATGTCCTCCACCGCCATCGTCCTGCAGAGCCTGGAGGAGAAGGGCCTGCGCCAGGGACCGGTGGGCGAGGCCTCGTTTGGCGTGCTGCTGTTCCAGGACCTGGCCGTCATCCCGCTGTTCGCGCTCCTGCCGCTGCTGGCGCCCATGGGCGCCATCGCGCCCGCCGCCAGCCGGGCGGAGAACCTGCTCTCAGGGTTCCCGGCCTGGGCCCAGCCCCTGGCCCAGATGGCCGCGGTGGCCGTGGTGGTGGTCGGCGGCCGCTACCTCACGCGGCCGCTGTTCCGCTTCATCGCCTCGGCGCGCCTGCGGGAGATTTTCACCGCCTCGGCCCTGCTGCTGGTGATCGCGGTCGCGGCCCTGATGGAGCTGGTGGGCCTCTCCCCCGCGCTCGGCGCCTTCCTGGCCGGCGTGGTGCTGGCCGAGAGCGAGTTCCGGCGCGAGCTGGAGACCGACATCGAGCCGTTCCGCGGCCTGCTGCTCGGCCTGTTTTTCATCACCGTGGGCGCGGGGCTCGATCTTGGCCTGGTCGCCGCTCACCCGCTCGCCGTGGCGGGTCTGGTCGCGGGCCTGATGGTGCTGAAGACGCTCGCCATGTATGGCGCAGGCCGCCTCTTCCGGCACTCGCACCGCACGGCGCTTACCACCGCCGTGGCCCTGGCCCAGGGCGGTGAGTTCGCCTTCGTGCTGTTTGGCTTCGTGCTCGGCGCGCAGGTGATGAACGCCCAGCTCGCCCATCTGCTGACCGCGGTCGTCGCGGTCTCGATGGCCGCCACCCCGCTGGTCACCGCGGCCTATGACCGGCTGGTCCTCAGCCGCCCGGACAAGCGCGCCGAACCCGAGCGCCTGCCCTTCGACGAGGGCGATCCGGACGTGATCGTCGCGGGCTTCGGCCGGTTCGGCCAGATCGCCGCTCGCCTGCTGATCGCCAACAAGTTCAAGGTCGTGCTGCTCGACTCCTCCGTCGAGGCGATCGACGCCATCCGCCGCTTCGGGTGGCGCGTGCACTACGGCGACGCCAGCCGCATCGACCTCCTGCGCACAGCCGGCGCCGAGAAGGCCAAGGTCCTGCTGATCGCCATCGACGACCGCGACAAGGCTCTCGAGATCACCGAGGCGGCGAAGCAGGCGTTCCCTCAGCTTTACGTCGCCGCGCGCGCATTCGACCGCCCGCACGCCTTCGAACTCCTGGCCCGCGGCGCCGACTGGGCCGAACGCGAGACCTACGAAAGCGCGCTCAACTTCGGCCGCCACGCCTTGGAAGGCTTGGGCTTCACCGACCGGCGCGCGCTCAAGGCCGCGATCGTGTTCCGCGAGCAGGACAACCAGCTGTTCCGTCAGCAGCAGGCGAGCTACGGCCAGGGCGAGGAGCAGTATGTCAGCGCCGTCCGCGCCTCCCGAGAGACCTTCGAACGGCTGATCCAGGCTGAGATGGCGCGGGTCGGCGAGGAGGAGGAAAACGAGAAGGACGGACCGCCGCGCGAGGACCGCAAGCGTCTGGAGGCGGACAAGGAGCGGGTGTAGAGATCGGAAAATGAGCCAAGCCCACACTCTCCCGCCCCGCATCGCGCCGGTCTCCTTCGAAGGCTTCGACCGCGAGTTTTCCAAGTTCTCCGACACCCTGGGCGGGTCCTTCGCCCGTTTCGGCTTCGCGGTGATCTCCGACCACGGCATCCCGCAGGCGCGCATCGACGCCGCGGTCGAAGCCGGCAAGCGGTTCTTCGCCCTGCCCGAGGCCGACAAGCTGAAATACAAGCTGCCGCCAGGCGCGGGGGGCGGCGGCCAGCGCGGCTACACTCCGTTCGGCGTCGAGACCGCCAAGGGCGAGGTGAACTACGACCTCAAGGAATTCTGGCACGTGGGACGCGACCTGCCGGCCGGCCACCCCTACCGCGACCACATGGCCGACAATGTCTGGCCGGACGCCGATGTCGCCGACTTCCACGAAAAGGTGGGCTGGCTCTTTGGCGCGCTCGACGCCATGGGGCTGAAGTTGCTGGAGGCGATCGCCACCTACCTGGGCCTGGATCGCCACTTCTTCGATCCCACCGTCGACTTCGGCAATTCGATCCTGCGCCTGCTGCACTATCCGCCAGTGCCGGCCGATGGGCCGAACATCCGCGCCGCGGCGCACGAGGACATCAACGTCATCACGCTGCTGCTCGGGGCCGAAGAGGCCGGCCTCGAGGTCTTGGACCGCGACGGCCAGTGGCTGGCGGTCAATCCGCCGCCGGGCGCGCTGGTCTGCAACATCGGCGACATGCTGCAGCGGCTGACCAACCACAAGCTGCCGTCCACGACCCACCGGGTGGTCAATCCGGCCCCGGAGCGCCGCGGCTTCGCCCGCTATTCGACGCCGTTCTTCCTGCACTTCAACTCGGACTATCTGATCAAGACCCTGCCGAACTGCGTCGACGCGACCCATCCCGACCGCTACCCGACCCCGATCACGGCCAACGACTACCTCCTGGAGCGCCTGCGCGAGATCAAACTCGCCTAAGGAAGCAGCGCCGCAACGAAACTGGGCTGAACGCGTTCACCCAACGGCCGCGGGACACAGGGCGCAAATCTGTGCGCCTCTCCCGCCCGAAGGATTCCACGAAAATGAAACGCACCCTGATCGCCGCCGCGGCGGCCCTGATCGCGCTCACCGGCTCGGCCGGCGCCGCCATGGGTCAGCCCGGCGACAACCACGACCGCGGCGGCCAGGACCAAGGCCGCGGCCACAACCAGGGTCATGACCAGGGTCAAGGCCACAGCGCCTACGTCCGTCACGACGACTGGAAGAAGGGCCACCGCCTCGCCCAGGAAGACTGGTCGCGCGGCCAGCGCATCGACTATCGTCAGAACCACCTGCGCGCGCCGCCGCGCGGCTATGAGTGGCGCGAAGTGGACGGCAACTACGTGCTGGCCGCCGTCGCTACCGGCCTGATCGCCTCGATCATCGCCAACAGCCACTAGTCCAAGCGAGCGGAGCCGCTTGCCGCGCGCTGCGGCCCTGTTAGCCTCCCCCAACGGTTGCAAATGAGGGGGACGTCATGCGTCGGGCTGCGGTGGCGATGGGATTGGTTCTGGCCCTGGGCCTTTCCGGCGTCGCCAGGGCCGGGCCCTCCACCGACGACCTCGGCAAGTGCCTGGTGAAGTCCACCACGCCCGGCGACCGCGACAGCCTCATGACGTGGCTGTTCATGGCGATCAGCGCCCATCCGTCGGTCAAGGCGATGGCCAACGTCACGCCGGCCCAGCGCGACGACGCCGACAGGCAGATCGCCGTCGTGGTGCAGCGCCTGCTGACGCAGGATTGTCGCTCGCAGACGGTGGACGCGATCCGCAACGACGGCATGGGGGCCATCCAGGGGTCCTTCACCGTCCTCGGTCAGGTAGCGATGGGCGGCCTGATGCAGGACCCGGCCGTCTCCGGCCAGATCCAAGGGATGGCGAAATACCTCGATGTGCAGAAGTTCACCGCCCTGCTGACCGATATCGGCCAAGCCCCGCCGCCCGCCAAGAAATAGCTAGCGCTCGATCTCGGCCACGCCGGCCGCGCCGTCCTCGCAACCCCAGGCCACGCACCGTGCGTCCGGGGTGATGGCGAGCGCGGTGACCGGGCTGCCCTTCTCGGCCTTCAGCGGCGTGATCTTCTGGCCGGCCAGGTCGCAGGCCCAGACGCGGCCGTCGTCGAGCCCGGCGGCCACCCAGTTCAGCGCCGGCGTTCCAGCCACGGCCACCACCATGGCGGCCTCGTCGTAGCCCACCTCGGCGGCCTGCTTGCCCATCGGGCCTGTGGCGCCCGCGAAGGGCCAGACCACCACGCCATTGGCGCCGGAGGTGGCGAGCAGGCTGCCCTTGTTCAGGAACGCCAGGCTCCTGGGCTTGGCCGGATAGCCGCCCATCCGCATGTTCTTCTCGTCGGCCACGCGCCAGCCGTGCAGCTGGTTCTCCTGCATGGCGCTGAGCAGGAACTTGCCGTCCGGACTCCAGGCGCAGGCCACGTGGCTGCCGGCCCAGGCGAGCTTGGCGGGCTTCTGGCCCTCGATGCGGGCGTACCACAGCCAGACCCCGCCGTAGGTGGCGGCGGCGAGGCGCCGGCCCTTCGGCTCGAAGGCCAGGTCGGCCACCGACTTCTCATGCGCGAAGCTGCGCGAAAACGCCGCGTCGGCTGTGTCGCGCACCTGGACCTCGCGGCCGGAAGCGAAGGCGATCAGGCCGGAGGCGGCGCTGGCCGCCACCGCATCGATCCATTTTCCGGGCAGGTTGGCGATTTCTGTGGCGCCTGACCCCCGCGACCACACCAAGCGGCCGTCGTCGCCCCCGGTGATCAGCCCCTCGCCGGAGGGGTGCGCGCAGGCGGCCAGGACCGCCCCATCGTGCGCCGTGACAGCGTCCGCGCCCTCGAAGCGCACCGTGCCGTCGCCGAGCGCGAAGACCGCCCGGCCGGCCTTGTCGAACGAGACCGCCGTTACGTAGGCGTCGAAGGCGTACTGCATGGCTCCAACTAGATCGCGGCTTCGGGCTTTACAACGGCGCGGCGGCTTGCCAATGGTCGGCGGACTCGTAAAGGACAGGGCGGACATACCGCCTCAGGGAAGGATTTTCGTATGGGCGCCAAGCTTGGCGGTGGCGGCGGCGGTCGCTTCGACCTCGGTCAGAACAGCGACATCAACGTCACCCCGTTCGTGGACGTGATGCTCGTGCTCCTCATCATCTTCATGGTGGCGATCCCGCCGGCCACGGCGGCGATCAAGCTCGACCTGCCGCCGGCGATTCCGCCGCCGCCCGGGACCAAGGTGAAGGAACCGGTGCTGATCAACATCCAGGCCGGCGGCGGCGTGTTCATCGGCGAGCGCCCGACCAGCCTGCCCACCCTGCCCGCGGACCTCTCCAAGGTGCTGTCGGCGGACGATCCGACCCTTCCGCCCACCCAGCAGCGCGTCTACATCCGCGCCGACAAGCAGGTGCGCTACGCCGACTTCATGTCGGTGATGAACACCCTGCAGGGCAACGGTTTCTATCAGGTCGCCCTGATCAACGAAGAGATCTGATCGGTCGGATCCTTCGCGAAGAAATTGGGCCCGCCGGGGCGACTCGGCGGGCTTTTTCGCGCCTCATATTTTGACGAATGTAATTTTCTGACTTTACGAATGTAATATTCAAGCGTTTCCTTCAGGACGCGGCTGCGGGCCGGGGCACTCGAGGAGACGGAGATGGGCGCGAAGCTTGGCGGCAGTGGCGGCGGGCGCTTCGAGTTGGGTCAGAACAGCGACATCAACGTCACGCCCTTCGTGGACGTCATGCTGGTGCTCTTGATCATCTTCATGGTCGCCCTGCCGCCCGCGACCGCCGCCATCAAGCTCGACCTGCCGCCGGCCAAGAAACCCACCGAGAATGAGCACCCGAAGCCGCCGGTGGTAATCAACCTGCAGGCCGACGGCGGCGTCTTCATCGGCGAGACGGCGAGCCGCTTGGCCACCCTGCCGGGCGACCTCAGCAAGATCCTCACGGCGCAGGACCCGACTCAGCCGCCCACGCAGCAGCGCGTCTACATCCGCGCCGACAAGCACGTCCGCTACGGCGCCTTCATGTCGGTGATGAACACCCTGCAGGGCAACGGCTTCTACCAGGTCGCCCTGATCAACGAGGAAATCTGAGTGGCGGGGATATCTCGGGCGACGTTAAGCCTACCCCGCTGTTCACGATTAATCGGCCCGTAACCCCGTTGGGCTTAACCATGGAGGTCTAGGTGGGGCCAGAACGGCCGCTATAACAGCGCGAGGCGCGAAGACGATGTGGAATTCCGTGCAGGTGGCCGTCGGCCACAAGACGCACCGGGGCCGTTACCGGATGGAGGGCGACCAGCTGGTGCTCGAATGGCGTGGAGGCCGTGAAGCCGCCCGCTGCGGGCTCGTGAAGCCGGAAGTGGTGGCGATGGAAATCCTCCGCCACAACGTCGCGAGCGCCCCGATGGCCGCTTAAGGCCGATCCCTAGCTAGGCGATCGTCGCCTCAAACCCTTCGCGGAGCTTGGCTTCGTCGAGGTTGCGGCCGATGAACACCAGCCGCGAATAGCGGTCCGCGCCATCGCGCCACGGGCCCTGGAAGTCACCCTCCAGGATCATGTGCACCGCCTGGAACACCAGGCGCCGGTCCTCGCCGGCCACGTCGAGGATGCCCTTGGCGCGCAGGATGTCGGGGCCCTGGGCCTGCAGCACCTCGTTCAGCCAGGCCGTGACGCGGTTGGCGTTCAGCGGCTTGTGCGCCGTCAGCGAAATCCCACGAATGCCGCTGGCCTCGATATCGTGGCCCCCATGACCATGATCGTGGCCGTGATGGTCGTGCCCGTGGTCATCATGATGGTCGTGGTCGCAGTGTTCGTCGTGAACGTGCCCCGCCTCGCCGTGGGCAGGGTTCAGGAAGTCGGGCTCGATCTGCTCGATCCGCGCCAAGTCGAAGGAGCCGCGTCCCAGCACCAGCTCAAGCGGCACGTTGGACCGCTGGGCCCGATGAATCGGGGCCAGCGGATTGAGCCGCCGAATCGCGCGCTCCACCTCGGCCAGCTCGGCCTCGGTGACCAAGTCGGTCTTGTTGAGGATGATCTGGTCGGCGAAAGCCACCTGCTCGGCCGCCTCCTTCGAATCCGCCAGCCGCAGCAGCAGGTGCTTGGCGTCGACCACGGTGGTGACGCTGTCGAGCTGCGTCTTGGCCCGCACGTCGTCGTCCACGAAGAAGGTCTGGGCGACCGGCCCGGGATCGGCCAGGCCGGTGGTCTCGACGATGATCGCGTCGAAGCCGCCTTTGCGCTTCATCAAGCCGGACACCACGCGGATCAGGTCGCCGCGCACCGTGCAGCAGACGCAGCCGTTGTTCATCTCGAAGACCTCTTCGTCGGCGCCGACGATCAGGTCGTTGTCGATGCCGACCTCTCCGAACTCGTTGACGATGACGGCGTATTTCTTGCCGTGATCCTCGGAGAGTATGCGGTTGAGCAGGGTCGTCTTGCCCGCGCCCAGGTAGCCGGTGAGCACGGTGACGGGCGTCTTTTGATTGGCGATCGCGTTCATTCGCCCCATGTAGGACCGGCGGGCGGATTTCTAAAGTGGCGTTCTTAGCTGGGCGCGCTACTGGGTAGGCCCAATGACTGGTGTGATTTCCCAAGGGTCGCGGCGTGGCCCGATGCGTTCCAGGCTGCTGATCGGCGCCGCCGCGGTGCTGCTGGCCGCGGGCGCGGCGGCGGGATGGCTGGGCGCGAGCCGCCTGGCGCCGCAGAAGATCGCCTACACCAAGGGCCCTGCCGCGCCGCTTGCCCGCCGCGACGCCCCGCCCGCGCCGCCTGAGCTGCAGGCCACTCTGGAACGGATCGCCGCGGGCTACCGTGAACCGGTGGGCATCGCGGTCGCCGACGTCACCTCCGGCTGGACGGCGCAGGTGCTGGGCGAGGAAACCTTCCCACAGCAGAGCGTCTCGAAGCTCTGGGTGGCGCTGGCGGTCATGCAGGCGGTGGACGAGCGGCGCCTGTCGCTGGACCAGACCGTGGTGCTGCACGATGACGACCGCAGCGTCTTCTACCAGCCCCTGGCCTCGCGCATCCGGGGCCCCAACGGCTTTCCGATCACGCTCGCCGACCTGCTGCGCCACGCGCTGATCGAGAGCGACAATTCCGCCAACGACCGGCTGATCCGCGAGGTCGGCGGCGCGGGCGTCGTGACCCAGAACATCGCCGACAAGCATCTGGCGGGCCTGGCGGTCGGGGGCACCGAGCGCGACGTCCAGACCAAGACCGCGGGCCTGGAGTGGAAGCCGGAATACGGCCGCACCTGGATCTTCAAACAGGCCCGCGAGCGCCTGCCCGACGACGTGCGCGATCAGGCCCTGGCCAACTACCTGGCCAATCCGCCGGATGGGGCGACGCCGCTCGGCATCGTCACCGCGCTCGCCGAACTGAAGCGCGGCGAGCTGCTCAGCCGCGCGTCCACCGACTTCATGCTGGACCTGATGGGCGAGGCGCGCACCGGCCAGCTGCGCCTGCGCGCCGGCATGGCCCCAGGTTGGAGCCTGGCCCACAAGACCGGCACCGGCCCCGACTGGCGCGGCGCCTCGGTGGGCATCAATGACGTGGGCCTGATGACCGCCCCAGATGGACATAGTTACGCGGTGGCCGTGATGGTCCGCCAGACCAGCCAGCCGCCGTCAGCACGGCATCGGCTGATGGCCGGCGTGGCGCGCGCGGTGGAAAGCTACTGGGCGGTGGCGGGGCGCCCGGCCGAGACGCAGCAGGCGGCCAACGCCGCCCCGGCCGTCAGCGGTCCCTAACCCTCGACCTTGGTGACGTGGCCCTTCACCAGCTTCAGGTGGATCGGCGTGCCGGTGAGGTCCTTGGCCTCCAGCCCCTTGGCGGGATCTTCCGGGAAGGGCTGGCAGACGCTGATCGGCAGGGTCGGCGGCTTGGACTGTTTCAGGCAGACCTTTTCGCCTTTAACGCTCCAGGTGCCGGCCAGCGGATTGCCGCGGCGGCTTAGCCCCGTCCAGCTATGGTCCGGCGTCAGCCATATCTTCTGGGCGCGGCCGTCGGGATAGACCGACAGGACCGTGTTGCCGAACGTGGCTTCGACGTTGGCCTGGCCGGTCTTGGCCTTGTCCGGCTCGGCGGCGTGGGTGGCGGTCGCGGCATAGGATGCGGCGGCCAGGGCGAGGGCGGGAATGATGAGGGCTGTGCGGTTCATGCCGCCTCCAACGCATGACGCGGGATTTGGACCCGCCGCTGGACATTCAATCGGCGGCGGATGAACTGAAGCTGACAGATTGTTGCAACAGGGACGCGACCCATGGAGACCCCGATCTTGGCCGATGCGGAGCGGGCCGGCATGCTGGCGGCCCTGCACGCCATCATCGTCGGCACGCTGTCGACACTCAAGCGCAAGGGTCTGCTGACCGCGCAGGAAATCGATCAGCTGTTCGAGGCCGGCATCGTCACCTTCGAGCGCGGGGAGCCTGACGACACCAAGGCCGCGGCGCGGCTGACGCTGGAAATCCTGGCGCAGTCGCTCAGGGACTAAGGCGCCGGCTTAGTGGGGCGCGACGGCCTCGTCGAAGCCCAGGCGGGCCGGGCCGCCCTCGATGCGGGCCTCGGCGCCGCGCCAGGCATGGACCTCGCGGCAGACCGGGCAGCGAAACGAGCGCGGCTCGACGACGGCGGCCAGATCGAAATCCTGGGTGCGGTGACCGGTGGGGACGTCCGCGCCGGTGGTCGGGCAGCTGATGATGATCCTGGGCATGCAACCCTAACGGATTCAGACAGATAAGGTTGCTTACCCCAGGTCGTGCTCAAAAGCCGGGCGGCGGCCGGAAGCCGCCAAATTCCCGCTCCAGCAGGCGCGCGAAGCCAATTGTGGTGCGGTCTTCCAGGTAGGGCCCGACGATCTGCACGCCGAACGGCAAGCCCGCCCGGGTCTGACCCAAGGGCGCCACCGTGGCCGGCAGATTGCCGAACGTCGCCAGGCCGATCCAGGCCAGCTGGGCGAAATAGGGCGTAGGCTCGCCGTTCAGCTCGATCGTCCGCGCGCCCATCTCGGGATTGTCGTCATGGGGGAAGGCGGCCGTCCCGTGGACGAAGGTCAGCACCAGGTCGAAGCTTTCGAACAGGGTCTTCAGCCGGCGGCGGAACGCCACCTGCACGTCGAGCAGGTTCATCCACTCCGCCGCGGTGATCGATGGCGCGCTGGGGTTGCCCCGCGCCATCGCCGCCTGCAGCAGAGCCATGTAATTGCCCTGGGTCTCTGCTTGATCGGGCAGGAGCTCGCTTGAGCGCGCCACCTTGGCGCCCAAGGCCTCCAGGCGGCCCGCGAGCCCTTCCAGGCCGGCGCGCAGCTCGTCATCGGCCTGCGCCATCGGATGGCTGTCGATCAGCAGGATCCGGTGGTCCGCCAGGGTCTGGTGGCGCGGCGGCGGCAAGGCGAGCCTGTAGCCCACGCCCTCGATCTCGTCGGGCCCGGCCAGAACGTCCAGCGCCAGGTCGAGGTCCGCGGCCGAACGCGCCAGGGGCCCCAGGACCGCCAGCACGATGCCGCCGCCGTCGGTGTAGGGCGGGCTGTGGCCCCGCTGCGGCA
>NZ_DATGEX010000052.1:0-90057 GCF_035309685.1 Phenylobacterium sp.
CGAGGCCTTCCCATGCTGCTGCACCTCTCGACCTGGCAAGAGATCGAGGACTATCTGAAGCGCGACAAGACGGTGGTGATCCCCATCGGCTCCAACGAGCAGCACGGTCCGACCGGCCTGTTGGGCACCGACTGGCTCTGTCCCGAGATCATCGCCCACCAGGCGCAGCGCCAGCACCCCGACCTGCTGGTCGCGCCCACCTTCAACATCGGCATGGCGCAGCACCACCTGGGCTTCCCGGGCACCATCGCGCTGCGCCCCTCGACCTTCATGGCGGCGATCGGCGACTGGTGCCGCAGCCTCGGCCTCGCCGGCTTCGAGAAGCTCTATTTCCTCAACGGCCACGGCGGCAATGTCGCGACCATCGACGCGGCCTTCTCCGAGCTCTACGCAGAGGCCACCTACAGCCAGCGCAACCGGGGCTTCGCCTGCAAGCAGAAGAACTGGTGGGAGCTTAGCGGCGTGCTCGCGCTCGCCAACCGCCAGTTCCCCACCGGCCACGGCAGCCACGCCACGCCGTCCGAGATCGCGGTCACCCAGTGGGCCTATCCGGACAGCATCAAGTCGGCCAACTACGCCCCGCAGATCGCGCCCACCGGCCCGATCCGCGAGGCGCTCGATTTCCGCGCCCGCTATCCCGACGGCCGCATGGGCTCCGACCCCGGCCAGGCGACCCCGGACAAGGGCGGCGAACTGGTGGCGACCGCGGTGAAGGCGCTCGTCGAGGACGTGGCGGCGTTCAGCAACGAGGCGATGCCGGGGTGATAGATGCTCCCCCTCAGGGGGAGCTGTCTGCGGAGACAGACTGAGGGGGTTAAAGCCCACCGGTCTGTCCGCCGCGGGTGAAACCCCCTCCGTCTCGCCGCTCCGCGCCGAGCCACCTCCCCCTGTCGCGCGCTAAGCGCGCTGGTGGAGGATCTTTCACGCCGTCCAGACCTCGCCCTCGCGGACTTCCACCGGCCACGCCGTCAGGCGCTCGCCGAGGCATGGCGTCGTCACGCCCTCGCCGGTCAGGCTGAACAGCGCGCCGTGGCCGGCGCAGAGGATGTGGTCGCCGGCTCGCGTCAGGTAGCGGTCGTCGAAGCCCAGCGGCCAGCCGGCGTGCGGGCACTGGTCGACGTAGCCGGCGAGAAGGTCGCCGGCGCGCACCACGAAGCCCGCGAACAACCGCGTGTCGACGCGGAACCGGAAGCCTTTCGACCCCGGGTCGGCGATCTCGTCGAGCGCGCAGAGGTGCACGCCCGCCGGCGGCCTCGCCGGATTGTCGCTAGAGCGATCCAATGGTCGCCCGGAAGCCGCGGGCCTCGACGCGCTCGAAGACGCCGGCCAGTTGATAGGGATCGGCCGCGTTGAAGGCCTTGGCGGCGGCCAGGTCCGCCACATCGAGGATGAACAGCGACCCGGCCATGGCCTCGGTCTCGTCCAGCATGGGCCCGGCGACCTTCACCGCGGCGATGTGCTCGCGGACATAGGCCAGATGCGCCTCGCGGGTGGCCATCCGCAGGTCGAGCGAATTGGGCTTGTCGAAGCAGGCCAGCATGAAGAGCGCCATGTCTATTCCTCGCGGAGCGGTCGGGAGAGCAGGCCACGGATCGCGTCGTCGACGCCGACCTCGCCGGCCAGGATGGCGGCGACAGCCTCGCAGATGGGGACGTCGACGCCGAGCTTGCGGGCCAGCTGTCGCACGGCGGGCGCGGTCGCGACGCCCTCGGCGACCGACAGCTTGCCGGAGAGCGCGTCCGCCAGCGTCTGGCCGCGCCCGAGCGCCAGGCCGACGCTCATGTTGCGCGACTGCGGGCTGGAGCAGGTCAGCACCAGGTCGCCCAGGCCGCACAGCCCGGCCACGGTCTCGGCCTGGCCGCCCAGCGCCACGGCGATCCGGGTGAGTTCGGAGAAGCCGCGGGTGATTAGGGCGGCGTGCGCGCTGCGCCCCAGGCCGCGCCCCTCGACGATGCCGCAGGCGATGGCCAGCACGTTCTTCACCGCCCCGCCAGCCTCGGCGCCGATCACGTCGGTGGCGAAGTAGGGCCGAAAGGTTGGGGTGGCGATCAGCTCGGCGAGCGCCTCGGCGCAGCCGGGGTCGGGACAGGCCAGCGTCACCGCCGTCGGCAGGCCGCGCGCCACCTCGCCGGCGAAGCTTGGGCCCGACAGCACGGCCGGGGCGGCCTGGGGGATGGTCTCGGCCAGCACCTGGGTCATCAGCTTCAGCGACCCCTGCTCGATCCCCTTGGCGCAGAGCAGGATCGGCAGGCCCTCGCGGGCGTGGGGCGCAAACGCGGTCAGGGCCGCGCGCAGATGCTGCGCCGGCGCCACCGCCAGCACCACGTCGCAGCCTTCCATGTCCACAAGGTCGGTTGTGGAAACGATTCCCGGATCGAGCTCCACGCCCGGCAGGAAGCTGGTGTTCTCGTGGCTGGTGTTGATCGAGGCCACGACGTCGGCCTCGCGGGCCCATAGGATCGTCTCCAGCCCGGCCCGCGCGCAGACCTGGGCGAGCGCCGTCCCCCAGGCGCCGCCGCCGATGACTCCGGCTCTCTGGCTCATGCTTTCGCGCCCTTGCGGCCGGGCGCATGCGTCGGGTTGGCGCTGGCCGCGGCCTCATCCAACGGCCAACGGGGTCTCGCGGGTGCATCGAGCGGATCGGACATGCCCAGCGCCAGCCGCTCGGCGCCGGCCAGAGCGATCATGGCGGCGTTGTCGGTGCAGTAGGCAAGTGGCGGCGCGGTAAAGGAAAATCCGCGCGTCTGCGCGACCGCCTGCAGCCGAACGCGCACCGCGCCGTTGGCCGCGACGCCGCCGGCCACCACGAACCGCAGGCCCTGTCCCGCATGCTCGGCCGCGTAGAGCCCCATGGCCCGGTCGCTCCGCTCGGCGAGCTGCGCGGCGATGGCCGCCTGCGCCGCCGCCGCCAGATCGGCGCGCTCGGCCTGCGTGCTCAGCCCCTCCGCGATCCGCGCCGCCGCGGTCTTCAGGCCGGAAAACGAGAAATCGCAGTCCTTCCGCCCGAGCAACATTCGAGGAAGCTCGAAATGTGCCGGATCGCCCGCTTCGGCCAGGGCCTCCAGCGCCGGGCCGCCCGGATAGGGCAGGCCGAGCGTCTTGGCGATCTTGTCGAAGGCCTCGCCGGCGGCGTCATCGATGGTCGAGCCGAGCCGCCGGCAGGCGCCGATGCCCTCGACCGCCAGCAGCTGGCAGTGCCCGCCGCTGACCAGCAGCAGCAGGAACGGATAGCCGACCTGCGCCGCCAGCCGCGCCGAGACCGCATGCCCCTCCAGATGGTTCACCGCCACCAGCGGCAGGCCGCGCGCCAGCGCGATCGCCTTGCCGAACGACAGCCCGACCATGACGCCGCCGACCAGGCCCGGCCCGGCGGTCGCGGCGACGCCGGTCAGGCCGTCGAACCCGACCCCCGCGTCAGCCAGGGCCTGGGCGGCGATGGCGTCGATGCTCTCCACATGCGCCCGCGCCGCGATCTCCGGCACCACGCCGCCGAACGGCGCGTGGGCGGCGATCTGGCTGGCGATCACCGAGGAGAGCACCTCGACGGTCCCGTCAGCGTCCAGGCGCACGACCGCGGCCGCGGTCTCGTCGCAGCTCGTCTCCAGGCCGAGGACGGTTTGGGTCTTGCTGTCGGGGGTCATCCGGTTGCCGGGGGGCGCCCGCTCCTGTAGCAGGCGCATCTTGCAGTCCGCTCCGAGGTAGCCCTCCCACCGTGCCTACGCAACCAATCCGCATCGGCGCCCGGGGCTCCAAGCTCAGCCTCGCCCAGGCCGGCCACATGCAGCGCCGCATCGCCGCCGCCCTGGGCGCCGACCCGGAAAAGCCCGGCGAGGTCGCGGCCGCCGCCCCCTTGATCGTCATCACCACCACCGGCGACCGCGTGCAGGACCGCCGGCTGCTGGAGATCGGCGGCAAGGGCATGTTCACCAAGGAGATCGAGGAGGCCCTGCTGGAGGGCCGCATCGACTGCGCGGTGCACTCGCTGAAGGACATGCCGGCGCTGCTGCCGGACGGCCTCTGCATCGCCGCCATCCCCGAGCGGGAGGACCCGCGCGACGCCTTCCTCAGCCTCAAGGCCGAGCGGCTGGAGGACCTGCCGCAGGGCGCCGTGCTCGGCACCGCCAGCCTGCGGCGCCAGGCCCAGATGCTGCATCGCCGCCCCGACCTCGACGTCCAGATGCTGCGCGGCAATGTGGATACGCGCCTGGCCAAGCTGCAGGCCGGCGACGCCGACGCGATCCTGCTGGCCTATGCGGGCTTGAAGCGCCTGGGCCTGGGCGACCGCGCCCAGAGCCTGATCGATCCGGTCGAGTGCCCGCCGGCGCCGGGCCAGGGCGCGCTCGCCATCGAGACCCGCGTGGGCGACTGCGACGCCGCCTGGGTGCAGGCGATCCGCCACGTTCCGACGGTGGTCGCTGTGGCCGCCGAACGCGGCGCCCTGGCCGCGCTCGAAGGCTCCTGCAAGACAGCCATCGGGGCGCATGCCTGGTTCGAGGGCGCGCACCTGAAGCTGATCGTCGAAGCGCTGTCGACGGACGGCGCCCGGCGTTTCCGCCACGCAGGCGAGGCCGACCTCACGGAACTCGCGGATGCCGAGGCCTCCGCTCGGGCGCTCGGCCTCTCCCTGGGCCTGGCGGTCAAGGCCGAGGCCGGCGACGCGATCGACCTCAGCTAGCGCGACATCCAGGGCTTGGACTTCGACGAGGCGTGGGCCGCGGCGGCCTGCTCGCGCTGGAACTTGCCGCCGCGGGGCGGCTTCGGCCGCGCGGCGATCTTCTCGTTCTTCAGGCGCAGGGCCCGCTGGATCGGGGTCTCTTCGGGTTTGTCAGTCATCAGAGGTCTCTGCGCGGTGCGGCCACTGCCGACCTAACACGGTTTGCAGAAGGTTAAGGCAATGGGCTCTAATTGGACCCATGGCCCGTCGTCGTCAGAAGATCTGGATCACCCGCGCCCAGCCCGGCGCCGACGCCACGGCTGAGCGGGTGCGGGCGCTGGGGCATGAGGCGGTGATCGCGCCGCTGCTGATGGTGCACGCGCTGCCGGACGTGCAGATCGACCTGCATGGGGTCGCGGCGCTGGCCTTCACCAGCGCCAATGGCGTGCGGGCCTTTTCCGACATCTCGCCGGAACGCGCGATCCGGGTGTTCGCTGTGGGCGCGGCGACCGCGCAGGCGGCGCGGGCCGCCGGGTTCAAGCTGGTGCTCTCGGCCGACGGCGATGTCGAGGCGCTCGCCGAAGGCATCGGCCAGCGGCGCGGCGAGCTGCGCGGCGCCGTGCTGCATCCGGGCGCCGTCGACCTGGCCGGCGACCTGGCTGGCGCGCTGGAGAAGCATGGCGTCGAGGCGCGGCGCCTGACGCTCTATGAAACCCTGCCGCTCAAACTGGACGCCGAGGCGGCGAGCCAGCTGGTCACCAGCGACGCGGTGCTCCTGCATTCGCCGCGCGCCGCCCAGGTGCTGGCGGCGCTTGTCAAGGCGCATCCCGCGCCGAAACTGCGCGCGCTCGGCCTCTCCAAGGCGGTGGTCAAGCCGTTGGCGCGCGCCAAGCTGGCGGCGCGGGTGTTTCCCTCCATGCCTCTCGAAGGGGCGCTGCTAAATCTGATAGACCGCACCTCATGACCTCGCCGCCCGTCCCCGAGCTCAGCCCGCCGAAGGATCCGGCCGCCTATCGGCCCAAGCCCCTGCTGGGCGCGACCTTCTGGGCGATGATGGTGCTCATGCTGCTCTGCGTGCTGGCCGGGGTCGGCATCGCCGACTTCGGGCCGAAGCTGTTCGCGCCCAAGCCCGCGCCCGCCGCGGCGAAGACCACCATCGATACGCCCGCGCCGGGCGAGCGCGAGGCCCCGGCCGCAGCCTTCCCGCCTGCGCCTGCGCCCGCCGTCGCGCCCGCGGCGCCGTCGGCCGATGTCGGCCGGCTGAGCGCCCGGGTCGCCACGCTGGAGGCGCAGGAGAGCCACGCCTCGCAGGCCGCCGCGGCGGCGCTGGCCGCCGCCGCCGTCGTCGAGGCGAGCCAGGGCACGGGCCCCTTCGCCGACGAGCTGTCCAGCCTACGCGCCATCTCGCCGCCCTCGCCGGAGCTGCAGGCCCTGGCGCGCCTCGCCCAGGCCGGCGCCCCCAGCCGCACCGCGCTCGCGGCGACCTATCCAGACTACGCCGCCCGCGCCGCCAGCGCCGCGCGCGCGCCGGGTTCCAAGGCGGGGCTTGGCGAACGGATCGTCTATGAGCTTTCCCGGGTCGTGAACCTGCGCCGGATCGGCGAGCAGGCCGGCGACAGCGTCGACGCCCTCCTGGCCCGCGCCGAGCGGCAGGTGGACGATGGCGACCTCGACAAGGCCTTGCGCACGCTGGATCGCTTGCCGCCCGGGGCGCGGGACGCCATGGCGGCCTGGCGGGCGCGCGCCGAGCGGCGCGCCGAGATCGACCGCAACGCCGAGGCGCTGCGGGCCCGCGCGCTGCAGACCCTGGCCGCGCAGGCCAGAGGCGGCGCGTGAGGACGGGCCGATGATCAGGGCCAGCCTCGTCGTCCTGTTTGTCGCCGCCGCCGCGGTCGCCGCCCTGGCGCTGACCGGCGACGCTGGGCGCGCGAGCGTGGTCTGGCTGGGCTGGCGCGCCGACATGACGGCCGCGGTGATGGTGCTGATCGTGCTCTTGGGCGCGCTCCTCACCACGGTCTTCTGGCGCACGCTATTGTGGGTCCTGGCTGCGCCGCAACGGACGGCCCGCGCCCGCGCCGAGGCGCGGCGGCGCCAAGCCAACGAGGCCCTGACCCGCGGTTTCCTGGCCGCCGCCGCCGGCGACGGCTCCGAGGCCCGCCGCCTGGCGCAGAAGGCGGCCGACCTCGCCGACGAGACGCCGGGCCTGGTCCGGGTGCTGGCCGCCCAGGCCGCCGAGGCCGCCGGCGATGTGGCCGCGACCCAGGCCGCCTATTCCGCCATGCTGGGCTTCCCGGAGATGCGGCTCGCCGGCCACAAGGGGCTGATGCAGCTGGCGCTGGCGCAGGGCGAGCGCGAGACCGCGCTGCGTCACGCCCAGGAGGCCTTCAGCGAGACCCGCAGCGCGCGCTGGGCCTGGCGCGCGCTCCTGGAAAACCGCCTCGCCGCCGCCGAATGGAGCGCGGGCCTCGAGCTGGTGAAGAACGCGCTCGACCGCAAGATCGTCCCGCCGGTCACCGCCGAGCGCGCCCGCGCCGCCCTGCTGGCGGCGCTCGCGGCGCAACAGGAGACCTCCGCCGACGCCAAGACGCGGGCGCAGGCCCTGGACAGCGCCGTCGAGGCCGCCAAGCTGCAGCCAGGCTTCGCGCCGGGCGTCGTCATGGCGGCGCGCCTCTTGGCCGCCGACGGCAAGCTCGGCCGCGCGACCCAGACCCTGGAGAACGCCTGGAAGGTCGCGCCGCACCCGGCGCTCTGGCTCGCCTACCGCGACCTGAAGACCAACGAGACCCCAGCCGAGCGGGCGCGCCGCCTGACCGACCTTGCCGCCCAGAACCCCGGCCACCGCGAGAGCCGCATCCTCAATGTCGAGCGCGCGCTGATCGTCAACGACGCCACGGGCGCCCGCGAAGCGACCGTGAGCCTGGAGACCGAGCCGCTCACCGCCCGGCTGGCGGGCCTGCATGCCCGCGTCGCCTACGCCTGCGGCCAGCCGGACGAGGCGCGGCTGTGGCTCGCTCAGGGGATGAACGCCCCGCAGGAGCCCGACTGGTCCGACCTCGACCCCGAGGGCCGCGCCTTCGCCTACCAGGCGCTGGACTGGGCGCGGCTGGTGATGACCTTCGCCGAGAGCGGCGAGCTGATCCATCCGCGCCACGAGCGCGCGGAGCGCGTGATGAACGCCCTGCCGGAGCTGCCGATCGCCTATGCGGACGCCCCGTTCCTCAGCGCCGACGGCCGCGCGCCACAGCTCTATGCGCTGGATGACGAGCGCTACGGCGAGGAGGACCAGACCACCGCCGACCCCGGTCCGGCGCCGGCGCGGCGCGGCGCAAATCGAGGCTCTGGCCGTGGCCGCTTGGCGAGTGCGCCGAGAGCCGCTAAATAGGCCCTCCTTCGCGGCGGGGGTTGTTCGCGCCGCACCAAGACCAGGCCTTCTTGGGCCGCCTTAGCTCAGCTGGTAGAGCGGCGCATTCGTAATGCGTAGGTCGGAGGTTCGAGTCCTCTAGGCGGCACCATCTTCCCGACAGCAGAAAGCCCCAGCAAAGCAAAAACCCCGGCGCCTGGCGGCGGCCGGAGCTTTGCCTATCCGCGACGACCTGGACCGAGGTCTCGGAGTCAGACGGCGGCGGGTGCCTGGCGGCGGCGGTTGCGCAGCGTCGCGCCGACGCCGCCGAAGCCCAGGATCATCAGCGCCCAGGTGGCGGGTTCGGGCACGCCCAGGTTGGCCGCGAGCGTGTCGAACTCGAAGGAGTTGCCGGCCGACCCGAAGATGATCTTGTCCACCGGGTTGGACCCGAAGTCGTAGCGGATGCGCAGGCCGATCGACTGGTCGCCGTTGCCCGGCGGCACGCCGCCCCAGATGGCGTCGCCCTGGAGCGTCCAGTCGTAGCCCCCGGGCCCGAGCAGCTCGACGCTGTTGTAGGAGTCCGGCGAGCCCAAGAAGAAGCTGAAGCTGGTCATCGGCGTCGGCGAGGTAAACACCGCCTGCTCGCCGCCCAGCACCGTCTCGTAGTTGGTCAGGTCGCCCGGCGGCGGCGCGCTGACGCTGGGGTCGAGGCCGAGCGCGCCGGAGCGCACATAGCCGCCGGCGAAGCCGAAGCCCGGCGCGTTCGGATGATCGAAGTCGACGACCGTCTGCTGGTCGACGGGCACCCCCGGGTCGGTGTGCGTCAGGTTGCTGAGCCGGGTGATGGTGGGCGCGGTCGCTGGCGGCGGGAAGGCGGCGTTCTGCAGGACGACGTTGTCCAGGAAGGCGGTCTCGTCGCTGCCGGTCAGGCCCTGGAAGCCCAGGGTGTAGCTGTCGCCCGCGGTGAGGCCGGAGAGCGTCAGGCTGTTGAAGCCGAAGTTCGAGCCGCTGACGGTGGTGAAGTTGGAGCCGACCTGCGTTCCGTTCACGGTCACGTCGTAGGTCTCCGCGCCGCCGCTGCAGCAGGCGCGGCCGGCGCTCAGCCAGCCGAGGTGCTCGGTGGACGCCGCGGCCGTGAAGCTCTGGGTGATGGTGCTCGCGCCCTGCAGGGAGGCGAACTGCACGCCGTCCTTGCCGCTGGGACCCGAGCCGCCGTACCAGGCGCTTGAGCCCGAGGCGTTGACGAGCGCCGCGCCGTTGTAGGTCCAGGCGTTGGCCACGGGGGTCGCGCCGATCGGCGAGATGGTGCCGAAGGGCAGGCCCGGATAGGTGTAGTTGCCGGTCCCGATGTTGTAGGCCTCGAAGCTGCCGTCGTTCAGCAGATTGGCGGCCTGCGCCACGCCGCCGGACAGCAGCACACCGGTCGCCGCGGCGGTCAGTAGAATCTGGTTCAGCCTACGCATCTCAACTCGATCCCCTGCAAGACAATCGCGCCGAAGCGTGCCATCTCGCCAATTGCCGCCGAATATTCGGCTGTCATCTCGGCTTGCACAGGTTTCGCGCCGGGGAGGGCTTGACCTGCAAAAGCGAGACACCGGTACATATCAGCGGTTTTTCAAAGGGGTTATTATGCGAGAATTATCAAGGGGGTTGGCAGCCCTGTCGTTGCTGGTGTTCGCCCTGCCCGCGACTGCCGCGCCACAGGCGAAAACTTCGCCTGTCGCGGGTATTGCCGGTTCGTCGGCCGTGAGCGGCGACGTCCGCTGCCTGCTGACCATGTACGCGCTCGGCCGCGACAAGCAGCGACAACAGGCCGCACTCCTCGGGGTCTACTTCTTCATCGGCCGGATCAGCGCCAGGTCCCCCGGCATCGATCTGCCGGCGGCGGTGAAGACCGAAGCCGCCAAGCTGCAGGGCAAGCCGCTGAACGACGAGGCCAAGCGCTGCGGCGCGATGGTCGAGGGCGGCATGCGCGCCCTGCAGGCCAGTTTCGGCCCTCCGCAGGCCGCGCCGGGAGCTTCCCCCAACCCTGGCGGGCCCGGTCCGGCGGCGGCGCCCACAGCGTCAGGCCTGCCGCCGGCCATCCCCCAGGCGGCGCCGCCGAAGTAGGCTAGTTGGCCGGCGCCGCGGCGGTCATCGCTGGGCCGATCTCGTCGCGCAGCACGAGGTCGGCGTAGGCGTCCAGGTCGGTGGGCTCGCGGTTGACGATGGCCAGCTTCGCGCCGTTCTGCTTGGCCATCAGCGGGAAGCCGGCCGCCGGGTGGACGACCAGCGACGAGCCCAGCACCAGGAACGTGTCGCAATCGAGCGTCGCGGCCTCGGCCCGCGCCATGGGCTCGAGCGGCATGGCCTGGCCGAAGGAGATGGTCGCGGTCTTCACCAGCCCGCCGCAGCGGCGGCAGTAGGGAATCTCGCCGGCCTTCAGGAAGCTCTCCTTCAGCTCGTCCAGTTCGTGCCGCTCGGCGCATTCCAGGCAGGTGGCGTAGCTGGCGTTGCCGTGCAGCTCGATGATCTTGTCGGCCGGCACGCCGGAGGCCTGGTGCAGGTTGTCGACGTTCTGGGTGATCACCGCGGTGGCCTTGCCCTGGGCGACCAGACGGGCGACCGCGAAATGCCCGGCGTTGGGCTCGCGGCCCACCCAGCCGGCGCGGCCGGAGAAGGCCCGCTCCCAGGCCTCGCGGCGCCTGGCCGGGTCGGAAACGAAGTCCTGGAAATAGATCGGCTTCATCTTGCTCCACACACCGCCCGGGCTGCGGAAGTCGGGAATGCCGGATTCGGTGGAGATGCCGGCGCCGGTGAACACCACGAGGCGCCGCGCGTCGGCGATCAGGCGGGCGAGGTCGGCGCGGGGCTTGGAGGTAGGCTGCGACGGGGGCTGCGACGAGGGCATGGGCGCATATTTGGCCCGGCTCCGGCGCGTCCGCTAGAGGAGAAGGGGGAGGCCGGCCCGACGCTTTGGTCGGGGGGATGCCAGGGTGTTCGCCGGGCCGGCCCATGATCTGCTCGGCGGGGGGAGGGCCGAGGGATCGCAGCCCATAACCGGCCGCCGAACGATAGGTTCCGAACGGCCTCGCGAAATCGCGCCGGGGGCCCCGTGCGCCTAGTGCAGCACCGCGATGATCGGTCCAAAGGCCAGCGGCAGCAGATAGATGCGGATGCCCTGCAGGACCAGCAGGACGATGATCGGGCTGATGTCGACGCCGCCGATCGGCGGAATGACCTTCTGCACCGGCCGCAGGATCGGCCGGGTCACCGCGTCCAGGAAGCGGGCGATGTTGTAGACGAACTGGTTGCGCAGGTTGATCACGTCGAAGGCCACCAGCCACGACAGGATCGCGCTGACGATGATCGCGATGACCAGCAGGTTCAAAAGCGCGTCGATGATGAAGAGCAGAAAGGATCCCATGACGCGGTTCTAGCGGCCTTTGCGGACCTGACAAGGCTGCGCCGTGGCCGTCTGAGGCGCCTGGGGCCTCGCGGCGGCTTGACAGAGGCGGGCGCAAAAGGGTTATTCCGCGCCTTCCTGGTCATCCCCCGTGGTTTCTAGGGGGCCGTAGCTCAGATGGTAGAGCGCCTCGTTCGCAATGAGGAGGTCAGGGGTTCGATTCCCCTCGGCTCCACCAGGACCCCCAAACTGGCCGCTAGGCGGGGCTGCTGAACGCCTGTTCCGGGCGGATCGGGCGATACCAGGCCTCAATGAAGGCGAAGGCGCCGAAGGCTGCGACGCCTAGGGAGACCAGACCCATCATCTCGTCGCCGAACGCTTGGGCGTGCAGGGCGCCGAGCGCGCCGCCGACCCCGCGCGCCTCGGTGGCGCGCTCGTGCCAGCCGGCGCGCAGCATGAAGAAGCCCACCGGCAGCATGGCCAGGCCGCGCCCCAAATAGCCGATCCGCGCCAGCCAGCAGGCCCAACTGGCCACGCTCGGCCGGCACTTGAGCGTCGAGCCGAAGTTGTCGAACGCCGCCCGCACCGCGTTGCCGACGCCGCAGGCGATGATGAACAGGCCGAGCAGGATCACCAGCTTCGGGCCGAGCGGCCAGGCCATCACCTTGGCGACCCGTTCGCTGGTCTTCTCGAGCTCGGCGTGACGCAGGTCGTGCAGGGTGTCGATGACCCCGAAGATCGACACCGCCAGGCTGCCGTAGATGAAGCCGCTCAGCGCCTGGCCCAGGCGGCTCGCCAGCGCCTTGGGGCGGGTCCCCTGATTGTCGGCGTCGAACACCGCCTGCAGGGCGCGCCAGCCGGCGAAACCGTAGAGGCCGACGCCCGTCACCCACAGCAGCAGCACGCCCAGCGGCCACCGGGCCCAGGCCTTGAGCGCGCCGATCGCGCCGTGCGGATGCGGCGTCAGGCCCATCGCGGCCAGGAGGGCGATGGCGCCGACGCTCAGGTAGACCATGCCGCGCGCCATGTAGCCGAGGCGCGCGGTCATCTCCACGGCGGCGGCCCAGGGCGAGACGGAGAAGCGGTGGCGCAGGCGCGCGAACACCCGGATACGCGGCGCCGCGTCGACAATGGCGGCCGCATTCCCATCCATCGCAGACGCTCTCCTAGTGCGCGTCGTCCCAATTGGCCGCCGCACGGGCGTCCACAACCAAGGGAACGGTCAAGGCGACCGCAGGTTCAGGCGCCTTCTCCATGATCCGCTTGGCGACCGCGATCACCGCGTCGGCTTCCGCCTCCGGCGCCTCGAAGATCAGTTCGTCGTGCACCTGCAGCAGCATCTTCGCCGTCAGGCCCGCGTCGCGCAGCGCTTGCGGCATGCGCACCATGGCGCGGCGGATCACATCGGCCGCGGCGCCCTGGATCGGGGCGTTGATCGCGGCGCGGTCGCCAAACGCCCGCTCGGCCGGGGATTTCCCCTGGGCCGCCGGGATGTAGATCTTGCGGCCGAAGATGGTGGTGACGAAGCCCTCGGCGCGCACCTGGCGCTGCATGCGGTCCATATAGGTGCGGATGCCGGGGAAGCGCTCGAAGTAGGTCTTGATGTAGGCGCCGGCTTCTTCGCGCGGGATCGACAGCTGGTTGGCGAGGCCAAAGGCCGAGATGCCGTAGACGATGCCGAAGTTGATCGCCTTGGCGCGCCGGCGCGTCTCGGCGGGCATGCCCTCCACCGGCACGCCGAACATCTCCGAGGCGGTCATGGCGTGGATGTCCAAGCCTTGGGCGAAGGCGGCCTTCAGCTGCGGGATGTCGCCGATGTGAGCGAGCAGGCGCAGTTCGATCTGGCTGTAGTCGGCGCTGATCAGCACATGGCCGGGCTCGGCGATGAAGGCCTTGCGGATCTTGCGGCCTTCCTCGGTCCGCACCGGGATGTTCTGCAGATTGGGGTCCGAGGAGGCGAGGCGGCCCGTCGTCGCCGCCGCCAGCGAGTACGACGTGTGGACACGGCTGGTCCTGGGATCGATCGCGGCGACCAGGTTGTCGGTATAGGTGCCCTTCAGCTTCGAGAGCTGGCGCCAGTCCAGCAGGATGCGCGGCAGCTCGTGGCCCTGGGCGGCCAGGTCCTCCAGCATCGAGGCGTCGGTGGACATGGCGCCGGTGGCGGTGGTCTTGCCGGACGCGATGCCCATCTCGCCGAACAGGATGTCGCCGATCTGCTTGGGCGAGCCCAGGTTGAACGGCCGGCCGGCGACGCGGTGGGCGTCCAGCTCAAGCTCGCCCATCCGCACGGCGAAGTCGTTGGAGAGCCGGCGCAGGGTCTCGGGGTCGACCTTGACGCCCGCCAGCTCCATCTCGACCAGCACCTTGGGCATCGGCCGCTCCAGGGTCTCGTAGACCGTGGTCAGCTTCTCGTGGGTCAGGCGGGGCTTGAGGTGCTCATAGATCCGAAGCGTGACGTCGGCGTCTTCCGCCGCGTAGCAGGTCGCCGCCCCCAGCTCGACGTGCTTGAAACTCTTCTGCCCCTTGCCGGTCCCGGCGACGGTCTTGAAGCTGATCGGCTCGTGGTCCAAGAGGCGTTTGGAGAGCTCGTCCATGCCGTAGCTCTTGTGCAGGCCGCCTTCGAGCGCGAAGGCGATCAGCATGGTGTCGTCGATCGGCCCGACGCTGATCCCATAGCGCGACAGCACCGCCATATCGTACTTGCCGTTCTGCGCGACCTTCAGCACGCCCGGCGCTTCCAGCAGCGGCTTCAGCTTGGCGATCACCGTCTCCAGCGGGATCTGGTCGAGGGCTGCGGGCGCGTCGAGCTGCAGGCCGCCCTCGTGCTCATGCTCGTGGCCGACGGGGATGTAGCAGGCCTCGCCGGGCGCGAGGGCGAGCGACACGCCGCAGAGGTTGGCCGCCGAGGACGAAAGCGCGTCGGTCTCGGTGTCGAAGGCCACCAGCCCCTTGGCGAAGGCCTTGGAGATCCAGGCGTCGAGGGTCTCGACATCGCGGACGCATTGGTAGGCGTTGACGTCGATGGCGCCGTGCTTCGGAGCCTCCGGCGCGGCCTTGGGCTCCGGGGTCGGCGCCGCGCTGGGCGCCGTGGCGCCGCCCAGCACCTCGGCGACGCGCCGCGCGATGGTGCGGAACTCCATCTTATCCAGGAAGGCGGCGAGCACCTCGGGGTCCGGCGGTCGAACCGCCAGCTGATCGACCGGCTCGGGCAGGGGCGTGTCGCAGTCGAGCCTCACCAGCTGCTGCGAGAGCCGGATCTGGTCGGCGAAGTCGATCAGGGTCTGGCGGCGCTTGTCCTGCTTGATCTCGCCGGCGCGGGCCAGCAGGGTCTCCAGGTCGCCGTATTCGTTGATCAGGGCCGACGCCGTCTTGATGCCGATGCCCGGCGCGCCCGGCACGTTGTCGACGCTGTCGCCGCACAGGGACTGGACGTCCACCACCTTGTCCGGCGTCACCCCGAACTTGTCGAACACCTGCGCCTCGCGGATCACCAGGTTGGGCGTCTTCATCGTATCCAGCATCGAGACGCGGGGTCCCACCAGCTGCATCAGGTCCTTGTCGGAGGAGACGATCACCACCTCGCCGCCGGCGTCGCGCACCTTGCAGGCGTAGGCGGCGATCAGGTCGTCGGCCTCATAGCCCGGCAGTTCCAGGCAGGGCACGCCGAAGGCCTTGGTGGCGTCGCGCACCAGGGGGAACTGCGGGATCAGGTCCTCCGGCGGCGGCGGACGGTGGGCCTTGTACTGATCGTAGAGCTGGTTGCGGAAGGTCTTCTCGGAATGGTCGAAGATCACCGCCAGGTGGGTTGGCGCCTCGGCCTGGGCCTTCATGTCGACCAAGAGCTTCCACAGCATGTTGCAGAAGCCAGACACCGCGCCCACCGGCAGGCCGTCCGACTTGCGGGTCAAGGGCGGCAGCGCATGGAAGGCCCGGAAGATGAACCCCGATCCGTCGACCAGATAGAGCCGCACGTTCGGCCCATCCTGCGTCGTGGCGCGGGGGATTTCGTCCAGGGTCTGTGGAGCGGTGTCGAGGGTGTCGGTCATGCGAGGAAGATAGGCGCGAGACGGGGCGAGGTCATCCCGCTACCGCGCTCAGGTCTTCACGCCGAGCACGCCCAGATATTTCGCGAACGCGCCGCCCGCGATCTGACCGGCGACCTCGAGGCGGGCGATGATATGGCCGGCCAGGTCGGGGCTGTCGTAGCAGGCGTGGGCCAGGAGCGCTGTCTTCTTCAGCAGGGTGGCGTCGAGCCCAGGGTCGATCAGGTCGCGGGCGTAGACGATGTCGGCCTCGAGCAGCTGGTTGAACGGGGTGCGGATGTCGCTGTTGCGGGTGATCGGCGACACCGACCAGCGCTTCACCTCGGTGAACCGGTGCGGGATGAAGCCGTGCGCCCGCATCCAGACGTCGATCTCCCCAAAGCTCGGCTGGCCCTCGTAGAGCGGCACGAAGGAGACCTCCAGGTGGATCATGGCGCAGCGCGCCAGGCGCGCCTGGCCGTGCTCCAGCGCCTGCAGCTCGCCGCCCTGGATGTCCATCTTCAGGAAGTCGAGGTCCGGCAGGCCGGCGACATCGTCGAGACGCGTGGTCTGCACCGGCTCCGTGCCCTGGACCTGGCCGAAGACGTCGAAGCCGTTGAAGAACTCCAGGCGCCGGGCGTCCGGCTTCAGCAGCGAGGTCATGCCGGACGCGGGCGAGGCCAGGTGCAGGGTCTGCTGCGTCCCATCGCCGATGATGTCGGTGAACAGCGCCAGCGCCTCGCCGTAGGTCGCGCGCAGCTTTTCGTGCTGGCGGACGTCGGCGTCGAAGGCGTTGAGCCGCGCCAGCCCCGCGTCCAGCAGCACGCGGTAGGGCGGCGCCTCGGCGATGTCGGCCGCGCCGATATCGGCCACCTGCAGCGGCGTATCCAGGCCGAGGATTTCGGCGAGCGCTTTCGGGTCGGCGGGCATGCGGCGACGTTAGCCGCCACCCACACTCAGTGTCATCCCGGTTTGGCGGTACGCCAAGACCGGGACCCATCGACGCGGGCTGCGGGGATTTAGATCGACCGTCGCCGCGGCGCTTCGCCTTCGGACCCGGTGTCTATGGGTCCCGGACATCGGCTGCGCCGATTCCGGGATGACACGGGAGTTAGCTTGTCCAGCTCTCGAACCGCTTGTTGAGATTGCCCAGCCGGGTCGCATCCGCCGCGAAGGCCGCCGGATCGCCGTCGCTAAGGAAGGCCGCGGTGGCGTTGGCGACATTGGCGTAGGCCATGCGGAAGGGCGCGGTGGCCGAGCTCACGCGCCGCACGCCCAGGGCCTGCAGCTGGGCGGCCTTGGCGAGCCCCGGCAGCAGCATGATGTTGAGCGGCAGCTTGATCTCGTCGGCCAGCCTGCCGATCAGGTCCGGGTCCGAGGGCCCCGGCACGAAGACGCCGCTGGCCCCGGCGTCCCGGTAGCGCTCGGCCCGGGCGACGGTCTCCACATAGGCCGCGTGGCCCTCGGCCAGGCCCTTCAGATAGACGTCGGTGCGCGCGTTGATGAACAGTGGCACGCCCGCCGCATCGGCCGCCTTTCGCGCCGCCTCGATCTTGCGGGCGTGCAGGTCCGGGGTCCGCGCGCCGTCTTCGAGATTGATGCCGACCGCGCCCGCGCCGATCACCGCCCGGACGGTTTCGGCGAGCCGGTCGAGGTCGTCGGTGTAGCCGCCCTCGATGTCGGCGGTCACAGGCGTGTCGCCGGCCGCGCGGGCCACCGCGGTGATGGTCTCCAGGAGCAGGTTGAGCGGCAGCAGGTCGCCGTCCGGATAGCCGTGGCTCCACGCCACCGCCGCCGAGGACGTCGCCACCGCCTTGGCGCCCGCGTCGGCCATCACCGCCGCGCTCGCGCCGTCCCAGGCGTTGGGCAGGATCAGGATCTCGCCGGTGTGGTGCAGGGCGGCGAACGCCTCGGCCTTGGTCTTCTGATCCATGATCCCCTCCGTCCGGTCTGCAGGCTAGACGTAGGGTGCGTGGGCCCTGTGACAACTGCTCGCCTGGCGGTTTCCGGACCTCGACGTGCTTCGCGCCGAACTGCGAAACCCTGTATGACCCCGCGGTGACCGCCCACGCCCACACTCATACGGCCCTTTCCCGCCTGACCCTGACCGACTTCCGCTCCTATGCGCGGGCGGACCTGATGCTGGATGGGCGCCCGGTCTATCTGGTCGGGCCGAACGGGGCGGGGAAGACCAACCTGCTGGAGGCGGTCAGCCTGTTCACGCCGGGGCGCGGCCTGCGCGGATCGCCCTTGGCCGAGGTCGGCCGGCGGCTGCCGGGCGAGGCCCTGGGCCGCGCCTGGACTGTGGCCGCCGTCGTGTCGGCGGACGGCGAGGAGACCCAGCTTGGCACCGGCGTCGAGACCCCCGGCGCCGCCCGGCGCACGGTCAGGATCGCCGGCGAGACCCTTCCGCCCGGAAGGCTCGCCGACCACCTGCGCCAGGTCTGGCTCACCCCGGCGCAGGACCGCCTGTTCCTGGAGGGCGCCAGCGATCGGCGCCGCTTCTTCGACCGGCTGGTGTTCGCCGCCATCCCGCGCCACGCCGCCCACGCTCAGGCCTACGAGAAGTCGCAACGGGAACGCATGCGCCTGCTGACCGATGAAGCGGGGCCGCCCGACGCGGCCTGGCTCGACGCGCTGGAGGCGAGGCTCGCCGAATCCGGCGCCCTGATGGCCGAGGCTCGCGCGACGACGCTCACGGCGCTTCAGGCTGAGATCGACGGGCGGGGCGAGCGGCCGTTCCCACAGGCGAGGCTCACGCTGACCGGCGAGTGGGAGCAGATGGCCGCGGCCGGGGCCGAGATCGCCGACATCGAGGCGAAACTGGCCGCCGCGCTCGCCGCCGCGCGGCCCCGCGACGCCGCCGCCGGCCGGGCGCTGACCGGTCCGCACCGGGGCGATCTGGCGGTGATCCACGCCGAAAAGGACCGTCCGGCCGCGGAATGTTCGACCGGCGAGCAGAAAGCGCTGATTTTGAACCTGGTCCTGGCTCAATCCGCGCGCCTTTCGCGTGCAGAATCAGCGCCAAGCCCTATATTGTTGCTGGACGAAGTCGCAGCGCATCTGGACCGCACCCGGCGGGCCGCGCTGTTCGACGAAATCGAGGCGCTCGGGCTCCAGGCCTTCCTGACCGGAACCGATGAGCACCTCTTCGAAGACCTGAAAGGACGGGCTCAGGGCGTGCGCGTAGACGCTTCAGGCCTGACTCAGCTGGATCCTAAATGAGCGAAGACATCGACGACCCCCACGGCCCCAAAATTTCAGGGGACGGCCCGACGCCCGAGAACAACGGCCAGGACGACTATGGCGCGGAGAGCATCAAGGTCCTGAAGGGCCTGGACGCGGTGCGCAAGCGGCCGGGCATGTATATCGGCGACACCGACGACGGCTCGGGCCTGCACCACATGGTCTATGAGGTGGTCGACAACGCCATCGACGAGACCCTGGCCGGCTGGGCGACGCGGGTGGAGGTGATCCTCAACGCCGACGGCTCCTGCACGGTGACCGACGACGGCCGCGGCATCCCGGTGGACATCCACGAGGGCGAGGGCATCTCGGCGGCCGAGGTCATCATGACCCAGCTGCACGCCGGCGGGAAATTCGACCAGAATTCCTACAAGGTCTCCGGCGGGCTGCACGGCGTGGGCGTATCGGTGGTCAACGCGCTCTCGCAATTCCTGAAGCTGAAGATCTATCGCGGCGGCAAGTCCTACGAGATGGAATTCCGGCACGGCGACGCGGTCGCGCCGCTCAAGGAGACCGGCGTCGCGCCGATGCGCGAGAACGGCGAGCCCCTGTCAGGGACCGAGGTCACCTTCCTGCCGTCGACCGACACCTTCGCCTTCATCGATTTCGATGTGAAGACGTTGGAGCACCGCCTGCGCGAGCTCGCCTTCCTGAACTCCGGCGTCACCATCTGGCTGAAGGACAACCGGGGCGCCCAGCCGTTCGTCGAGGTCATGCACTACGAGGGCGGCATCGAGGCCTTCGTGCGCCACCTGGACGCCGCCAAGACCTCACTGCTGAAAGAGCCGATCGTCATCCGCGGCAAGCGTGAGAACGTCGAACTCGACATGTCGCTGTGGTGGAACGACAGCTACCACGAGAACGTGCTGTGCTTCACCAACAACATCCCGCAGCGGGATGGCGGCACCCACCTGGCGGCCTTCCGCTCGGCGCTAACGCGGATCATCACCGGCTATGCCGAGAGCTCCGGCGCGGCCAAGCGCGAGAAGGTCTCGGTCGGCGGCGAGGACGCGCGCGAGGGCCTGACCTGCGTGCTTTCGGTCAAGGTGCCGGACCCCAAGTTCTCCTCCCAGACCAAGGACAAGCTGGTCTCCTCCGAGGTGCGCCCGGCCGTGGAAGGCCTGGTCGGCGAGGGCCTGGGCTCCTGGTTCGAGGAGCATCCCAACGAAGCGCGGCTGATCGTCCAGAAGATCGCCGAGGCGGCGGCGGCCCGGGAGGCGGCGCGCAAGGCCCGCGAGCTGACGCGCCGCAAGTCGGCGCTGGACATCTCATCCCTCCCCGGCAAGCTCGCCGATTGCGCCGAGAAGGACCCGGCCAAGTCGGAGATCTTCATCGTCGAGGGCGATTCCGCCGGCGGCTCGGCCAAACAGGCCCGCAACCGCGACAACCAGGCGATCCTGCCCCTGCGCGGCAAGATCCTCAACGTCGAGCGCGCCCGTTTCGACAAGATGCTGGGGTCCGAGCAGATCGGCACCCTGATCACGGCGTTGGGCGCCGGCATCGGCCGCGAAGACTTCGATATCGAGAAGATCCGCTACCACAAGATCGTCCTGATGACCGACGCCGACGTGGACGGCGCGCACATCCGGACCCTGTTGCTCACCTTCTTCTACCGGCAGATGCCGGAGGTGATCGAGCGCGGCTACCTCTATATCGCCCAGCCGCCGCTCTATAAGGCCTCGAAGGGCAAGTCGGTCCGCTACCTCAAGGACGACGCCGAGCTTGAGATCTATCTGATCGACGAAGGCGTCGACGGCGCGACGCTCGACCTCTCCGACGGCCAGAGGATCACCGGCGCGGACCTGCTCGCCATGGTGCAGACCGCGCGCGGGGCCAAGGCCAACGTCGAGCGGCTGGCCGCGCGCGCGCCGGCCTTCGCCATCGAGCAGTCGGCGCTGGCCGGCCTGCTCGCGCCCGGCGGCGATCCGATGAAGGCGGCCGCCCGCCTCGACCTCTATGCCGAGGAGGGCGACGGCCAATGGACCGGCGCGCCGGGTGAGGCCAACAGCTACGTCTTCAGCCGGGTGAAGCGCGGGGTTTCCGAGCGCATCGTGCTGGACGAACTGCTGCTGCACGCCGCCGACGCGCGCCGCCTGGCGGAACGGTCGAAGGAGCTGGCGGAGATCTTCGCCGGCCGGGCGACCTTCACGCGGCGCGACCGCGCCACCGTGGTCCGCGGCCCCATCGACCTGGTCAATGCGGTGATGGACAACGGCCGCCGCGGCCTCGCGATCCAGCGCTACAAGGGCCTGGGCGAGATGAACGCCGACCAGCTGTGGGAAACCACGCTCGACGCCGACGCGCGCACCCTGCTGCAGGTCAAGGTCAATCACCTGGACGACGCCAGCGACATGTTCAGCCGCCTGATGGGCGACCTGGTCGAGCCGCGCCGCGAGTTCATCCAGGAAAATGCGCTCGACGCGGAGGTGGACGTCTAAAACTCGCCATCAGAGGCTCCCATATTGGCTATAGCCAAGCTTGGGAGCCTTCGATGCGCCGGACCTGCATCGCCCTCATCGCCGCCGCCCAGTTCGCCGTAGCCCTGGCGACGCCGACCTTCGCCCAATCACCGACCGCGGCGCCGGCTCAGCCGCCGGCCACCGACGAGGCGCTCGCCGCGAAGCTGGCGAGCGCCGCCGAGCTCGCCGACCAGAACCGGCGCTCCAACGCGCTCAACGTCGAGGTCAATCGCAAGAACCGCGAGGTGCAGGCGCGCAACGACGCCGCCACGGCCGCCTACGCCAAATCCATGGCGGACTATCAGGCCCAGATCGCGGCCCAGAACGCGGCCAACGCCAAGTCCCAGGCGGACTACGACAGGCAGGTCGTGGCCTGGAAGGCCGACGTGGCGGCGTGCAAGGCCGGCGAGGTCAAGCGCTGCGGCCCGCCGCCCCCGCCACTGCCTTCAGCCAAGGCCGCCCAGCCCTAGGCGAAGGCCCCCACCACCTCCAGGACCGCCTCGCCGTAGCGGGCGAGCTTGCCTTCGCCGACGCCGTTGACGCGTTCCAGGGCCGCGCGGGAGCCCGGCTTCACGGCGGCGATCTCGGCCAGGGTCCGGTCGTGGAAGATGACGTAGGGCGGCACGTGCTGGCTCTTGGCCTCGCGGGAGCGCCAGGCGCGGAGCGCTTCGAACAGGGCTTGATCTGAAGGCGCGGTGACCAGCGCCTCGCGGGAGGTTTTTCTGGCCTTGCGGGTCCGGCTGGCCGGCGCCTCGTGGCGGGTCTGGATCTGCACGCGCCGCTCGCCGCGGAAGACCGCCTTCACCGCCGCCGCGTCGCCCACGCCGACCAGCGGGCGGCCGTCGTTGGGATCCTCGCGCAGCAGGCCCTCGAACAACAGCTGCTCGACCAGGTCGCGCCAGGCGTTGGCGGAAAGGTCCTGCCCGATGCCCCAGGTGGAGAGCGACGTCTCGAAGTCGGATGCGTCCTTGGTCTTGGCCAGCAGGTGGTCGACCAGCCGCCCACGCCCATAGCGCCCGCCCAGGCGATGCGCCGCCGACAGCGCCTTCTGGGCGGCCTCGGTGGCGTCGGAGAGCTCCACCTGTCCCGTGCAGAGGTCGCACTGCCCGCAGGCCTCGACGCCCTCTTCGCCGAAGTAGCGCCGCACCGTCGCCGCGCGGCAGCCGGTGCCGTCCAGCAGCGCGTAGAGCTGGCGCACCTTGCCGACCTGAACCTGCTTCACCGCCCCATCGACATCGCGCTCGGCGATGCGGCGGAGCGCCCAGCTCATGTCGGCCGCGCCGTAGAGGGTGATGCCTTCGGCGAGGTCGCCGTCGCGGCCGGCGCGGCCGATCTCCTGCCAGTAGGCCTCGATCGAGGCTGGCGGATCGGCGTGGATCACGAAGCGGACGTCGGGCTTGTCGACCCCCATGCCAAAGGCGATGGTCGCCACCATCACCGCCTCGTCGGCCTGCAGGAACTGCTCCAGGCGGTCGATGCGCAGCTGGCGGTCTAGGCCGGCGTGATAGGCCAAGGCCGGCACGCCGGCGTCGCGCAGGGCCTGGGCGAGCTTTTCGGTGTTGTCGCGGCTGCCGGCGTAGACGACGCCCGAGCGGTTCGGCCGCGCGGTCACCAGTTCGACGACGCGTTTGTGGGCTTGGCCGCGCTTGCGTTCCGCCGACAGCACCAGCTCCGGCCTGGCGAAACTGGCGACGAATTCGGCGGACTGTTCGAGCCGCAGTTCGCTGCGGATATCCTCCCGCGTGCGGGCGTCGGCGGTGGCGGTCACCGCCAGGCGCGGGACGTTGGGGAAGAGGTCGGCAAGCCGCCCCAGCATGCGGTAGTCGGGCCGGAAGTCGTGGCCCCATTGGCTCACGCAATGGGCCTCGTCGATGGCGATCAGGGCTAAGTGGACCTGGCTCAGCCGCTCCAGCATCCACGGTTGCATCAGGCCTTCGGGCGACACGTAGAGCAGGTCCAGTTCGCCGGCCTCGATGCGCCGCCAGATCTCGCCCTTTTCCGCCGGGTCGATGTTAGAATCGAGCCGCGCGGCGGCCACGCCCGACTGTTGCAAGGCGGCCACCTGATCGGTCATCAGCGCGATCAGCGGCGAGACCACCAGGCCCAGACCGGGGCGGATCAGGCTGGGGATCTGGTAGCAGAGGCTCTTGCCGCCGCCGGTCGGCAGCACCGCCATGGCGCTGCGCCCCGCCAGCACCTCGACGATGACCTCGCCCTGCAGGCCGCGGAACTCCTGATGCCCAAAGGTGCGCCGCAGGATCTCGCGCGCGTCGTGCAGGGGATCGGTCTCGGCTTCGGCGACGGCGGACGGCATGGGCCGGTTATGGGGGCGACTCACGCATATTGCTATGGGGCGAAGGGCCCTAGGTCGCCGCGTCCATCCGGCTGATGGTCGGTTTCTTCGCCCAGTGCTTGCCCATGTGGTTGGTGAAGATCTTCGGGCGGTCGGCGAGCACGTCGGTCTCCAGCCACAGGCGCTTCAGGTGCCGGATCTGGCCGGTCGCGCGGTCGTCCTCGTAGGGCTCGCGGCCGTGCAGCACGTGGTAATTGTTGATGAACTGCATGTCGCCGGGCTGGAAATCCATGATCACCGAATAGTCGCCGCCCTCGGCCATCTCCTGCATCCAGGTGAGCGCCGCGATGGCCTTCTTGGTCAGGCGCGGCGCGTCCTTGTGGCGCTGGGAGGCCAGCACGTAGGGGCGGATCAGGCGGATGAACAGGCGGTCGCCGTGGCGGGTGAAGATCGGCATCAGGTACCAGCCGGGCTTCCCGGGCGCCTGTTCGCCCCGGTAGTCGAAGGGCTGCGGCTTGTAGAGCTCGGCGGCCAGGTCCGGCCGCTCGCGGACCAGCCGGTTGTGCAGGGCGACCGAGTTGCAGACCGCAGAGCGGCCGCCGGAAATACCGGTCCTGAGGCACATCAAACCCACAAGGTCGGAGCCGTCGCAGTGGAAATCGAGGCCGACGAGGCCGATCTCGTTGCCGCGCGCGGTGGGGTCGTCCTTGGCCTTGCCGTGGTCGGTGACGTCGCCCAGCAGATGGCCCTTGGCGTTCTGCGGCCATGGGCGGCCGAGGTGCGCGCCGACGCCCCAATAGGCCATGCTCATCTCGTCGTTGGACCAGCGCTCGCGGGGCAGCCCGCGGATCAGCACGAAGCCTCGCCCATCCATCAACTCGCGCTCGATCGCCTTGAGCCGGGCGCCCAGCGTCGGCAACGGGAACTGATCCTTGCCGATCGCCAGGAAGTCGTCGGAGACGCCGAAGGCGTGATCCACCGCCGCTTCCAACTCGTCGACCTCGGCGGGCGACAGGTGCTCGGTCCAGCGCGAAGGGTCGGCCACGTCGCGCGCGGTCCATTCGCAGGCGGTCTCCAGGACCTCCGGCCGGAAGGGCGTCACGTCGTTCATGGCGCCTACTCCGCCGCCATCGCCGTCGGCGCCGCCTGCGCGCCGCGCAGCAGGCGGCCCGGCAGGGCGTCGGTGGGCTCGCCGTCGCGGTAGGTGACCTGGCCGGCGACGATGGTCGCGGTATAGCCCTCAGCCCGCTGGATCAGCCGCCGGCCGCCTGACGGCAGATCATAGGCCACCTGCGGCGCCTTCAGCTTCAGCCGGTCGTAGTCGATGACATTGAGGTCGGCGCGGTAGCCGGGCGCGATCAGGCCGCGGTCGAACAGGCCGACGGTCTCGGCGGTGTCGCGGCACTGGGCCTTGACCATCTTCTCGATGCTGAGCTTCGGGCCCCGGGTGCGGTCGCGGGTCCAGTGGACGATGTTGGTGGTCGGGAAGCTGCCGTCGCAGATCATGCCCACGTGCGCCCCGCCGTCCGACAGGCCAGGCACCACGCAGTCGTGCTGCAGCATCTGGTAGGCGGGGTCGAGGCTGTTCTGGGCGTAGTTGAGCAGCGGCAGGTAGAGCATGCCGCGCCCGCCGCCGGCCCCGCCGTCCAGCATGTGGTCGAGCGCCACCTCGCGCGGATCGAGGCCGCGGGCGGCGGCGATAGCGGCGACGGAAGTCTCCGCCGTCGGCTCGTAGTCCGGGCTCTCCAGGCCCATAGGGAAGATGCGCTCCCAGGCCCGCGCCGGCGAGAGGCCCGGGGCCCGCGCACTGTCCGGATCGTCGGCCAGCAGGCGGGCGCGGAAGTCCGGGTCGCGCAGGCGGGCGATGCGCTGGGCGAACGGCAGGTCCTTGATCTCGCGGTAGGTCGGATAGGTGCTGAACGGGTTGGCGGTCAGCTCGAAGCCGAACAGCACGCCCACGGGCCGGGTCGCGACCTGGGCCCGCATCGAAAGGCCGGCCGCCTTGGCGGCGGTCATCCGCTCCAGCATGTAGCGCCACTGTTCCGGATCGCGCGGGCTCTGCAGCAGGGAATAGGAGAGCGGCCGGCCGGAGGCGGCGACGATCCGCTGCAGCATGTCGAACTCGGCCTCGGGATCGTTGAAGTCGCTGACCACCTGCAGGACGCCCTTGCCCGCGCCGTTGTTGGCCGCGGCCATGCCTAAGGCGATGCCGGTCAGCTCGTCCTCGCTGGCCGTCAGCGTGGCGATCGGCGAGCCGTCGGAGGAGCGGTGGTTCAGCGTCCGCGAGGTCCCGAAACCGATGGCGCCGGCCTCCATGGCCCGCTTGGCGATCGCCGCCATGGCGTGGATATCGGCCTGCGTCGCCGGCTCGCGGTTCACGCCGCGTTCGCCCATCACGAACACCCGCAGCGCCGCGTGCGGCAGCTGGCTCGCCACATCGACGTCGAAGGACCGCGAGGCCAGGCCGTCGAGATAGTCAGGATAGCTCTCCCAGTTCCACGGCAGGCCCTCGGAGAGCACCGGGAAGGGAATGTCCTCGACGCCTTCCATCAGCTGGATCAGCCGGTCGTGGTCGGCGGGCTTGCAGGGCGCGAAGCCGACGCCGCAGTTGCCCATCACCACGGTGGTGACCCCGTGCCAGGACGAGGGCTGCATCCGCTGGTCCCAGGTCGCCTGGCCATCGTAGTGGGTGTGGATGTCGACGAAGCCGGGGGTCACCAGCTGGCCGCGGGCGTCGATCTCTTCCGCGCCAGCGCCGCTCACGCGCCCGACCGCGGCGATGGCGCCATCCTTCACCGCCACGTCGCCCTCGAAGGGCGCGGCGCCCGAGCCGTCGACCACGCTGCCGCCGCGGATCACCAGGTCGTAAGCCTTTTCCATCGCGCATTCCCTCAGGTGGAGGCCGTCTCCGCGGTCCTTATCCCATTTTGCCGCTTCGCAGGGCTGGTCGGTCAAGCGGGATCGCGGCGCCCCCGGCGCCGGTCACCAAGGATTCAGCATGCCTGTTCCGCGGAATTTAACCGCGACAAGCTAGACCATGGGCCCGCGTGAGATCGGTTGAGGGACCCATCATGGCGCTTAAGATGTTTCTGGCCGCGGCCGCCGCGGCCTCGGTCGCCGTCGGCTTCTGCCTGCCGGCGACCCATTCGCACACCGAGCCCAGGTCGCAGATTCAGCAGCTCGAGGTCGGGCGGCGCTAGGGCTTTGCCGGCGTGGCCGCCGCCGAAGCCGCCGGGGGTCCGGCGCAGCCGCTGAGCGGGGTGGCGTCTGGGAGCGTCACCTCCGCGGAATAGCCATAGGTCGCGCCGCTCGACGCGTCGGTGCAGCTGCTCGCATAGAGGCTGACCTTCATCGTCTGGCGGTCGGCCAGGGCCACGGTCCAGGTCGCCGAATGGTCCGTGATCGCCGCGCCCGGCGCGGTTCCCGCCAGGTCCGGCTGGCCCGCGCGGGTCAGCGTGATCTGCCCGCCGCGGATTTTCAGCCCCCACTCAGGATCGAAGCCCCGCGCGTCGAACGGCTGGGCGAAGTTGCTGGCGGTATCGGGCGGCGGCGCGGTGGACGGCGGTTTGTCATTGCCGCAGGCGCTGAGCGCCAGGGCCGCGAGCAGGGGAGCGGCGAGAGAGATCGGCCGGGGCATGGGCGTGTTTCGGGTCCTCTAGGGGTCCGCCAGCAGACTTCGTCTTCTGGGGTCTTCGCCTTTGGTATCGCGCGACGCAGGTTAGACTAAGGCGCGATGAGTCGGGCGCCCTTCTCCTTCTACGAATTCTTCGCCGGCGGCGGGATGGCCAGGCTGGGCCTTGGCGAAGCCTGGACCTGCGCCTTCGCCAACGATTTCGACCCGGTGAAGGCCGCGACCTATCGGGCCAATTTCCCCGATGCGGCCGCCCCTGATCTTGGGGGGCATTTCCACGAGGGCGATGTCTGGCGGCTGGCGGCCGATGGGTTGCCGGGCCAGGCGGACCTCGCCTGGGCGTCGAGCCCTTGCCAGGATTTCAGCCTGGCCGGCGCGCGGGCGGGCCTGGCCGGCGGGCGCTCCGGCGCTTTCTTCGGCTTCTGGCGGCTGATCGAGGGCCTGTCCGGCGAGGCGCGCGCGCCACGTGTCATCGTCATCGAGAACGTCAGCGGCCTGCTGACCTCGCACGGCGGGCGGGACTTCGCCGCGCTCGGCGCGGCGCTGGCGGCCCAGGGCTACAGTTTCGGCGCTCTGGAGGTCGACGCGGCGGCGTTCGTTCCGCAGTCACGGCCGCGGATTTTCGTGATCGCCACCCGTGAGGCGGTTCCGCCGGGACTGACCGGCGCAAGCCCCTTCCACACCCGGGCGGTGAAGGCCGCCGCGGCGAACCTGCCGGCCGACCTCGCCGCCCGCTGGGTCTGGTGGCGAGCCGCCGCGCCGCCGCCGCGCAACACCGACCTCGCCGCCCTGCTGGAGCCGGACGCCGACGTCGATTGGCATTCGGCGGCGCGCACGGCCCGCTGGCTGGAGCTGATGGCGCCCCTGCATCGCGCGCGCCTGGAGGCGTTCCGAACGCGCGGCGACCGCGCCGTGGGCGCCGTCTATCGGCGGATGCGGGTCGAGGAGGGCCGCCGCGTGCAACGGGCCGAGGCGCGGTTCGACGGCCTGGCGGGCTGCCTGCGCACGCCGCGCGGCGGCTCCTCGCGGCAGGTGATCGTGGTGGTGGAGGACGGCGGCGTCCGCACCCGCCTGCTGACCGCGCGGGAGGCGGCGCGGCTGATGGGCCTGCCCGACAGTTACGTCCTGCCGCGCGCCGCCACCGCCGCCCTGCACGTCGCCGGCGACGGCGTGGCCGCGCCGGTGGTGCGCTGGCTGGCGCGGGAGATCCTGGAGCCGTTGCTGGCGCGCGCCGCCGTGCTGGCGGCCGAGTAGCCGCGCCGGGCTCTTCCAATCCTACCCGGAAGTCTTAGGGTCGCCCCGAAACCAGGGGCGGATCGCCCCGCCAAGAGGTCCCAGCATGGCCGACGCCACCCCCGACAAGATCTACGACGCCGCCCGCTTCCGGCGGGCCGGCCGGGGCAAGATCTTCGACTCCATCCTCGACACCGTCGGCGACACGCCGCTCGTGCGCCTGCCGCGGCTGACCGCGGCGCTGAAGCCCAAGGGCGAGGTGGTCGCCAAGCTCGAGTTCTTCAATCCGATCGCCTCGGTGAAGGACCGCATCGGCGTGGCCATGGTCGAATATATGGAGGCCAAGGGCGACCTGAAGCCGGGCGGCATCATCGTCGAACCGACCAGCGGCAACACCGGCATCGCGCTGGCCTTCGTGGCCGCCGCCAAGGGCTACCGGCTGATCCTGGTGATGCCGGAGAGCATGTCCATGGAGCGGCGCAAGATGTTGCTGATCCTGGGTGCGAAACTGGAACTCACGCCCGCCGAGCGCGGCATGGCCGGCGCCGTGGCCCGCGCCCGCGAGATCGTCGCGGCGACGCCGGGCGCGGTGATGCCGCAGCAGTTCGATAATGTCGCCAACCCGCTGATCCACCGGGTCTCCACCGCCGAGGAGATCTGGAACGACACCGGCGGCGCCGTCGACGCCGTCGTGTCCGGCGTGGGCACCGGCGGCACCATCACCGGCGTCGGCCAGGTCCTGAAGAGCCGCAAGCCGTCGGTGCGGATGATCGCCGTCGAGCCGGAAACCTCCGCCATCCTCTCCGGAGGCCCGCCCGGACCGCACAAGATCCAGGGCATCGGCGCGGGCTTCGTCCCCTCGATCCTCGACCGCCAGATCATCGACGAGGTGGTGCAGGTCTCCAACGACGACAGCTTCGCCATGGCCAGGCGCGTGGCCGCCGAGGAAGGCATCCCGGTCGGCATCTCGTCGGGGGCCGCGCTCACCGCCGCCTTCGACGTCGCCAGCCGCGAGGACATGAAGGGCAAGCTGATCGTCACCATCATCCCCAGCTTCGCCGAACGCTACGTTTCGACCCCGCTGTTCGAAGGGCTGTGATTGAAGACGGCGGTCGTCGGCTGCGGCGTCGCGGGCCTCGCCGCGGCGCTGGCGCTTCACCGTCGCGGGCATAGGGTAACCCTCCTTGAGGCCTTCGAGCAGCCGCGCCCGATGGGTTCGGGCCTGTTGCTGCAGCCCTCGGGGCTAGCCGCTCTGCGGAGTCTGGGTCTGTTGGACCCTGCCCTGGCGCTGGGCGCACGGGTTGAACGCCTGGACGGCCGCGACCTCAATGGGCGCCGGCCCATGAACATGTCCTACGGCGCCTGGCGCCCGGGCGGTTTCGGCCTTGGCATCCACCGCGCCAGCCTCTTTGGACTGCTGCATGACGCAACCAGGGCTGAAGGGATCGAGATTCGCACCGGCGCCGAGGTCACCGGCTTCGACCGCCTTGAGTCGCCATCTCTGACGGACGCCGTCGGACGGGCCCACGGACCGTTCGATCTGGTCGTGGTCGCCGACGGCTCGGCCTCCCAATTGCGCGGCCTGCTTCGGCCCCGCAGCCGCGCGCCGCTCTATCCGTGGGGCGCGGTCTGGGCCAACGCCCGCGATCTCGATGGCCGCTTCTCCGGCGCGCTCCATCAGCGTTACGACCGCGCCTCGACCATGGTTGGCGTGTTGCCCATCGGCGCGGGTCCCGATGGCGCGCGGGACCTCGTCAGCGTCTTCTGGTCCCTGCCGCGATCGCAGATGGACGATTTCTTCGCCGGCGACCTGACGGGCTGGCAGGCGCGGGTTCTGGTCATCTGGCCGGAGACCGAGCCCCTGTTGGCGCAGTTCGCGGGGCCGCTGGACTTCTCGCGCGCCACCTATCGCGATGTTAGCGTCGGCCGCTGGTCCGCTGGGGCCTTCGTCCTCATCGGCGACGCCGCCCATGGGACCAGCCCGCAACTGGGCCAGGGCGCCAACCTTGGCCTCGTGGACGCGGTGGAGCTGGGCCTGAGGGTCGAGGCGCCCGAGCATCTGGCCCGCTATCAAAGAAGCCGGCGGGGGCAGACGGCGCCCTACCAGCTGATGTCGCGGGCGCTGACGCCGCTCTTCCAGTCGCATGGCTGGCTGGGTCCGGCCGTTCGCCGCTGGTTGTTCGCTCCGCTCGCCCAAGCCCCGGCCCTGCGGCGGGTCGCGGCCCATGTGCTGACCGGCGTGTTTCGTCTGGGGCCGACCCCCGAAGAGCTCCGGCCAGACTGAGCCATAGAACCCATGGCAGCCAGTTTGCCCCCCGGGTTCAGCAACTCAAGGACGCGCCGGAGGCGCGCCGCGGCGCGGGCGGCCAAGGGCCGCTCCTTGACTTGCTGAACCCGGCGGGCTCGCATCAACCATGAGATCAATGAACGGGAAGCACCTCACGGTGCTCCTTCCACTCCGCTCATCCCCGCGAAAGCGGGGACCCAGGCGTTTTTCGTGACCGACGTCTACTCCCCAGAGAAGCGCTCGGCGGTGATGCGCCGGGTGAAGGGCAGGGACACCTCGCCGGAGATCGCCGTCCGCAAGGCCCTGACCAAACTCGGCGTCCGCTACCGCCTGCACCGCAAGGACCTGCCGGGAAAGCCCGACATCGTCATGCCGGGCCGGCGGCTGGCGATCTTCGTGCATGGGTGTTTCTGGCATGGCCACGACTGCGCCCGTGGCGGCAGAGTCCCAAAACAGAACCGAGATTATTGGCTCGGCAAGGTCGCGCGCAACCGGGACCGCGACGCCAAGGCGCGCGAGTCGCTGGCGGCGCTCGGCTGGCGCGTCGAGACGATCTGGGAGTGCGATCTGAAGGATCAGGCGGCGCTGACCGCTCGATTGACGGCGTTCCTTCGGAAGGGCTCGCCGCCCGTGACACTGAGCAGCTAGATGAAGTCGTTGACCGGTGAGACGTCACGCCTGACGACGAGCCCCTGGGAGTCGAATCGCACCTGGATCAGGATCCGCGACTTGAAGACCAGGCGGGCGAACAAGCTGGGCGCTGGGAGGTATGATTCAATCTCCGAGAGCTGTCGCGAGTAGGCGTGGGACACGTGGCTCCTGTCCAGCAGGCCCGCGACATCGTCATAGGTCATGCCCAGCGGGACGCACCGATCGATGACCGATCGCACCTGGGTCCAATCCATTCTGCGGGTCAAAAGGCAGTCGCCGGGAGCCGGCTGCGCCATGGCGGACCCGGGAAGGCTGACCAGGGCTGCGGACGCGAGAAGCGCGGCGGCTCTCACGCGCTGACCTTCTCCTCCACCACGATCTCAGTCTTCACCGAATTGGCGATGAAGCAGATGTGGTGGGCCTCGTGGTGCATCTCGTCGCGCTCGGCGGGGGTTGGCGCCCGGCCCTCGTAGGTCACCTGCGGGCGCAGGGTCACCTTGCTGACCCACATCTCGCCGTCTTCGCGCCTGGTCATCTCGCCCACCGCCTCGTCGCGGTAGCGGGTGACCTTGAAGCCGGCCTCGCGGGCGATGTGAAGGAAGCTCAGCATGTGGCAGGTGTTGATGGCGCCGACCAGCATCTCCTCGGGATCGACGGCGCCCGGGACCGACCATTTGTTGCCGACGATCTGGTGGCTGGCTGTGCCGGGCGCTTCGAAGCCGGAGCCGAACACCACCGCGTGGCCACGGCTGTAGCGGCCGGTGGCGAAGTCCTCGCCGTCCTTCAGGCTCCAGTCGGCGGTGGCGCGGTAGGTTCCCATCGTGCCTCTCTCAGAAAGCTTCGGCCGGCAAGGCCATCAGGGTCTCGGCGCCGGTCTTCAGCTTGGTCAGGCGCGAGCTGGTTTCGGGCAGGACGCGGGCGATGTAGTAGCGGCCGACGGCGAGCTTTTCCGCATAGAGCGGGTCGCTCGACCCGGCGGCGATCTTGGCCTGCGCGGTCTTGGCCATCATCGCCCACATGTAGGCAAGCGCGGTCAGGCCGAAAAGGTGCAGGTAGTCGGTGGACGCGGCGCCCGCGTTGTCGGGGTTGGCGAGGCCGTTCTGCATCAGCCACATAGTAGCCTCCTGCAGCTCGCCCTTGGCTTTCGCCAGGGCCTCGGTGAAGGGCTTCAGATCCTCGTCGGCGTCGTTGGCGGCGATGAAGCCGTCGAGCTCGGCGAAGAACCCCATGACGCCTCGCCCGCCCTCGGCGGCGAGCTTGCGGCCCACCAGGTCCAGCGCCTGGATGCCGTTGGTCCCCTCGTAGATCAGCGCGATGCGGCAATCGCGAAGGTACTGGCTGACGGGGAAATGCTCGGTGAAGCCGGACCCGCCGTGCACCTGCATGGCGTCGGAGCAGACGGCGAAGCCGCGGTCGGTGAGGAAGCCCTTCAGCACCGGCGTCATCAGCGCCATGTAGTCGTGGCCCTTCTGGCGCACGGCCTCGTCGGGGCTCGCCTCGGCCAGGTCGCCGTGCAGAGCGGTCCAGAACAGGAAGGCGCGGCCGCCCTGGACGATCGCCTTGGCGTCCATCAGCATCCGCCGCACGTCGGGGTGGACGATGATCGGATCGGCCGGTCCGTCGGGGTTCTTCGGCCCGGTGAGCGAGCGGCCCTGCAGGCGGTCCTTGGCGAATTCGGCGGCGGCCTGGTAGGCGGCCTCGGCCTGGGCGATCCCCTGCATTCCGACGCCGAGGCGGGCCTCATTCATCATGATGAACATGATCGAGAGGCCCCGGTTCTCCTCGCCGATCAGCCAGCCGGTCGCCTCTTCGTGGCTGATCACGCAGGTGGCGTTGCCGTGGATGCCCATCTTCTCTTCCAGGCCCAGGCACTTGACCGAATTGCGCACGCCCGGATTGCCGTCCGCATCCGGAATGAACTTGGGTACGATAAAGAGACTTATCCCGCGCGTGCCGGCCGGCGCCCCTTCGATGCGGGCCAGGACCAGGTGGACGATGTTCTCGGTGAGGTCGTGCTCGCCGCTGGAAATCCAGATCTTCTGGCCCGAGATCCTGTAGGTCCCATCCACCTGGGGAACCGCCTTGGTGCGCAGCAGGCCCAGGTCCGTGCCGCACTGCGGCTCGGTCAGGTTCATGGTCCCGCCCCACTGGAACGAGGCGAGCTTGGGCAGGTAGAGGTCCTTCTGCTCCTGGGTCCCCGCCGCGTGGATCGCCGAATAGGCGCCGTGCGTCAGGCCCGGATACATGGAAAACGCCATGTTGGCCGCCGAGCTCATCTCCGAAAAGGCGAGGTTGACCACATGCGGCAGGCCCTGGCCGCCATAGGCCGGGTCCGACCCCAGCCCAGGCCAGCCGCCGTCGACCAGCTGGCGGTAGGCTTCCTTGAAGCCCTTGGGCGTGGTGACGCTGTTGTCTGCCGCCCAGTGGCAGCCTTCCTTGTCGCCGACGCTGTTCAGCGGCGCCAGGACCTCGGCGGTGAAGCGCGCCGCCTCCTCAAGGATCTGGTCGACGGTGTCCATCGACGCGTCGGCGAAGGCCGGCAGGTTCGCATACCGCTCAAGCTCGAGCAGGTCGCGCAGGACGAAGGCGTAGTCGCGGACGGGCGGCTGATAGGGCATCGCGGTCTCTTTTCCTGAGCCGCGATGGGAGCGCGGCTACTTCGCTTCGCTATGTTCCACGCCATCGAGCCTGCGGCGCAACATCTGATCGTAGTCCGCCGCGCGGGGCAGCAGGTCCGGCCGGGTTTGCGTCAGCCGCGCTTCCAGGACTTCGCAGCCGTCGCGCAGCTCCTTGATGGCGTTGTCGATGTCGACCTTCTGGTGCTCCAGCGCAATGATCCGCTCCTGGAATTTGCGCAGCGACTTGGCCGCCTGCTGGGCGCCGCCGTCGTCGACCTCGTAGAGATCGAGGATCTCGCCGATCTCCGCCAGCGCCAGGCCGACCCGCTTGCCGCGCAGGATGAGCTGCAGGCGGGCGCGGTCCTTATAGGAATAGACGCGGTTCAGGCCGTCGCGGGCGGGCGCGAGCAGGCCCTTGTCCTCGTAGAAACGCAGCGCCCTGGGCGTGCATTTGAACTCCAGGCACAGCTGGCGGATCGTGAAGGTGCGGTTGGGGCGGCGTAGGTCCGTGGGCATCGAAGTCCTCCCGGGGACGCTGGGCTGTAGGTGGAAAGGCTTACACTGTAATTGACACCGTAAAGGCACCTTTCCGTTTACGTCAAGGCGGCTGACGCAGCGTCGCCCCTCACGTTTCCTTGCCGAACGAGAGGGCTGGTGGCTTGGCCGCGGGCGAAGCCTGCGCCTAGTGTGCGCGCTCAAGGTTTTTCGGGGGATGGGTTTCGTGAAGCGTGGACTGTTCGGCGCGGCGGCGGCCGCCGCTCTTCTGTTGGCCGCGGCGCCGGCCTTGGCCTTTCAGGCGCCCCAAGGCGCAGGGGGCAAGCCCGCCGATGCGGTCGCGGGCCTGGCCCGTCAGGACGGCCTGCTGCCGACCTATGTCGACAAGGAGAAGGGCCGCATCCTGGTCGCCCTGCCCGCGCCCGACGCCGACGGCGTCAGCGGCCGCTTCCTCTATGTGACCGCCTTGAAGACCGGCCTCGGCTCGGCGCCCATCGGCCTCGACCGGGCCCGGGTCAGCCAGTCGAAGATCCTGGTCTTCCGCCGGATCGGAGCCAAGGTGATCGCCGAATACGAAAACCCGCGCTTCGTCGCCCACGGCTCGGCCGACGAGGCCGCCGCCGCCCGCGACGCCTTCGCCGTCTCCACGGTCTGGGCCGGCAAGGTCGAGGGCCTGACGGCCGACGGCCGGGTGCTGGTCGACCTCTCCACTTTCCTGACCCGCGACGTGGAGGACATCGCCGGCGACCTGCAGCGCAACGGCGAGCGCGGCTTCAAGCTGGTCCCCGACCTGTCGGTCGCCGACCCGTCGGCCGTGAAGGTCTTCCCGCTGAACCTGGAGTTCGAGGCTCGCCAGACCTTCGCCTCCGACACCCCGGGGCCGGAGGTGCGCAATATCGCCCCGGAGGCCAAGTCGATCACGCTCACCGTGCGCCACAGCCTGATCAAGCTGCCGGAGCCGGGCTACGTGCCGCGCATCGCCGACCCGCGCACCGGCGGCTTCAATTCGATCGTCTACGACTATTCGATGCCGCTGGATCAGGACATCGCCATCCGCCTGGCGCCGCGCCACCGGCTGGAGAAGACCGACCCGGGCAAGGCGCTGTCGCCGGTGAAGAAGCCCATCGTCTATTACGTCGACCGCGCCGCGCCGGAGCCGGTGAAGACCGCCCTCCTGCAGGGCGCGTCGTGGTGGGCCAAGGCCTTCGAGGCCGCCGGCTTCAAGGACGCCTACCGCGTGGAGATCATGCCGGAGGGCGCCGACCCGCTGGACGTCCGCTACAACGTCATCAACTGGGTGGACCGCGCCACCCGCGGCTGGTCCTACGGCCAGTCGATCACCGACCCGCGCACCGGCGAGATCGTCAAGGGCTCGGTGCTGCTGGGGTCGCTGCGCGTGCGGCAGGACATGCTGATCTTCGAGGGCCTGGTGGGCGCCGACCAGGACGGCAAGGGCGGGCCCAACGACCCGGTGCAGGTCTCGATTTCGCGCCTGCGCGAGCTCTCGGCGCACGAAGTCGGCCACACGCTGGGCTTCGCCCACAACTTCGGCGCCTCGACCCAGGGGCGCACCTCGGTGATGGACTACCCGCCGCCGCGCGTGAAACTGACCAACGGCAAGATCGACCTCTCCGACGCCTATGGGAAGGACATCGGCGAGTGGGATAAATTCATCGTCGACTGGCTCTACAGCGAGGTCCCGGCGGGCGCGGCGGGGCGCAGGATTCTCGACGACAAGGCCAAGGCCGCCGCGGCGAAGCTGCGCTTCGTGCAGGACGACGACGCGCGGCCGGTCAACTCCGGCCATCCGGACGGGGCGATCTGGGATGATGGCGCCGACCCCATCGCCGAGCTCGACCGGATGATGGCGGTGCGCCAGGTCGCGCTGGACCAGTTCGGCGAGCGCGCGCTTAGGCCTGGCGAGGCGCTGGAGGCGTTGCGCCGCAAATATGTGCCGATCTACCTCCTGCACCGCTACCAGGTCGAGGCGGCGTCGAAGTCGGTGGGCGGCGTCGATTTCGGCTACGGGATCAAGGGCGACGCCAGCGCCGTGGCCAAGGTGGTCCCGGCCGATCGCCAGCGGCAGGCCATTGCTGCGCTGCTGGCCGCCATGACGCCGGAGGCGCTGGACACGCCGGAGCGGCTGGTCGCGATCCTGTCGTCGGGCCAGTCGGGGCGGCCGGACCGCCAGACGACCATCGAAACCATCCCGACCGCCGCCGGCTCGATCTACGACAGCCTGGCCGCCGCCGATGTGGGCGCGGCCGTGGTGTTGGACGCGCTTACCTCGTCCGAGCGGCTGAACCGCCTGGTCGACCAGCACCGCCGGGACGCCAACCAGCCGGGCGTCGGCGAACTGGCGGGGCGGATGCTGGACGCCGCCTTCAAGCCCGCCGCCGGCCGCTACGCCGAGATCGCCCGGCGCGTACAGGTCCGCACGGTGCTGGAACTGGCCGCCGCGGCGCGCCAGGCCGCCACCTCGCCGGGCGCCGCCGCCGAGATCGACCAGGCGCTCGACGACCTGGCCGGCAAGCTGAAGGCCGCGCCGGGCGCCGACCCCTCCGACCGGGCGACCCGGCTCTACCTGACCCGCCTGATCGGCGACAAGGAGGAGCTGAAGCGCGTGCTCGCCGATCCGAAGATGCGCGTCGAGGTTCCGCCCGGCATGCCGATCGGCGAGGACGACGACGGGGATTTCTAGGGTTCCGCGCCCATGCGGCTGACGCCGGTCGGGGCGCCCTTCGCGCCGGGCGATGGGCCAGATCCGCTGGTGGCGTTCCAGTCGATGAGCATGTCCTGGATCACCGTTTCCGGGCCCAGCAGGTCGACGTTGCCTGGGGGCAGTCCGAGGATTCGATTTGTGATCGCCTCCTCGGCGCGCACCCGCTCGACGATCATCTTGAGGGCCGCGTCGACGTCGGTCTCGGCGGTCGCCATCGCCGTGATCACCAGGCCCCGGCGGCCGTTGCTCAGCCACAGCAGGGTGTCGGCCGCCGTGCGCGGATCGCCGGCGTCGAACACGCCCTCCGCCTCGCCCTGGGCGATGATGCTGGCGAGCGCCGGCGCGAGCACGGCGAAGGCGGCCTCGACGATGCGGTGGTAGAGCACCGCGTTCTCGGGTTTGAGCAGGGTGGTGAACATCGCCTTCAGCTCGGCGAGGTGCCCGCGCTTCCAATCGCGCCCCAGCGCGAGCAGCCGGTTCAGCCGCTGCAGCGCGTCCAATCCTGCGTCGGTCTGCAGCCCGTGAATAAAGCCCAGGCTCTCGCGGGCGAACCGCTGGGCGATCGCCTCCAGCAGATCCTCCTTGGCGCGGAAGTGGTGGTAGAAGGCGCCCTTCGACAGGCCGGTCGCCGAGATCACGTCGTTGATCGTCGTGCGCTCGTAGCCGCGGGTCAGGAACAGGCCCTGCGCGCAGTCGATCAGCTCCGCCCGCCGCACGGCCGGCGCTTTTAGAACACGCCGCCCAGACGCCTCGCCCATCCGCCTCGTTCCGACGATCAAATCAGGCTCGCACTTTACAGACCGACCGTCGGTCGGTAAAGAGTCATCCGGTCATTCGGCGCTCTTTTGGAAGGTCACGTCATGACCCACGCGTCCACCAGCCAAGCCTTTGCCGACCCGCGGCCCGCTCGCCGCCTGGCCCATCCGCTCAGCTTCGACATCACCACGGCGGCCTTCAAAGCCGATCCGCTCCCGACCTACGCGGCTATGCGCGCCGCCGGACGGGTGGTGCCGGTCAAGGTTCCGTTCCTGGGCAGCGTCTGGGCCACTACCTCCCACGCCGCAGCGCTCGCCATGGTCAAGGACAACGGCCTGTTCGTTCAGGAAGGCGAGCATGCCGGCAAGTCGGGCGTCGCCGGTTTCCAGTGGTGGATGCCCAAGTCGCTCAGGGCGCTGGCCAACAACATGCTGCAGAAGGACGAGCCGGATCACCGCCGCCTGCGCAAGCTGGTCGACGCCGCCTTCGCCCGCCGCGACGTGCTGGCCATGCGCGCGAGCATCGAAACCATCGCCGAGCGCCTGCTCGACGGCTTCGAAGGCCGCGATAGCGTCGACCTCGCGGCGGAATATTCGCGGCGCCTGCCGCTGGCGGTGATCGCCGACCTGCTGGGCCTGCCCGACCGGGAACGCGATGAGTTCGCCGAAATGGCGCGGCGCGCGCTCTCGCTGACCAATAGCTTCAGCCTGGTCCTGGCCATGGGCTCATTCAGCAAGATGATCGGCTATGTGAAGGGCCAGGTCGAAGCGGCCCGCCGCGATCCACGGCCCGGCCTCATCGGCGAGCTGGTCCGGGCCGAGCACGAGGGCGACAAGCTGGATGAGAACGAGCTCATGTCGATGATCGTGCTGCTGTTGATCGCCGGCTTCGAGACCACGACCCACCTGATCTCCGACGCCGTGGTCGCCCTCGAACAGCATCCCGACCAGAAGGCCTGGCTGCTGGCCGATCCGGCGGCGCGGATGGAGCGCGCCGTGGAGGAGCTCGCCCGCCATGCCTCGCCGGTGCAGCTCACCAAGCCCCGCTACGTCGCGAGCGACACCGAGTTCTTCGGCCAGCCGCTGCGCCGCGGCGAACTGATCGTCGCCCAGGTGGCCGCGGCCAATTGCGACCCCGCCGAATTCGATCATCCCGAGCGGCTGCAGCTCGACCGCTTCCCCAATCCGCATCTGGTGTTCAGCTCGGGCATCCACTTCTGCCTGGGCCAACAGCTGGCCCGGGTGGAGACCCAGGTCGCGCTCACCGCGCTCTACGCCCGCTACCCCGATCTGGCGCTGGCGACGCCGGACCGCGTCGAATGGATCGAGCGCCTGGGCATTAGGGGTCCGAAGACCCTGCCGCTGCGGCTGAACGGCGCCTCGCGTCGCTTGGCGGCCTAAGCGCTGAGCTCGCCGGCCAGCGCCTTCTCGATCAGCGCCAAGGTCCGCTCGACGCCGAAGATCGCCACGAAGGAGCCGAAGCGTGGGCCCTGGCTCTGGCCCAGCAGCACCTCGTAGAGGGCGGAAAACCAGGCACGCAGCGGCTCGAACCCGGCGGCCTTGCCGACCTCGAACACCTCGTTCTGGATGGCTTCGGCGTCGGCGTCGGCCGGCAGCGCCTTCAGCTTGGCGGCCAGCGCCAGAATCGCGGCGCGCTCCTGATCGGTCGGCGCGCGGAACACCTTCGAGGGCCGCACGAAGTCCTCGTAGTAGTTGATCGCATAGCCGGCCAGGTGGTCGAGCAGCGGCTCGCTGGCCGGCGTAGCCCCCGGCAGATAGCGCGACAGGAATCCCCAGAGGATCTCCTTGGTCGAGGCGTCGGCCGCGGAGACCAGGTTCAGAAGCAGCGCGAAGGTGACCGGCGAGCCATGCTCGGGCGGCGCGCCCCGGTGGACATGCCAGGCGGGATTGTCGATCTGCGTCTCGTTCGATCCCTCGACCTTCTTGCGGTTGAAGGCCTCCAGCTGCTGCAGATATTCGTCCGCCGCCTTGGGCGCGACGTCGAAATAGAGCCGCTTCGACGAGCGCGGCGACTGGAACATGTAATAGGCGAGGCTCTCCGGCGTGGCGTAGCGCAGCCACTCCTCCATGGAAAAGCCGTTGCCCTTGGTCTTGCTGATCTTCTGGTTGTGCTCGTCGAGGAAGAGTTCGTAGTTGAACCCCTCCGGCGCCTCGCCGCCGAGGATGCGGGTCAGCCGCCCCGACAGCTTCACCGACTCGATCAGGTCCTTGCCGGCCATCTCGTAGTCGACGCCCAGCGCCGCCCAGCGGGTGGCCCAGTCGGCGTACCACTGCATCTTCACCGCCCCGCCGGTCACCGGGACCTCGGTCGGGCCGCCGTCAGGGTCGTCGAAGGTGATGGTGCCGGCGTCCACGTTGTAGCTGAGCGTCGGGACCTGCAGCACCTTGCCGGTCTTGGGGCTGATCGGCAGGAACGGCGAATAGGTCGCCTGCCGCTCCTCGCGGAAGGTCGGCAGCAGCACCTTCAGGAGCTCATCGTGCCTGGCCAAGGCCCGCAGCAGCACGGCGTCGAACTGGCCGGACCGGTAGCATTGCGTCGCCGAATAGAACTCGTATTCGAAGCCGAAAGAATCCAGGAAGGCGCGCAGCCGTGCGTTGTTGTGCGCCCCGAAGCTCTCGTGCGTGCCGAACGGGTCGGGGACCACGGTCAGCGGCATCTCCAGATAGGGCTCCAGCGACTCCGGGTTGGGGATGTTGCCTGGGACCTTCCGCAGCCCGTCCATGTCGTCGGAAAAGGCGATCAGCCGGGTCGGGAGGGCGTCTTCAGTCAGCGCCCGGAAGGCGGTCCGCACCATGGTCGTGCGCGCCACTTCGCCAAAGGTGCCGACGTGCGGCAAGCCCGACGGGCCATAGCCGGTCTCGAACAGCACGGGCTTGCCCAGCGCCGGCAGGGTCTGCACGGCTTGCGCGAACTCGCCCCTGGCGAACAGCGTCGCGGCCAGGTCGCGCTCGGCGCCGTTGAGCCGCAGACGCGTGATGCGCTCAAGCAAAAGCCGCGCTTGCTCGAACGGCCAGCTCTTGGCGTCGCGGGCTTGGGTGGAAAGACCTTGCAGGGTGGACTGGGACGACATGGCGCTGCGGGTAACGTCCCGACAGCGGCCTGTCGAGGCCTGCGGTCCTGAACGGACCGCGCCTTAAGTCCATGGCGGCCAGATTCGCTTGGTCCTCTCGGCAACTCAAGGACTGGCGCAGCCAGCCGCTGCGCGGCGCGGCCAGGGCCGCGTCCTTGACTTGCCGAGAGGACCAAGCTTGCAATCAACCATGGGCTTCAGGGCTATCCAGCATCCTGAAGGATGCCGGCTGCGACCCTGATTCGACCTTCGCTCGCCTGTCGCAAAAGCTGCGCTATGGTCGGGCCATGAAACGCATCGCTCTCGCCGCCGCCTTCCTCCTCGCCCTCGCCGCCTGCGGCAAGCCCGCGGAGAAGCCCGCCGCCTCCAACACCCTGACCTTCTCGATCGTCTCCACCGAGGCGACCCAGACCCAGATGCAGGAGTGGGGTCCGTTCCTTAAGGACATGGAGAAGGCCACCGGCCTCACCGTGAAGCCGTTCTTCGGCTCGAACTACTCGGCGCTCATCGAGGCGCTGCGCTTCAAGCAGTCGGACCTCGGCTGGTTCACCAACCAGTCGGGCCTGGAGGCGGTGCGCCGCGCCGGCGGCGAGGTCTTCGCCCGCACCACCCACCCCAACGGCCACGACGGCTATCAGGGCGTGATCATCGTCAAGAAGGGCTCGGGGATCACGCTGGATAAGCTGCTCAAGTGCGGCCAGACCCTGGAGTTTGGCATGGGCGATGCGAAATCGACCTCCGGCACCTTGGCGCCCAACACCTATCTCTTCGGGCCCAAGGGCATCGATCCGGTGAAGTGTTTCAAGACGGTGCGCTCGGCCAGCGCGGAAGCGAACCTGTACTCGGTGGCCAATGGCGTCCTGCCGGCCGCGACCGACAACACCCGCTCCATGGATCGGCTGGCGGCGATCAACACCGACCAGTCGAAGAAGGCGCTGGACAGCCTGCAGGTGATCTGGACCTCGCCGACCATTCCGGAGGATCCGATGGTCTGGCGCGCCGACCTGGATCCGGCGGTGAAGAAGAAGGTCGCCGACTTCATCTTCGCCTATGGCGTCGGCGACAGCGACGAGGCCAAGCGGCAGCGCGCGATCCTCGAACGCATCCAGACCGGCCCCTTCAAGCACGCCGACAACACCCACCTGCTCCCCGTGCGCGAGATGGAGGCGACCGGCGAGGTGGTGCAGGCCAAGGCCAAGGGCGACCCCGCCGCGCTCGCCGCGGCGCAGGCCAAGCTCGACCAGGTGAAGAAGGAACAGGCGGCTCTGCCGAAGTGATCCTTCTCCCCGGGGAGAAGGTGGCCGCGAAGCGGTCGGATGAGGGCTCAGCCCTGGGCCAGCAGGAAGTGGCCCCTTAACGCCGCGAAGGGCTTGTCGCGGTCGTCCTGCCAGGCCTCGACATGGACGTTGGCGATCCGCCGGCCAACCTTGCGCAGGTCCGCCCGCGCGTAGGAGGTCAGCCCGCCGCGCCCGGGGCGCAGATATTCGATGGTCACGTCGATGGTCTTGGGCAGCCGCCGCGCCGGCTCGGCGACCGAGAGCTGGGCCAGCGCCGTCATCTCCAGGAACGCCCCGATCACCCCGCCGTGCAGGGCCGGGATGTAGGTGTTGCCGATCAGCTCCGGCTTGGCCGGCAGGATGGCGGTCATCTCATCGCCCGCCAGCTCGGCCTGCATGCCCAGGAACCGCACGTAGGGCACTCGCTGCAGGAAGGCCTCAAGCTGTTCTGCGGCCGTGGTCATGTGTTCGGCCGGTTGAGGATGAAGGCCGCCTGGGCGGTGGCGACCAGGTCTGCGCGGTCGACGTCCCAGGCCTCGGCCCGCACAAAGCCGACCGAGCGGGTGAGCTTGTAGCAGTGCGCCTCGCAGGTGACGCCGGTCCGGGGCGCGGCCGGGCGCATGTAGTCGATGCGCAGGTCGAGCGTCGCGGTCGAGAACGGCTCCTGGCCCGCCGCCGCGCCCATGGCCAGGCCGCAGGTGTGGTCGAGCAGGGTGGTGACCACGCCACCCGCGATCACTTGGGTGTCCGGATCGCCCACCAAGTCCTCGCGCCAGGGCACCGACAGGGAGCCCCGCGCCGGCGCCACCGAGACGAAGCGCATGCCGAGCGCCGCCGCCTGGGGCGTCACCTGCACCATGCGCTCGGCGATCTCGCGGAATTCCGGGGCGACGTCGCTCATCCTTGAAGGCGGTAGGACCGCGGCCAGCCACCGTCAATGTGGAGTCTGTGGGCGGAGCCTTCGCCGCTGCACTACATTAGCCCTCGATGATCCGGCCCCAGGACCTGCTCTGCCCAAAGCCTGAGGGCCTCTATTGCGCCCCGGGCGACTTCTACATCGACCCGGTCAGGCCGGTGGCGCGCGCGGTGATCACCCATGGCCACGCCGACCATGCCCGCGCCGGCCACGGCGCGGTGCTCGCGACCCGGGAGACGCTCGACATCATGGGCGAGCGCTATGGCGCTGCGTTCGCCGGGTCGATGCAGGCGGCCGCCTACGGCGAGGCCGTGCCGCGCGACGCCGTCGAGGTGACCCTGGTTTCGGCGGGCCACGTGCTGGGCTCGGCCCAGGCGGTGGTGCGCTGGAAGGGCCTGACCATGGTGGTCAGCGGCGACTTCAAGCGGCGGCGCGATCCGACCTGTCCGCCCTTCGAGCCGGTCCCCTGCGAGGTCTTCATCACCGAGGCCACCTTCGGCCTGCCGGTGTTCCGCCACCCGCCGGACCACGAGGAGATCGCCCGGCTGCTGCGGTCCGTGGCCCAGTTTCCGGAGCGCTGCCACCTGGTCGGCGCCTATGCGCTCGGCAAGGCGCAGCGGATCATCCGCCTGCTGCGCGAGGCCGGGTGGGACCGGCCCATCTACGTCCATGGGGCGCTGGAGCGGCTGAACGCGCTCTATGAGCGGCACGGCATCGACCTCGGCCCGCTGGAGCCCGCCACGACCGGCAAGAAGGCCGATTTCGCAGGCCAGATCGTCATCGCCCCGCCGTCCGCCACCCAGGACCGCTGGAGCCGCCGTTTCCCCGATCCTGTCACCGCCTTCGCGTCGGGCTGGATGCAGGTCCGCGCCCGGGCCCGCCAGCGGGGTGTGGAATTGCCGCTGGTCATCAGCGATCACGCCGATTGGGACGAACTCACCGCCACCGTCGACGAGCTACGGCCCGGCGAACTCTGGATCACCCACGGCCGCGAGGAGGCGCTGGCCAGGTGGGCCGAGATGCACGGCGTGCCGGCCCGCGCGCTGGCGCTGGTGGGCTACGAGGAAGAGGACGACGGCTGATGCGCGCCTTCGCCGAACTCCTCGACCGCCTGTCGCTGACGGCCTCGCGCAACGCCAAGCTGACCCTGGTCACCGACTATCTGCGCGAGACGCCGGACCCGGACCGCGGCTGGGCGCTGGCGGCGCTGACCGGCGACCTCTCCTTCGACGCCGCCAAGCCGGCCTTCATCCGCAAGGCGGTGGAAGAGCGGATGGATCCGCAGCTGTTCTGGTGGTCCTACGACTATGTGGGCGACCTCGCCGAAACCGTCGCCTTGGTCTGGCCGGCGCGGCCGGGCGCCAACCGCGAACCGGAACTCTCCGAGGTGGTCGACGCCTTGCGCGGCGCCACGCGGGCCGAGGTGCAGACGCTGATCGAAGGCTGGCTCGACGCCCTGCAGCCCACCGGCCGCTGGGCGCTGTTGAAGCTGATGACCGGCGGCCTGCGCGTCGGCCTCACCGCCCGCCTCGCCAAGCGGGCGGCCGCCGAGATGGGCGCCGAACCCGTGCCGGTCGCCGAGGTCGAGGAGATCTGGCACGCGCTGCACCCGCCCTACGAGGACCTGTTCGCCTGGCTGGAAGGCCGCGGCGAGCGTCCGTCGTCGGAGAACCCTGGCCGCTTCCGCCCCGCCATGCTGGCCCAGGCGATCGACGAGGCGGTCGATTTCGCCAAGCTCGATCCGGCCGACTACGCCGCCGAATGGAAATGGGACGGTATCCGCGTCCAGGCGGTCAACGAGGCCGGCGTGCGCCGCCTCTACACCCGCACCGGCGACGACATCTCAAAGTCGTTCCCGGACGTGGTCGACGCCCTGCAGGCCGAAGGGGTCATCGACGGCGAACTCTTGGTCATGCGCGATGGCAAGGTCGCCGCCTTCGCCGACCTGCAGCAGCGCCTGAACCGCAAGACGGTGGACGCCAAGGCGCTGGCGGCCTTCCCGGCCGCCATCCGCGCCTACGACCTGCTGGCGGAAGGGCCCGAAGACACCCGCGTCCTGTCCTTCGCCGAGCGCCGCAAACGCCTGGAGGCCTTCGTGGCCAGGGAGGCGAGCCCGCGCATCGACCTGTCGCCGACCCAGCCTTTCGCGACCTGGGCGGAGCTCGCGGCCCTGCGCGCCCACCCGCCGGCCGGCGACCCGCAGATCGCCGAGGGGTTGATGCTGAAGCGCTGGGATTCGGTCTACGAGGCCGGCCGCCCCAAGGGGCCCTGGTTCAAGTGGAAGCGCGACCCGTTCCTGATCGACGCGGTGCTGATGTACGCCCAGCGCGGCCACGGCAAGCGGTCGAGCTTCTACTCCGACTACACCTTCGGGGTCTGGACGCAGGATGACGCCGGCGCCCGCGTCCTGACGCCGGTGGGCAAGGCCTACTTCGGCTTCACCGACGAGGAGCTGAAGGCGATCGACAAATACGTCCGCGACAACACGATCGAGCGCTTCGGGCCGGTGCGTTCCGTCCGCGCGGAGCCGCGCCACGGCCTGGTCTTCGAGGTCGCCTTCGAGGGCCTGCAGCGCTCCACCCGCCACAAGTCCGGCGTCGCCATGCGTTTCCCGCGCATCAACCGCCTGCGCTGGGACAAGCCGCCCGGCGAGGCCGACGAGCTTGCGACGCTGGAACGGATGCTGGCGCAGATGGAGGGGCGCTAGGCGGGCAGCAGCGCCTCGTCCCTGAGGAACTGCATGAGGTCGCCGCCCGTGAACAGGGCCGCGCGGACGCCCGCCCGTTCCGCCGCCTCCAGGTCGCTGGGCTTGTCGCCGACCAGCAGCGAGGCCTCGCGGTCGATCGGCCACTCGGCGAGCGCGCGCAGGATCATGCCGGGGTTGGGCTTGCGGTCCGGCGGGTCGGGGTGGCGATAGGCGTCGAGCGGGGCGTCCGGGTGCTGCGGCGCGTGGTAGAAGGCGTCGATGTGGCCCCCGGCCTCGGCAAGGTCCTCAGCCATCCGCGCGTGCAGGGCGCGCATGTCGTCCTCGCTGTAGAAACCGCGTCCGACGCCGGACTGGTTGGTCACCACGATCACCAGCCAACCGGCCCGGTTGAAGGCGGCCACCGTCTCCTTCGCGCCTGGGATCCAGCGGAAGTCCTCCCAGCGGAAGACATAGCCGTGGTCCTCGTTCAGCACCCCGTCGCGGTCGAGGAAGAGCGCGGGCTTTGAGGATTGGGTTTCGGGCACGGGCCGACTATAGCGGCGCACCTTGTGGCGAGGCGATTTCAAAAAGGCCGAACCCCTGGTCTAAGGTCGCGCCATGGCGAAGATCACCCCCGTCCTGATGTCCGGCGGCGCAGGAACCCGGCTCTGGCCCCTGTCGCGGCAGGCCAAGCCCAAGCAATTCCATACGCTGGGCGGCGAGCGCACCCTGATCCAGGACACCGCCCTGCGCTTTGCGACCGACGCCTTCGCCCCGCCGGTGGTGATCTGCAGCCTTGCGCACGCGGAGCTGGTCCGCACGCAGCTGGCGGAGGTGGGTGTGACGCCCTCGCTGGTGCTGGAGCCGCAGGGCCGCAACACCGGCGCCGCCGCCGTGATCGCGGCGCTGACCGCCGCGCAAGCCGGCGCGGAGCTCGTCCTGCTGCTCAGCGCCGACGCGCGGGTGGACGATCCGCAGGCGCTGCGCGACGCCATCGCGGCCGGGGCGCCGGCGGCCCAGGACGGCGCCCTGGTGATCTTCGGCATCAAGCCCACCGCGCCCGAGACCGGCTACGGCTATATCCGCGCGCAGACCGGCGATGGGTCCGGCGAGGGCCCGGTCCGCAAGGTCGCCGCCTTCGTGGAAAAGCCCGACCTCGCCACCGCCCAGGCCTATCTCGCCGACCCGGCCTACAGCTGGAACGCCGGGATCTTCCTCTTCGCCCCGGCCGCCTTCCTGGCCGAGGCGCGCCGCCTGGCGCCCGAGCTCACGGCGGCGGCGGAGATCGCCTTCGCCGAGGCGGCGCGCTCGGCGGGCGATCTCCAGCTTGGCCAGGCCTTCGCGCGCACGCCGGCGGCGCCGGTCGACGTCGCGGTCTTCGAGAAGACCGACAAGGCCGTGGTGGTCTCCGCCGACATCGGCTGGAGCGACGTGGGCGTCTACGCGGCGCTGTGGGCCCAGGCCGAAAAGACCCCGTCCGGCGACGTGTTGCAGGGTCCGGCGGTCACGGCCGGGACCTCCGGAAATCTCGTGATCTCCGACGGGCCGACGGTGGCGCTGAGCGGCGTCGAGAACCTGGTGGTCGTGGTCGAGGGCGGCGTGGTGATGATCGCCCCGAAGGACGATCCCGCCGCCATCCGAGCCCTCGTCGAGCGCCTGAAGGCCGAAGGGCGTGGCGACCTAGTTTGATTGGCCTTTGAGCACGGCCAGGATCTCGTCGGTCCGCAGCGGCGTTGGCCGCAGTTCGGCGGGCGGATCGGACGCGATCCGTGCCTCCAGGGCGTCGAGGAACGCTTCCGGCTGGTCGATGGGCAGGGATTCCAGCACCTCCGGCCCAAAGCGCCACCACTGCACCCGCTGGAAGCGTTCGATCAGGGGGTCGGGGAAGCGCATCCGCAGCACCCTGGCCGCGGTCCCTCCGACGATGGCGTAGGGCGGCACGTCCTTCACCACGAGCGCCCGAGACCCGACGATAGCGCCGTCGCCGATCGTCACCCCGCGCGCGATCGCCGCCTCCTCGCCGATCCAGACGTCATGGCCGATGGCCACATCGGGCGGGGCCACCTCGAACGGGAGGGGCGGCGCGGTCAGGCCGTGGACCCTGCGGTAGGCTCCGATGGCCAGGGAGTCGTGCTCGTGGAACACCGGCGAGGTGGTCGCCCAGGTGGTCGCGTGGTCGCCGCCCAGCCATCGGACGCCGCGGGCGATCGAGCAGTATCGGCCCACCCGCACGCCGGAGCTGAACGGGCTGGCGCTGTAGGAAAAGCAGCCGATGGCCGCGGGCAGCCACGCGCCGTCCAGGGTTTGGGTGAAGGGCTCCAGGACGCAGTCGTCGTCCATCATCAGGCGGTCGCCCACCTGCCAGCGTTCGCTCTTCAGGCCGTGGAACACCCGGCGCGTCCACAGGAGCTCCAGCAGCGGCTTGGTGAGGTCAAACGTCCACATGGGGCCGCTCCATATCACACCGCCGCGTCCTGCAAGCTCGGCCTTCGCCGGCTCCCCACGCTGCTGCATTGCGGCAAGGCGCCTCCGCCGTTAGGTTGCGCGCCTTTTCCGCCGCCCATTCCCAGCCAAGCAGTCCGTCATGACCCTCGCCTTCGATGACATCCTCGCAGCCAAAGACCGGCTGCAGGGTCATATTGAGCGGACGCCCTGCCGCCGCTCGCGGACGCTCTCGGAGATCACCGGCGCGGACGTCTGGGTGAAGTTCGAGAACCTGCAGTTCACCGCCGCCTACAAGGAGCGCGGCGCGCTCAACAAGCTCCTGCAGCTCACCGAGTCCGAGAAGAAGCGCGGCGTGATCGCGGCTTCCGCCGGCAACCACAGCCAGGGGCTGGCCTACCACGCCGCGCGGCTGGGCATTCCGGTGACCATCGTCATGCCCAAGGCGACGCCCTTCGTGAAGGTGCAGCAGACGCGCGCCCACGGCGCCGAGGTGGTGATCGACGGCGAGGGCTACGACGAGGCCTCGGCCTTCGCCATGAAGCTGCGCGACGAGCGCGACCTGGTGTTCGTGCACCCTTTCAACGACCTCGACGTCATGGCCGGCCAGGGGACGGTGGCGCTGGAGATGCTGGAGGACGCGCCGGACCTGGAGGTCCTGCCGATCCCGATCGGCGGCGGCGGGCTGATCGCCGGCATGGCGACGGCGGCCAAGCACGTGAAGCCGGACATCAAGATCGTCGGCCTGGAGCCGGCCATGTACCCCTCGTTCACCGCCAAGATGCGCGGCGTCAACGCCGGCGTCTCCGGCGGCGGCGCGACCATCGCCGAGGGCATCGCGGTCAAGCAGGTGGGCGACCTTTCCTATTCCGTGGTCCGGCCGCTGGTCGACGAGGTGCTCCTGATCGAGGAGCCGTTCTTCGAGCGCGCGGTGGCCCTCTACTGCAATGTCGAGAAGACCGTGACCGAGGGCGCCGGGGCCGGATCGCTCGCCGCCCTCCTGGCCTATCCGGAGAAGTTCCGCGGCAAGCGCTGCGGCCTGGTGATCACCGGCGGCAATATCGACACCCGCCTCCTGGCCTCGGTGCTGACCCGCGAGCTGGTCCGCGAGCAGCGGATCGTCAGTCTGCGGATCATCGGCGACGACCGCCCGGGCCTGCTAGGCACGGTCTCGGCGATCATCGGCCGGATGGGGGCCAACATCATCGAGGTGGCGCACAACCGCCTGGCGCTGGACGTGCCGGCCAAGGGCGCGGAGTTCGATATCCTGATCGAGACCCGCGACGCCCAGCACACCCAGGAAATCATGGACGCCCTCCGGGACGCCGGCTATCCCCCGCGCGCTGTTTGAGAGACATCGAACAAATGATCCGTAAACTGATGATTGTGGCGGCGATTCTCTCCCTGGCCGCCTGCCAGCAGCAGAAGAGCGTCGTGGCGGGCGACAAGCCCGAGGGCCCGCAGGCGCCGGCCGCCGCCGACCAGAGCGCGGCCTCCAAAGCCTTCCTGGCCAAGAACGCCAAGGAACCGGGCGTCGTCGTCCTGCCGGACGGCCTGCAGTACAAGATCGTCAGCTCCGGCCCGGCCACGGGCCTCAAGCCGCACATCAACGACGAGGTGAAGGTCAATTACGAGGGCAAGCTGATCGACGGCACGGTCTTCGACAGCTCCTACGAGCGCGGCCAGCCGGCGGCCATGCCGCTGAAGGGCCTGGTCAAGGCCTGGCAGGAGGCCCTGCAGAAGATGAAGCCCGGCGACGTCTGGATGCTCTATGTGCCGCCGGAGCTGGGCTACGGCGCCGAAGGCCAGGGCCCGATCCCGCCGGGCGCCGCGCTGATCTTCAAGATCGAGCTGATCGATTTCCTGCCGGGCCCCGGCAGCGTCGCCGCGGGCTAGAGCGACCGCTTCATGCCCACGTGGCTCTTCGCGAACCCCAGCCGCTCGTAGAAGCGGTGCGCGGCGTCGCGGCTGGCGTGGCTGAGTAGCTCCATCTGGGTGCAGCCCCGCGCGCGGGCCTCGTCCATCGCCCAGGCCATCATCGTCTCGCCCAGTCCCTGACCGCGAAGCCGTGAATCCACCCGCACCGCCGAGACCAGCGCCTGTTTCGCCCCCTGGTTCGACAGCCCGGCGATGAAGGTCAGCTGCAGGGTCCCGACCACCGCGCCGTCCGCAGTCTCGGCCACCGCCAGCAGGGCGCGTGGGTTGGCGGCGAGGTCGTCGAAGGCTTCCAGGTAGCCGGGCGCCGGCGGATCGCTGACCACCTCGCGGCCCGCGCCCAGGCCGTCATCGGCCAAGAGGCGCACGATGGCGGCCACATCCTGGCGGCGCGCCGGACGGCAGACGATCGCGGGCGCCTGCGCCAAGCGGCTAGGCGGCCTTGGGCCGGCCGGCGGTGGCCACCATGGTGGCGATCGCCACCCCGATCGCGCCGCCGACCACCAGGCCCTGCAGCCAGAACATCGGCGGCGGGGTCTTGAAGAACATCGACGACGCATTGGCCAGCGCCGCGCCGGGCAGGGCGCCGGCCAGGAACATGTAGACCGACAGCCGGGCGGTGGTGATCGGCTTGGCCGGCACCGCGTCGGCCTTGGCCACGTCGGCCTGGATCGTCCAGCGGCTGGCGAAGAAGCAGAGCATGGCCAGCGGGATGATCGCCGTCGACAGATAGACCGTGATCTTGATGCCGTGCGCCGAGGCGGCGGCGCAGGCGACCTTGGCGGCGCCGGCGGCGGTCTTGCAGGCTAGGACGTCCAGGCCGGTCCCTGCGAGGTAGTGGTTGGTCATCAGGTCGGTGGTCATGCCGAACGCGGTGGGCCCGCCGCCCAGGCCGATGATGTTGATCGCGAACAGCAGCACCGCGGCGGCGATCGCCCGCATGGCCGGCGGCGCCATGGTCTGCACCCCGCCGTAGACCGGGCCCCACCAGGCGCCGACCCCGATATTGGGGATCAGCAACAGGATGAGCGCCAGCAGCATGTTGTCCGAGCCCGCCACATACCAGAGCACCGGCAGGCTGACGAAGGGCACCAGCAGCGGGAAGAGCGCATAGTTGCGCACGTCCTTGGCCCCCCACCGGTCGGCCAGCACGCCGCCCAGCCAGGAGCCGAAGGCGCCGCCGAAGCCCGCGCCCAGGCCGAGCGCCAGGCTGATGAAGCCAAGCGGCGGCTTGCCGGGCGCCGGCGCCATGCCGAACTGGCCGGCCAGCACCGTCAGCTCATGGGCGTGGTTGCGCAGGAAGAAGGGCGTGAAGAACTGGCCATGCGCGTAGCTGACGAAGGAGGTCAGCGCCCCGCCCATGGCGAACAGCCAGAAGGTGGGCCGCTGCTCCAGCGTGGAGAACACCATCAGCAACGGGATGTGGCTCGACGCATTGGCCGCCGCCTGGGCGTCGCGGGAAAGCTGGCTGCGCGGCTCGCGCAAGGTGAAGATCGCCAGCAGGGCGAAGACCAGGCCCGGCGCGCCGGCCACGAAGAAGGCGCTCCGCCAGCCGTAGTGCTCGGCGACGATCCCGCCGATCGCCATGCCCAGCAGCGTGCCGATCGAAATGCCCATGGAATAGATGGCCAGCGCGGTCGCCCGCTTGTTCGGCGGGAAATAGTCGGCGAGCAGGGAGTGCGCCGTCGGCGAACAGCCGGCCTCGCCGATGCCGACGCCGGCCCGGGCGAAGGCCAGGACGGCGTAGCTGCGGGCGACGCCGGAGACGACGGTGAAGCCGCTCCACAGCGCGAGCGAAATGGTCATCACCCAGGGGCGGTTCGACTTGTCCGCCACCCGCGCGATGGGGATGCCCAGGATGGTGTAGACCGCCGCGAAATAGATGCCGCCGAGCGCCCCCATCTGGCTGTCGGTGAGGCGAAGGTCGTTCTTGATGCTCTCGCCGATGGTGGTGATGATCTGCCGGTCGAGGAAATTGACCGTGTAGATGGCCACCAGCAGCGCCAGCGCATAGCGCCCGTAGGCGGCGCTCACCGGTGCGAAACGCGGCTCCGAAGGCGCGACGGCCCCCGGCTCAAGGACGATATCCGCCACCCTGATCCTCCCAACTCTTTTTCTCGTTGCGGCTATGTAGCCATGGCCCGGCGCGGCGCGCACGCTTTCCTTTGAGGCTGTCCGCCGCCGGGTCTATGGCTGTCGCCCATGACCGACCTCGCCGCCGCCCGCGCGATTCTGGAAACCCTGGTGGGGTTCGACACCACCTCGCACCTCTCGAACCTCGCGCTCATCGAATGGGTCGAGGCCTATCTCGACCGCCACGGCGTGCCGCACCGCCGGGTCGCCAACCACGAGGGGACCAAGTCCAATCTGCTGGCCACCGTCGGCCCGACGGTGGAGGGCGGGGCGGTGCTCTCCGGCCACACCGACGTGGTGCCGGTGGACGGCCAGCCCTGGACCAGCGACCCCTTCGCCATCGTCGAACGCGACGGCCGCCTCTATGGCCGCGGGACCTGCGACATGAAGGGGTTCCTGGCGCTCGCGCTGGCGGCCGTGCCGGACCTCGTCGCCGCCAACCCGCGCAAGCCGGTGCACCTGGCCTTTTCCTATGACGAGGAGATCGGCTGCCTGGGCGCGCCCGGCCTGATCGAGGTGATCCACCGGGAACTCCCCAAGCCCGCCTTCGTGGTGGTCGGCGAGCCCACCGACATGGTGGCGGTGAACGGCCACAAGGGGATCACCTACTATTCGGTGCGCGTCACCGGCCACGAGGCCCACTCCAGCCAGACCCAGCTCGGCGTCTCGGCGATCATGGAGGCGGTGAAACTGATGTCGTCGCTGAACGATCTGGCGGCCAAGCTGGAGCGTGAGGCCGACCCCACCTCGCCGTTCACGCCCAAGGGCGCGACGCTCACCATCGGCCTGGTCAACGGCGGCACCGCCGGCAACATCCTGGCGCGGGAGTGCAACTTCCTGTTCGACCTGCGCTGCCCGCACACCCTCGATGCGCAGGTGGTGCTCGCGCCCTTCTTCGCCGAAGCCGCCGCCATGGACGCGGCGCTCAAGGCGCGTCACCCCGAGGCCGGCGTCAGCCTGCGGCTACAGTCCAACGTGCCGCCCTTCGCGCCGGAGCCGGACGGGGCCGCGGAATCCTTCGCGCGCCGCCTGGCCGGCGACAACGGCCCGCCGCGCGCGGTCTCCTTCGCCACCGAAGCCGGCCAGTTCCAGCGCTCCGGCCTCTCCACCGTTCTCTGCGGCCCGGGCTCCATCGCCCAGGCGCATCAGCCCGACGAGTTCGTCGAGATCTCCCAGATGGAACGCGGCGTGAATTTCATGCGCCGGCTGACGGAATGGGCGGCTTCGGGGGACTAGCGCTTGCGTTGCACGAACGCCCGCCGCAGCAAGAGGTCCAGCGGGTTCCAGGTCATGGCGCGGGCGATCTGCCAGGCGCTGGCGGTGCGCGTCGCCTGGGCCTCGCGGCGGGCTTCCAGCGCCACCCGCACATTCCGGATCCCTGACGCCAGCCCACGCACCGGCGTCGCCACCTCGCCCCGCGTCGCATGCCGCGCGAACAGCACCAGCGTCGCGGCGATGTGCAGCGGGAGCGTCAGCCAGAACAGCACCGTGGGCGTGTCCTTCACGAACACCCAGAAGCGGTTGCGGGTGCCGTGGAACACCGCGAAATCGCTGCGCCGCCCGCCGGTCGACGCCGAACCCACGTGGCGCACGACGGCGTCGGGGACCAGCAGGGTCGGTTCGCCGATCAGCCGCAGGCGATAGCCCAGGTCCACGTCCTCGCAGTAACAGAACAGCCGCTCGTCAAAACCGCCGAGCCGCAGGAACAGCTCGCGCTCGACCATCATCGCCCCGCCGCAGGCCGAGAACACCCAGCCCGGCGCGAGCTCGCCGGGGTTGGGGTGCGTGTAGCCGCCGCGGAACGGATAGCCGGCCAGCGACATCACATCGCCCAGGCCATCGAGCTTGGTCGGGTCTTCCGCCATCAGCTGGCGGGAGGTGAAGCAGTGGACGCCTGGGTTCGCCTGCGTGGCCGCGACCAGCCGCGCCAGCCAGTCCGCATCCGCGTAGGCGTCGGGGTTGAGGAGCGCGAGCCAGCGTCCGCGCGCGGCCTTGGCGCCCTGGTTCACGGCCGCCGCGAACCCCAGATTCTCGCCGTTCTCGATCAGCCGGATCGCCGGGTCGGCCTTGGCCGCGGCCTGCGCCTCGTGGCCGCTGGAGGCGTTGTCGACCAACAGGATCTCATAGTCGGGATAGGTCTGCGCCCGCATCGCCGCCAGGCACTCGGCGAGCGTCGGGCCGCTCTCGTAGACCACCACGATGACGCTGACCCCAGGTACGCTGACTTGTGGCGCAGAAGACTTGCCAATCGCCGCGGCGCGCGCCATCCGAAAGGTCACTCCTCACCGTTCCGAGCCCACATGACGACCGTCACGCCCCTGGCCCTGGATGGGGTCCTGCTTATCACGCCCAAGCGCCATGGCGATGCGCGCGGCTGGTTCGCCGAGACCTGGAGCCACAAGTCGCTGCTGGCCGCCGGCGTGGACACCCAGTTCGTGCAGGACAACCAGGCCTTCAACGCCCGCAAGGGCACGGTGCGCGGCCTGCACTTCCAGAAGGCGCCGCACGCCCAGGGCAAGCTGGTGCGCGTGCTCAAGGGGGCGATCTTCGACGTCTGCGTCGATGTGCGCCAGGGCTCGAAGACCTACGGCCAGTGGGTCGGGGCGACGCTCACCGCCGAGGCCGGCGAGCAGCTCTGGGTGCCGCGCGGTTTCGCCCACGGGTACATGACCGTCGCTGACGATACCGAGCTCTTCTACAAGGTCGACGGTGACTACGCGCCGCAGCTCGAGGGCGGGCTGATCTGGAACGACCCCGACATCGGCATCGCCTGGCCGCTGGACATCGCCGACCCCGTGCTCTCCGAAAAGGACAAGGTCTTGCCGCGGCTGAAGGACATGCCGCCGGCCGACTTCTAGGGGCGTCCAGCCGCGTCCCGTTGCTGGCGCGCCTCGTCCGCCTTGCCAAGCTTGGCGAGCGCCTGGCTCCAGCGCAGGTGGTTTGCGGCCCAGTGCGGGGCGAGCTTGTCGGTGGCGGCGAAGCGCTCGGCCGCGCCGGCCGCGTCCCCCTTGGCCATCAGCGCCTCGCCCCAGGTCTCAACCGGATCGGCGAAGCGAGGCGCCTTGGCCGCCGCGCGCTTGGCGAGTGCGATCGCGCCATCGGCGTCGCCTCGGGCGAGGCGCGCCTCCGCCCATTCCGCGTCCGCGTAGGGCGGAGACGGCGCCAGCCGCACGGCGTCGCCGAACCAACGGTCGGCGGCGGCCCCGTCCTTGGCGGCCGCGGCGACCTGGCCGCGCACCCGCAGGCATTGGTAGCAATCGAGCGGCGTCCTGCCGATCAGCGCCTGGGCGCTCGCCACGTCGCCCGTGCGCGCGAGCGCCAGCGCCTCCAGCGGCCAGATCCAGACATGCTGCATCAGGCCATAGGCCGGCCGCTTGGCCCGCTCCGCCTCCAGGGCGGCGTCGACCTGGCGGACGTCGGCCAGGGCGGCGGCCCAGTCGCCGCGTTCCACCGCGATCGAATAGACCGGCAGCGCCTCGAAGGCGCCCTGCTCGATGTCCCACAGCATCGTGGTGTCCGGCGGGGTCTGCGCCGACCGCTGCATAGCCGTAGCGGCGGCCAGATCGTGCCCGAGCGCGAAGGCGCTCTCCGCCAGCGCCGCCCCGAGCGTCCTGAAATGCGTTCCGCCGTCCTCCTTGGCCGTCTCGATCCAGGTCTGCGCCGAGGCCGGGAAGTCGGGGGTGATAAACTGCAGGTAGCCGCGGCCCAGCAGCTTGTTCTCCACATAGAAATGCTCGCTGGTGTCGGGCAGGCGCTTCTGGTCGTCGTGGTCGAGGATCTTGGAGATCGACAGCGCCGCTTCGTCATGGCCCGACCAGACCGCCGTGTTCACCAGGCTGATGTGGTCTGAGAGGTCGGAGCCGGCGCCGAAACCCAGGCCAAGCGCGCCATGGCTGCGCGCCGCGGCAAGGTCGCCATGATCGTTGAGGTCCATGATGGCCCACTTGGCGTAGGCCCAGCCGCGCTCGCTGGGTGGGCCGTGGGCGGCGAGGTCCTCGACGACCGCAAAGGCCTCCTCGGACCGTCCGTTCTCGTCGAGGTACTCAGCATAGCGATAGGGCTGGTTCGCCCGATAGACCGCCTCAGCCGCCTTCTGCGCCAGGTCGTCGAAGGCCGTCGCCGGCCCGGTGAAGGTCTGCGGCGGCGCGTCCCCCATGCGCGCGGTGACCGCGATGCCGGTGGGCGTGGTCAGGACCTCGCCGCCGACCCGGGTCACGTGGCCGACCTTGTCGCGCAGCAGCTTCTCGAACTCGCCGAAGGTCAGGCCGGTCTGCGGGATCTCGACCTTCACGTCGCTGCCCCAGTTGCCCTCGTAGGACTGGGCCGGGCGGTCGGAGTCGTCGGTGGCGGTCTGCAGGGCCTGAAGCTTGTCCAGGAAGCGGCTGGCCGCCACCTGTCCGGTCAGGCCGCCGCGCGCCAGATCGGGCGGCACCGAGAAGGCTTCGATCTCCAGCCCGTGCTGTTCGTGCGCCTGCCAGACCATGGCCGCGAGCAGGGCGACCACGCCCGCGCCCGCGAGCGCGGTCATCATCTGCAGCAGCGCCTTCATCCGGTCGCTGAACCGGCCAAGCCGCAGGCGCGAAAGGGCCAGCTCGCCGGTCTCGGTCAGATGCTCGGCCTGCAGCCGCGCGAGCCGCGTATGCTCGGCCAGGAAGGCGTCGAGTTCGGGATCCCCGCCGGCTTTCTCCTTGCGCCGGCCAAGCGCCAGCGACAGGGCCGCGCCCAGGCCCGCGCCGGCGACCGTCGCCTCGCTCGCCTCGGCCTCTCGCGCGTCCTCCGCCTCGGCCATGTTCAGCCTGCCCCCGTCACCCGCACCGCTGCCTGCCTAGCATGCGCCGACAGCCGTGGAGCAGCCCATCAAAAATGTTCACCCCGGCGCGCGCCACTCCTCAAGAACCTCCGGATCGGTCTCGGTCGCGGCGGCGCGCAAGGCTTCGAACCCCTCCGCCTCCAGCAACCGCGACAGCGCCCAGACCGCCGCGCCGCGCACCAGTGGCGAGGGGTCATCCAACAGGCGCTCCGCCTCCGCGGCCAGGGCCGGGTCGCCGGAATTGCCAATGGCGTAGAGCACGTTGCGGACGAACCGGTCACGGCCGATGCGCTTGACCGGACTCTTGCTGAACAGGGCCCGGAAGGCCGCGTCGTCCAGGCGCGACAGCTCGGCCAGCGACGGAGCGCGCAACGCCTCGCGGGCCTGCAGCTTCTGTTCGGCGGCCACCGCGGCGAACTTGTTCCAGGGGCAGACCGCCAGGCAGTCGTCGCAGCCATAGATGCGGTTGCCCAAGGCGTCGCGGAACTCCCGCGGGACCGGCCCCTTCAACTCGATGGTCAGGTAGGAGATGCAGCGCCGCGCATCGAGCTGATAGGGCGCCGGGAAGGCCTGGGTCGGGCAGACGTCCAGGCAGGCCTGGCAGGTCCCGCAGCTGGCGGTTTCGGCCGCGTCCGCGGTCAGTTCCAGGGTCGTCAGGATCGAGCCCAGGAACAGCCAGGAGCCGAATTCGCGGCTGACCAGATTGGTGTGCTTGCCCTGCCAGCCCAGGCCCGCCTGGGCGGCCAGCGGCTTTTCCAGCAGGGGCGCGGTGTCGACGAACACCTTCAACTCGCCGCCGAACCGGCTCTGCAGCCAGCGGGCCAGGGCCTTCAGCCGGCTCTTGATCAGCTCGTGGTAGTCGTCGCCCTGGGCGTAGACGCTGATCGCCGCGCGGGTCGGCTCGCCCAGAACGCTAAGCGGATCGTGGTCGGGGCCATAGTTCATCCCCAGCGCGATGGCCGAGCGCGCGTCCGGCCACATGGCGCGGGGATGCGCCCGACGCTGCGCGGTCTCTTCCATCCAGCCCAGTTCGCCGTGACGGCCCTGCGCGATGAACTCCGCCAGCCGCGCGCCGGCCGGCCAGGCGTCCGGGATCGGGGTGAAGCGGCAAGTGTCGAAGCCGAGCCTCAAGGCCTCGGCGCGGATCAGGTCTTCAGTCTTGTCAGAAGTCGAGATCCGCATAGTTCCCCGGCGGCGTCAGGCCTGGCCAGCGGTCCGCCAACAGCGGCCGGAAACAGGGCCGGGACTTCAGCTTCATGTACCAGGTCTTCACCGCCGGGAAGTCCTTCCACGGCATGTCGCCGCAATAGTCGATCACCGACAGGTGCGCCGCCGCCGCGAAATCGGCCAGCGACAGGCGCCGGCCCGCCAGCCACTCGCGCTCCTGCAGCAGCTTGTCGATGTAGAACATGTGGGTTCTGAGGCCGTCGCGGCCCTGGCGCAGGTTGTTGAGGTCCGGCGCGCCCAGGCCCAGCAGCCGCTTTTCCATCTTCTCGTGCAGGATGTAACCGCCCGCCTCGTGCTCGAACTTGCGGTCGAACCAGGCCAGCAGCCGCCGCGCCTCCGCCCGCTCGGCCGGGTCGCGGCCCAAGAGCGCCGGCTCCGGCGCGGTCTCTTCCAGGTGGTCGAGGATGGCGCGGGCCTCGCAGAGCACCAGGGTCTTGTCCCCGTCGGTCTCGACCAGCACCGGCACCAGGCCCGACGGGTTCAGGGCCGTCAGCTCCTTTGGGCGCTCCCAATAGCGCACCTGGACCTCGGTGAAGGCCAGCCGCTTCTCACCCAGCGCCAGGCGCACCTGGCGCGAGGCGGGGTCCAGCGGGAAGTGATGCAGGGTGCGCTCGAGGCTCATGTCCGGCTAACGCGAGGGGGCAGGTTTCGTCTCGTAGAATCGTCGGCCCCAATGGACCCCGGACCCGTTAAGGGGCCGTTTACTACGCTCTCGCGGCCGTCTTTGGGGCGGCTTTCGGCGCCTTGGTCTCGGCAAAGGCCCCGCCGTGCGGCTCGGCGCGCCCGCGCGGGTCGGCGTGGATAATGATGTCGGCCTGCGGGAAGGCCGCCAGGACGCGGTTCTCGGCGGCCACGATGACCTCGTGCGCCGCCTCGAGCGTGAGCTCAGGGTCAAGGTCCACGTGCATCTGCATGTGCACGAACGGGCCGGACGCCCGGGTGCGCAGCTGGTGCACGTCGGTCAGGCGCGCGTCCTGCGTCAGCAGCTCGATGATGCGCGCACGCGCCTCGTCCGGCAGTTCGTGGTCCATGAGCTGACCCGAGGCCTCGCGGAACACGCCCACCGCGCCCCACAGCAGGAGCGCCGCGATCACCAGGGCCGCGAGCGCGTCCAGCCAGTAGAGGCCCAGCCAGGCCGAAAGCCCGATGCCGACCAGGGCGAGCACGTTGGAGGCGAGGTCCAGCGCGTAGTGCGTGTGGTCCCCCGAAACCGCCACCGACGAGGTCTGGCGCAGAACGCGGGCCTGCGCCGCCAGCAGTCCGGCCGTCAGCACGATCGAGACCGCCATCACGCCCATCGCCCAGCCTTCCTGCTGCAGGGCATGGGGATGCATCAGGTCGACGATCGCCTCGCGGCCCACCAGGGCGGCGGAGGCGAACACCAGGCCGGCCTGCACGAGGCTGGCGAAGGCCTCCGCCTTGCCGTGCCCATAGCGGTGCTCGGCGTCCGGCGGCTCCATCGCGAAGCGCACGGCGTAGAAGGTCGCGGCCGACGCCACCAGGTCCAGGCCGGAATCCGCGGTCGACGCCAGCATCGCCACCGAGCCCGATGCAAGCCAGGCGACGATCTTGATCGTCACCAGCACGCTCGCCGTGGCGACCGACAGCAGGGTCACCCGCCGCGTCAGGGCGGCGCTCTTGTCGGGCGAAAGACCTTGGACGGCGTTCATGGCGCCGACTTGTAGCATCCCTCCCCGCTTTGGGGAGGGTGGCGACTCCGGACTTGTTCCGGGGGAGACGGGTGGGGACATGTGGGCCAGTCTGCTGAGTTCAGTGCTTCGCCCCAAACTTCCCCACCCTGACGGCGTCGGCGTCTGTCCCGCCCCGGCACGGGGAGGCAGCTAGGCGGCCACCTTCGGCATCGGTCCCACATAGCGCGACGCCGGGCGGATCAGCCGCCCGCCCGCCAGCTGTTCGCGGGCGTGCGCGATCCAGCCGACGACGCGGCCGGTGGCGAAGACGCAGGTGAAGGCGGACGGCGGATAGGCCAGGGCCTCAAGCAATAGCGCCGTGTAGAACTCCACATTGGTCTGCAGCGACCGGTCGGGTTTGCGTTCTTTCAGGATCGCCAATGCCGCGGCCTCCACCGCTTCGGCGAAGGCCAGCCGGCCCGGCGCGGCGCTCGAGCCCTCCGCCAGCTTGCGGACCGCGGCCTTGAGGGCGTCGGCGCGCGGGTCGCGGACGCGGTAGACGCGGTGGCCGAAGCCCATCAGCCGGTCGCCGCGGGCCAGCGCCGCCTCGATCCAGGGCCGGGCGTTGCCGGGCGTGCCGATGCCGTCCAGCATCTCGATGATCGGCCCGGGCGCCCCGCCGTGCAGCGGCCCTTTCAACGCGCTGATCCCGCCCAGTACGGCGGACGCGAGCCCGGCGTGGGTCGAGGCGATCACCCGGGCGGCGAAGGTCGAGGCGTTGAGGCCATGGTCGCTGACGGTCACCAGATAGGTGTCCAGCGCGGCGGCCTCTGCGGCGGTCGCGGGCGCGCCCCGCAGCATGCGCAGCGTGTCGGCCGCGTGGCTGAGCGCCAGGTCCGGCTTCACCGGCGCCGCGCCGGCCTGGGCGCGCACCATGGCGGCGGTGAATACCGCCGGCGCCGCGGTGAGCCGGAGGGCCACGCTCAGGTCATCGCCGTCGGCCAGCCGCGCGGTGAGCGCCCGCATGCCCTCGATGGGGCTGCGATCCAGGAGCCCGGTGTCCAGCGCTGAGACCTCGGCGAACACCTCGACGCGGGCCGCGGCGATCGCCGGGGCCAGATCGTCGGGCAGGCGGTCGAAGAAGCCGTCCCACAGGAGGCGCGTGACCTCCTCGAAGGTGATCCGCCCCGCCAGCTCGTCCAGGTCGTGGCCGCGGATGATCAGCCGCCCGGCCTGGCCGTCGACCTCCGACAGCACGGTCTCCGCGGCGACAACGCCTTCCAATCCATCCGACATGAGGGTCTCCAATTCCGGCTTGCCAGTTCTGGCTTGCGTGCTGTCAGAAATGCCCTCAACCTGGGTTCGTCAATCTTGATCAATATAATCAATATATGCCCGTTCAACCCGACTGGATCGCCGCCGAGGAAGCCCGCGACCGCCTGGGCGTCCGCCCGCAGACGCTCTACGCCTATGTCAGCCGCGGCCGCGTGCAGGTGCGCGCCGACCCGCGTGACCCGCGCCGCAGCCTCTACCGCGCCGCCGACATCGCCGCGTTGGCGCTCCGCAAGACCCGCAGCCGCAAGGTCTCCGACGTGGCGACCGGCGCCATGGCCTGGGGCGAGCCGGTGCTGTCGTCGGAGATCACCACGGTGGCCGGCGGGCGGCTGTTCTACCGCGGCCGCGACGCGATCCGGCTCTCCGAGACCGAGACCCTGGAGTCGGTGGCCCGCCTGCTGCGCGGCGGCCACGGGGCGGCGCTGAAGCGCACCGAGCGGCCCGATCCGCCGAAGCATCCCGACATGCGCACCCGCGCCTACCTGGCGCTCGCCGCCCGCGCCGGCTCCGATCCGCCGGCCCGCGGCCGCCATCCCCTGGTGCTGGCGGTGGAGGCCGCGACCCTGCTGGACGTGCTGACCGACGCGGTGGCCGGCGAGACCTGGGGCGGCGCGATCCACAACCGCCTGGCGCTGGCCTGGGGCCAGGGCCCCGGCGGGCCGGGCGCGGACCTGGTGCGGCGCATGCTGGTGCTGGTCGCCGATCACGAGCTGAACCCGTCCGCCTTCGCCGCCCGGGTGGCCGCCTCGACCGGCGCGTCGCTGGCGGCCTCGGCGCTGGCGGGCTTGGCGACCCTGTCCGGTCCGCGCCATGGCGGCGCCTCGGCGGCGGTCCGGACCTTCGCCGCCGAAGCCGCTCAGCTCGGCCCGCGCCAGGCGATCGCGAACCGGCTGGTGGAGGACCGCCTGCTGCCGGGCTTCGGCCATCCGCTCTATCCGGACGACGACCCCCGCGCCGCGGCGCTGCTGGAGCGGTTCACCCCGCCGCCGGACCTCCTGGCGCTGCAGGCGGCGGTGAAGGCGGTCACCGGCCTCGCCCCCAACGTCGACTTCACCCTGGTGGCCGGCTGCGAGGCCCTGAACCTGCCGGCCGACGCCCCCTTCGCCCTGTTCTCCGTGGCCCGCTGCGCCGGCTGGATCGCGCATGCCATCGAACAGGGCCAGGCCGACACCCAGATCCGCCCCAGGGCGCGCTACGTTGGGCCTGAGCCGGAGCTGAGCTAGCTGGAAAAGAACTCCAGCCGCGCGGCCAGCAGCGCCTTCACCAACTCCTGCTCCTCCGGCTCCAGCAGCGGGTTCCACAGGTCGAGGATCAGGATGACCCGCAGTTCGTCGGCGTCGTTCCAGGCCTCGTGCTCGATGGTGTCGTCGAACACCCAGGCCTCGCCCATTTTCCATTCACGGGTCTCGTTCCCCACCCGGAAGCGCGCCGGGCCCGGCAGGATCAGCGGCAGGTGGCAGAGCAGCCGCACATTGGTCGAGCCTGTGTGGGCCGGGATACGCGTGTGCGGGTCGAGCGCCGAGAACATGGCGGTGGGCGCATAGCCCGGCTGGTAGGCCAGCGGCAGCCGCTCCAGCAGCGCCGCGGTCTTGGGGCACAGCCTGCAGGCGCCGTCCTGCCGCGCCCCGTCCTTCCACAGGAAGAACGAGCTCCACTTCGTCGAGTGGTTGAGCTCGCCCCACTGGTTGACCGGGGTGCCCTTCGGATAGGCGATGTAGGGGGCGAAATCGTCCTTGGCGGCCTGCAGCGCCCCTTCCAGCTCGCCCCGGATGGTGTCGGTCGCCGCCTCCAGCTCCTCGAACCAGGGGAACAACGACCGGTCGTAGAACGGGATCGCCGGGAGCCTCGGATAGTGCAGCAGCAGGGGCTCCTGATTGTAGACCCTGGTCCGTCCGGCGAAGATCCCGACGCTCTCGTCGAAGCGGCGGCGCGCGGCGGGCGAGACCTGCGCCTTCACCGCGTCGGTGCGGGCCTTGAGGTGGTCCTCCAGTGCGGCTTGAGTCTTGGCGGCGACTTCGCGGGCTCGGGCGGTGGGCGCGCGCAGCGGCGGCGGCAGCTCGTCCTCCGGCGGGGCGATCAGCAGCGCGTTCCGGTAGATCGCCGCGGCGGCGCGCTCGCCGCCCGTGCGCTCGACCAGCGCGCCCTTCGAGAGCAGGGCCACATAGTCGTAGGGGTCCAGGTTCAGCGCCTCATCGAGCGCCTCCAGGGCGCCGGCCAGATCGCCCAGCGTGCGGCTGACCATGGCGCGCTGCATCTTCAGCGCCTTGTCGCGCGGATCGGCGCGTTCGGCCTCGCGCAGCAGGGCGAGCGCGCCGGCCCGGTCGCCGCGCTGCAGGGCCGCCTGCACGCGCCCGCTGACATCTGCCTGTCCGACGTCCTGCGACGCCATGTTGACCTCGGTAAATCTTCGCCCAAGACAATCCGCTAACAGGGATATACGCGGTCATCCGAGGCCGCGAGGGGGAATGGCCCGGTAAACGGCTTCTTCACCATACCCGCCCAACCCTAAGGCCAAGCTGCTTCGCCGCCGCCAAAGAGGGGCGGTCTTTTGGGGCCGCATTCGGGGAGCGCCATGTCGGATTGGATCCACGCCGTCATTCTCGGCCTCATCGAGGGGCTCACCGAGTTCATCCCGGTGTCCTCCACCGGCATGCTGCTCTTGTCCAAGCTGGCCATGGGGATCACCGACCCCTTCTGGGACACCTTCTGCGTGCTGATCCAGCTCGGCGCGATCCTGGCGGTGGTGGTGATCTACTTCCAGCGCCTGTGGCAGATCGCGCTGATGGCGCCGACCGTGCCCAGGGCCCGGGGCTTCGTGCTGAGCCTGTTCGTGGCCTTCATCCCGGCCGCGGTCGCGGGCCTGCTGCTGCACGACGTCATCAAGCACATCCTGTTCGAGAGCCCGCGGCTGATCTGCGTCTCGCTGATCGTCGGCGGCGTGGTGCTGCTGCTGATCGACCGCTTCGCGCCCTATCCGACGCGCAAGGACGCCATGGCGATCCCGCTCGGCACCTCCTTCATCATCGGCCTCTTCCAGTGCCTGGCCCTGGTGCCTGGCGTCTCGCGCTCCGGCGCGACCATCGTCGGCGCCATGCTGATGGGCGTCGAGAAGCGCGTGGCCGCCGAGTTCTCCTTCCTGCTGGCCATTCCGGTGATGGCCGGGGCCTTCACCGTCGACGCCTGGAAGAGCCGCCACGACCTGATGAACATGGGCCACATCGAGCTGGTGGCGGTCGGGTTCGGCGTGTCCTTCGTGGTCGCCCTCTACGTCATCCGCGGCATGCTGGTGATCATCACCCGCCGCGGCTACGCGCCCTTCGGCTGGCTGCGCATCCTGATCGGCGGCGCGGGCCTGGCGCTGTTGATGACCCGGTAGGCCGTCGCGCCCGCTCATCCCCGCGCAGGCGGGGACCGCCCGCAGGCGCGCCCCTTCTAAGCCAGGGCCCTATCCGCTTTGGCGTGACGTTGCCCAGGGCGCGGATTTCAGTGCTGTTTCGCGGCCGCATTGGCCGCCGCGTCCGCCTTGCGGCCGGCGAGAGCCGCCGCGTCGGCCGTCTTGTCCGCGGCATGGTCGACGGCGACGGCCGTATCGGCAGCCGCAGCGCGGGTGTTGTTGGCGGTGTCGTGCGCCGCCGAGGTGGCGGCGTCGCCCGCCTGGTTGGCGGCGGCCGCGCTCTCGTTTTGCGTCTTCTGGGAACAGGCCGCCACGGCGAGGAAGCCGGCGGCGAGCGCGATCGTGCGAAGTTTCATCAGGTCTCCAGCGCCAGTTTCGGACCACACGCGCCAGACGCGTGCTCACCACCGCCGATCGCGGTGTTGTTGAGAAGCCGCGGTGACGGCCAAGGTTCCGTGCCTAAGCGCCCTCGCCCGTCATCAGCCACCGCGCGCACTCGTCACCCAGCCGCTCCCGCGCCATCCGCTCGTAGGCCAGGCTCTCCGCCGGCGTCAGCACGTCCTTCCAGCGGCCGTTGCTACCCTTGTGGATGAAGGTGTCGGCGCCGCCCTCCCAGAACATCCCGGCGCCTGGTGCGTAACGCTCGGCGTGGGCCTTCATGTAGTCGAAGGTGCAGTGCTCGACGGCCTGCGGCCAACGGGTCTCAGGAATCTCGATCTCCAGGAACTCGGCGATCGAGCGCATCTCGCCGGCCAGGTCGGCCTTGAGGTTCGCGAAATGCACCAGCCTGACGTTGGGGTGATGGCGCAGCGCCCACCAGGAGGCGATGTTCTCCCAGAACGACCAGTAGGGCGCGCCGTCGTTCTCCAGCCAGGTCATGAAATAGCGGCGGATGTCCGGGTCGGCCCGCGGCAGGGTCGGCCCGATGCGGCCCGGCGTTTCGTTGAAGATCTGAAACGCCTCCTCGGTGTGGTTGGAGTGGTGGTTGTGCAGGCTCCAGACCACGTCGCGGCCATCGCGGGCGACGTAGAGGTATTTGGCCTTGGGCGACATCACCAGGGCGTCGGCCGGCAGGTGGGTCTTGATCACCCGGCGATGGGGCTGGGCGAGCAGCGCCTCGCGGGCTTCCGGCGGCACGAACCGCATGTCCCACCACGGCGACAGCTCGCTCATGGCCACCTCCGGATCGCCCTGGAAGATCAGCTGGCCGACGATCTGCTGGGTCCAGGTGGTGCCGGTCTTGGCGTAGGTACCGACCACGACGTCGTCGTCGCGGAACGGAAAGTCGTCCCACAGCGTCGAGTCCATGTGGTGGTTGTGCAGCTCGCGCGTCTTGCGCGGCCAGCTCCCGGCAATTTCGGCGCCGACGATCTCGCTCATGGTCAAGCCTCCCCCGAAGGGGCGCGACCTCAGCACAGAACAACGGTCGTTGAAACTGCACCTTTTTGAATCGGAGTCCGGCCTAGACGGCGGCGAGTTCGCGGTCTTCCTGGTCGGCGTACTGGCCGCCCTTGCGGTAGCGGTAGAGGTAGCCCGGCAGCACCGCCTCCAGCGTGGTCGGCGTGATCCCGAGCTCCGCGAGGCCCGGGCAGGCGCCGCTCGCCACATTGTCGGTCTTCAGCAGGATCAGCTGGTCGGCGGTGATCGGGGTCGGCAGGGACGCGCCGGCGAAGCCCGCCACGCCGTTGGCCGCATCGCCCACCGCCGCCATCAGGCCGGCCACTGGCCAGGGCAGGGGCAGCAGGATGCGGCGCTTGCCGATCTCGGCCAGCATCAGCTCCATGAGCTGGCGGAAGGTGAAGGCCGCCGGGCCGCCGAGCTCATAGGTCTGGCCGGCCGCCTCGGGCGCGGCCGTCACCAGGGCCAGCGCCTTGCCGACGTCGCCGACGAACACCGGCTGGAAGCGGGTATGGCCGCCGCCGATCAGCGGCAGCACCGGGCTGATCTGCGCCATGGCGGCGAAGCGGTTGAAGAAGTCGTCTTCCGGCCCGAACACGATGGAGGGGCGCACGACCACGGCGTCGGGATAGATCTCGCGGACCGCGGCCTCGCCCTCGGCCTTGGTGCGGGCGTACTTGGACTCGGAGCCGGCGTCGGCGCCGATGGCCGACATCTGCACGACCCGGGAGACACCTTCCGCTTTCGCGGCGGCGGCGACATTGCGCGCGCCCATGACCTGCAGCGCCTGGAAGCCCTGGCGGCCGGTCTCGCGCAGCACGCCGACCAGGTTCACCGACGCGCTCGCGCCGCTGAGCGCGCGGCGCAGGGACGGCTCGTTGCGGATGTTGGCCTGGACGATGTCGATCTGGCCCACATCGCCGTGCAGCCGCATGGCGTAGGCCTTGGCCGGATTGCGCACCGCGACCCGGATCCGCCAGCCGGCCTTGGCGAGTTGGCGCACGGCCTGGGCGCCGATGAAGCCGGATCCGCCGAAGACGGTGACGAGGTTCTGCATGCGCCAGCCGATAGACGATGCCGCGCCTCGCTGCAATCGGCTGCGCACAGGGGCCGTTGACCGGCGGGAGGCGGGGCTTTAAGGAAGCCGGCTCGCGCGATCCGACGGATCGGGCCCAGGTGGCGGAATTGGTAGACGCGCTGGCTTCAGGTGCCAGTGGCTTAACGGCCGTGAAGGTTCGAGTCCTTTCCTGGGCACCACCCTCTCTTGGAGGGGGTGGACATACGGCGCCCCTTACCCAGGCGCCCTCTACCCCCGGCTCCCTGGGGCTCTATATTGTAGCCGGGGATGGATCTGGCGGAGCGCATCTTGAAGAAGGCTGCCACACACCTGTACGAGGGCGATCTGCCGGCCGGCGCGCTGGCGGGCGCGCGCGTGGTGGCGATCGATTCGGAGACCATGGGCCTGCGGCTCGGCCGCGACCCGCTGTGCGTGGTGCAGCTTTCCGACGGCCATGGCGAGGCCCATGTCGTGCAGCTCGACCGCACGACCTATGACGCCCCGAACCTCAAGGCCCTGCTCACCGACCCGGCGGTGCTGAAGCTGTTCCACTTCGGCCGCTTTGATATCGCCATGTTCTGGCTGCACCTGGGCGTGGTGACCGCCCCCGTCTACTGCACCAAGATCGCCTCGAAGCTGGCGCGCACCTACACCGACCGCCACGGGCTGAAGGACGTCACCAAGGAGCTCCTGGGGATCGACCTCTCCAAGGCCCAGCAGAGCTCCGACTGGGGTCAGCGCGAGCTCAGCGAGGATCAGGTAGCCTACGCCGCCTCCGACGTGCTGCACCTGCACGCCCTGCGCGACCGTCTCGACGAGATGCTGGTCCGCGAGGGCCGCGACGGCCTGGCGCGCGCCTGTTTCGCCTTCCTGCCCCATCGCGCCCAGCTGGACGTCGCCGGATGGGAAGACGTCGACATCTTCGCCCACAGCTGACGACATGACCGCGGCCTCCGACATCCCGATGCCGCCCGGCGCCAGCGAAGGCCGGGCGCGGCGGGTCTCGATCCAGCGCTGGCGGCGCCGCTCGCGGCTGATCCGGGTCTACCGCCTGGTCCTGCCGCTGCTGATCGGCGCGATCCTCCTGGGGCTCGGCGCCTCGGTGGCCTACAACGCGCTCACCTCGCAGCGGATTCCGCCGGGCAACGCCAACGATCCGATCCGGCTGGTGAAGCCGCACTTCGTCGGCCGCGACGCGCGCGGGCGGCCGTTCGTGCTGACCTCGGTCACCGCCACCCGCGACCCGCGCGACTACCAGAAAGTCTATCTCGACCGGCCGACGCTGACCCTCGACGCCGACGGGGCGGACCCGACGCATGTCACCGGCGGGGCCGGGGTGTTTCACGAGGACACCAGCAAGCTCGAACTGAGCAAGGGCGTGCGGCTCTCCAGCGCCCGCGGGGCCTTCGACACCGCCACCTCGCTCTACGATCTCAAGAGCGGCGATCTGGGCGGTTCAGACGCCGTTCAGGGCATGGGGTCTCTTGGACAAATCCAAGCAAAGTCCTACAGCGTCTATGACAAGGGCGCGCGCATGGTCTTTACGGGCGAAGTCCACACGCGCCTGCAACCGAAGTGAGGCTGAGCCAGTCGATGAAAAGCCTGATCGCGATGGCGGCGCCGGCGGCGGCTCTCGTGGCGGCTCTCGCGGCCCACGGGGCGGCGGCGCAGGCTCCGGCCGCCCAGCCGGCCAAGGCGGCGAAGGCGCCCGTCGACATCCGCTCCGACTCCGCCGAATCGCGCAGTTCCGACTGCACGGCGATCTGGTCCGGCTCGGCCGAGGCCCTGCAGGACACCTCGCGCCTGCGCGCCGACGTGATGATCACCCACCAGGAGATCCTGCAGAAGCAGAAGGCCCCCGCCGGCGCGGCGTCCGGACCGGGCAACGCCTGCGGCGACACCGTCAGCCTGGAGGCGAAGGGCAACGTCTACTACGCCGCCGCGGACGGCCGCCGCGTGCATGGCGACAACGCCTTCTACGACTACGGCACCACGACCATCACCATCACCGGCGACGTGACCGCCGTCGACGGCCAGAACGTCATGCGCGGCACCAAGATGGTCTACAACACCCAGACCGGCGAAGGTCACATGGAAGGCTCCGGCAAGGGGTCCGCCGCCAAGAACCGTCCGCGCGGCGTGTTTTATCCGAAGGACGCGGCCACCGACGCCTCGGCGACCGGCGCAGCTCCAGGCGCGGCGACGGGCGAGGCCGCTCCCGCCAAGCCGAAGAAGAAGAAGGCCACTCAGTGAGCACGGGGCGGGTTATCGCTTGAAGATGGAACGCATCGGTTCGCCCCCAGGCGTCGCTGGCGAAGGCCTGGTGGTCGACAACATCGGCAAGTCGTTCCGCGGCCGGCCGGTGGTGAAGGGCGTCTCCCTGCGGCTGGCGCGGGGCGAGGTCGTGGGCCTGCTCGGCCCCAACGGCGCCGGCAAGACCACCTGCTTCTACATGATCACCGGCCTGATCGCGGCGGACTATGGCGCGATCTACCTCGACGGCGAGAACATCACCGCGCAGCCGATGTACCAGCGCGCCCGCATGGGCGTGGGCTATCTGCCGCAGGAGACCTCGATCTTCCGCGGCATGAGCGTGGGCGAAAACGTCATGGCTGTGGTCGAGCTGCGCGAGCGCGACCGCAAGCGCGCGCGCGCCATGGTCACCGAACTCCTCGAAGAGCTGCACATCGAGCACCTGCGCAACGCGCCAGCCATCTCGCTGTCGGGCGGTGAGCGCCGCCGCGTGGAAATCGCCCGGGCGCTCGCGTCGGAGCCCAGCTTCATGCTGCTGGACGAGCCCTTCGCCGGCATCGACCCGCTGGCGATCACCGACATCCGCGAAGTGATCGCCTATCTGAAGCGCCGCGGCATCGGCATCCTGATCACCGACCACAATGTCCGCGAGACCCTCGACATCATCGACCGCGCCTCGATCATCCACGCGGGCGAGGTGCTGTTCGAAGGCGCGCCGCACGAGATCGTCGACGACCCGGAAGTCCGCCGCGTCTACCTGGGCGACACCTTCGCCTGATTGTTCGTCTTCCAAGGAGCCCGCCGTGTCCCACCGACTTCGCAGGCTCGCTCCCGTCCTCGCCGCGATGTTGGCCGCCGCCTCTCCGGCGCTCGCCGCCGAGAAGGTCATCGAGATCGGCAAGGCCTTCCCGTTCCTCAAGGGCTACCTGGAGCTGCCGGCGGCGGAGCGCAGCCATTTCACCATGGCCTATTACCTGCACGTCGGCTCGACGCCCCTGACCGCCCCGGTCTGGATCGTCGAGGGCGATAAGCGCGCGCTGCTCGTTCTGGGGCCTTCGGGAAAGGTGACCCACCTGCCGAGCCTGGCCCAGCTTGGCGACGCCAAGCTGGTGATCGGCGTCGATCCGGCCACCAAGATCAACGCGACCATCGGGGTCGAGCCGCTGATCCCGCCGGCGGCCGACCTGGACGCCCACGAGCTGGCCGCGGCCGTCGCCCAGGCGGCGGTGGGCGAGAAAAAGGCCGCCGGCATCATGGCCATGGCCATGCCAAAGCTCTCCAACGTCGGCTTCGTGGGCGTCGCCGCCGGAGAGGTCGAGTTCGCCGACGGCCATCGCGCCCCGCTGCCGATGGTGAAGGGCCTCGTGACCTACGATCCCGCCGCCCAGCCGAACGCCAGGCGCATCCGCCTGCCGAAGGTCCCGGACAAGCTCGACATAAACTGACGGCTCAGTCAGCCTGGACGGGAAAAGAGAACGCCCCCAATCTGAGGTCCACGGGGCATGTGGGGACGCAATGACCAAGTCGATCTCGCGAATCTTCTTGCTGGCGGGCATCAGCCTGCTTTGCTCGATAGGTACGCCATCTGTCGCGTCGACCGTGCTTGCCGCGCACGCTGACAGCGTCGTCGCTGCGCTCAAGGAAAATGGCTACCAAGCAAAGCTTGAAAAGGGCGACGACGGAAGCCCGCAGATCATCACCGCTTCTGGCGGCAACAAGATGGTGATGACCTTCTCGTCGTGCACAAAGGGCGATAATTGCGAATATATTGAGCTAATTGCGTCTTGGTCGGGGACGAGCGACGCCGACGCAAGGTCTGCGGTGACCAAATGGAACGGCGAGGAGCACTTCGCCGCTGCCATCTATTTGCCAAAAGATAAGTACGTCGTCCTCTACCACTACATAATTACAGGCAGCGCTGGGATTTCCGACAGCTCACTCATCGCCAGCATCGAGTATTTCGATCGGGAATATGTCCAGATCGGGAACGGCCTTACGCCCGCCAAGTGAGGCTTAGTCCCTAGCGCCGCCGGGCTCCTTGACGCCCATCGCCGCCATCTTCTCGTTCATCGCGCGGCGGTAGCGCGCGCGTAGGGTCGCCGGCCGTTCCGGATAGCGCTCGTCCAGAAAGTCCGCGGCCGTCACCCGGTCGGTGCGGAAGCTGCGGAAATCGGTGCGCAGCTCGCACCAGGCGATCATCAGCCGCACCGTCTCATGATAGCCGACGGCGAAGGGCCAGACGGTGCGCTGGCTGACCTGATCCTGCTCGTCGCGGTAGCCGAGCGCGATCTTGCGGCCGTTGCGGATGGCGTGGCGGACCTGCGCCATGTCGAGCCCGTCCGGCGCGACGTTCCAGCGGGGCGCGGCGCGGGCCGCGGGCTCCAGCGCGAAGGGGCGCAGCCGCTCGGGGACGGCGGCGACGATCTTGCCGATCAGGTCCTGGGCGGCGCGGGCCAGCGCCGGGTCGCCCCGACCGGCCACCCATTGCGCGCCCAGCACCGCGGCCTCGATCTCGTCCGGCGTCAGCATCAGGGGCGGCAGGTCGAAGCCGCCGTCCAGCACATAGCCGACACCCGCCTCGCCGCGGATCGGCACCCGCTGGGCCATCAGGTCGGCGATGTCGCGGTAGATGGTGCGCTTGGAGGTCTCCAGCTCCGCGGCCATGGCGTCGGCGGTCACCGGCCGGCGCGTGCGGCGCAGCACCTGGATGATCTGGAACAGCCGGTCGGCGCGTCGCATGGGCCTGAACTCATATTGCCATCGTGCTGACAGACAGTGGCAGGCGATCACCCCCGAGCCAACACTTCCTGCAAAACAGGCCGCGCGCGATGGATCGTAACCAGCATTAACCAATCGGTCGCCTTCGCGCGGCTAAGGTCGAAAGCAAGAACCGGGCCAAGGGGGTCCGGGCCCCAGGTTTTTGGGGTCTATCGGGGGTTTTCGCCTTGGCGCTCAGCGCGCGTCTCGAGATCCGGCAGGGCCAGGGACTGGTCATCACGCCGCAGCTGCAGCAGGCGATCAAGCTGCTGCAGCTGTCGAATCTCGAGCTCGACGCCTTCGTGGACGCCGAGCTGGAGCGCAACCCGCTGCTGCAGCGGGATGAACGCGACGCCGAGCCCGAGGCCGAGGCGCCGATCGAGGCGGCCGCCGACCTTTCCACCGATCGCATGGACGACGCCGGCGCCCGCGCCGAGCTCGACACCGCCCACGATGAGGCTTCGCCCGGCGAGCGCGTCACGGGCGACGCGCAGAACGACATGGGCGCGGCCGAGGCCGGCGCGTCCGTCGACTGGTCCAAGGCCAGGAGCGGCGGCTCCTTCGAGGGCGACTCCGATGGCCTGGAGAGCATCCTCACGCACGAGAAGTCGCTGAGCGAACACCTGCACGACCAGCTTTCCGCCAGCGGCCTGAAGGGCGCGGAGGCCGCGGCCGCGAGCGTGCTGATCGATTCCGTCGACGAGGGCGGCTACCTGCGCGCCGACCTGGCCGAGATCGCCGAGCGGCTGGGCTGCGCGCAGGAGATGCTGGAGCGCGTGCTCGCCGTCCTGCAGGGCTTCGAGCCCGCCGGGATCTGCGCCCGGACCTTAAGCGAATGCCTGATGATCCAGCTGAAGGATCAGAACCGCTTCGACCCGGCCATGGCGGCCCTGCTCGACAACTTGCAGCTGCTCGCCAAGCGCGACATGCCGGCGCTGAAGCGCGCCTGCGGCGTCGACGACGAGGACCTGCGCGAAATGGTCGCCGAGCTGCGCGCCCTGACGCCCAAGCCCGGCGCCGCCTTCGGCGGCGAGCCGGCCCAGACCGTGGTGCCCGACGTCTATGTGCGCGAGGGCCTGGGCGGCCTCTGGCACGTCGAACTGAATTCCGAGACCCTGCCGCGCCTCCTGGTCGACCAGCGCTACCACGCCCGCGTCTCGGCCAGCGCCCGCACCGATCAGGAAAAGACCTTCGTCTCCGACTGCGCGGCCCAGGCGAGCTGGCTGGTCAAGAGCCTCGACCAGCGCGCCAAGACCATCCTCAAGGTCTCCTCCGAGATCGTGCGCCAGCAGGACGCCTTCCTGGCCTATGGCGTCGAACATCTGCGGCCGCTGAACCTGAAGACCGTCGCCGACGCCATCGGCATGCACGAGTCGACCGTCAGCCGGGTGACCTCGAACAAATATCTGGCGACCCCGCGCGGCGTCTTCGAGATGAAGTTCTTCTTCACCTCCGCCATCCAATCCTCCGAGGGCGGCGAGGCCCACTCCGCCGAGAGCGTCCGCCACAAGATCAAGCAGCTCATCGACACCGAGGCCAGCGAGCGGGACGTCCACTCCGACGACACCATCGTCGACATCCTCAAGGAAGCCGGCGTCGATATCGCGCGGCGCACGGTGGCCAAATACCGCGAGGCCATGCGCATCCCCTCGTCCGTGGAGCGCCGCCGCCGGCTGAAAGAGACGGCTTAGGTCCTTTCACACGGCCGTGCTTTGACACCTTCCGCGCCCGGGCGCGTTGATCCTCACATGCAAGTCCAAGTCACCGGCAAACATGTCGACGTCGGCGAGGCCCTGCGCTCGCGGGTCTCCGACGAACTCTCCCTCAGCATCGGCAAATACTTCGACCGCGGCGGCGGCGGCGGCGCCGATGTGGTGGTTTCCCGCGAGGGCCATGCCTTCAAGGTGGACTGCGCCGTCACCCTGGCGTCGGGCCAGCAGCTCACGACCCAGGGGCTGGGCGGCGACGCGCATCTGGCCTTCGATTCCGCCATCGCCAAGATGCAGAAGCGCATCCGCCGCTACAAGAACCGGCTGACCGACCACCATCCCCAGGCGCTGGCCCGCCAGGCGGAGACGGCGGCCTACTATGTTCTCCAGTCGCCCGACGACGGCGCGGACGACGACGATCTGGACGGCGAGGCCGCGGGCTTCCCCGAACCCATGGTGATCGCCGAAACCGAGACGGAAATCGGCCTCATGACCGTTTCCATGGCGGTGATGGAACTGGACCTGACCGAATCTCAAACAATCGTGTTCCGAAACGCCGCGCACGGCGGCTTGTCCGTGGTATATCGCCGCCCCGACGGCAATATCGGATGGATCGACCCCGAGCGGACGAAGGCGAATGGGGTCGGTTCGGGCGGCAAGGGCGGCGCGTAGGGGCGCGGCTTTTTTACCGTCCAGAGGCGGCCAACCAGGGGGGTGGGCCGTAGTTAAAGCGAGCTTCTTTAGAGACACCATGCAGATCGGCGAACTTCTGGATCGCAACGCGATCTCTTTGCGCGTGAGCGCCGCCAACAAGCGCAAGGCCTTGGCGGTCATCGCCGAGATCGCCGCCCGCAACTTCGGCCTCGACGCGGGTGACGTCTTGGACGCGCTGACCGAGCGGGAGCAGGCCGGCTCCACCGGCGTCGGTCACGGCGTGGCCGCGCCCCACGCCCGTGTGGAGGGCCTCACCCGCCTGCGCGGGGTGTTCGTGCGTCTCGAGCACGCCGTCGACTTCGATTCCGTGGACGATCAGCCCGTCGACCTGATCTTCGCCCTGTTCGCGCCGAAGGAGGCGACCGGCGTCGAGCACCTGCGCGCGCTCGCGCGGGTCTCGCGGATCCTGCGGCAATCGGACCTGCGCCAGCAGCTGCGTCAGGCCCGCACGACCGACGCGATCCACGCGCTGCTCGTACAGGACCCCGTGCAGCAGGCGTCACGGTCGTCGGCGGCTTAGCTGAATCATCCCTCCTCTTTAGGGGAGGGACAGATCGCGAAGCGATCAGGGTGGGGGACTCGCGTTCAAGCGCGGACGTCGGAGTTCTGGCCCACCAACCCCCACCCGACCGAGGCTTTCGCCTCGGCCACCCTCCCCTAAAGAGGAGGGATGGGCGTTTGAGCTAGTGAACCGAAACCGGCGCCAGTTCGTGCGCCAGGGCGGCGGCGACGGCGCTGTCGCGGTCGGTGAGCACGGCCAGGCGTTCGCCGTCGGCGCGGTGCACGGCGTAGAGGGTCTGGTCAGGCGCCAGGTGAAAGCCTTGAATCTGGGCCGTCGGCACGCTGGCCAGGATTTCGGCCGCGCTTACCGGGCGCACATAGACAAGGTCAGGGCCGCCCAATGCGGCGAAAGCTTCAGTCGATAGAATAGGCGTCATCATGACCACCTCCGCAATACGCAACGCCTCGAACGGTCGCCGGTTCAGCCTGCCGTTCACTGGCTGAGACGTCGGACATCCGACCGTCTCCTTTTTGATACTTAAGATTCGAGCTTAACCGCGGGCCTTGATCGGGATCCGGAGGATCCGTTTCTCCGGCTCGGGCCGGCTCAGATCGATGTGCAACAGGCCGTGTTCGAGGCTCGCCTCTTCTACGACCATGCCGTCGGCCAGGACAAAACTTCGGATGAACCCGCGCGCGGCGATGCCGCGATGCAGGAAGGCGTCTTCCGGCCGGACCGTGTTGTCGTCACGGCGGCCCAAGACCGTCAGCTGCCGGTCCTCAACGCTCACCTCCAGCTGATCGGGCGAAAAGCCCGCCACCGCCAGGGTGATCCTGATCTCGCCGTCGCCGCGGTCCTCCACATTGTAGGGGGGATAGCTCTCGGCGGCCGCCTTTTGGGCGCGCTCGATCAGACTGCGTGTGTGCTCGAAGCCCAAGAGAAACGGGCTGTCGAAAAGTACCGACCTGTTCATCCTCAAAGAGTCCTTGTCGAAAGCGACTCTCCGGCCGGACCGCCCGGCGTCGGCACGGTCCAACCGGACAAGGACTCAGGTGGGAAGTGAGTTAGGCGGTTTCAATGCCGCGCGGGCGGCGGCGGCGGTTGCGCAGCATCGCGCCCATGCCGGCGAAGCCGGTGAGCATCAGCGCCCAGGTCGAGGCCTCCGGCACGCCGCCGGCGACCTGACCCTGGTCGAAGCCGCCATTGTCGCCGAAGTCGTCGATGAAACTGGTGTCGCCAGCGCCGGTGAAGAAGTCGATGCCCTCACCGGTCGGGGGCGGATTGCCGCCCGGCGCGCCATCGGACCCGTCGCCCGCCGGCGGGGCGAAGCCGCCGCCGCCACCGCCGCCACCGCCGCCGCCACCCGCGCCGCCCTTGGGGTGCGGATTGCCCATGGTGATGTCGGAGGAGACCGACCAGGTGCCGTCAGCGTTCTTGTCGAACTCCCAGCCGGTGCCGCCCATCTGGATGATGTCGATGTAGCTGGTGGAGAGGTTGTTGGGGTCGATCGAGCCCATCACCGCGACGATGTCGCTGCTGCTGATCTGGAAGGACAGCAGGCTCGACTGATAGACGAAGCTCACGAAGTCGGCCTTCGAGATCGCGCCGTTGGGCATGTTCTGAAGCGTCAGCCAGCCGCCGGCGGCCCCGTTGACGCCGCAGTCGGCGCAGTCGCCGGAAAACTTGAATGTGACCGCCGCGCTGGCGGACCCGGCCGCCGCGGCGCTCAACCCAAGACCGGCGGCGATCGCGATCGCTGTCCACGGTGCCCGCATACCCAAACCCTCCGCTCAGCCGCCAACACGGCCCGGCGAAACTCGCGCCGAGCACAACTCCTCGGCGTTTTTGGAGCGGGTTGCTATCAGATTCTCCTACCAGGGGTTTTAACCATATCGAAATTCGCCCCTAGGGAGTATTCCTCGCGCCTGGGCGGGTCACACGGCCAACTTGAGGCGAGTCCGCGCGCGCAGCGCCACGCCGAGGCCCCCGAAACCTACGATCATCAGAGCCCAGGACGCCGGTTCCGGGACCGCGACCACCGCGTCGACCAGGCCCTGCTGGAAGGACGACGTCGTGCCGAAGTCGTCGACGGTGCGAGTGCCGCCGGTGTCGCCGCTGGGCAGCATGTCGCCCGAGCCGCCAATTCCGCCGAAGACGCCCGGGCTGCCGCCAGAGAAGCCGCCGCCGCCACCACCGCCACCACCGCCGCCGCCACCGCTGTTGTGCCTGTTGGCGCCCAGCTCGGAGGAGACGCTCCAGCTGCCGTCGGCGTTGCGCTCGAATTCCCAGCCGGTCCCGCCCAGCTGCACGATGTCGATCACCGTGGCGTCCGGCCGGCTGGGGTCGAACGCGCCGAGAACGGCGATGATGTCGCTGCGGTCGAGTGTGAAGGAGACGAGGTTCGACTTGTAGGCGAAGCTCACGAAGTCTGCGGTGCTGATCGGACCGGTCAGGGCGCTCGTGAGGGTCAGGGTGCCGGTGCCGACGCTCGCGCAATCGCGGCAGACCCCGGAGAAATCATAGACCGTGGTGGCGGCGTTCGCCGTTCCTACGCCAAAGCCCAGCCCCAACGCCACGGCCACGGCCGCCGCCGAAATCGATCCACGCATAACCCAGCCCTCTAGATGCGCCAGCGGGACGCCGACGTTTCCTGGCCCCACAACTCGCAACTCAGGATTTAGTTCACGGTGAAGGCGACGGTCGGTGAATCGAAATATCCCTTGCCGTCCGCGGCCACCACGCGGACCACCACCGTATGGGCGCCGGGCGCGAGCGCGCCGGCCGGCAGCACGGCCTTGAAGCCGACATTCACCAGCGCCGGCGCCTTGAAGAAGCTGGCGACGTCGGGCCGCGCCGCGCCATAGACCGTGCCGTAGGCGGCGCCGTCCACCACCAGGTCGACGCCCTTGCCCGGCGCCTTGGCCGGGGCGTCGAAGCCGAAGCCGTCGAACACGGTCGCCTGGCCGGCCGGCGTCACCGCGGGCTGGCGGCTGCGCGGATCGATGGCGGCGCCGACGCGGTCCAGGAAGAAGCCCGCCGCCTCCGGCCGCTTGGGAAGGCCGGCGGAGAGCACGCCCGCCGGCGCCGGCCCGCCGGCCGCGTCCGCCGGCGGGGCCACGGCCATGGGGTCCGGCGGCGGATGGCGCGGCTTGCCCTGCTCGCAGGCGGAAAGGCCCACGAGGGAGAGGCTCGCCAGGGCGAAACCGGCGGCGGCCAGAACGTGGCGTTTCAAGCGGAGCCTCCCCTGCGGCGCGGCGTCCGGCAGAGCTAGCCCTGTTCTCGCCGCCGCTCCAGGCCCTGGGCAGTGGCGAGTGCGTCGTTGATCGCGGCGCGGAAGGCCGCGGCCACCGGCTGCGCCAGCTCGCCCGAGACGCAGCGCAGGTCGTCGCCGGGCGTGTGGAAGTAGCGGTGGGAGCCGTAGAGGCCGATGGCGGTGCGGTAGCCGGCGTTCATCACATTGACCAGCTCGCCGCCGGCCATGGCCTTGTCGGCCAGATAGGTCGCCTCCAGGCCGCTGATCCCGCGGAAGGCCGCGCGGGTGGGGTCCAGGATGTCGGCCGTCGCGGTCAGCACCCGCTGGGAATCGGCGCTGGGCAAGGGCTTGAGACCCGCCGCCAGCTCGTGCCAGTCACGCGCCGCGGCGCTGGCCCCGATGTGCACCCAGAGCCGGGTCTTCTCCGGCGCGGGCGCCGCCTCGGCGAGGTAGTGTTCGCCGCCCAGGTATTCGTACTCGTGGCCGCTGGTCGCCAGCAGTTCGACGTTCACCCCGTGGTTCGCTTTCGCCAGCCATTGGGCGAGCGACAGCCAGACCGCCAGGCCCGAGCCGCGTTCGGCCGCGCAGCCGAACCAGCCGGACCGCGGCGTCGAGATCACCAGGGTCTTGGCCGCGCCGCGATCCAGCCGCGCGATCAGGTTGAACGCCGGCCGCCGGGCCGCCCCGCCGCCCTGGCCGTCGAGGACCAGCGTCGCGTTGCGGCCCTCTGCGGCGGCGGCCAGGAAGGGCTTGGCATCCTTCGGCGCCAGCAGCGCCACCGGTTTGTCGATGGCGGGCCGATGGGTCGAGACATTGAGCGCGATGGCCTCGCCGGTCGGGCCGTTGGTGACCAGCACGACGCCGGCGGCGCCCCGGCGCACCGCCTCGGCCACGAACCCGCCCATGGCCACCCAGCGCTGGCTCGGCAGGTCGAGCACGGCGATGGCGCCGGCGAGCCCGCCGGGCGCCGAGGCCAGCTTCAGGGGCGCGGTCAGGCCCGGCGGCCCGGTGGGCGCCACGATCGCCTGTGGGATGACCAACGCCTTCGCTTCGCCGCAGGTCAGCGTCGCCTGGCGCGGCTCGAAGAACGGGACCTCGAAGGCCTGGCGGCGGCAGGCGTAGCCGAGCTTGCCGAGCTCGCCTTCCAGCCAGGCGCCGCAGGCGGTGTCGCCCGGCCCGCCGGACGCCTTCACGCCGAAGCCGTGGTAGCGCTCCAGCGTCGCCTGCAGCGTGGCGGCCTCGGCCGCCGCGCTTGCGGCGGCGGGACCGGCGGCGGTCAGCCCCACGAGGCCCGCGCCTGCCAGGAGTCCTCGGCGCGACGGGGTCATGGCGACATCCTCCGGCGCGCTCACCGCGCCACCGGCGATTTGTAGACGACTCCCGCCGCCGGGCCGATATTGGAAAAATCGTCAGGAGGCCTGGATGCGCGCGCAACCTTCCCGCAGAGCGGTCATCGGAGGCGCGGGCGCGCTGGCGGCCTTTGGCGGCGTCCTCGCCCGACCGCTGGCCGCCGCCGCCCAATCGGGCGCCATGCAGGCCGTGCTCGACTATGTGCAGAGCCAGAAGACCACCGGCTTCCTGATCGTCCGCGACCGCAAGACCCTCGTCGAAAAGAACTGGCCGCTTCCCGCCACGGCCGAGGCCGACAAGTTCCGGGCCGACTTCACCTACGGAACCGCCCGCGACGGCGCCCTGCTGGAAGACGTCGCCTCGCAGCAGAAGAGCTTCGTCTCGGTCCTCCTGGGCGTGGCCATCGACAAGGGCCTGCTGGATGTCACCCGGCCCGTCAGCGCCTACATCGGACCCGGCTGGTCGAAGGCCTCGCCCGACCAGGAGGCCGCGATCCGGGTCATCGACGTCATGACCATGAGCTCGGGCCTGACCGAAGGCTTCGCCTATCAGGCCCCGGCCGGCACGATGTTCTTCTACAACACGCCGGTCTATGCGGTGACCAAGCGCGTCGTCGCCGCCTGCGCGAAACAGCCGCTGGAGACCCTGACCCGCGGCTGGCTGACCGAGCCCGCCGGCATGGCCGAGACCGCCTGGCGCCAGCGGCCCGCCGCCTTCGCCAACGTCGGCAACCCCACGGGCCTGGTCACCACGCCCAGAGACACCGCCAGGTTCGGCCAGGTCGTGCTGGACGGCGGCAAGGCCGCCGACGGCAAGCGGATCGTCTCCGAGGCGTCGCTGAAGGCGATGTTCGCCCGCTCGGCGACCAACCCGGCCTATGGCCGCTTCTGGTGGCTGAACGGCAGCGACTACACCGCGCGCCCCGGCGGCGCCCGCACCCCCGGCCCGCTGATCCCCGCCGCGCCCTCAGACCTGGTGGCGGCGCTGGGCGCCATGGACCGCAAGCTGCACGTCGTCCCCAGCCAGAAGCTGATCGTCGTCCGCATGGGCCAGGCGACCCCGGACCGCGACTTCGACCAGCAACTCTGGCTGCGGCTCGGCAAGGCGCTGGCGTAGCGCCTTCGCCTCCGGCCTTAGGGCTGTTTCTCGGCCGCCGGCGCCGGGTGCGCCCTATGCTTCCGGTGATGCGCCGTTTTCTTGTCGATGGTCTTGTGGCCGATCGTGGCGCCGGCGACGCCGCCCACGACCGCGCCCACCGGACCGCCGACCACGGCCCCGGTCGCAGCCCCGGCCACCGCGCCGCCGGCCGTGCCGGCGTTCTTCGGCGGCGGTTTGTCCTGTGCGAACGCCGCGCCCGCGACCGCGGCGGCGATCAGGCTCGTAAGGATGAGATGCTTCATGAGAGGTCCTCCCGTCAGTCCCCGACTGCAACGCAAAGCGCTCAAGCTCGGCTGTTGTTCCGCCGGACCCCTGCTCGCCGCCTCACCCCCCGTCGGCGTCCACCACGATGGTGACGGTCTTGCCGCGCGACAGCGGCTCCCAACCGGCCCCGAAGGCGGACGCGATGGCCTTCGCCACCAGGGCAGGCGCGATCTGCGAGGCCTTCAGCTGCGGCGCGCCGTACCGCGGCTGCGGCCCCGGCGGAAACTCCAGCACCACCTCGCGCTGCCCTTCCTTGTGGCGCACGGCGATCGCCATGCCGCGCCAGCCGGCGGTGTCGCTGGACCAGGCGGGCTGGCGCTGCAGCCGCCAGACATAGGGCTCGCCCTCGACCACGATCTCGAATTCGTCGCGTTGCTTGCTTCCGGCCATGCGAGGGGAGTTAGCCCGCCCGGCGGTTCCAGGCCACCCCTGCCCGCGCCGCTTCGGACCCGTTGCCGACCTTCGCCAATTGCGGTTACGTGGAACCGATCAGCGCACCGGGGATGGCGATGAGCATGCGGGCGATTGGCGCGGCGGTTGTCGGAGGGGCGGTGGCCGCGACAGTCTGGGGGGCGGCCTGGGCGGCGGGGCCGCCGGATTTCGGCGTCAATGACTTCATGGCGCACAAGGAGGCGTTCGGCTTTCACGGCGGCCAGTCGGCGACGCTGAACGGCGCCGCCATCTACTACGAAACCTATGGAGCGGGCCCGCCGGTGCTCGTGCTGCACGGCGGCACGGCCTTCATCGAGACCATGCACTACCAGATCGAGGCGCTGGCCAAGGATCGCCTGGTGATCGCCCCCGACAGCCGGGGGCATGGGCGCTCCGGAGACGGGCCGGGGCCGCTGCACTACCATCAGATGGGCGAGGACATGGTGGCGCTCATGGATCGGCTGCACGTCGCCCGCGCCGACGTCGTCGGCTGGAGCGACGGCGGCGTCATTGGCCTCGACCTCGCCATCCACCATCCGGACCGGGTGCGGCGCCTGGTGCTGATGGGCGCCAACTACGATGTCGCCGGCCTCAGCGGCGATGGCGCCCAGCCCGCCGCCGACGCCCCCGCCGTCGCGATCCAGCGCGACATGTACCGGCGGCTGTCGCCCACGCCCGACCAGTGGCCGGTCTTCTACGGCAAGGTCGTGCAGATGTGGCGGACCGAGCCGCACGACACGCCCGCCGAACTGGCGCGAATCCGCGCCCCGGTGCTGGTGATCGCCGGCGAGCACGACGCCATCCGCCGCGAGCACACCGACGCCCTGGCCAAGACCATTCCGAACGCCAAGGAAGTGATCATCCCCGCGGCCACGCACTTTGCGCCGCTCACCCACCCGCAAGCCGTGGACGCCGCGATCCTCGCCTTCCTGAACTGATCAGCGCCCCTGCCGCCCCGCTGCGGCCCGAGCCCAGGGGGGTAGCGCCGATACCGGTATAGACTTCCGCCTTTTTCCCGCTCGCCGTCCGGACTACCTCTCCCCGTTCGCACAGGGAGTCGGGTCATGGCGAAGCTGGACGGGGCCAAGGTGGTGGTGATCGGCGGCGCCTCGGGCGTCGGCTTCGCCGTGGCGGCGGCGGCGATGGAGGCCGGCGCCGAAGTCATCGTCGGCTCCAGCCAGGCCCCACGGATCGAAGCGGCGGCTGCGAAGCTCGGCGCCAAGGGCCTGACCGTGGATGTGAAGGACGAGGCCTCGGTCGCCGCCTTCTTCGAGGCGGCGGGCCCGTTCGACCATCTGGTCTTCACCGCCGGCGACTGGGGCCACATGCTGGGCGCGACCCGCGACCTCGATATCGAGGCCAGCAAGGCCCGGATCGAAGTCCGCTTCTGGGGCGCGGCCCGCGCCGCGAAATACGCCATCCGCCAGATCGCCAGGGAGGGCTCGATCACCCTCACCGGCGGCATGCTGGCCCACCGGCCAAGGCCCGGCGCGCCGCTCACGACGGCGTCGGCCCACACCACCGAGGGCCTGGCCATGGGCCTGGCGCGCGACCTGGCGCCTGTCCGGGTCAATGCGGTCTGTCTGGGCCTGATCACCAGCGAGCAGGTGCAGGCCTGGGGCGAGGACATGATCAAGGGCTTCACCGCCAACCTGCCCCTGCCGCGCGCCGGATCGGTCGAGGAGGCCGCCGAGGCCTACCTCTATCTGATGCGCGCAACCTACGTGACGGGCCAGGTCGTCCGCGTCGACGGCGGCGGCAGCCTGGTCTGAGCGCGTTCCTGCGTCACGCCCCCGCCAGCAGCACCTCCCGGGCCGAGCGGGTCCGCGCCACATTGTCCGCGCCCGCGGTCAGCGGCGCGCCCAGGATCGCCAGGGCCTCGAACCTCGCCGCATCGTCCGGCGTGAAGGTCTCGCGCACGGTCGCGGTCCAGACCGCCCGGGCGATGGGATAGGCGAACCCCCACCGCGCCGCCGCGCAGGCGCGCGCCAGCGCCTCGTCGCTCAACAGCGAAAGCGCGTGGTTCGCCTGGGCGTCCAGCACGTTCAGCGCCCAGCGGCGCAGGAACGAGGTCAGGATGCTTATGTCCATGGCGTTCACGTCGGGATTGTCGGTGGTCACCTTGACCCAGATGGCCGCGAAATGCGGCGACTCCATCGAGGCCGCCAGCACCATGCCGCGCTCGGTCCGCGCCTGCTGCATCTGCGCCCGCTGGTTGCGCTCGGCCTGCCGCACCTGGATCGCCAGGTAGACGATCGAGACCACGACCGCGGCGGCCGCCACCGTCTGGCTGAGATACGAAACCTGCTCAAGTGTCATGGCGCTCCCCCTGGGCCCGACCCTCTCACGACACCCCCGGGCCCGTCACGCCCCAGGGCGCCCGACTCAAGCCTGCTCCTCTCCCAGGCGCGCAGCGCCATGGGAGAGGCTGGGAGAGGGCGGCGACCGCGAGCAACCGGTCGCCGGCCTTGGCTCAAGGGCCACTGGGTCCAAGGCTAGCACCCGACCAACCGCCCAAGCCGCCCTCTCCCAACCTCTCCCGCGACACTTCGTGTCCGGGAGAGGAGCGAGGCCACCGCCAGTCCCCGCCTTAAACCTCATGCCGGCCAGTCTGCCTTGGGGTCCCCGACCTCAAGCAGCCGTCGCACGGCCTCGACAACGCTCGGTGTGGCGTCGACCGCTGCTCGACGTGGCGGCGCGTGAATCCCATCGAGCGGTCCGACCAGAGACTTGGCGATAAGGTTGTCAACGAAACGCAGGTGACGCGGGCTGCCCGGAAGGTTGAAAACCAGGACCGGCGCCGTCGTCGCGAGCGCCTCCGAAATCATCGAGACGCTGTCGCTGGTGACCACCAGGCGATCCGACTGCGAAAGGATCGTGAGATAGGGATTGGGGGGACCGCTGTCCCAGATCCGAACGGTCTGATCCGACAGATAGCGGCCGCCCAGGACGGCGGTGACGTGGTCCGGGGTTCGCCGCGACGGCGTTACCAACAGGGATCCTCCGATTCGGCTTCGCAGCGCGTCGAGCTGGTCCGCCAGCCGCATCGCATCGTCATAGGTGAACGGCCTGTGGCGCGTCGCGCCGCCCAGCAGGACGCCCGTCCAGGGCCGGGGCAGGCCGACAAAGCGCGGGTCGCTCTGAGACCGAGCCGACGTCAGCACGGCGGGTCGGACGCCATGAAGGGCGGTGTCGATCTGGATGACGTTGGAGCCCTTCAGCTCGTCGTGGGCCATGGCGACCACCAGATCGAAGGCCTTTGGGTAGGTGGGCGGCTGGATGTGCGCCATGACCATCGGCGCCCTATTGCGACGCCGCACCGCCATGGCGACCAACCCGCTGCGACGCCCGCAACTGATCAGGACGTCCGGCCACGGCGGTTCGAGCCGGCCCGCAATCGGTATGACGGCCGGCGGCCCCAACCCGACCAGCGCAGGAATTCCGACCGCCCACAGCCGGCTGACGCGAACGAGTCGGCCTTCCGCATTCGGTGCGAGGGCCGTCGCGAGTCCTCTAGCCTGCTGCACCGTGCCGGCTTCGCCAGTGGTGAGATACCAGACCCGCAGCTTTCGCGTGTCATGGACCGGGGCGTCCACCTAGGCCGCGAACTGCTTGCCGAAGGCTGACAGCCGATGACGCAGGAGGCCGGTGACCGACGCTCGATGGCTCTGCAGGTAGTTGAACTGCAAAGCTCGTCGCTGTCCGATGAAAGGCGAGTGACCATGCCAAGATGTCTCGCTTCGCCGGAACGCCACCATTGACCCAAGGTGCGCGGGAATTTCCACCGGGGCGGTGTCGAAGCCATCCCGATCGGCGAGCAGCCGAAGTTGGCCCTCCGGGCTGGACCACCCCTCATTGAGATAGATCAGCAAGGACAGAACCTTCGACTTGGAGTCGATATGGATGCGCCCGTCGCGCCCCGAGCACTGGCCGCGGAGTGTGATGGAAGCTGGCTTGCCGTTGAGGTCGACGTCAAAAATTCGAGCCATCTCAGCCCTAAAGCGATCCGAGAGAAGATCCTCGATCAGGCCGCTCAATGCGGGCCCCGCCGGGGCGTCGGCGAGGGAATAGGACCCGGGACTGCGTATGGCTGGAAACTCGCCTGGAATTGCTGCGGCGCAAGTGAACGACAGGACCTGCCGAACGGCGATGTGATCGAAGGGATCACGGACCAGTCGCGCGCTCTCGATCGCGCCCCAATCCAAGCCGGGCATGGTGACACTCCCTCTGCACGTCCCCCCGGGCAGCCTCCGTAAACAAGACGACGTGGTATGCGGGTCGCCTCATGGCATTTGGATTACAAATCCGCCGTGGGACTTTGCGCCTGTGTTACAGCCCGGCTCCGGTTGGCGAGGTCGACGTGTCTGGATTTCGTTTGAACACGAAGCGCGGCAGGCTGGCCGCCTACCTCGACTTCATGGTGCGGGACCACGCCTACCTGCGGCTCAGCTTCCAAAACGCGCACTGGGTTTCGGATGAGTTGGTGCGCAGCAACCAACCCTGGCCTCATCAGCTACGCGCGTGGCGCCGCCGGGGCATCCGCACCATCGTCAATCTTCGCGGCGGCTTCGACGCCAGTTTTCACGCGCTGGAGAAGGACGCCTGTGCCGCGCTAGGCCTAACCCTGGTGAACTTCACCATTACGTCCCGCGACGCGCCATCACGCGAACAGATCCTCGCCGCCGCGCACCTGTTCGAGACCGTAGAATATCCGATCCTCATCCACTGCAAGTCAGGGGCGGACCGGGCGAGCTTGATGAGCGCGCTCTATGTCCACTTCCGGCTGGGCGGCGATGTTCCAACGGCAATGCGGCAACTCGACCTGCGGTATCTGCATCTGAAGCACGGCCGCACGGGCGTCCTCGACTACGTCTTCGAGCGATACCTGGAACAAGGCGCTCCGGCAGGCCGCACGTTCCTCGAATGGGTGGAAAGCCCGGCCTACGATCCGGCGGAGATCAAGGCCTCCTATGCCGCTCGACCGCGTCGCTCACTGCTGGCCGACCTCCTGCCGCGAGAGTAGCAAGCGGCCATCCGTCAGACGAGCGGCGCTGCCGGCCCGACGGGTCAGCTCAATGTCCGCTATGGGCCGAAAGCGGACATTGGCTTCTCACCCGAAAGCGGACGCCGCAATGCGCTCAAGGCTCAGAGCCCACCCCCCAAAAGGCGAAGGCCCGCAGCGCTAACTGCGGGCCCTCATGGTGGAGCTAAGCGGAGTCGAACCGCTGACCTCTTGAATGCCATTCAAGCGCTCTACCAGCTGAGCTATAGCCCCAGGTCGTCCGGGTCTTCCTGAGGGCGGGCCCTCAGGAAGGCGCGGAACCTATTCAAACAGTCCGGTGCGATCAACCCTGCTGGTGAGGGTTTTTCGACGCAGACGGCTTACCGGTCGTCTTCCCCCTCGCCCGGCAGGCCCTCGATCTCGGTTTCGTCGAACTCGTCGTCCTCGTCCTCTTCCAGGAACGGCACGTCGGCGTCGTCCTCGACTTCTTCCTCGTCGGTGAATTCGCCGAGGTCCTCGCTGACCGCGGGGGCCGGTTCGGCCTCGTCGTCATCGTCGGCGGCCAGGACCGGATCGTCGATCACCTCGTCCAGTTCCGGGGTGACGACTTCTTCTTCCTCGTCTTCGTCCTCGGACTCGGCGCCGTCCTTCACCTGATCGTCGCGCTCTTCCTCGGCCTCGGGCTCTGGCACGATGGCGCGGGCGCGCGTGCGGCGGTTGCGCACCGCCTCGTCAGGGTCGAACTCGGTGTCGCACTTGGGGCAATGCGCGGGGCGCTTGCTCAGGTCGTAGAATTTCGCTTGGCAGTTGGGGCAGACTTGCTTGGAGCCCAGCTCGGGATTGGCCAAAGGCGGTGGTCCTTTGAGGATGTGTTGGGGGTCGCGATTGCGAGGCGGGCTCCCTTGCCACGCACGGGGGCGGCTGTCAAAAGCAAACCCCCTCGTAAAAGCCCAAGCCTTCAGGAGGCTCGTGTCTATCCAATGACGGCGGCTCAGATGACCGCCACGCGCTCCGGCCCCCTGAAGGGGGTTTTGCGCGCGCCGGGGGACAAATCCATCTCGCACCGCGCGCTCATCCTGGGCGCGCTGGCCAGCGGCGTGACCGAGATCGAGGGCCTGCTGGAAGGGGACGACGTCAAGCGCACGGCCGCGGCCATGGGGGCGTTCGGCGCGCAGGTCGAACGCCTGGGCGAAGGGCGCTGGCGGGTGACGGGGCAGGGCGGCTTTTCCGAGCCGGCCGATGTGGTGGACTGCGGCAACGCCGGCACCGGGGTGCGGCTGATCATGGGCGCGGCGGCCGGCTTTCCGCTCTGCGCCACCTTCACCGGCGACGCCTCGCTGCGCGGCCGGCCGATGATGCGGGTGCTGAAACCGCTCGGCGAAATGGGCGCGCGCTGGATGTGCCGCGCGGGCGGCCGGTTGCCGCTGACGCTGACCGGCGGGGGCCTGCGGCGCATCGCCTACCGCCTGCCCGAGCCCTCGGCCCAGGTGAAGTCGGCGGTGCTGCTGGCCGGGCTCCACGCCGACGGCGGCGCGGAGGTGATCGAGCCGGAAGCCACCCGCGACCACACCGAACGCATGCTGCGGGCCTTCGGCGCGCAGGTCGACGTCCACGAAAAAGGAGCCGAGCGCCGCATCGTCCTGCCGGGCGGCCAGACCCTGACCGGGACCAGCGTCCGGGTGCCGGGCGACCCGTCGTCCGCGGCCTTCCCGCTGGTGGCGGCCCTGATCACCCCGGGCTCGGTGGTCACCGTCGAGGGGATGCTGCTGAACCCGCTGCGCATCGGCCTGCTGGAGACGCTGGGCGACATGGGCGCCGACCTCTCGGTGACCAATGTCCGCGAAGAGGGCGGCGAGACCGTCGCCGACGTCACCGCGCGCCATTCGCAACTGGTGGGCGTGGACGTGCCGCCGGAGCGCGCGCCCTCGATGATCGACGAATATCCCATACTCGCCGTGGCCGCCGCCTTCGCCGACGGGCCGACCGCCATGCGCGGCATCGGCGAGATGCGGGTCAAGGAGAGCGACCGCATCGCCCTGATGGCCTCGGGGCTCGCGGCCTGCGGCGTGGCCGTCGAGGAAGGCCCCGACAGCCTGACGGTCGTCGGCGCGGTGCGGGCGAACCATGGGGTTGCGGGCGGCGCCCGCGTCGCCACCCACGGCGACCACCGCATCGCCATGAGCCACCTGATCCTGGGCCTGGCCTCGGACCGGCCCGTGGCCGTCGACGAACCCGGCATGATCGCCACCAGCTTCCCGGGCTTCTTCGACCTCATGCGCGGCCTGGGCGCGGCGATCGCGGCATGACCCTCCCGGAAGACGCCCCTCTGACCAGCTTCGTGATCGCCGTCGACGGGCCGGCGGCGTCGGGGAAGGGGACCATCGCGACGGGGCTCGGCAAGGCCTTCGACCTGCCGGTGCTGGACACCGGCCTGCTCTACCGCTGCGTCGGCGTCATGATGCAGAAGGCCGGCGCGAACCTCGACAACCACGAGGAAGCCGCGGCGTGCGCCCTCCTGCTCACCGCCGACCAGCTGGACGATCCGGCGCTGCGCACGCGCGCCGCCGGCGAGGCCGCCAGCCGCGTCGCCGTGCATCCGCGGGTGCGCGACGCGCTCATGGAATTCCAGCGCACCTTCGCCCGCCAGGAGGGCGGCGCGGTGCTGGACGGGCGCGACATCGGCACCGTCATCGCCCCCGACGCCCAGGCCAAGCTCTTCGTGACGGCCTCTCCAGAGGTCCGCGCGGAGCGCCGCTGGAAGCAGCTCAAGGCCCAGGGCGAGCGGGTGAGCCTGAAGGACGTGCGGGCCGACATCGCCCGCCGCGACGCCCGCGACGGCGGCCGCGACGCTGCGCCGATGAGGCCCGCGCCCGACGCGGTCTTGCTGGATACCTCCGAAATGACTATAGACCACGCCGCCGATGCGGCCCGCCGCATCGTCGAGGCGGCGCGTGCCAAGTGGATCTCCTCCACCTAGCAAATCCAACACGCCATTCCCTCGCACGGCTGCGGGCAGAATTTCACCAGCGATGCGGGGCCATCCCCCTTCGCCTTCGGTTCAACCCTTAACCCGACGTGGGGCGCCCGTCCGACGGCCTTTGGCCGCGCGGACCCTCCGTCATTCGATACGAAAGAAGACTATGGCTGACGATATGAGCATGAACCCGACGCGCGACGACTTCTCCGCGCTGCTCGACGAGTCCATGGGCGGACGCGACTTCATGGAAGGTCAGGTTGTCCACGGCAAGGTCGTGGCGATCGAGAAGGACATCGCGATCATCGACGTGGGCCTGAAGACCGAAGGCCGCGTCTCGCTGAAGGAATTCGGCGACGAAGAAGGCAAGGACCCGATCAAGGTCGGCGACACCGTCGAGGTGTTCCTCGAGCGCGTCGAGAACGCCATGGGCGAAGCCGTCCTGTCGCGCGACAAGGCCCGCCGCGAGGAAGCCTGGACCCGCCTGGAAGCCGTCTACGAGCGCAACGAGCCGGTCATGGGCGCCATCGTCGGCCGCGTGAAGGGCGGCTTCACCGTCGAC
>NZ_DATGEX010000053.1:0-84279 GCF_035309685.1 Phenylobacterium sp.
ATAGCTCATCGACTTCGCACCGCCGGTCTTGGCCAGCGTGTAGGTGATCGCCGCCGTCAGCGTCGTCTTGCCGTGGTCAACGTGGCCGATCGTGCCAATGTTGCAGTGCGGCTTATTGCGTTCGAACTTTTCTTTGGCCATCGGATCCTACCGGCATTGGTTCATGTGGAACGGTAACTTGGAGCGGGTAGCGGGAATCGAACCCGCATATTCAGCTTGGAAGGCTGCTGCTCTACCACTGAGCTATACCCGCCAAATACTAGTCTCTCTCAATTTCGGGCCGCCGAGCGTGGTGGGGGAAGTAGGACTCGAACCTACGAAGGCGTACGCCAGGGGATTTACAGTCCCCCCCCTTTGCCGCTCGGGACATTCCCCCTCGCGCTCGGAGCCACCTCAAGGCCGTCGAACAAAAGGCTTCCGCTGAAGGTTGCGAGCGGCATAAGACCGCCGATCGCAGGGTCCTTACAGGCGGCAACCCGTCCGGGGCCCCAATTTGGAGCGCGTCTTATAGTGGCCTCGAACCCCGAACGCAACGACGCCCGCAAGGGGCTCCGAGGGGGCCGCAACAAGCGGCCACACGGACACTTTTCGCGGCGTCCGGAGCCGGTGGCCGACGACTGGATCTGGGGCTGGCACGCCGTGGAGGCGGCGCTGGCCAATCCGCTGCGCGGGCCTGCCGAGCTGATCCTGGCGACGCCGGAGCGAATCCGCCAGATCGAGGCGCGGTTCGGCCGCCAGGCGGTCATGCAGCAGGCCGACAACCAGCAGATCGCCCAGCGCCTGCCGCAGGGCTCCGTCCACCAGGGCGTGGCGGTGCGGGGCGCGGTGCTGGAGCCCGCCGACCTCGCCGACTTCGAGCCGAAGCGCGGCGCGGTGCTGCTGATGCTCGATTCCGTCACCGACCCGCAGAACGTCGGCGCCATGTTGCGCTCCGCCGCCGCCTTCGGCGCCGTGGGCATGGTGCTGCAGGACCGCCACGCCCCGCGGTTCACCGGCGCGCTGGCCAAGGCGGCGGCCGGCGCGGTGGACAAGGTCCCGGTGGCCCGGGTGGTGAACCTCTCCCGCGCGCTCGACGAGCTCACCGCCGCCGGCTGGCGCGCCGTGGGCCTGGCGGGCGAGGCCGAGCGGACGCTGGGCGACGTGCTCGACGGGACGCCCACGGTCCTGGTGATGGGTTCGGAAGGCGAAGGCCTGCGCCGGCTGGTCGCCGAACACTGCGACGAACTGGCGAAAATCCCCATGCCGGGTGGTTTCGAGAGCCTGAACGTTTCGGCCGCCGCCGCCGTCGCCCTATATGAAGCGTCGAGGCCCCGCACCGCATGACGTTTCCTGAGTTTCTGACGACCGGCGCCGCCACGGCCTTTGTGCAGGTCGTATTCATCGACCTGGCGCTGGCCGGCGACAACGCCATGGCGGTCGGCATCGTCGCGGCCGGCCTGCCCAAGGCCGAGCGCCGCAGGGCTATCGTGCTGGGATTGGGCGGCGCGGTGGTCATGCTGATCGGCTTCGCGCTGATCGCCGCCCAGCTGCTCAAGGTCGTCGGCCTGTCGCTGGCCGGCGGCTTCATCCTGCTCTGGGTCTGCTGGAAGATGTGGCGCGACCTGCGCGAACAGGGCCAGCGGCGGATCGCCGAGGGCGAAGCGGCCCTGGAGGGCGAGGCGATCGCCGCCCACGGACCGCCGGCGACCACCCTCGCGCAGGCGCTGCGCCAGATCCTGCTCGCCGACCTGGCCATGTCGCTGGACAATGTGCTGGCGGTCTCCGCCGCGGCGAAGGGACACCTCGTCGTCCTGGCGGTGGGCCTTTTGCTGTCGATCACGATCACCGGCCTCGCGGCCAGCTGGATCGCCAAGCTGCTGCACCGCTTCCGCTGGATCGGCTACATCGGCCTGGTGATCGTCATCTGGGTGGCCGGCCACATGATCTGGGACGGCACGCGAACGGTGGCCATCGATACCGGCCAGACGCATCTGTACAACCGCGCCATGCCCGACGCGCTCGACATCCACCCCTCCGAGGTGGTGAAGCGTAAGGCGCAGTAGCGCCTAGGCCGCGCCTTCCGGGCCGCCGAACCGTTCGCGCCATTCGGCGACCTGCGCATCCTCGACCTTGCGGAAGAGCACGTCGGGCGCCTTCACCGCGCGGCCGGGCGGCAGGATGTCGAGGACCCGGCTGCCGTCGAGGCTCGGCCACCGGCCCGGGAAGGCCTCGCCGACCGACAGCGCCACGGTCTCCGACGCGAACGGAATGAAGGGTTCGGAGACCCTGGCGAACAGGGCCACCAGGTTCAGCCCTGTGCGCACGGCCACCGCCGCCCGCTCCGGATCGGTCTTCAGCGCGGTCCAGGGCGCGGCCTCGGTCAAATAGCCGTTGCCCAGCACCCAGAGCTGGCGCAGCGAGGCGCAGGCCTTGCGGAACTCGCGGCTCTCCAGATTCTCGGTGAGCTCGCGCAGTTTGGCGAGCACATCGGCGTCCAGCCTGGCCTCCAGCGGCCCATCGAGCCCACCCGCCGGAACGGCGCCATCAAAACGCGTCTCGGTGAACTTCAGGATGCGATTGACGAAGTTGCCGAGCACGTCGGCCAGGTCAGCGTTGGTCTGGTCCTGGAACTGCTCCCAGGTGAACGAGCTGTCGGCGCTCTCCGGCATGTTGGCAGTCAGCCACCAGCGCCAGTAGTCCGCCGGCAACAGGTCCAGCGCCTGGTCCATGAACACGCCGCGCTTCTGCGAGGTCGAGAACTTTCCGCCGTAATAGTTGAGCCAGTTCAATCCCTTGAGCTGATCGACCAGCTTCCAGGGCGCGTTGTTCGACGGCGTGAAGGTCCCGTCGGAAGCCAGCGTCTCGTTGATCCCGAACAGGGTGCAGGGGAAACCGACCGTGTGGAACGGCACATTGTCCTTCCCCATGAACTCCACATAGGTGACGTCGGCCGCCGCGGGCTGGCGCCACCAGCGCTCCCAGGCCTCGTCCGCGGGCGGGTCGCGGCCCGCTTCGGCGGCCTGTGCGTCGGCCCATTCCCAGGTGGCGGCGATGTATTCGATGGGCGCGTCGAACCAGACGTAGAACACCTTGCCCGCCAGGCCCTCGATGTCCGGCGTCTGGCCGTCCGGGTTGGGGCCCCATTCGAAGGCGTTGACCGGCACGCCCCACTCCAGGTCGCGGGTGATGCCGCGGTCCTGCAGGCCCTCGTCCAGCCACTTGAGCGCGATCGAGGTGACCAGCAGCGGCCAGCGGTCGCGCTTGGCCTCGATCCAGGTCCGAAGCTTGCCGGCGAACAGGCTCTGGCGAAGGAACAGGTGCTTGGAATCGCGGATCTCGATCTCCGTCGACCCCGAGATCGCCGACCGCGGATGGATCAGGTCGGCGGGGTCCAGCACGCGGGTGCAGTTCTCGCACTGGTCGCCGCGCGCCGCCTCGTAGCCGCAGTGCGGGCAGGTGCCGATCACGTAGCGGTCCGGCAGGAAGCGCTTGTCGGCGTTGGAGTAGACCTGCTGAGTCACCCGCTCCTCGATGAAGCCGGCCTCCCACAGTTGCTGCGCGAACCGCTGGGTCAGCCTGTGGTTCTGGGGCGAGGACGAGCGGCCGAAATGGTCGAACGACAGGCCAAAGCCGCGGCCGATGGCGTGAAGCTTGGTATGCGCTTGGGCGCAGAACTCCGACACGGCCATCCCGGCGTCGGCGGCGGCCAGCTCCGCGGGCGTGCCATGCTCGTCGGTGGCGCAGATGTAGAGGGTTTCGCGGCCGCGCGAACGCTGGAACCGCGCGTAGACGTCGGCCGGCAGCATGGAGCCCGCCAGGTTCCCGAGATGCTTGGCGCCGGCGGCGTAGGGCAGCGCGGACGTGATCAGGATGCGGGACATGACGGCTCTCGAAATGAGGAGAAGGCGCGGCTTATAGGCTGGCCGCCCTGTTCGCCAAAGCCCGGCTTTGCGAAATCAGTGAAACGGGCCCTTGAAGACGAAGAAGGCGCCCAGCGCGATGAAGGCGAAGCCGACCGCATGGTTGATCGTCACCGGCTCCTTCAGCCACAGGATCGAGAAGACCGCGAAGACGGCCAGCGTGATCACCTCCTGCATCGCCTTCAGCTCAGCGGGGTCGTAGACGAGGCGGCCGATGCGGTTGGCCGGCACGGCCAGGCAGTATTCAAAGAAGGCGATGCCCCAGCTGATCAGCACGATCAGCCACATGGCCCGATGCTCAACCCTGAGCTGGCCGTACCAGGCGAAGGTCATGAAGACGTTCGACGCGACCAGCAGCAGGATCGGCAGGACGGCGGTCCAGGTTGGGGACATCGGCGGAAGCTCCGGAAACGCAAGGCTTCGCCAAGCATCCCCTGCCCCGCCGGATCACGCCAGCCGCGCGGCGAACTCAGTCCAGGCCGTCAGGCCGCGGCCTTGCGGCGCTGGCCGCGCACCGCGGTTCCGAGCGCGCCGAAGCCCAGGATCATCAGCAGCCAGCTGGCCGGTTCCGGCACGCCGCCGGCGACATCGCCGCCGCCCGGCGGAGGACCGGGGGGATCGCCTGGGCCGGGATCGGGCAGATCGCCGCCGGTCCCGCCGCCGCCGGGCGTGACCGGATTCTGGCCGCCGCCGGTCTCTGCGGGCGCCTGACCGCAGCTCGTCAGCAGGCTGACGACGCAGATCTTGCCGCCGCCGTCCGTCGGACCGCCGGGGTTCGGGAAGCTGAAGCCGGGAATCGTCCCGCCGCCGGAGATCGGGCCGCCGGGGGTGGGGCCGCCAGGGGTTGGGCCGCCGATCGGACCGCCGCCCGGCAGGCCAGGGGTCGTCGGGCCGCCGCCGGTCGGTCCGGAGCCCGGCAGGCCGGGATCGGTGGAACCACCGCCGGGGCCGTCCACGCCGCCGGTCGAACCGCCGCTCGACCCCCCTGTCGAGCCGCCGATACCGCCGCCGCCGCCGAATCCGCCAATGCCGCCGCCGAACGAGCCGGAACCGCCGCCCCCGCCGCCAAAGCCGAAGCCGCCGCCTGAGCCGCCGCCAGCGGAGCTGCCGGCGTCAGCCACCTGGGTCGAGCCGCCGGCCGCGGGGCCGCCGCCGGGCCCTCCCGCACCGCCGGTCTGTCCGCCATCGCCGCCGGTCGGCGGGGCGCCCGGCGCGTGATCGCTGTTGTCCATGCGGTTGGCGCCATGGCCAGCCGGTCCGGCGGCGTAGGCGGCAAGCGTCATCAGCCCGTTCTCGCCGTTCGGCATGAAGCCGCTGGAGCCGCCGCTGTCGTGGCCGTCGCCCGGGCCGTAGGCGCCATGCGGCGCGTCAGGCGTCACAGTCTGGGACCCGCCACCGGCGCCGCCGCCGCTGGCACCGCCACCGCTGGAGCCGCCATCGCTGCCCTGGCCTTCGGTCTGCTGGGTCTCGAGGACCGTGTCGGCGCCGCCGCCGCCGCCGTTGCTCGCGTACTGGGTGTTGTGGGGCGCTTCGTCCTGGTGGGGATGCTGGCTGCCGCCCGTCGAATAGGCCATGGCGCCGGCCGCGACGAAGGTCGCAAAGACGGTGGCTAAGAGACGCTTCGCGTGTCTCGTTCTGGAACGGGTCGGAACCATGGCGCGCACGCTGCAAGTGTCGTGCAGAAAGGGGAAAAATTCAATTATACGGCGATTATGCTAGACTTCAGATGAGCTTCAAATTGCTCATTTTTACCAAAATTAACCTTGTTTCACGCCGAAATATTTCCCGCCAGAGGGGAATGCCAGGGATCGAATTCCCCTTACAGGGGAGCGACCCGGTCGAACCACGGGCGGGCCTGTTCGAGCTGCCCGGCCAGCCGGAAGAGCGTCGCCTCCGCCCCCATGCGCGCCACGAACTGCAGGCCGATCGGCAGGCCTGACTTGCTCCAGGCCAGCGGCACGGTCATCGCCGGTTGTCCTGTATTATTAAAGGCTTGGGTATTGGGCATGAAGGCGAACAGCCGCTCTGTGATCTGTTTGGCGTCGGCCAGGACCGAGCCGATCGGAATGGCCGGACTGCCCAGCGTCGAGAGCAGCAGAACGTCGTAGGTCTCGAACAATTTCGCCTCCGCGCGCGTGTAGGCGTGCAGCGCCTGCAGGCCGCGCACATAGGCCGCGGCAGTAACGGCGCCGCCGCGGCGATACGTCGCGAAGGTAATGGCCTCGATTTCGCCGGTTTCGATGGCCCTGCCCCGCCGGTCGGCTTCCGAATCGAGATTAGCGGCAATACTCGCGGAGATCACCGCCCCGGCGGCGGCCTGCATGGCGGCCACATCGCCGGGAATCGTCGCCTCCTCCACATCGTGGCCGAGGCTTTCGCAAAGCCGCGCCGTCTCGCGCACCGCCGCCTCGCATTCCGGGTCGATGCCCGGGGCCTGCATGGCGCCGGCGAAGACCGCGATCTTCAGCCGGCCGGGCTCGCGCGCCGCCTCTTCGGCGAAGGGCCGCTCGGGCGCCGGCAGGAAATAGGGATCGCCGGGCTGCGGGCGGCAGCTGACGTCGAGCAGCACCGCCGAGTCGCGCACCGAGCGGGTGACCGCATGCTGGATCGAGGCGCCGGCCCAGCCCTCGCCCGCCGGCGCGAACGACACTCGGCCGCGCGACGGCTTCATGCCGAAGAGACCGCAGCAGGACGCGGGCGTGCGGATCGAGCCGCCGCCGTCGCTGGCGTGCGCCGCGGGCACGATCCCCGCCGCCACCGCCGCGGCCGCGCCGCCCGACGAGCCGCCCGGCGTGCGCGACAGGTCCCAGGGATTGCGGCAGACGCCGAGGTATTCGGACTCGGTGAAGGGCCAGAGGCCGAACTCCGGGGTGTTGGTCTTGCCGAAGATGGTCAGGCCGGCCGCCTTGTAGGCCGTGGTCAGGGCGCTGTCGGCGTCGGCCGTCACCTGCGAGAACAGCCGCGAGCCCATGCTGGTCACCGTCCCGGCCAGCGAGGCGCCCAGGTCCTTCAAGAGGAACGGGACCCCGCCCAGCGCGCCGGAGGCGTGGGTCTCGCCCCGCGCGCGCCCGGTCAGGTCCAGGGTGACCGCGTTGATCTGCGGATTGACCTGCGCCATCCGCGCGGTCGCCGCGTCCAGCAGTTCGCCGGCGCTCACCTCGCGGCGCGCCACCAGCTCGGCCAGGCCCACGGCGTCGTGGCGGCGATAGTCGTCGAAGTCCATGCGGATCACCCCGGATGCTCAGACCTCAAGGCAAAGCACAGGGCCGCGCGCGAACCAACCCCGGCCTTGCGTCCGGCGGCCCTCCGCGGCGCGGGCGGCGATAAATCAGACCCGGCGGTACTCGATGATCGACTTGTCGGGGAAGATGGCCTTCAGCCCCGCCCAGATGCCGCCGTCGTCGTACCATTCGTCCAGGGTTTGGGCGCCGCGCAGGGCCCAATGGTTGGCGGTGATCTGGCTTCCCTTGGCGATGGTCACCGCGTCCCGGCCCATGGGATGCGCCGACAGGTCGAGCAGCAGGCCATCCTGCGGGTTGAAGAGTTTCCCCTGCAGGGTCGATTGGTTCCAGTGGGTCAGGGGATTGGCTTCGATCGGTATGGAAAGCGGGCCCTTATTGGTGGTGACCCGGATGTCGAAGTCGCCACGGACGGCGGTGACCGTGTCGGCCTCGGTCTTGCCCTTGTCGCGCAGGCTGTGGCTGCGCATCTCGGCGAAGCGGCCGTCGCGCCAGATCTCCTCGCAGTGATGCTGGTAGTCGAAGACCGTCATGTTGGCGATCTTCATGCTCATGGCCACGTCGGAGGTGATGGTCATGACGTTGCCGACGACATTGAAGAGCGTCTGGTATTTCCCGAACGGCTTGCCATTGCGGTAGACGTCGAAATGCAGGGCGCTGCCGGCCGGCAGCGGAATCGCCGGGGCCGCCGCGGCGGCCGAGGCGCGCGGCAGACTCGCCGCGCCCGCGGCGGCGATGGCGCCCGCAATCAAAGTGCGACGATCAAAAGACGTCATTCGACAGCCCTCCCCAAACCCAGCTTCACCGTGAGAGCTAGACCGCGCCCAGCCCCCTAGCAACCCAAGTTCGCCCAATCAGCGTTACCGTTCCTTATACGGGCGCTCGCGGCCTGTGGCTGACATCGCCGCCATTCCTGGCTAAAGGCCTCGCCTGAGGCGCCGGATTAGCTCAGCTGGTAGAGCAGCGGTTTTGTAAACCGAAGGTCGCGGGTTCGAGTCCTGCATCCGGCACCATCCTGCTTCGCCCTCACGGGCTTCGCAGGACAAGTCCCGGCATTGAAGGCGAAGCAGGATGCCCTTCGAAGCCTTGGCGAAGGAGGGCCGCCGGAACGCCATGCGCATCTTCATCGACGCCGACGCCTGTCCGGTGAAGGACGAGACCTACAAGGTGGCCGCCCGCTATGGACTGACCACCACGGTGGTCTCCAACAGCTTCATCGCCATTCCGCCGTCGAAGCTGATCGAGCGGATGATCGTCGACGCGGGCCCCGACGTCGCCGACGACTGGATCGCGCAGCGGTGCGCGCCCGGCGACATCGTGGTGACCAACGACATCCCGCTGGCCGACCGGGTGCTGAAGGCGCAGGGCACGCCGATCGCGCCGAACGGGCGGCTGTTCACGCCCGACAGCATCGGCTCGGCGCTGGCCTCCCGCGCCGTGGCCGAGCACATCCGCTCGATGGGCGAGATCACCGGCGGCCCAAAGCCGTTTGCGCCCGCCGACCGCTCGCGCTTCCTGCAGGCGCTGGACGAGGCGGTGAACCGCGAGCGGCGCAAGCGGCGCTAGCTTGCCCAAGACCGCCCTGCGCGGGTATGGCGTGGCCCTGCCGCTTCGAGGAGACCTTTCGTCCATGCGCCATCCCGGTTTGACGCTCACCGCCCTGGCGCTCACCGCCGCGGCCCTGTCCGGCTGCAACAAGTCGGCGAGCCCGCCGCCGGCCGCCGATCAGTCCGCCTCGACCGCCGCGCCGACGCCGATGAGCGACGCCGACAAGGCCAAGGCGCAGGCCGCCCTGCCCGCGCCCTACAACACCGCCGACCTTTCCAACGGCGAATCCAAGTTCGCCCTCTGCTCGACCTGCCACACCGTGGTGCAGGGCGGTCCGAACATGACCGGCCCCAACCTGCACGGGGTCTTCGGACGCAAGGCCGCCGCCTCGCCCGACTTCAAATATTCCGACGTCCTGAAGGCGAGCGGCTGGACCTGGGACGCGGCGCGCGTCGACACCTGGATCACCGATCCGAAGGCCGCGCTGCCCGGCACCAAGATGACCTTCGCCGGCATGAAGGACCCCAAGGACCGCACCGACGCGATCGCCTATCTGATGGTGATGACCGGCTTCAAACCCTAGGGTCCTGACCAGGCCGGTAGAGTGAATCCCGTTCACTCAACCTTGACGGGTAGGCCTTAAGCGCGCATTCTTACTGCGCCGCTTGGTCAGGCTCGACCCTGGATCCAGGCAGCGCCCCACCCGGCGCAACCCCATTTGCGCCGGTCTTGCGCGAAATAGGCACGACGTCCCCCACGTCCTCCTGGCGCGCTACCTTTGGGCCTCTCCCGGCGACGGGGGAGGCCCTTTTCGTGCGGGGGTCGCGAGGCGGGACCGAACGCTAGGAGTCGTAACCCGGCAGTTCGCGGTCGAGCTTGCGCAGGCTGCCCGGCCAGGCGAGCGCCCCGCCGATGCCGCGATCGCCGACCTGACTGCGGACCTCGGCCTGCGAGGCCTCAGGCGCGATCCGGATGCCTTCCGCGCCGCCGCTCAGCGCCTTCACCTGCATGGTGCAGGCGCGCTCCAGATAATACATCCCGACCCAGCAGTTGGCGGCGGTGTCGCCGACGGCGAGCGTGCCGTGGTTGCGCAGCAGCATCAGGGTCTTGTCGCCGATGTCGGCGACCAGGCGCTCGCGCTCGTCGTGGTTCAGCGCGATGCCCTCGTAGTCGTGGTAGGCGAGCCTGGGCAGCACGATCAGCGCGTGCTGCGAGATCGGCATCAGCCCCTGGGCCTGCGCGGCCACCGCCACCCCGTCGTCGGAATGCAGGTGCATGACGAAATGCGCGTCCTCGCGGTTGGCATGGATCGCCGAGTGGATCGTGAAGCCCGCCGGATTGATGAAATAGGGCGTCTCCTGGAGGATGTTGCCGTCCAGATCGATCTTCACCAGCGAGGAGGCCGTGATCTCCTCGAACAGCATGCCGTAGGGATTGATCAGGAAATGATGCTCCGGTCCCGGGATGCGGGCGGAGATGTGGGTGTAGATCAGGTCGTCCCAGCCGTAGAGCGCCACCAGCCGATAGAGGGCGGCGAGATCCACGCGGGCCTGCCACTCCTCGGCGCTGACCTTGCCCTTCAGGGCCGCGACGCCGGCAACCGATCCATCCGCCATGGGTCTCTCCTGATCCTATTGAACGCCCTAGAGTCCGCTCCGCGGGCGACCGCGTCAAGTTGGCGCGGCCGGCGCCGGTAAGCCTTTCGACGGCTTAAACATGTTTTCACCCCCTCCGGCCATATGGTCAGGCTTGAAGCCAAACCTACAGAACGGAGGGGCAGGCTTGAGCGTCGCGATGAGCAGCGAAAGCCTGCTGGAACTCGCCAAGAGCCGCGTCCCCGCGGACCGCGAGCGATTGCTGCTGGGCATTGTGGAACTCTGCGACGCCGGCGACGGCGACGCGGCCAAGGTCTCGCCGCAGATTCACGCCCTGCTGAATTCGATCTTCCTGGGGCTCGTGGCCCAGGCCGAGCGCGATATCCGCAAGCGCCTGGCCGAGAAGCTGTCGACGGCCGAATGGGCGCCGCCGGCGCTGATCAATGTGCTGGCGCTGGACGAGATCGAGATCGCGCGGCCGGTGATCGCCGCCAGCCCCCTGCTGAAGGATCCCGACCTGATCCGCCTGCTGGTCGAGGCCACGGTCGAGCATCAGATCGAGGTCGCGCGCCGCCCGAACCTGGGGCCCAGCGTCGTCGCCGCCATTCTTCAGGCCGCCGAGCCCGCCGTGATGGCCGCGCTGGCCGGCAATCCTTCCGCCGAGCTCGGGCCCGCCGACATGAAGCAGCTGGTCGAGTCCGCCCGCCAGATCGCGGCCCTGCGCATGCCGCTGTCGCGCCATCCCAGGCTGACCGACGACCTGGCCTTGCAGCTCTACGTCTGGGTCGGCCAGGCGCTTCGCCAGTCGCTCGCCGAGCGCTTCCGGCTGGACCCCAAGCAGATCGAGGCCGCGCTCGCTCAATCGGTCCAGGAATCCCACGTCGGCGCGCCCACCGGCCACGGCGCGGTGATCATGGCGCGCGACGGCGAGCGCGAGGCCATGGAAGAACGCCTCATCGAAAAGCTGCACGCCGCCGGCCAGCTGCGCCCGGGCTACCTGGTTCGCGCCCTGCAGGAAGGCCGGCTCTCGCTGTTCACCGTGGCGTTGGCGACCCTTGGCCGCTTCGAAACCGGCCACGTGCAGCGGGTGATCGACAGCGACCGCCCCGAACTTTTGGGCCTCGCCTGCGCCGCCATCGGCATCGACCGCAGCGTCTTCCCCTCGATCCTGGAGATGATCCGTGGGCTGAACGCCGGGCGTCCCGGCGGCGGGGTCGATGGCGCGCGCCGCGCCATCGGCGCCTTCGGTCCGGTCAGCGCCGAGGTCGCCGCGACCGCTTTCCGGCAGGCCGCGCTCTCGGTTTGACAAGCTCGAAAGCTTGACTGCTTCTGGCGCTGACGAGCACAGCCAGGGCCTATTTCCGTGACGCGCATCGCCTTCACCGCCAGCGAACGCCCCGAAGCGCAGGAGGGCCGCGCCCGCCTCGCCACCCGCTATGGCGACACCCCGGTCGAGGAGGCCGAGGTCATCGTCGCGCTGGGCGGCGACGGCTTCATGCTGGAATGCTTCCACGACCACATGGAGCGCGGCCTGCCGATCTATGGCATGAACCGCGGCTCGGTCGGATTTTTGATGAACGACTACAGTGAGTTCGGCCTGGTGGAGCGCATCGCCGCGGCGGAGAAGGCGGCGATCTATCCGCTGCGCATGACCGCCACCGACGTCCACGGCAAGAGCCACGTGGCGCTGGCCATCAACGAGGTCTCGCTGCTGCGCCAGACCCGCCAGGCGGCCAAGCTGCGCGTGTCGATCGACGGCAAACTGCGGCTGGGCGAGCTTTCCTGCGACGGCGCCCTGGTCTCCACGCCGGCCGGCTCGACCGCCTACAATCTCTCGGCGCACGGCCCGATCATTCCCCTGGACGCCCACGTCCTGGCGCTGACCCCGATCAGCGCGTTCCGGCCCCGGCGCTGGCGGGGCGCGCTCCTCTCCCACACCGCCAAGGTGACCTTCGAGGTGCTGGAGGCCAGCAAGCGGCCGGTGAGCGCGGTGGCCGACAATATCGAGGTGCGCGACGTCATGGATGTGCACATCGCCGAGGACCGCAGCGTCGCCCTGCACATGCTGTTCGACGAGGGCCGCAGTCTCGAGGAACGGGTGCTGGCCGAGCAATTCTCCGCTTGATGAGCCCACGCGGTATCGTTCGGAAACCGTGACAATACTGTGGGTTGCTTCTCACCGGTTATTAACGGGTTGCCTGTAACAGGGATGTAGTCACCTGGAGGGCGTCCCGTGAGCCAACAGAATTCCGGTCAAATGATCCAGCCGAACAACGCGCTGCGCCTGAAGGTCGGCGGCGGTCGTCTGGGCATGATCGATCCGGCCGCGATCGCCAAGGCCGAGGCGGCTCTCAAGAGCCTGGCCAGCAACTTCTCCCAGTGGCTGAACGACGAGATCGTCAAGCTCGAAGGCGCGCGCCAACAGGTGAAGACCGACGGCATCACCGCCGAGAGCATGGAAAACCTCTACCTGCGCGCCCATGACCTGAAGGGCCTGGGCACGACCTACGGCTATCAGCTGATCACCCGCATCGCCGGCTCGCTCTGCCGGATGATCGACGACAAGGAAAAGCGCGCCTCGACGCCGCTGGAACTGGTCGACGCCCACATCGACGCGATCAAGGCCGCCGTCCGCGACGACATCAAGTCCGACGAACACCCGGTCGGCCGCGTCCTGGTCGAAGAGCTGGAACGCCGCGTGAAGGCGATGGCCGCCTAGGCTGAAGACCTAACGAGCCCTTTGTCGTTCCATCATTCTGTTCGTCATCCCCGGCCTGGTGCCGGGAACCTATGAACTCCGAGCCAGGGTGAAAGCCGTGGCCGCGCCCCTGATCTGCCTGCAGCGCCTGCGATCATGGGTTCCCGGGACGAGCCCGGGAATGACGGTCAAAAAGGGAAACGCCGCTATTGGATCGGCGAGATCGATCCGCCGCCGTGAATCTCTGAATTGACCGTCGGGTGGCCCACGTAGTGGATCGCGCCGCCGCCGTGGATGGCCGCTTCCAGGCGGTTCTGCGCCGAGACGAAGATCTTGCCGCCGCCGTGGATGGCGGCCGAAGTCGCCTGCGCCGGCACGTCCCTCACGTCGATGTCGCCGCCGCCGTGAATCTCCGCGGACATGGCGCCGGTCGCCGGGAAGGCGCCCTTCGCCGAGATATGCCCGCCGCCGTAGATGGCGACTTCGTTCAGGTCCGGCGTCTCGATCTCCACGTCGAAGTGACGGATTCCCCAGCAGCTCCCACGGCAGGGGCTGGCGATCAGATGCCCGCGGCTGTCGACCTCGAAGCGCGCCTCGGCCGGATCGCCGCGGACCAGGGTCACGCGCTGGGCAGGCCCCTGGCGGATGGTGATCGTCCCGCCGCCATGCAGCTCGACGCCGGTGAATTTGCCGACCTGTTCGACGGTCTGGGCGGAGGCGATGCCGGGCGCGATGGCCAGGGCAGCGGCAGCGGCGGCGAAAATGGCAAGGCGCATGGATGACTTCCTTCGGTTCTCCCCAAGGACACCAGCCGCGCCGCGCCGGCACAACTTAAGCTTTGGTCATGCTTGGCCGCAGGCGGTCGTCACATGACGTTTTCCAACGGCTCGGCGACCGCGCCATAGCCGGCGTCCGGCGGCAGCACGAGCACGCGACCGCCGTCCCGCTGCTGGATCTGCGGCTGCACCGTGACCAGCTTGCGGGCCGCCGCGCGCGCCACCGCATCCTGGGCGCCGCTCGCTTCGGCCAGCAGCTGCAGGTTCATGCGCGTGGGGAAGATCACCTTGCGCTCGCCGGCCGCGGCCAGCCGCAGCGCCTCGGAAGGCGCGATCCATTCGGCGTCCACCGTCTCGCGCCCGTCGCAGGCCGCCAGCTGCTCGGCCGGCGCGGTCACCGCGTAGAACCAGGTGTCGAAGCGCTTGGGCGTCAAGGGCGGGGTGATCCAGCGGGCGAACACCGTCAGCGCGTCGAGGTCCAGATAGGCGTCGAGGCGCGACACGACGTCGATGAACCGCGTCGCGCCGGCGTCCACCGCCTGGCGGACCGCCATGGGACAGGCCTCGCCGCTCATCGGCAGACCGTCGCGGCGGCGGGCGAGCAGGATGCCGGCCTCCTCGAACACCTCGCGGATCGCCGCGATGCGCATGGCGCGCTGGTCGGCGTCATAGGCCTCCCAGCCGACGGTATGGATTTCCCAGTTGGGATCGTGGTCGCCCGCGTGGCTCTTGCCGCCCGGAAACACCAGGGCGCCCGACGCGAAGTCGATCTGGTGGTGCCGCTTGACCATCAGCACCTCGAAGGTGGGCTCGTCACGCAGCAGCAGGATGGTGGCGGCGGGCTTGATCTCGCCAGAAGGCGCTTGGGGGGCGGGCTTTTCGGACATGGCGCGAGCTTGGGACGCGCCTACCGCTTGCGCAAGCGCGCGGTCGCCTTGGCCCGATCGGGCGCTAGGCGCTTTCGACGGCCGAGATCCCTGACCGGGCCTCGCCCGACAGCTGGTCCATCTTGTCGAGCAGGTAGTCGACGTCCTCGCGGGCGGCGGTCTGCGGCTGGGTCAGGAACCGCTCGAGCATGTGCTGCTGGAAGCGCTCCAGATCGCGCGCGCCGCCGTCGTATTCCATGGCGTGATAGGTATCGACCGCCGCGCGGAAGGCCGGGAACAGGCGCGCGGGCAGGCCGGCGCGCTCGTAGATCGCCCGCAGGCCGAGCGGCCCCGCGTCGTGGATCATCAGCCAGGTGCGGTGGTGCGGCACGCCGGCGAGCTCGGCCACGCCCCACTCGAAGAAGGTCATGTGCCCCTGGGCGATGGCGCGCAGCAGCAGCGAGGCGGTCAGCCGCCCCTCGTCGGACAGGTGCGCCGCGAAGGCCTTCACGTCGGCGGCGCGGCCCGCCTGGTCGACCAGGTCGACGGTCGCCCGCTCGGTGGCGCCCACCGCCAGGTTCAGCGCCAGCTCGGCCGCCACGGCGTGGTGGGCGATCAGGTGGTCGCGCAGCTGGTCGCCGACCAGGGTCACCAGCTTTTCGGCCACCGAGAGCGGCAGCACGTTGCGGTAGGCGACCGCGGCCAGCACCTTCTCGTGGGTCTCGAAGCGCGCCATCACCTGCTGCAGCGCGCTCTCGGCGAAGTCGGCGTTGTCGTTGGCGCAGGCCGCGGCCACGGCCCGTTCGCCGCCATGCTCGGCGATGGAGTCGGTGACGGTGCGCGAGAGCCTGGGCCGGCGCGCGATGGCCAATTGGCGCACCGGGCCGCCGAGGCGGACGATGTCCGCCAGGTCGGAATCCAGGAACACCGGCGAGAAGTTGAGCAGCGGCAGGGAAATCGTTTCGACATCCCGCGCCAGCTTCAGCGCCACGTCGCGCGGCACCAGCGGGGATTCCTTCAGGGTCACGGCGAGCGCGCGGCGGACCAGCTCGGCGGCGTCGGCGGCCATGACCCGCAGGATTTCGGCGGCCGTCTCCCGGTCCTGGTCCGACAGCGGCGTCGCCTCGATCGTGCGGCAGAGCTTGTAGGCGGCGGCGGCGCGCTCGTCGGCGCTCACACCCCTCACCAGCGTGCGGATGTCCTCTTCCGTCAGCGCTGAGCGTGTCGTCGCCATAGTGCCCCTGAGTGGGCCTGTGGAGCCACCCTTGGCTCGTCAAATCCCACGAGTCTGAGTTTCTGTGATCATGCTTAACGGCGGGTTAGGGATCGAATCTGTGGACGCCGCCGCCTCAGGCATGGGGAGGATCTCCGGCCCGCCAGCGGACCCCGCCGCCTCAATTCAGACAGGTCCCCGACAATAATTGAACAAGTATTCACGGTCCAAATTATAATAATTGCAGGTTGCATGGAAACATTATGCCATCCAGGAGTTGTCATAAACTACGGGATGAAAAGCAATGAATATCAATAGAATTCTGATCGTCGAAGATGACTTCATCATGAACCAGGGTCTGTGCGAATTTCTGATTGAAGGCGGCTACGATGTTAGGCCTGTTTACTGCGGACAGGCGGCGTTCGAAGTCATCGATCGGCACGACCGCCTGCTCGCCCTGCTGACCGACATCGACTTGGGGCCCGGCCCCGACGGCGTCGATGTCGCGCGCTACGCCCGGGCCTTCTCGCCCCATCTGCCGGTGGTGTTCATCTCCGCCGCCGCCGACCCGCGGCACGAGTTCAACGGCGTGACCGACTCGGAATTCATCGCCAAACCGTTCCGCCCGGAGCAGGTCGCCGACGCGCTCGCCCGGGTGATCCGCCTTGAAGCCGCTTAACCCCGACCTCTGGCGCCTGCTGGTGCTCGCCATAGCCGCGGTCGGGTTCGGGCTGGCCGCCGCCGTGGCGATGGGCGCGCAGGCCTAGAAGGCCTTGCATGGGGAATTCTCCGTCAAGGGACCCACAAGGCTCGGGTGAGCCGTCGCCAAGCACGCGCGTGAGAAATTTCCAATCGCGCCTCGCGCCAGCAACGGAAACGTGAACCCGCAAGCCGTGCGTTTGGTTGACGTCACAACCATGCAGTGCGCAACCTGGGGTTAGGCCTTCGTTCGCCGACTGCCGGCCGCGAAGCGTGAATCCTGCAGAGCAAGCGTTACGAACCGTGGATCCCCGGCTCCCTGCCGCGCGGCCACGATGAGGCGGAGCCTATCGATGACAATCCGGTCTAACCTGCGCCAGTGGGCGTTCGCGGCGCCGTGCGCGCTGATCCTCGGGATCGCGGCGCCCGCCTCCGCCGCCGAAATCCTCGGATCGGCCGACGCCTTCGCCGTACTCGGCGCGTCGGCGGTGACCAATACCGGCGCCACGACCATCTCCGGCGACTTGGGCGTCTATCCGGGCTCCTCGATCACCGGCGCCGGAACCATCATCCTGGACGGCGCCACCCACCAGACCGACGCCGTCGCGAAGCAGGCGCAGACCGATGCTGCGACCGGGTTCGCCACGCTCGCGGCGCTGCACTCCACCACCGACCTGACCGGGTTCGACCTGGGCTCGGTCGGCGTGCTCGCCCCCGGTGTCTACACCTTCGACTCGTCCGCCCTGCTCACCGGGGGCCTGGTCCTCGACTTCGCCAGCGACCCGGGCGGATCGTTCGTCTTCCAGATCGGCTCGACCTTGACGACCGAGAACGGATCGTCGGTCTCTGTGCTGAACGGCGGCCCGGGCAGCGGACTCTTCTGGGAGGTCGGCAGCTCGGCGACGCTGGGCACAGGCACGGCCTTCGCCGGGAACATCCTGGCCGATCAGAGCATCACCTTGAACACGGGCGCGACGATCCTCTGCGGGCGGGCCATCGCGCTGAACGCCGCCGTGACGATGGACAACAACGCCATTTCCTCGAACTGCGCCGGCCGCGGCGCCCTCGGGTCCGGAGCCACGGACTTCGGCAGCCACGGATTCGCCGGCCTCGACGAGACCGCAGGCGGCGGGATTCCCGAGCCGGCGGCGTGGTCGTTGATGGTCGGCGGCTTCGGCCTGGCCGGCGCGGCCCTTCGTCGCCGGGCGAAGGCGACCGTATAAGCCGGCGCGCGGGCCCAGTGAGCGATCTCCACAACGGCGGCCTGGCAGGCCGCTGAAGGTCCGCATTCGGAACGGGCCTCGACGGCCACGCTCTCGTTTCGTGGTTATGGGGGTTTTGGCGTTCAACGCCCGCTATGGGTCGAACCCGGCAATTGGGTTCTGCGCGAAGAACCGATGTCAGGGCCAGTGGAGAACCTTGCCGTTCGGACCTTGGCCTCCTGCAATGGCCGGCGCCTCAGATCTTACGATGCTGTCGGACCTTGATCGCCGGTCCCATAGCTTCTTCCCTTGGGCCGGGCGGGATGCTTTAGCATGGCGGCAAAAGCGGGAGACCTAACGCGTGCTGCTCAAGGGCCTGAAGGTCGTCGATTTCACCGCCTACATCGCCGGGCCCGGCGCCGCCGCCATCCTGGGCGACTGGGGCGCAGACGTGATCAAGGTCGAGCGGCGCGAGGGCGACAGCATGCGCCACGTGTTCGCCGACCTGAAGAACGACATCGGCGCCAACCCGACCTTCGAGCTCGACAACCGCGGCAAGCGCGGGATCGTGCTGGACATCACCAAGCCCGCGGGCCGCGACGCGCTGGCGAAGCTGGCTGAGACCGCCGACGTGTTCCTGACCAACACCCGGCCGGTATCGCTGAAGAAGTACGGCCTGGACGAGGCGACGCTGCGCCAGGCGAACCCCAGGCTGGTCTACGCCGTGATCACCGGTTACGGCCTGGAGGGGCCCGACGCCCACCTGCCGGGCTTCGACGTCACCGCCTTCTGGGCCCGCTCGGGCATCGGCTACATGACCGCGCCCAAGGGCGTGGAGCCGTTCATGCGCACCTCGGGCATGGGCGACCACTCGACCTCGCTCGCCACCGTCTCGGCGATCCTGGCCGCCCTCTACGAGCGCGAGCGGACGGGCGTCGGGCGCATGGTGCAGACCTCGCTGCTGGCCACCGGCGTCTATCTCTGGGGGTCGGACCTGGCGGTGCAGCTGAAGCTCGGGCGCGTGGCCTCGATCCGCCCGCGGGAAAACCCGATCAACGCGGTCGCCAACCACTTCAAGAGCGCCGATGGCCGCTGGTTCGTGCACAACCCGCGCGGCGGCTCCGGCGGCTGGGAGAAGTTCCTGGGCGTCGCCGGGCGGCCGGACCTGGTCACCGATCCGCGCTTCGCCACCGGCAAGGAGCGCCGCGCCAACGCCCGCGAGCTCGCCGTCGAGCTGGAGGCCGCCTTCGCGGCCCTGCCCTTCGAGGAGATCGCACGCCGTCTGGACGAAGCCGACCTCGTCTGGGCGCCGTTCCAGACGCCGGCCGACGTGGACGCCGATCCCCAGGTCGCCGCCGCCGGCGCCTTCGTGGAGGTCGACGACGGCAATGGCGGCACCTACCGCTCTCCCGCCAGCCCCGCCGTCTTCCCCGGCGAGCCGCAGGCCCCTCGCCCGCGCGCGCCGCGCCTGGGCGAGCACACAAAAGAGGTGCTGGGCGAGATCGGCTATTCCGAGGGCGAGATCGCGGCGATGTTCGCGGCCGAGGCGGCGGCTTAGAGCGCCGCTAGATGCTCCCCTTAGGGGGAGCTGTCAGCGCAGACTGACTGAGGGGGTTACATCTCCAGCGTCGGGGATGTCGGCTGTCGCGGACTCGGCGGGTGAAACCCCCTCTGGCGCTTCGCGCCACCTCCCCCTCAATCGCGCTGCGCGCTGGGGGAGGATCAGCTCTTCCGGGCTTCCGACAGCACCTTGAGCATCTCGCTGGTGAACAGCGAGCCGGTCAGGCGCGCGCCGGGCCCCAGCTGGTCGGAGACCTGGCCGCCCTTGAGGATCAGCGAGATCAGCTCTTCCTGCTGCAGGCGGTGGTCGGCGGAGCGGGCCGAGGCGTACTGGATGAAACCGCCGTCTTCCGACGGCGCGGCGGGCGCGGGATCGATCGGCGCCGCAGAGCCGGCGGTCTTGGTGAGGTTGGCGTAGACCTGGCCGACCGTCGCCGCCTGGCCGCCCGGATAGAAGATCGCCTTGTTGGCGTGGGCGGCGTCGGGGAACAGGTGAGCGGCCGTCGCGCCGGGGTGCTTTTCAGCCGCTTCGATCAGCTTGGCCGAGCCTTGCGGCCCCAGGAAATGGGCGGCGTAGAGTTCGCCGGCCGTGGGGCTGCGGCCCGTGCGGCCCTTCAGATAGGCCGCCGAGTCGGAGGTCATCTCACCGGCCATCATCGAGGCGGCGTGCGGATCCAGGCGCAGGTCCATCACCGCGCGATGCGCCTCGGAGCCGCCGGACACATGGTACTGGCCGTCGGAACCCTTCTGGATCAGGTCGGCGTAACGGGCGTAGCCGTGCTTGGCGCCGTGCGCCTTCAGCGTCGACAGCCAGGTCTGGCCCACGAACTGGAAGAGGCCGGCCGCGGAGGACGATCCCGACTTGGCATTGGGATTAAGGCCGCTCTCGCGATGGGCCGTCTTCATCAGGAACGAGAAATCGACTCCCGTCGCCTGGGAAGCGCGCTGGATCGCGCCCTCAACGACTCCCTTGATGCCCTCGATCGCGGCCATGCCATCAGGTCTGAACGATCGTGGTTAATGCGCCGCTAACCATACCGACGAAGAGCCGTCAGGGTTTGGCTGGCGCTTCGCTGCTCACACCTTAACCCCGCCGCAGCTGATCCATCTCGGCGATCTGTTCGGCCCGCCGCTTCGCCTGGCGCTTCTGCAGGACGAACGCCCAGATCCACCAGACAATGATCAGGCTGAGAAATGGCGCGACGTTCGCCAAGCTCATATTCGGCCGGGCCTTTTGCATGCCGACCACGACAACCAACATCCCAGCAAAGATCGGCGCGGCGGTCACCGCCATCCACGACGCGTTGGTCGGCTGGCGCTCCAGCTCGGCGCGGTGGAAGTCGATCAGCGTGGCGATCGACGCCTCGGGCGGGGGCAACCGTCCGGGCCGCTTGGCGATAATCCGCCAGATCATCCACACGCCGCCGGCCATCATGATCACGTCGCCGGCCCGCATGAAGCCGTTTGGCGCCCGCCAGGCTTGGAGACCGAAAAGCAGCACCTCGAAGACCCCGAAGGTGAAGGCCAGCCAGATGCGGCCGCGCATGTTCTCGACATAGTTGCGCGCCAGCGCGCGGACGGCGATCGCGGTCATGGTCGGGGTTTCCTTCTCCTGCCCCTGCCAGAGGGCCTTCAGGTGGTCGTCGGGAGACTGGGTCATGCCTTGGCGCTCCCTTCTGCGAACCGTCGGGCGAGGAGCGCCTTCAGGCGGTGGATGCGCACCGCCACCGCCCCGGCCGAGAGGCCGGTGATCTCGCCGATGGCGGCGGCGTCGAGGTCTTCGAGATAGAGCAGCGCCACCTGCCGGTCGGGCGGACCCAGCGCCTGAATGATGACCATTAGCCGGGACAGCGCCTGGCGCTCGCCGGCCGCGGCCTCGGGGTCGTCGGCGTCGGCGATGTCGGACAGGGCCTCCAACGTCGCGCCGCGCTCGGGCCGCGAGCGGCGGCGCTTCTGGACGTGGCTGGCGGCGGTGTTGTGGGCCACGCGGTAGACCCAGGTGCGCAGCGAGCAGCGGCCGTCGAAGGCGCCCAGGCTGCGCCAGAGCGCCACGTGGATGTCCTGGATCAGGTCGCGGCGCGGATCGGCGTCGGCCTCGTAGGCCCGCGCCAAGCGCTCGATCGCGCCGCCGAATTCCGCGGCGGCGGCCGTGTAGCGCTCGTCCTGTCCAGCCGCTTCGTCCAACGCCGTCCCCGCCCGTTCGAACAGATAGTCGAACGGGCGCGGGAAAACTTACAGCCGAGCCCTATTGCTTCTGCTGATCGGGCTTCTTTTCCGTCTGCGGCTGCGGGTGCGGCTTCTGCGCGGCAGCCTGGGCGGCGGCCTGAGCGGCGTGCTGCTGCGCGGCGGCGGCTTGGGCATGCTGCGCGGCCTGCGCCTGTTGCGCGGCGGCCTGCTGGGCGTGCTGCTGAGCCTCCGCGGCGTGGGCGGCGGCCTCCTGCTGGTGCTGCGCCGCCGCGGCGGCCTGAGCCTGCTGCTGATGCTGCTGCGCCGCCTGGGCCTGAGCCGCCGCCTGCTGCTGATGCTGCTGAGCCGCCTGAGCCTGGGCCTGGGCTTGCTGCTGGTGCTGCTGCGCCGCCTGGGCCTGGGCCTGCTGCTGCTGACGCTGAGCCGCGTCGGCTTGAGCCCGCTGTTGCTGATCGCGGGCCTGAGCCTGGATCAGCGCCTGCCCGCGCTGAGCCGCCTCGGCCTGGGCGCGCTGCCCGGCCTGCACCTGCTGCGCCCGGGCCTGGGCCTGGGCCTGGGCCTGCTGTTGCTGCTGACGCTGAGCCGCGTCGGCCTGAGCCCGCTGTTGCTGATCGTGGGCCTGAGCCTGGATCAGCGCCTGCCCGCGCTGAGCGGCCTCGGCCTGGGCGCGCTGCCCGGCCTGCACCTGCTGCGCCCGGGCCTGAGCCTGGGCTTGGGCCTGCTGTTGTTGCTGACGCTGAGCCGCCTCGGCCTGAGCCCGCTGCTGCTGATCGTGCGCCTGAGCCTGAGCTTGCACCTGCGCCTGCTGGCGCTGCGCCGCCTCGGCTTGGGCGCGCTGTTGCGCGCCAGCCTGGGCCTGGGCTTGAGCCTGCGCCTGGACGCGGGCGGCGGTGTTGGCCTGGATCTGCTGCTGGGCGGCCTGCTCGCGGCCCACATCGCGATTTTGGGCGTTGAAGCCCGGCTGACCGCGGTCGCCGCCGAAGCCGGGGCCGGCTGGCGGCGCGCCCTCACGGCGCGGCGGGACCTGCGGCGCGGCGGCGATCACCGGCGCGAGCCGGCTCGCATAGGCCTGCCGCTGGGCGCGTTCCTGCTGGAAGGCCGCCAGCTGCGGCTGCTGTTGCTGGACGCGCTCGTCGTGGACGCGCCGCCAGTCGGGATTGCTTTGCTGCGCCGTCGCCCACTGCCGCTGCGGGGCGAGCACGATGTCGCGGCGCGCGCGCCAGTCGGACGCGTAGGCCGCCTGACGCTGGTCGTGGATCGCCGCATAGTGCAGGTGGCGGCCGCGATCCAGATAGCGCGCGGCGATCTCCAGCAGGGCGCCGGCATAGTTCGGATAGGGCCGGCCGTAGTGGTCGTAGACCTCCACCAGCTCGCCGCCGTTGTCATAGGCATAGGCGTACTGCGGGTCCTGGATCAGGTACGGATAGTCGCCGTCGCCGCGGTAGTAGTAGCTCCGCTCGCCGTCGGGCGTGTCCTCGACCACGCGGTAGTCGCCGCCGTTGGTGCGCCACACCCAGGGCCGAACGCCCTCATAGTCGACGGTGTAGTCCGGCGGGCTGTCGCCCAGGGTGTCGCCCACGAGATAGGCGTCGTCGATATAGCTGTAGACCGGACGCGGCGGGGTCGACACGCGCCGGATCGGCGGCGCCGCCGGCAGCGCATTGGCGTAGGGGGCCGGCGTTTCCGGCGGCGGCGTCGCATCAGCCAGCGGCAGGCTGGCGATCGGCGCGCCGGTGGCGGGCGCGGCGGATTGCTGGTTGCACGCGGCGAGCATCAGGCTCGTGGCGGCGGCGGTCAGGAGGATGTGGCGGTACGACATAGTGCTGAAACCCATCACAAGCTTCGCCGTTCCAAACGCGGCGTCGACAACATCACTTATTCAACATGAACGGGACCGGACCAGCGGGCCGCCCCCTCTGGTCATCACGAGATCGAGAGGCGGAAACAGCGTGATTGACAGCTGTAGTTTTCAGGTGAATATCACGAATGTAAATTATTTCTCGCCCGAGACATGAACCCGGGCGACGTCAGGGAGCAAGGCATGGTCATCCGTCAGGTCATCCCCTTCGGCTTCGAGGCGCGCGGACCGACCAACCGCATCCCGCCGCATCTGCGGCCTGCGATCGGCATTTCGATCGCCCTGCACCTCGCGGTCGCCGGCTATCTCGCCTACGCGAAGTTCAGCCCGCCGCACCTGACCCAACCGGACGAGACGCCGCCTGTGGTCATCGACATGTTCCACCCGGTAAAGCCCGAGCCGCCGCAGCCGGTCGAGAAGCCCAAGATCGTGCTGCACCCGCCCACGATCGGCGATCCGCCGCCGATCGCCACCCTGCCGGTCGATCCGCCGCCCTCCCGCACCGCGCCCGACAGCTTCAAGGTCGCCGAGGCCATCACCCCCCTTCAGCCGCCGCCCCTCGATCCGCCGCCCTCCGTCCGCCACGACCTGCGCAGCCCGACCTGGATCCGCAAGCCGACCGGCGAGGAGATGGCCAACGTCTATCCGGACCGCGCCCAGCGCATGGGCCTGAGCGGCGTGGCCACCCTCACCTGCGCGGTCACGGCCAGCGGCGCGGTGCGCGACTGCCAGGTCGCCGCCGAAACCCCCGTCGAGGCCGGCTTCGGCCCCGCCGCCCTGAAGCTCGCCCGCTTCTTCCGCATGAGCCCGCAGACCATGGACGGCCAGGCCGTGGATGGCGCGACCGTCAATATCCCAATCCGGTTCGCCCTGAAGTGACCTGACCGTCCACGGTCCCCCGGGGCTGGGCGTCGCGGCTATTTGCCAGCCGCGGCGCCCAGCTTCCGCGTCAGATACTCCGCCGTCGCGGTGTCCGCCTTCAGCCAGGAGTCGTAGCGCAGGAAGCCGTGGATCTCGTCGGGGATCACCAGTTCCTCGAAGTCCACGCCCTTCTTCTGCAGCCGGCGCGCCAGGTCGATGGTCTCGGCGAAGTGGACGTTGCGGTCGTCGTCGCCCTGGACCAGCAGCACCGGCGAGGTCCAGCTGGCGATGTCGGCGTCGGGCGAGGCCTTGAAGGCCGTCTCCAGCGCCTTGTCGAGATCGCCCTTCTCGTAGCGGTCGCTGCGCGCCCCGTACTGGCGGGCCACCGTGCGTGACCAGTCGTGGACCCCGTGGAAGTCGACGCCGGCCTTGAAGATGTCGGAGTTGCGCGCCAGGCCGAGCGCGGTCAGCAGGCCGCCGTAGGAGCCGCCCCAGATGCCGATCCGCTTGGCGTCGACGCCGGGGACCGCCTGCAGGAACCGCGCGCCGGACGCCACGTCCTGGTACTCCGACGACCCGGCCGCGCCGCCATGCTCGGCGTGCTGGAAATCCCAGCCGTAACCGATGCCCAGGCGATAGTTCACCGACAGCACGGTGAAGCCGTGCGCCGCCAGGTACTGGTTCATCGCGTAGCTGTTCGAATAGTAGTCCATGTAGGACCAGCCCAGCATCATCTGCCGGGGCGGCCCGCCGTGGACGAAGATCACCCCGGGCTGGTTCCTGACGCCCGGCGCCTGGAACAACTGGCCCTCGATGGTCAGGCCGTCCGGCGCCTTCCACGTCACCTTCTTCGGAACCACGAACCTCGCGCCGGCGAACTCCGGCGGCGGGGTCTGGCCCTCCAGCTGGCGGGCAGCCGCGCTGTAGGCCGTCATGACGTCGACCACCGGCGGGTTCTTGGCGTCGGCCTTGATGAAGGCCACACCGGTGGACAGCGCCGCGGGACTCCATTCGATCGCCGTGCCGCTACTCAGCACCATCGGCGGGCCGCCGTCGAAGCTGGCGCGATAGAGGTGGCGGCGCTGGTTGTCGTCGGGATCCTTGCCGGTGTTGGCGGAATAGATGATCGATCTGCCGTCGCGGGCCATGGCGACGTGCTCGACCATGAAGGCGCCGGGCGTCAGCAGCTTCGCCTCGCCGCCGGCGGCGGGGATCGAATACAGATGAGGCCAGTTGTCGGCTTCCGACAGGAAGACCAGCTTGCCATTGCCCGACCAGGCCAGGTTCGCCTGCCCCGCGACGTTGGGATAGGAGCCGTGCAGGTCCTCGCCGCTCTTCCAGACCCGCTTGCCGGCGCCGGTCGCCACCTCGGCCGTCCAGATCGACCAGGGCCGCGGCTGGCGCTCAAGGATCGGCCCGGGCTCGCCGCCCCGGCCCGGCTGACGCGTGAAGGCGATGGCCTTGCCGTCCGGCGCCCAGACCGGTTCGCGGTCGACGCCGGTCGAGGGCGCCAGCCATTCCAGCGGCTGCGCTTCGCCGGAAAACACCCCGATAAACCCATGGTCGCCGTCGCGCGCCGAGGAAAACGCGAGCTTGCCGCCGTCCGGCGACCAGGCGAGCTCGCTGTCCTTGCCGCGGTCGAAGAACAGTTTCTTAGCGGCCGTGCCGTCCAGCTTGGCGGTCCAGACCGCGCCCTCCTTCACATAGGCGAGTTCGCCCCGGACGGAGACCGCCGGCTCGTCGCCCTCGGCGATCTTCGCGGCGGGCTTGCCGCCCGTCGGGTCGGCGAGCCACAGGGTGACCTTCGGCTGCTCGGTCCCCTCCGCCGGATCGGGCGCCAGGTTGCCGGCGGCCGGCCAGTTGGCGTCATGGTCGCCGCCGCGCACGAAGACCAGCGTCTTGCCATCCGGGGAGAAGGTGAGCTGGGTCAGCTCCTGGCCATCGTCCTGGGTGAACTGCGTCACCTGCCTGGGCGTGAACGCCGGGCCGGACGCCGCCCAGACGTTGCGCACGCCCTTCTCCACCCGCACCCAGGCGATGACGTCGGCCTTCTGCGCGCTCACCAGGCCCAGCGTGAAGGGATAGGCGATGGCGTCGGCGACGCTGAAGCCATCCGCCGCCCGGGCGGCCGGCGCCCACAACAGCGCCGCGGCCGAAACCGCCGCAAGATATCCACGCATCTTCTTGTTCCCCCTCAATAACTCTTCGGCAGGCCGAGCACCCGCTCGGCGATGAAGTTGAAGATCATCTCGCGGCTGACCGGCGCCAGGCGCGGGATCATCGCCTCCCGGAAGTAGCGCTCGACGTCATATTCCTTGGCGTAGCCCATGCCGCCGTGCGCCATCACCGCCGCCTCGCAGGCCCGGAAACCCGCCTCACCGCCCAGATATTTCGCCGCGTTGGCCTCGGCCCCGCACTCGCGGCCGGCGTCGTAGAGGGCGGCGGCCTTGAAGGCCATCAGGTTGGCGGCCTCCAGCTCGGCCCAGCAGCGCGCCAGCGGATGCGCCACGCCCTGGTTCTGACCGATCGGGCGGCCGAACACCACGCGCTCCTTGGCGTAGGCCGCCGCCTTCTTCAGCGCCGCGCGGCCCAGGCCGACGGCCTCGGCGCCGATCAGCACCCGCTCCGGGTTGAGCCCCTCCAGCAGGTAGTAGAAGCCCTTGCCCTCCTCGCCCACCAAGGCGTCGGCCGGCACGGTCAGGTCGTCGATGAACACCGAGTTCGACTCCACCGCCTTGCGCCCCATCTTGGGGATCGGCGTCGCGGTGATCTTCTCGCGGTCGAAGTCGACGTAGAACAGGCTGATCCCGTCGGTGGCCTTTTTCACCTCGGCGCGCGGCGTGGTGCGCGCCACGATCAGCATCTTGGTCGCCCGCTGCGCCATGGTGGTCCACATCTTGCGGCCGCGGATGACATAGCCCTCGTTGGTCCGCGTGGCCTGGGTGGTGAGGCTGGTGGTGTCGAGGCCGGCGTCCGGCTCGGTGACGCCGAAGCACATCTTGTCCTCGCCGGCGATCAGCCGGGGAATGAGCTTCTGCTTCTGCTCGGCGGTCCCGAACTTCACCAAGGGCATGGGGCCAAAGATGTTCAGGTGCAGGGCGCTCGCGCCCGAAAAGCCCGCGCCGCTCTCGGCCACAGCCTGCATGGCGATCGCGGCCTCGGTGACGCCCAGGCCGGAGCCGCCCAGCTCCACCGGCATGGCGGCGCCCAGCCAGCCGGCCTGCGCCATCGCCGCCACGAAGGCCTCCGGGAACTCGCCGGTCTCGTCGGTGCGCCGCCAGTAGGCCGCGTCGAAGCGCTCGCAGAGGCGCAGCACGCCCTGCCGAATCGCCTCCTGCTCGTCGGTGAACCAGAAGCCGTTCATGGCGCCGTCGTCCTCTCTCTGGCCGCGCCGAACCTGCCCGGATCGAGCCGCGCCGCATAGGGACCAGAGTCAGCGCCCGTCACGCAAGCGGTCGCGACCCGGGCGACCAGCGGCGCCAACAGCCAGCCGTTGCGCCGCGCGCCCACCGCCAGGATGACGCCGCTCGCCTGCGAGGGGCCGACCATCGGCAGGCCGTCGGCAGTCGCCGCCCGCACCCCGGCGGAGATCGCGAAGGTTGCGTCCGCCAAGCCCGGGAACAGCCGACCGGCCGCCTCGACCAGGGGCTGGAGGCTCGCCGGATCGATCGCCGTGTCGTTGCGCCCAGCCTCCATGGTCGCCCCGACCGCGAGGCCGTCCGCGCCCGGCACGGCGTAGCAGGCCTCGCCGCGCAAGCTCATCCGGCCGCCGCGTTCGGCCAGGAACGCCAGGATCTGCCCCTTGATCGGCGTCAGCGTCGAAAGTTCCGGCGCCACGCCCGCGAGGCCCTGCCCCGCGCCGCTGGCGACCACCAGCCAGTCGGCCTCGCCGCGCCCATCGGCGGCTTCCGTGCGGAACACGACGCCCGCGGCCTCGGCCGCCGCGCGCAGGGCGGCCAACGCCGGTCGCGGCTCCAGCCGCCAGTCCTCGCGCACCAGCACGCCTTCCAGCCCTGGCGCCACGCCCGGCGCCATCTCCTCCAGCATGGCGCGCGGCATGTCGGCGCCGCGCATCCCGAGCCCGGCGAGCCTCGCCCTGATTAGCGCCAGCCAGGCCTCGCCGCCCGCCGCCACCGTCCCCGAGCGGTCGAGCGCGACGCCCGCGCGCTGCGCCAGCGCCGGCCAGAGGTTGCGCGCCGCCAGCAGCAGGTCGAGGTCGCCGGCCGTCCCGTCGTCCAGCGCCGCCTCGAACACCGGGGCCAGCATGCCGGCCGCCACCGAGGACGCTTGCGGCGCGTTCGCCGGATCGCAGACCGTCACCGCGCAGCCGGCGTCGGCCAGCGCCAGCGCGCTCGCCAGTCCCAGCGCGCCGGCGCCGGCCACGGTCACCTTGGGGCCCCTATTCATCCGTCTAACGAGCCGCCCGGCTGAAGAAAATCAAGCGGAACCGGGGCCGCGTGGAGGGGTTCAGGCTGGAACGAGGGGCGCATCGCCCCGAACCCCGTCAACGGAGCATCCCCATGGCCACCGCAGCCCCTTCCGCAGCCGGCAAGAAGGCCCCCGCGGCCAAGGCCAAGTCCACCAAGGGGCCCGACGCCGTCGCGCTGCTGAAGGCCGACCATCGGGCGGTCGAAAAGCTGTTCAGCCAGTTCGAGAAGGCCAAGAACGACGAGCGCCGCAAGGCGCTGGCCGACCGGATCTGCCTGGAGCTGCGCGTGCACATGCAGATCGAGGAACAGATCTTCTATCCCGTCAGCCGCGAGTACCTGAAAAACGAGGACATCGTCGACGAGGCGGTGGTCGAGCACGCCGCCGCCCGCGACCTGATGGACGAGATCGAAGCCATGCGGCCCGGCGAGGAACTCTACGACGCCAAGATGACCGTGCTCGAGGAACAGATCGAGCACCATGTCGAGGAGGAGGAAGAGGACTACTTCCCCAAGGTCAAGAAGACCGACATGGACCTGAAGGCCGTCGGCACGCGCATGGCCGCGCTGAAGGAACAGCTCCTGGCCAAGATCGACGCCGGCCAGATCAGCGCGGTGCATTAGGCGCCTGCGCGGCTTGCAGTTGCACGCCCGGCGGCCCTTGATGGGCGCATGACCGCTCTCGTCACCGTCCGCTACGAACAGCACGCCCGTGGACGCATCGCCTATGTCTGCGTCGACAACGCCAGGAAGCTGAACACCCTGTCGTCAGCGGTGATGGGCGAGTTCGTCGACCTGTTCCACGGTCTGGCCGCGGACCTGGCCCTGCGCGCCGTGGTGCTGACCGGCGCCGGGGACAAGGCGTTCATCGGCGGCGCCAACATCGACGAGATGGCCGCCATCGAAGGCCCCGCGCAGGGCCGCGCCTTCATCCAGAAGGTGCATGCCTGCTGCCAGGCGATCCGCGACACGCCGGTCCCGGTGATCGCGGCGATCAACGGCTGGTGCCTGGGCGCGGGGCTGGAGGTCGCCGCGGCCTGCGACATGCGGCTGGCCGCGGACACCGCCCGGTTCGGCATGCCGGAGGTCAAGCTCGGCATCCCCTCGGTGGTGGAGGCGGCCCTGCTGCCCTCGCTGATCGGCTGGGGCCGCACGCGGCGCATCCTGATGACCGGCGAGACCTTCGGGGCCGCCGAGGCGCTGGCCTGGGGCCTGGTCGAGGAGGTCCACTCGCCCGCCCTGCTGTTCGCGGCGATCGAGGACCTGCTAGACAAGCTGCTGGAGGCCGAACCCCGCGCCGTGCAGATCCAGAAGGCCCTGATCCGCGCCTGGGAGGACCTGCCGCTCAGCCAGGCCATCGCCGCCGGCGTCGACGCCTTCGAGGACGCCTGGACCACCGACGGGCCCCGGGACGCCATGGCCCGCTTCCTGGCCGCGCGCGCGGCGGCCAAGCCCAGCTAGGCCGCCGCGCCCCAGCCCTGGTGCCATTCCGGCTCGCCGGCGTAGCGCTCGGCCAGGAAGTCCACGAACACCCGCACCTTGGCCGCCAGGTGGCGCGCGTGCGGATAGACCGCGTGCACATGGATCAGCTGGGCCTCGTAGGCGCAGAGCAGCGGCGTGAGGCGCCCGGCCCGCAGGTCCTCCGCCGCCGCGAAGGCCGGCGTGCGGGTGATCCCCAGGCCCCGCCTGGCCGCCGCCACGCAGGCGTCGGCGCCGCCGAATTTCAACCGACCGTGCACCCGGACGTCGTAGCTCTCGCCGCCCTCGCCGTAGGTCCAGACGGTGGGGTCGCGCATGTTGTTGTCGAGGATGGCCTCGTGCTTCGCCAGGTCCTGCGGCGTCTGCGGCATGCCGGCGCCCTGCAGGTAGTCCGGCGAGGCGCAGGTCACCAGGCGCACCGCCGCCAGCTTGCGCGCGATCACCGAGGAGTCCGCCAACTGACCGATGCGCACGCCGACATCGAAGCCCTCTTCCACCAGATTGACCATCCGGTCGGTGGAGGAGACGTCGAGCGACACCTCCGGATAGGCCGCCGCGAAATCCAGCAGGGCCGGCGTCAGCTGGTTCACGCCGAACGAGACCGGGGCTGAGATCTTGAGCAGGCCGCGCGGCCCGCTCTGGTCGCGCACCGAGCCGTCCAGGGCCTCGAAGTCCTCCATCAGGCTGCGCGAGCGTTCCAGATAGGCGCGGCCGGTGTCGGTCAGCGAGACGTCCCGTGTGGTGCGGTTCAAGAGCCGCGCGCCCAGCCGGTTCTCCAGCCGCGCCACCAGCTTCGACACCTGGGCGCTGGAGACGCCCAGGCGCCGCGCCCCCTGCGTGAAGCTGCGCGCGTCGGCCACGGCGGCGAAGGCGTTGATCTCATCGAACCGGTCCATGGGGCGCTCGCGGATTACTTCCTGATCGGAAACATAATTGTGCGTTCAAGCCGGATTATCAACGCCGGAGGATGGGCGCACTTAACGGTCACACCATTCAGAAGGGACCAACGCCATGTCCAAGCCCCGCAAAGTCGCCGTCATCGTCGGCAGCCTCCGCAAGGAATCCTTCAGCCGCAAGCTGGCCAAGGCGATCGCCGCCACCGCGCCGGCGAACCTCAGCTTCGACTTCGTCGAGATCGGCGCCCTGCAGCACTTCAACCAGGACCTCGAGGCGACGCCCACCGCCGAATGGACCGCCTTCCGCGAGCAGGTGAAGGCCGCCGACGCGGTGCTGTTCGTAACGCCGGAGTACAACCGCGGCCTGCCGGGCGTGCTGAAGAACGCCATCGACGTGGGCTCGCGCCCCTACGGCGCCAGCGTCTGGAACGGCAAGCCGGCCGCGGTGGTCAGCAATTCGCCGGGCGCCATCGGCGGCTTCGGCGCCTACCACCAGCTGCGCCAGTCGCTGGTGTTCCTGAACATGCCCACCGTGAACCAGCCGGAGACCTATGTCGGCGGCGTGGCGGCGATGTTCGACGAGGGTGGCGAACTGATCAACGAGGCGACGCGCGAGTTCCTCATCGGCTTCGGCCAGGTCTTCGCCGACGGCATCGAGCGCTACGCGGCCTAGGCGCCATGACGCTTCCCACCCTGTTCATCCCGCACGGCGCGGGGCCCTGTTTCTTCATGGACTGGACCCGCGGGCCGGCCGACACCTGGGACAAGACCGCCGCCTGGCTGAAAGGCCTGGTGGCGGACCTGCCCGAGCGGCCCAAGGCGATCCTGGTGGTCTCCGGCCACTGGGAAGAGCCGGTGTTCACCGTAGGATCCTCACCTAAGCCACCGATGCTGTTCGACTATTACGGCTTCCCCGAGGAAACCTATCGCCTGCGCTTCGACGCGCCCGGCTCGCCGGCTCTGGCGGCGCGGGTCCGCCAGCTGCTGGGCGCCGCAGGCTTCCCGACGGCGCAGGACGGCGAGCGCGGCTACGACCACGGCGTCTTCGTGCCTCTGCTGCTTTCAACCCCCGAGGCCGACATTCCGGTGGTCCAGCTGTCCCTGCGCGCCGATCTGGATCCGCAGGCGCACCTGGCCGCCGGCCGCGCGCTCGCGCCCCTGCGCGACGAAGGCGTGCTGATCGTGGGGTCGGGCATGAGCTGGCACAACATGCGCGGCTTCAGCCCGGCCTTCACCGCCAAGTCGCAGGCCTTCGACGCCTGGCTGGGCGAGGCCATCGCCGACCCGGCCCGTCGCGATGAAGCGCTGCGCCACTGGGACCAGGGGCCTTACGCCCGCGAGGCTCACCCGCGCGAAGAACACCTGGCCCCGCTGTTCGTCGCCGCCGGCGCGGCTGAGGGCGAACCCGGACGCACAGCCTTCCGCGATGTGGCGATGGACGTGGCGCTCAGCGGCTACGAATTCGGCTGAGCCCTAGGCCGCGGCCGAGGCCGAGGCTTCCGCGACCGCCTTGCGGCGGGCGTCCAGCGCGGCCTCGATCGCCTCGAACAGGCGCGCGGCCTCGATGGGCTTAGCGACGAAGCCATCCATGCCGGCTTCCGAGTATTCCGCCACCTGGTGGGCCATGGCGTTGGCGGTCAGCGCGATGATCGGCGTGCGCGCCAGGTTTGCGGCCCGCTCGCGGGCGCGGATCATGCCTGTGGCGGTGGGCCCGTCCACCTCGGGCATCTGCACGTCCATCAGGATCATGTCCCAGGGCTCGCTCGCCCAGGCCTCGACGGCTTCGCGGCCGTTGCCCACGATCGTCGGCTCGATGCCGACCTGCGCCAGGAGGGTGCGCAGGACCAGCTGGTTCATGCCGTTGTCCTCGGCCGCGAGGATGCGGATCGCGGCGGCGTCGTCCATCATCGCCGTCGGCTCCCCGGCGACGCGCGCTGTCCGCTCCGGCGCGTCGGCGATCCGCTCCAGCGGCAGCTCGACGGTGAAGGTCGCGCCCTGGCCCGGCGCGCTTTCGACGCCGATCTCGCCGCCCATCATCGCCGCCAGGTCCTGGCAGATCGAGAGCCCCAGGCCCGTGCCGCCATAGCGCCGCGTCGTCGAGGCGTCGGCCTGCTCGAACTTGCGGAAGAGGCCGGCGAGCTTCTCCGGGGCGACGCCGATGCCGGTGTCGGCCACGCGCAGCCGCAGGCGCCGGCCGCGCCGCGACAGGGTCACCTTGACGCCGCCCTTGCCGGTGAACTTCAGGCCGTTGGAAATCAGGTTGTAGAGAATCTGACGAACCCGAACGCTGTCGCCGATGTAGACGCCGCGCGCAGCCGGCTGGATGTTCAGGGTCAGCCCCAGCCCCTTGGCCTGGGCGGTGGCGGCGAACGCGCTCAGCGCGCCCTGCACGGTCTCCTCCAGGTCGAACTCGGCGTGTTCCAGCTCCAGCTTGCCGGCCTCGATCTTGGAGAGGTCCAGCACGTCGTTGAGGATCGCCAGCAGGCTCTCGCCCGACTGCCGGATCACGTCCAGCCGATCGCGCTGCTCGGTGTCTAGGGTTCCCGTCGCCATGGCCTGGGCCATGCCGAGCACGCCGTTCAGCGGCGTGCGGATCTCGTGGCTCATGGTCGCGAGGAACGCCGACTTGGCGCGGGTGGCGGCCTCGGCCTCCTCCTTGGCCTGGACGAGCGCCCGCTCGGCGGCCTTGCGGTCGGTGATGTTCTGCAGCGCGCCGATCATCCGCAGCGGCTTGCCCTCGTCGGTCGTCAGGTAGCTTACCGCGCCCTGCACCCAGACTTCCTTGTCGTCCGAACGGCGGACCCGGTATTCGGGGCGGTAGGGCGCGCCCTCCTCCTGGTGACGGCGCCACTCCTCCCTGACCCGCGGCAGGTCGCGCTCGTCGATCGTCGACCAGATGTCGCCGGCGAGCTTCTTGTAGTCGAAGGGATCGGTGTAGAAGTCCGCCTCCGCGCCGATGGTGATCAGCTCGTGGCGGCGGAAATCCAGTTCCCATACATGCATGTTGGCGATCTCGATCGCCAGCCGCAGGCGCTCCTCCGACCGCTCGGTGCGCTCCAGGGCGGAGACCATGTCGGTCACATCGTGCGAGGTGATGATCAGCCCACCGACGTCGCCGGCGGCGTCGCGCCAGGGCGTCAGCTCGACCTGCAGCCAGATCGCCGAGCCGTCGCCGCGCAGATATTCCACGCGGTCGGCGCGCACCGCCTCCCCGGCCAGGCAGCGGTCGTAGACCGGGCGCCATTTCTCATAGGTCGTGGGGAACAACTCGTAGAGCGAGTGGCCGATCACCTCCCGGTCGGTGAACTGGCGGCTTTCGATCCAGCGGGGGCTCGCGGAGACGACGCGCATCTCCTTATCGGTCATCACCAGCGACAGCGGCGCGGTCTGGATGATCTGGGTGACCATGCGCTGGGCGACATCGTTTTCGCGGCGGGCGGCTTCACGGGCGATCTTCGCCTGCACCCGGCTCCATTCGTCGGCGACCCCATCGGCGAGATCCTGCAGCCGGTCGGCGAGCTCCTGATCGAACGGCCGCGGCGTCAACCCGGCCACGGCGAAGGCGCCGGGGATCGAGCCGTCTTCCAGGCGGATCGGAGCGGCGGCGTAGAAGCGGACGTGGGGCGGGCCCTTGACGTTGCGGCGCTCGCGGAAGCGGGGATCCTGGCTGGCGTCGGCGACCCACATCGCCTCGCCGCTGTCGACGATCAGCTGCGCCACCGGCGCGTCGGCCGGCGCCTCGCCCGTCGGGTTGTGGCTGCGCCAGGCTTCGCCCCCGTTCACCAGGACGACGGACGCCTCGACGTCGCGGAACAGCGTGCGGGCAAGCCGCCGCGCGCGATCGAACACCGGCCCGGACTGCTCCAAACCACTCGACCTATAGGGACGGCTCTCGACGGCCATGCTTCCCCCGGGGACCCGGATTATTCCGCTTTCCCAGAACGTTGCCCCGCGACGGGTTAAGAAAGGGCTCTAACCGCCGGCGACTACGCGGGCCGATGCAACCATCTGGTGCAGGACGATGCCGCTGGCTGTGGCGACGTTGAGGGAATCGAAGCCGCCGGCCATCTCGATGCGCACGGTCTGCGCCTGGGCCAGCACCGCGGCCGGCAATCCTGGCCCCTCCGCGCCGAACAGCACGGCCCGGCGCGGCGCGGCCCCAACCTGCGACAATTCGACAGCTCCGCCGGGCGAAAGCGCCATGACCGCGAACCCCTCCGCCACCAGCCGCGCCGCCAGCGCGCCTGCTGATCCGGCGCGGGCGAAGGGCGTGGTCAGCGCCGCCCCGACCGAGACCCGGATGGCCTTGCGGTAGAGGGGATCGCAGCAGTCGTCGTCGAGCAGGACGGCGTCGGCGCCGAAGGCGGCGGCGTTGCGGAACAGGCCGCCCATGTTGTCATGATTGGCGATCCCGCAGAGCCCGACCACCAGCGCCCGCTCCGGAAGCGCCGCCAGCATTGCGTCCAGCCCCGGCTCCGCCCGCACACCGGCCGCCAGCACGCCTCGGTGGATCGGAAAGCCCACCACCGCATCCATCACCGCCTGCCCCGCCGCATAGACCTCGACTCCCGGCGGCAGGGCCGCCAGCAGGGGCTCCAGCGCCGCCACGCGCTTCTGCGCGACCAGCACCGAGCGCAGCGGGTGGCGGCCGCGCGCGATCAGCTTTTCCAGCACCACCACGCCCTCGGCGATGAAGCCGCCGTTTCGGCCCACTAGGTCACGCTCGCGCACCTGGCGGTAGTCGGCCAGCCGCGGGTCGTCGGGATCGTCGATGGCGGTGGCGGGGACCATGGCCGCTTCTGTCACGTCAGCGTGTGCGGCTCCAGGCGCCCGCGAAGTTGACGCTCCCGTCATTTCGCGATCTATACACTGCTAAAATCGGAGAGCGCATCATGGCTGACGGCAACCTGGCGAACCTCGCCCAGATCCAGGGCCAAGCCCGCGACGAGGCCTATGCGACCCCGCTGGAGCTCCTGAACCCGGCCCAGCCGAAGCTCTTCCAGGCCGACGCCATGTGGCCGATCTTCGAGCGCCTGCGCGCCGAGGACCCGGTGCACTACACCGCCGAGCACGAGTTCGGGCCCTATTGGTCGATCACCAAGTACAACGACATCATGGCGGTGGACACCAACCACCAGCAGTTCTCGTCGGACTTCAAGATCGGCGGCATCAACATCGCCGGCGGCCAGTCGAACATGGACCCGCTGCCCATGTTCATCGCCATGGACCCGCCCAAGCACGACGTGCAGCGCAAGGTGGTGAGCCCCGCGGTCTCGCCGATGAACCTGCAGGTCATGGAGCCCCTGATCCGCGAGCGGGCCGCCAAGATCCTCGACGGCCTGCCGATCGGGGAAGAGTTCGACTGGGTCGACCTGGTCTCCAAGGAACTCACCGGCATGACGCTGGCGACGCTGTTCGACATGCCCCAGGAGGACCGCCGCCAGCTGGTCTACTGGTCCGACGTGGTCACCGCCGCCCCCGGCCAGGGCCTGATCGACAGCCTCGAGCAGAAGATGGCGATCTTCGTCGAGTACCACGCCTATTTCACCGAGCTCTGGAACCAGCGGGTGAACGCGCCGCCCAGAGGCGACCTGATCTCCATGCTGGCGCACGGCGAGGCGACGCGGAACATGGAGCCGCGCGAGTATTTCGGGAACATCGTGCTCTTGACCGTCGGCGGCAACGACACCACCCGCAACACCATCTCGGGCTCGGTCCTGGCGCTCAACCAGAACCCCGATCAATACGCCAAGCTGCGCGCCGACCCCGGCCTGATCCCGTCCATGGTCTCCGAGACCATCCGCTGGCAGACCCCGCTCGCCCATATGCGCCGCACCGCGATCGAGGATGTCGCGTTCCGGGGCAAGACCATCAGGGCCGGCGAGAAGGTCATCATGTGGTACGTCTCGGGCAACCGCGACGACGAGGTGATCGACAATCCGAACGCCTACATCATCGACCGCGAGCGGCCACGCACCCACATCTCCTTCGGCTTCGGCATCCACCGCTGCGTCGGCAACCGGCTGGCCGAACTGCAGCTGAAGATCATCTGGGAAGAGATCCTGGCCCGCTTCCCGACCATCGAGGTCGTGGGCGAACCCAAGCGGGTCTATTCGACCTTCGTGAAGGGCTACGAGACCCTGCCGGTGATCATCCCGACGCGGAACTAAGCGCCGTCAGCCAGCGCGTCCTTAGCCGCCGGAGCCTTGGGCGCGGTCGCGGATCCACTGCGAGAAGACCCATTTCTCCCCCGAGGTCGGCGGCTCGCCGGCGTGCAGGCTCATGGGATCGACGGCGTTGGCGCGGTCGACGTTGGCGAACATCACCCCATCGCCCGTGCGCGCCCGCACCTCGATCCCGGCCCTTGGAAACGCGGTCTCGCCGCCCTCGTAGCCGTCGTTGAGGTAGATCAGCGCCGTCAGGACGCGCTGGCCGTGCGCGGCCACGTCCTTCGCATAGCCCGGCTGGGAGACATCCAGGTAGTCGTAGTGCCGCCCAAAGGTCTGACCGACGGCGTAGTGGAGCAGCTGCGGCGGCTCCAGCGCGCCGAGCGGAACATTGGCGGCGGCGGCGATCCGCGCCCGCGCCAGCACGGTGACCAGGTCGACGTCGACGATGCTGAGCTCGAAGGCGGAGTTGGTGCGCGCCGCGTCGATCGCCGCGCCGCCGGTCCTGGCGTCATAGACCTGCGCCTGGGTCAGCCGCGCCCTGCCGATCCCGATCAGCCAGGCGCAAACTTCGGGCGAGACGAAGCCGTCGAGCATGCGGATGCGCGGCGCCTCGCAGATCGGCCGCCGGACGGGCGGCGCGGTCCAGGCGGCGATATCTATTCCCTGCGCGAGCCTGGCCCAGCCGTCCTGCGCGTCCGGTTGGCCGCCCAGCAACCGCAGCTGTCCCCGCGCGCCCTCCGAGCCCCGCTCGGCCGCCAGCGCCAGCAGTTCCAGCGCCCGGGGCCAGTTCGGCGGCGCGTCGACGCCCATGCCGGCCAGGGCCGCCAGGATCGCCGTCGCGTCGGCCCCGCCCAGCTCGCTGGCCCGCGACAGCTCGGCGATACCCTGGCTCGGCGCGAGCGGGGCGTCCCGGCCGGTCAGCAGCTGCGTCCCACGCAGCGTCAGGGCGTCGATCTCGCTCACCTGTCCTCCAGGGTCTCGCGCACGCGCACGATCACCGACTGGCTGGCCGTGGCCATCAGTTCGCCGTCCTCGGCAAACAGGTACATGGCCCCGTGGCCGAAGCCGCCGTGGACGCCCAGGATGCGGATATCGCAGAGCACCCATTCGGTGGGCACGATCCGGCGGATGCGCAGCGTGTTGTCCAGGCTGTTGCCCCCGGCGTTCTTGCCCAGCGCGTTGCCGATTCCGGACGGCACGTGGTCGGCGATGATCGCCAGCATCGGCGCATCGATGGCGAAGTCGCCGATCGGCTTGATCCATAGCAGGAGCCGGCCGTCCGGCTCCGGCGCGCCGGCCCGGTCGAAGCCGTAACGGCCCTTGGCGACCCGAATCTCCATGCGGCTGTGCAGGCCATAGCCGGCCTGGCGCCAGTGCTCGCCGGGCTCACAATCCTGCGGCGGCGGAACCTCGGGCATGGCCAGCCACTGCTGCGAGATCTCGCTCGGGCGCGAACCCAAGGCGGCGTTGACCGTGACGATCTCCTTGTCGCCCACGTGGCTGATCACCCGGGCCTGGCTGTTGTACTTGCCCGCGGTCGGGACCCAGACGTCCAGGTCCACCACGCTCGGCGGCTTGGCGTAGGAGAGGTACTGGGCTGTCGCCCAGATCACCGGGCGCCCGGTGGTGCCTTCCATGGCCGCGATGGCCGAGGCCAGGCCGATCCCGCCGAACATGAACAGGTCGTCCTGGCGGCCCACGCAGACGTCGGGCGTCAGCGGCAGGTACCAACGGTGCGGATTGTGCGTGGCGCGCAGGTCGAAGAAGAGCGGTTGCATCCGCCTTCATGGCCCCGCGGGCCTTAGCTTCGCAAGGCGCCCTCAAAACGCCGATGGCCGCGCCCGCCGAAGCGGACGCGGCCCAGCCCTAGGTCAGGCGCGGCGATCTAGCGGTAGTTCGATCGCCCCTGGTCCCGATCGCGGCCCCCGTCGCGGCCGCGGCCCTGGTCCTGGCCGCGATTCCAATCGCGATGGTCCCGGTCGCCGCCGCGGTATGCGTAGCGGGTCTCGTAACCGCCGCCGTAGTAGGCCGGCGCGGCGTAATAGCCGCTGACGTAAGCGGGTTCGGCATAGGCGGGCTCGACGTAAGCAGGTTCGGCGTAGTAGCCGCTGGCGTAGGCCGGCTGGGCGTAGACGGGGGCGGCATAGCCCTGGCGGTAGCCCTGGTCGCCGCAGGACTGCGCCGAGCTGCGGCCGATGCTGTTGCCGATCAGGGCGCCGGCGACGCCGCCGATGGCCGCACCGCCTGCACGCCCGCCATGGTGGGCGGCGAGGTTGGAGCCGAGCACAGCGCCGGCGATCCCGCCGAGGATCGTTCCGGCCGCGCCGTTGCTGCGCTCAACCTGGCGGCAGTCGTTGGCGTAGCCATAGCCCGGCTGGGCGAAGCTGGGGGTGGCGATGGCGCCGGCCGCCAGGGCGGCGATCACGGCGCCGGAAATTGCGGCGGTCTTCATATCTGACTCCAGTCCTTTGTGAGGGCGAGGCCGAAGGGTCGGCGCCGCTCATGGACTGGAATTTGAACCTGCGGCGCTGAACCGGGTCTGAGGCGCCCGTTATCTGCGGTTCAGACGCCGCGGTCGTTCGCCCGCCGCCTTCGCAAGACCGCGAACGACCCTATATGGACGCCATGAACGCCCAAGCCTCCTCCAAGACCCTCAAGGCCCTGCACACCGCTCAGCGCGACGACATCGGCGACCTGGTCACCCGCCGCCCGGTGCCGGGCCCCGGCCTGGCGCAGGTCGACCCGTTCCTGTTCCTCAACCACCACGGTCCGCAGACCTACGGGCCGAACAACGCCGGCCTGCCGTTCGGGCCGCACCCGCATCGCGGCTTCGAGACCGTGACTTTCATCCTGGAAGGCGAACTCGCGCACCGCGACAGCGCCGGCCACGAGAGCATCATCAAGGCCGGCGGCGTGCAGTGGATGACCGCGGGCTCCGGCCTGGTCCACGCCGAGGTCTCGCCGGAGGGCTTCCTGCGCGACGGTGGGCCGCTGGAGCTGCTGCAGCTGTGGGTCAACCTGCCGGGCCATCTGAAGATGACGCCGCCGCGCTATGTCGGCCTGCAGGCCGATCAGATCCCCGCTGTCGCCGTCGACAAGGGCCAGGCGACGGTGCGGCTGATCTCGGGGACGTGGGGCGGCCACACCGGCCCGATCCCCTCGCTCACCGGCGTCTTCATGAGCACCATCGAACTCGCCGCCGGCGGCAAGGCCGGGTTCGGCTCGCTGAGCGGGCGCAACGTCTTCCTCTACGTGATCTCCGGCGAAGTGCGGGTGAACGGCCAACCGACGCCGGCCTGGACGCTGGCCGAACTCGACCTGGCCGGGGACAGGCTGGAGATCGAAGCGGGCAAAACGGGCGCGCGGGTGCTCTTCGGTCACGCCGAGCCGATCGGCGAGCCGGTCTTCGCGCACGGCCCCTTCGTGATGAACACGCGCGAGGAAATCGTCGAGGCGATTCGCGACTACAACGCCGGCCTCTTCGACAACGTGAGCGCCTAGTCCCTCAGGGCGGCGGAGATGGCGGCGAGGCCGGCTTCGAGGTCCTGCGCCGTCGGCCAGCCGTAGCCCACCCGGAAATAGCGGTCCGGCTGCTCGAACCAATGCCCGGGGCCGACATAGGCGCCGTGGTCCTCCAGCAGGCGGCGATAGAAGCCTTCCGTCCCGCCGGCCGGCTCGGCGGTCATCCGCGGGAAACAGACCACGCCGCCGCTGGGCTTCACCCACTCCAGGCCGTCCTCGCCCTCCATCCAGGCGCTGACCGTCGCCAGGCGCCGCCGCATCTCGACGAGGCGCGGCGCCAGGATCGTGGCGCGCTTCTCCATCACCTGCTCGGCGACCCATTCGTCCATGACGCTGCCGCAGATGCTGATCTGCTCGCTGGCGGCGAGGAAGATCTCCTGCAGCGCCTTGTCCTTGGTGATCAGCCAGCCGATGCGGATGCCGGGCACGCCATAGGCCTTCGACAGCGACGACACGCCGATCACATGCTCGCCCAGCGAGGCCGCCGGCGGCAGCGGCCCTTCGAACGACAGATCGCGGTAGGTCTCGTCCACCAGCAGGCGGCAGCCGTGGCGGCCCGACAGGTCGACCAGCCCGCGCAGCTCCGCTTCGCTCAGCATCACCCCGGTCGGATTGTGCGGACAGGTGACGCTGATCAGTCTGGTCGCCGGGGTCAGCGCCTTGGCCACCCTATCCAGGTCGATACGGAAGCCCTCCTCGAAAGCCAGGTCGATATGCGTGGTCTTGCAGCCGATCGCGCGCGGCGTCTCCAGATTGGTCGCGTAGTTGGGCCGGATCACCACCAAGTGGTCCGACGGACCCAGCAGGGAGGTCGCGATGATGAACAGCGCCCCGGCCGCGCCCGTGGTCACCAGCACATCGTCCGCCGACAACCCCTGCCCGTCCGCGGCGATCAGCTCACGCAGCCGCGCGCGTCCGCGGTGTTCGCCATAGAGCAGCGGCATGTCGGGGATGGTCAGGCCGAGGTCCGACAGCGACTGATCGGCCACCGAACTTTCCGACAGATTGTAGCGGATACGCGCGTAGCCGTACTCCTCCGGGCTCTCCACCTCGATCGGCATTCGGACGTAGCGCAAAACTTCAGTCTCCTAGCTTCGGGTGAACACCGGGGCCTTGCGTTCGCGGAAGGCGGCGACCGCGGCGTGGTGGTCGTTGGACTTGCGCAGCACCCTAAGCTCCGGCGCGGCGATCTTGCCCCAGTCCTGCGGCGACAGGTCCAGCGCGCGGTTCGACGTGCGCTTGGTGGCTTCGACCGAGAGCGGCGCGCGGCTGGCGATGCGTTCGGCGAGCGCGATGGCGGCGCCGCGCAGGTCGCCCGGCGCATGCAGGCCGGTCACCAGGCCGTAGCGCTCGGCGGTCTCGGCGTCGTGCGGCAGGCCGGTCAGCAGCATGGCCTTGGCGCGGGAGACGCCGATCAGCCGGGGCAGCCGGTAGGTCGAGGCCATCAGCCCGACATTGACGCCGGCGCAGACGAACTTCGCCTCGGTCGAGGCCAGCCGGATGTCGCAGCAGCAGGCCAGCTCGAACCCGCCGCCGACGCACCAGCCGTTGACCGCCGCCACCACCGGGACCCGCGTCGCCTCCAGCCGGTCCAGCAGCCGCCCAAACCCCGCCAGGTCCTCGCCGCCCGGCCCGACGTTCTTCAGGTCGTCGCCGGCGCAGAAGGCGCGGCCCTTGCCGGTGACGATCAGGCAGCGGAGCGCGTCGTTGGTCTCCACCTGGTCCAGCGCCTCCATGAAGGTCTGGCGCATCTCGACGCCCAGCGGATTCATCGGCGGGTTGTCGATCTCCAGCAGGACGACCGCCTCGCTGACCGGATGCACATGGACCGCGCCGCTCATGCGGAAACCTCGCTCTTGCGTTCTGTGGCCGCCGCGCCCTGGGAGACGAGGGCGTCGATGTCGGTTGGCGAGAAGCCGGCCTCGGCCAGCACCTCGCGGGTGTGTTCGCCGACCTCGGCCGGGCCGCGGGTGAGTTCGACGGGGGTGTCGTGCAGCTTGATCGGGGTGCGCACGAAGCGGCGGCCGGCGACCTCAGTCAGCAGGCCTCGCGCCTTGATCTGCGGGTCGTCCCAGGCCTGGGCGAGGTTGTTGAGCGGGCCCGCCGGCACGCCGACCGCCTCCAGCTTCAGAACCCAGTTCGCGCTTGTATCGCGCCCCAAGATTCCCTCCAGGCGCGCCTGCAGGGCGTCGCGGTTCTGCATCCGTGCGGCGGGGCTGTCGAAACCCGCTTCTCCCGCCAGGTCCGGCTCCCCAAGCGCCTCGCAGAACCGCTTCCACAGCCGCTGAGAATTGACCCCGACCACCATATGGCCGTCGGCTGTCTTCAGCGCCTCATAGGGCGCAGCGAGCCGGTGGCGCGTGCCGGTACGGGACGGCAGGTCGCCGCTGGTGAGGAATCGGCCGGTCTCCCAGATCGTCGCCGCCATGGCGGATTCGAACAGCGAGCTCTCCACGTGCTGGCCCTTGCCCGTGGTCTGCCGGCTCTGCAGCGCAGCCAGCACCCCAATGGCCCCGAACAGGCCGGCGTTCAGGTCGCTGATCGGGACGGCTGTGGAGCATGGAACCTCGCTCCCCGGTTCGCCCACGAAGCTCATCAACCCGCTCATCGCCTGGGCGATCAGGTCGAAGCCGCCGCGCTCGCGATAGGGGCCGTCACCGCCGAAGCCGGAGACCGAGCAATAGACCAGCCGCGGATTGATCTTCGACAGCTCGGCATAGCCCAGGCCCATGCGATCCAGCGATCCCGGCCGGTAGTTCTCCACGAAGACGTCGGCGGTCTTGGCGAGCGTTCGCACCACGTCCGCGCCGCCCTTCGTGCTGAGATCCAGCGCGATGGCGCGCTTGTTGCGGTTGACGAAGTCGTAGGCGCGGAAGCCATCGCCGCGTAAGGCCCGCGTCGACTCCCCGGCCGGCGGCTCGATCTTGATCACGTCAGCGCCGAGGTCCGCCAGCACGAGCGAGCAATAGGCGCCGGCGATGACGTGGGTGCAGTCCAGCACCTTCAGGCCTGACAGAGCCGCCATGGGGTCCCCTCGTTTTACCGACGATAGAGGGCCAGGGGCCCAGGCGCCTAGGCTCCCGTCACGGCTTGGGCCAGGAAGGCGTGGATCTGAGCCACCACCGCGGCGCCCTCGCCCACCGCGGCGGCCACCCGCTTGGTCGAACCGGCGCGCACGTCGCCGATGGCGAAGACGCCCGCAAGCGCGGTCTGCAGCGGCAGCCTCGGATCCGCCCCCGTTGTCACGAAGCCCTTGGCGTCGGTCTCCACGCAGCCCTGCAGCCAGCCCGCATTGGGGTCCGCGCCGATGAACAGGAAGAGGTGGCGCAGCGGCCGGCGGATTTCGACGCCGGTCTCGCGGTTGCGGCAGGTGGCCGCCGTCAGCCCGCCGCTGCGGTCGCCCTCCAGCGCGACGATCTCGGTATGGGCGTGGAGTTCGACGTTCGGCAGGGCGGCGATCCGCTCGATCAGATAGCGCGACATCGTCGCCTCCAGGCCGGGGCCGCGGACGATCAGATTGAGGCGCTTCACCTTCGGCGCCAGGAAGGCCACCGCCTGGCCCGCGGAGTTGCCGCCGCCCATCAGGGCCACCTCTTCGCCCTCGCAGAGCTTGGCCTCCACCGCAGACGCCCAGTAGGAGACGCCGGCGCCCTCCAGCGCCTCGATGTTGGGGATGTCGGGGCGGCGGTAGCGGGCGCCGGACGCGATCACCACGGTCTTCGCCTGTACGCTGGACCCGTCGCTCAGGTCGAGGCGCAGTGGATCGCCAGTCTTCCAGGGCGAGTCGCAGTTGAGCCGCACCACCTCGATCGGCACGGCGATCTCGGCGCCGAACTTCTGCGCCTGGTTCCAGGCCCGGCCGGCCAGCGCCTGGCCGGAGATGCCGGTCGGGAAGCCCAGATAGTTCTCGATCCGCGCCGAGGCGCCGGCCTGGCCGCCGGTGGCGCGCTGGTCGAGCGCCAGCACCGACAACCCCTCGGACGCCGCATAGACCGCGGTCGCCAGACCCGCGGGACCGGCGCCGACAATCGCCACGTCGTAGAGTTTGTCGGGGTCGAGCGGCAGGAGGATCCCCAGGCAGTTGGCGGCCTCGGAATTGGTCGGCCGGCGCAGCACCGTCCCGTTCGGGCAGATCATCAGCGGCAGCGCTTCCGGCGGGACCCCGAGGCGCTCGACGATCGCGTGGCCCTCGCCCTCGCCCAGCGCATCCAGCCGCGTGTGCGGATAGGCGTTGCGCGACAGGAAGCCCTCCAGCCGCACCACGTCCGGATGGTCCGCGGGCCCGACCAGGATGGAGCCCGTGTCGCCCGCTTCCAGCAGGCTCATGCGGCGCAGGATCAGCGCCCGCATGACGATCTCGCCGAGTTCGGCCGCCCCGATCAGCAGCGCCCGCAGATGCGCCGCGTCGAACGGCAGGGCCGTCGCGCCCTTGGGCCCCGCGCGGGCGGCGGCGAGCGTGCCGCGCCCGCCGAGCTGGCTCACCTCGCCGGTGAACTGACCGGGACCGAGCACATTGATCGCCCCGCTGCGCGCCAGGCCGTCATGGCGGACGAGCTCGATCGCGCCCTCCAGCAGGAGCCACGCGGGCACGCCGCGGTCGCCCACCTCATAGAGCTGCTCGCCGGCGGCGAAGGCGCGCGCCGGGCCGCTCGCGAACCGCTTCGCCGTCTCGACCTGGGCCGCGTCGAGCACCGGGAAAATCTGAGCGCGGCGGGTCTCCATCAAACTCATCGCCGCCCCCTCCTCAACTCGCCAGCACGGTGGCCCTGGCCAGCGACACCCGGGTCAGATCGCGGCGGCGCGCGAAGGCGGCCCGCGCCGTCTCGGCCGGATTGCGGCTCTTCTGCCATTCGTTCAGGTCGCGGTAGCCGGTCATCAAGAGCAGCCGCCGCGCGCCCTCCATCATGTCGTCCTTGGTCGGATGGGCCGCGAACAGGCCGAAGATCCTGGTCTCGAAATGGCCTTCGAAGTCCGGCCAGGCCTCGCCCGACAGCCTGACGAACTCATCGAAGCCGCCGGCGTCGATGGTGAACCAGTTGTGGACATAGACGCCCATGGCCGCCGGCTTCGCGCCATCCGCCGGCCGGATGGTGGGGCTAAGCGGATGCCGCTCGGCGGAGACCACGCCCGGCGCCCGCATCACCGCCTCGACCGGAGCGCGCGCGTCGGTCAACACCAGCAGCTGATTGGAGGCGAAGCCCAACAGCGGCGAAAACACCGCCACGGCCTGCGGCCCCAGCGCCGTGCGGACGTGCTCCGCCACCGCCCGCTGACTGGCGCGATCACGGTTCAGGCGGAGCTCGAAATAGTTATATTCCATGGCTTTGGGCCTAGTAGTTCACGCGCTGGGTGATCGCGCCGTCGACGATCATATTGATCCCGGTGGTGAAGGCCGAGCGCGGGCTCGCCAGGAACACCGTCGCCGCGGCGATCTCCTCCGGCGTCGCCATGCGGCCGGTGGGATTGCGCTTGATCATCTGGTCGAAGAAGCCGGGCATGCCGACCTTCACCCGGCCCCAGACGCCGTCGTCGAAATAGACCGTGCCGGGCGACACGACATTGCAGCGCACCTTGCTGGCGGCCATCGACCGCGCGACGCCCTTCGAGAAGTGGATCAGCGCCGCCTTCATCGCGCCGTAGGAGGACGGGTTGTCGGAATTCACCGCCGAGACGGACGAGGTGATGATGAAGCAGGCGTCGCCGCTCTTGGCCGCGGCGGCTTCCAGCAGCGGCTTGGCCGCCTCCCAGGTGCGGATCGCCCCCAGCATGTCGATGTCGAACATCGCCTGCCAGTCGGCTTCCGCATTGCCCTGCACCAGCGCGCTGGCGTTCGAAACCAGGACATCCAGCCCGCCAAGCTTTCCCGCCGCCGCCTTGACGAAGGCCTGCAGCGCCGGGCCGTCGGCGATATCGACCACATCGCCCCAGGCCTTGACGCCCTTGGCCTGCAGCGCGGCCACCGTCTCGGCGACCTGGTCGGCGTTGCGGGCGCAGATGGCGACATTGGCGCCCTCGTCGGCGAAGCACTCGGCGATGGCGCGGCCGATGCCGCGCGTGCCGCCGGTCACCACCGCCGTCTTGCCCTTCAGTTGCAGGTCCAAAGTCGCTCTCCCGGTTTATGTGTCATCCGCAGCATCCCTTGCCGTCCGCCTGCACCGGTGGACAGGGCGTGTCTCCGTAGGAGCAGAAGACGCAGCAGTCGCCAGCCTTCGGCTTCAGCACCGTCTGGCACGCCGGACAATCGTAGAAATACTGGCAGGCGTCGGTGGGCATGGTCTCCGTCGTCCGCGCGCCGCAGACCGGGCAGGTCAGCGTGGACTGCAGCCTCAGTTGATTTCCGTCAGCCACCGCGAGCTTCCCCTAGGTTTTGAACAGGTCGCCGTAGCGGTCGCGTAGCAGGTTCTTCTGCACCTTGCCCATGGCGTTGCGGGGCAGCTCGTCGACGAAGACGATGCGCTTAGGCGATTTGTAGGGCGCGAGCTGGCGGCGGCATTGCGCGATCATCGCCGCCTCATCGCCCCCCTCAGGACCAAAGGTCCCGATCACCACGGCCACCACGCCCTCGCCGAAGTCCGGATGCGGCACGCCGACCACCGCGCTTTCGGTGACGCCGCTGAGCTCGTCGAGGATCAGCTCGATCTCCTTGGGATAGACGTTGTAGCCGCCCGAGATGATCAGGTCCTTGGCCCGCCCGCTGATCCAGACGCGGCCGTCCGGGTCCTGGCGGCCGACGTCGCCGGTCTTGAACCAGCCGTCGGCGGTGAACTCCTGCGCGGTCTTCTCCGGCATCTCCCAGTAGCCCGAAAAGACGCTGGGCCCCCTGATCTCGATGACCTCGCCGGCGCCGATCCGCAGGTCCACGCCGGGCAGCGGATAGCCGACGCTGCCCGGGATGCGGTCGCCCTCCAGCGGGTTGGAGGTGATGATCACCGCCTCGCTCATGCCGTAGCGTTCCAGGATGCGCATGCCGGTGCGGTCCTCGAACTCGGCGAAGGTCGACTCCAGCAGCGGCGCCGAGCCGGAGATGAACAGGCGCATGTGCGCCGCCGCCTCGCGGCTGAACGCCGGGTTTGCGAGCAGGCGCACGTAGAAGGTCGGCACGCCCATCATCACCGTCGACTTGGCCAGCCCCGCCATCACCTGCGCATCGTCGAACTTCGGCAGCCAGACCATCGGGGCGCCGGACAGGAAGGCGCAGTGCATGGCGACGAACAGGCCGTGGACGTGGAAGATCGGCAGCGCGTGCAGCAGCACGTCGTCGGGGGTGAAGCCCCAGATCTGATGCAGGGCGCGCGCGTTCGCGGCCAGGTTCCCATGGCTCAGCATGGCGCCCTTGGAACGCCCCGTGGTGCCGGAGGTGTAGATCAGCGAGGCCAGGTGATGATCGGCCCGCTCGACCGTGGTCAGCAGCGGATCGGCGGCGTCGGCCTCGGCGCGGAAGGCTTGCGCATCGGTGACGAACACGCGCGGCGCGGCGTCGCCGATGAAGTAGTCCACCTCGGCCTTGGTGTAGGCCGAGTTGAGCGGCAGGAAGGCCGCGCCGGCCTTCAGCACGCCCAGATAGACCATCACCGCCTCGACCGACTTCTCGGCCTGCAGGCCCACCCGGTCGCCGGGCGCCACGCCGGACGCCACCAGATGGCCCGCGATCTGCGCCGCGCCCGCCTCCAGCTCGGCATAGCTGACCTGCGAGCCGTCGCTCAGGATGAAAGCGGACTTCCTGCGGTCGGCGGGGAAGCCCGCGGCCAGGATGTCGTAGAGATTGGCCATGGGCGCCTAAGCCTGCGCCTTCCATTGCGCCAGGAGTGCGGTCTCCCGCTCCGGCGTCAGGCCGGACCGCAGCTTGGCCTGCCGCTCCGCCGGCTGGGTCTTGAACCAGGCGAGCGTGTCGCCGGCGGTCAGCGGCAGGGGCCGGTAGGTCAGGCCGGCTTTCAGCGCACGCGCGATGCTGCGGTGGTGGAAGCCCGCCGTCTCGCCCTGGTTCGGCACCCAGACCGGCTGATCGCTCCAGGCATGGACCTTGTGGTCATCCAGGAACTTCGTCGAGACCCAGGTGAGCTTCGGCTCGGCGTGGACGCCCGCCGCCACGCCGCTCAGGAACGCCTTCATGGCGACGGGCTTGCCGGTTCCGTTGAACGTCCCGGTCGCGCCGGTCTCGGCCAGGCGAACGATCCACTCGGCGAGATCGCGGGCGTCGATGAACTGCACCGGATCGGTCCCGTCGCCGGGCGCCAGCACCTCCGGCCCCCATTTGCCGCCCGGATTGGCCAGCCGGACCGGCCAGTAGCTGAAGCGGTCGGTCTCGTCGCCCGGCCCGACGATCAGGCCGGGACGCACCACCGTCGTGGCCGCCTCGCCGAAGGCTTTCCGCGCTTCGGCCTCGCTCACCGCCTTCAGTTGGCCGTAGAGCGCCGGGTTCTTGGCGACCGTCGCTTGGGTCTCGGCCATGGGGTCGGCGCCCTTGTAGGGATCGGTGGCGGCGGTCTCGTCGGCCGGCTTGTCGTTGGCCGCATAGACCGAGATGGTCGAAACGAAGATGTACTGCCTGACCTTGCCCTTCAGCACCTTGGCCGCATCGCGCACCCAGAACGGCAGGGTCGTGGGGTTGTCGATGCAGACGTCCCATTCGCGGCCCTCCAGCGACTTGAGGTCGCCGGTGTTGCGGTCGCCGAGCAGTTCCTCGACATGACCGGGCCAGTCTTCCTTCTGCTTTCCGCGGTTGAAGATCGTCACCTCGTGGCCGCGGCTGAGCGCATAGCGCACCTGGTTGGGGCCGATGAAGCCGGTGCCCCCGAGGATCAGGATCTTCAGCGTCTTCCTGGGCTTGTCGGCGGCTCTTGCGCCGGAGGCCGCCAGCGCCAGGCCGGCGGCGGAAAGCGCGAGATAGTCGCGTCGGGTGGTCATGGTCGTCTCTTTCCTCCCCGGCTTCAGCCGGTGTTTCTCAGCCTGTGTTTCTCAGGCCCGCGGCCACGCCGTTGATGGTCAGGTGGATGCCCTCCTTGACCGCCTCGTCCGCATCGCCGCGCCGGCGGCGGCGGATCAGCTCGATCTGCAGGTGATTGAGCGGGTCAATATAGGGCAGGCGCGAGCGGATGGCGGCGGCCAGGTCCGGATGCTTGTCCAGCAGCGCCGACTGGCCGGTGATCTTCAGCAGGGCCTCGGTGGTGCGCTCCCACTCCGCCTTGATCTGGCCGAAGATGTCGTCAGCCAGCGCCCGGTCCTCGACCAGGCCCGCGTAGCGCTCGGCGATCGCCATGTCGGACTTCGCCAACACCATCTCCATGTTGGCCAGCGCCGAGGAAAAGAACGGCCAGGTCTCGTGCAGATCGGCCAGTTCCGCGAGGTCGACGCCCGCGCCGCTCACCGCCGATCCGAACCCGAACCAGCCGGGCAGCATGGTGCGGCTCTGCGACCAGGAGAACACCCAGGGGATGGCGCGCAGGCCCCCGATGCTGCGGCTCGCCTGCCGCGAGGTGGGCCGGCTGCCGATGTTCAGGTCGGCGATCTCGGTGATCGGGGTCGCGGCATAGAAGTAGTCGACGAACCCTGGCGTGTCGTGGACCAGCGCCCGGTAGGCGGCCATCGAGCCCTGCGACAGCGCTTCCATCACCTTGGCGTGCGGCGCGGTGACGTCGGTGTCCGCGCCGCTGCGGAACGAGGCCAGGACCATGCCGGCGGTCAGCGTCTCCAGGCTCTGCCGCGCCAGCTCGGGATCGGCGTATTTGTTGGCCACCACCTCGCCCTGCTCGGTGATGCGGATGCGCCCGTTCACCGTACCGCCGGGCTGGGCCAGGATCGCCTCGTAGCTGGAGCCGCCGCCGCGCCCGACCGCGCCGCCCCGCCCGTGGAACAGCTGCAGCCGCAGCCCCTCGTCCCGCGCGACGCCGCCCAGGGCGCGGGAGGTCTGATAGAGCTCCCAGGTCGAGGTCAGGTAGCTGCCGTCCTTGTTGCTGTCCGAATAGCCGATCATCACCTCCTGCAGGCCGATCGGCTCGACCAGCTGGCGGATCAGCGGCAGCGCCAGATAGGCCTTCAACGTCTGCGGCGCCGCGCGCAGGTCGCCGATGGTCTCGAACAGCGGCTCGGCGAAGACCTGCGTACTGGGCGGATGGTCGGCGTCGCCCGGCGCATAGAGGCCCACCTCCTTCAGCAGCAGATAGACCTCCAGCAGATCGGAGACCGTCTGGGTGTTGGACACGATGTAAGCGCGGATGGCGTCCTTGCCGTAGAGCCGCTTGATGTCGGCGGCGGCGGTCAGCACCTCGTATTCGCGCCGCGTCTCCTCGCTGTAGGCGGCGAAGGGCGACCAGAGCAGCCGGCCGTGGCCGAGCTCGGCGACCAAGAGCTTGCGCCGCGCGTCCTCGTCCAGCGCCTCGTAGTCGTCGCAGACGCCGGCGACCTTGAGGAGTTCGGCGCAGGTGCGCGCGTGCACCGAGGAGTTCTGGCGAAGGTCGATGCGGGCCAGGTGGAAGCCGAAGGTGTCCACCGCGCGGATCAGGTCCGGCAGCGGTCCGCGCGCGAAGGCCTCGCCGTGATGGGTCAGCAGGCTCGCCAGCACCGTTTCCAGGTCGGCCTTCAGGTCGTCGGGGCTGTCGTAGGGCGCCGCGACGGCCGCCGGCGGGCGCGAGGGCGGCTCGCCGGTCAGGCGCTGATAGGACGCCGCCAGCCGCGCGTAGATGCCGGTCAGCGCCTGGCGGTAGGGCTCGTCGGCGCGCTGCGGCGAGGCGTCGTGGGCGGCGTCGGCCAGGGCCTGCAGCTGCGGCGTCACCTTGGCCAGCCGCGCCGACAGCGACAGCTCCGCGCCCAGCGCGTGGACGTCCTCCAGATAGGTCCGGACCGCCGCCTGTGACTGGCGCTGCATGGCCTGATGCAGCACCTGGGCGGTCACGAAGGGATTGCCGTCCCGGTCGCCGCCGACCCAGGAGCCGACCCGCAGGAAGCTGGTTAGGTTCTCAGGGTTCCCAAGCACCTCGACCCAGTGGGCGTAGAGTTTGGGGAGCGCCGGCAGGAAGCTGCGCTCGAAATAGGAGACCGCATTCTCGATCTCGTCGCCGACGCCCAGTTTCACCGACCGCAGCAGCCGCGTGCGCCAGAAGATCGAGACCTGCCGCACCAGCTCGCGCTCGATGGCGGCGCGTTCGCCGTCGCTGCGCGCGCGGCCGTAAGCGTCCAGGTCGTCGGCGATGGCGCCGGTGCGGTCGAGGACGCTCTTGCGCCGCACCTCGCTGGGATGCGCGGTGATCACCGGCGCGATCAGCGCGCGGCGCAGCATCGCGACCACCTCGTCCCGCGCCACGCCCTCGACCGAAAGCGTGCGGAGCGCGCCGGCCAGGGTGTCGGCCCGGCTGTCGCCGCCCCGGCCGCGGTCGCGCTGGATCTGGTCCTCGGCGATGTTGGTGATCTGCAGGAAGCAGGCGAAGGAGTGGGCGAAGCGCACCGTGTCCGGCAGGCTCAAGGTCCCCAGCCGGTCGGCCATCGCCTTGGCCGCCTTGGCCGTGCCTTCGCGGTGGAAGGCGACCGACGCCTGCCGCGTTTCCTCGATCTGGTTGAACACCGCCTCGCCGTCCTCGGCGCGGATCACGTCGCCCAGCACCCGGCCGAGGAACCGGACGGTGGAGCGAAGCTGATCGGGCAGCGAGGCGGTCATGTCGGCCTACGAAAAGCCACAGCGAGGCGCGCGCGTCATCTGGTTTCCTGACGCCGATGCGCCATAGTCGCGCCTTCCGCCAAGGGAAGCCCATGTCCCCCGACGAAGCGCTCGCCCGCATCCGCCGCTACGACGGCCGCCTGAACGCCTTCGTTCGGCTGTTCGAGCCCGCGTTGGGGCATGGTGACGGGCCGGTCTTCGCGATCAAGGACCTGTTCGACGTCGTGGGCGTCCCGACGGGCGGCGGCGCGCAGGTTCCGCTGTCCGCGGAGCCCAAGGCCAATGCCGAGGTCGTCCAGCGCCTGCTCGACGCTGGCTGGCGGGCGGTCGGCAAAACCCAGACCGTGGAGCTGGCCTACGGCGGTTGGGGCACCAACCGGGCGGTCGGCGCGCCGTGGAATCCTTGGGACAGCAAGGTCCACCGCGCGCCGGGCGGATCGTCCTCCGGCTCGGCCGCCGCCGTCGCCGCCGGCTTCGTCGACGCGGCGCTGGGCAGCGACACCGGCGGCTCGGTGCGCATCCCGGCCGCCACCTGCGGCGTCGTCGGCCTGAAAGCCGGGCGCGGCCTGGTCAGCCTGAAGGGCGTCCATCCGCTGGCGCCCTCGCTCGATACGGTGGGCGCGCTCGCCAAGGACGTGGCGACCGCGGCGCGGATGCTGGCGATCATCTCGGGGCCGGACGGCGACCTGGCCGTGCGCGGCCCCTTCGACGCCGAGGCTGCCCTGACCATGGAGGTCGAGGGCCGCCGCCTGGCCGCCATTCCGCTGGAGCACCTTGGCGAGGTCGATCCCGACATCGGCCGCCTCTATCTGGCCGCGCTGGACCGCCTGCGCCGCACAGGCGTCACCGTCCAGATGGTGCGGCCGCCGAAGGTGGTCGACGACAGCTTCGCCACCAACGGCCTGTTGATGGCCTCGGAGGGCTGGCGCATCTGGCGCGAGCGGATCGAGACCCACGGCAAGGTCATGGACCCGTGGATCGTGCGCCGCTTCGAGGTTGGCCGCGACGTCCCCGACGAACGCCTGGCGGAGGCCCACGCCCAGCGCGCCGAGGATCAGGCCCAGTTCCACGCCTGGCTGGCGGGCTACGACGGCCTGGTCACGCCCACCTGCCCGATTCCGGGGCCGCCGATGAGCGAGGTCGACGAGACCGTCTCGCCGCTCAGCCGGCTCACCCGCGCCGCCAACTACCTCGATCTGCCCGGGATCAGCGTGCCCTGCGGCCTGACCGGAGAGGGTATGCCAGCCGGCCTGCAGATCGTCGGCCGCCCGCGCGACGAGACGACTGTCGTCGCCCTGGGCGAGGCGTTCGAAAAGGTCAGCGGCTGGAACGGTCGCGCGCCCGATATCAGCGGCTTCGAGAGCTAGCGGTCAGACACCCCTCGCAGGCGAGCAAGCTTGACAGGGACGCCGGCGTAACGCGAACTCTCAGCTGAGGGACGTCTTTGGGGAACCACCCATGAAGACGTTTGACACCCCGGCCATCGTTCTCGCTGGCCTTTTCCTGACCGTTTCGGCGACCTCCGCGTCCGCGGCGACGATCGACTATGTGCTCTCCGGCTTCGCCACCGGCGACTACACCGTGCTCGGCGATCCCACTGCGGTCGCCCAGGATTTCGACGACATTCACTTCCGGTTCGTCTTCGCCGGCGACCTGCCGGGCGCAGACGTCGGCGGCGACGATATCGTCCCGATCGACAGCGGCCGCCTGCGCGTGGATGGTGTGACCGGCCATCTCGTCCTGCCGGCCACCGAGATCTTCGGCGTCGACCCGCTCGACGGGGAGGCCGCCTTCGGCCGCGTCGGCATGTCGGGCTTTGTGCCGACCGTGCGTTTCGGCGGCCCCGGCCTCGACGGCTACGACGGGTCGACCAGCGTGGCCCGGACCCCCGTGCGTGCGGACTTCATGAAACCCTTCCGGGTGCGGGTCGACGGCGAGACCGTCCAGGTGACCATCGACGACTTCACCCACGCCCACTTCGCCGCCTTCGCGGTTCCGGAGCCCACGAGCTGGGCGCTGATGACCGTGGGCTTCCTGGGCGCCGGCGCGACACTGCGCCGACGGCGGGCGCTCGCCGCCTGACCCGGCGGTCGGGCGAGCTATTGCCGCGACCGGCGTCTCATCGCAGACTTACCCGACGAAACCCTGGGGAATTGCGATGAAGCTCTTGGTCTCGGCCGTCGCGGCGGCCGCCCTGCTGTCCGCCGCGACGTTCGCCCAGGCGCAGACCGCGCCGCCGCCGGCCGATCCGGTGAAGCTGTCCCTGGCGCACGAACTGATCGAGGCCAACGGCGGCGCCAAACAGGCCGAGACGAGCGTCAACGCCATGTTCGCCGGCGTCAGCAAGCTGTTCGACGGCATGCCCGCGGAACAGTCCAAGGTCGCCAAGCTTGCCCAGCAGGATCTGCAGGACGAGTTCGTGAAGCTGATCCCCGCGATCCTCGACGTCAGCGCCAACGCCTACGCCCAGACGCTGACGGAGAAAGAGCTGCGCGACATGCTCGCCTGGACCAACAGCGAGAGCGGCCGGTCGATCCGGGCGAAGACGGTGCAGCTCAATCAGCAGGTCATCGCCGGCGAACTGCCGCTGATCAAACAGGCCATGCCGAAGATTATGCGCAAGACCATCGACCGCGCCTGCGACGAGGCCAAATGCACCGCCGCCCAGCGCCAGCAGATGGCGGCCCTGGTCGACAAGGCGCTGGCGCCGCAGTAGGCGCTACCTGGCCTTCCGCTTCGGCCGCGGCTTCTGCGCCGCCACGATCTGCGCGGCTTCGGCCAGCAGGCTCGCCAGTTCGTCCGCCTCCACGGCATCCAGCCGCACCAGCACCGCCGGATAGCCGCGGTAGTGCGGGTCGTCGAAGAAGCGGTCGGGCGCGACCTCGATCAGGAATTCCTTGCGCGCCATCGGGCAGCGCACCGCCAGGATATCGAGCCGTGGCACGCGCGGCTTCTTGGGGTCCACACGCTCGTTGAAGCTCCAGGCGAAGCCCTTGTCCGATCCCGGCGCGGTGAACGCCAGACGCCGATCGTCGGAGGTGTCGACCGCGCCCTCGATCGCGGCGACCAGGCGGCGGACCTCGGCGGGCGTGACCATGGCGCGGTCTACTCCGCCCGGAGCGCCGGCGCGGGGTGCTTCGACAACGCCTGGAACGCCGCCAGCAGGCCGCCCACCGCCGCGACCAGCGCCGCCGCGCCCAGCAGGGCCGCGACGCCCGCCCAGTCCATGCTCCACTTGGCGTGGAAGACCCTGACCACCACCGGCCAGGCCGCCGCATAGCCCAGCGCCACGCCCGCCGCGCCGGCGATCACGCCGACGGCGCCATATTCCAGCACATAGGCGCCCAGGATCTGCGCCCGCGAGGCGCCCAGCACCTTGAGGATCGCCGCCTCGCGGGTGCGGGCCCGGGCCCGGGCGGCGATGGCGCCGGCCAGCACGAAGAGGCCCGCCAGAGCCGCCACCGCGGCCGCGCCGCGCACGGCCAGCGCCAGCTTGTCGAAGAGGTCGGTCGCCGCCTCCAGCTGCTCGCGCACCGAGATCACGTTCACCGTCGGAAAGCTCTTGCCCAGTTCGCGGATCACGACCGCCTCCTGCGCCTTCGACGCCTTGGCGATGGCCACCTGGCGCAGGTTCGCGCCGGCCATGGCCGCCGCGTCGATGACGATCGGGAAGCTCACCCCGAAACCGCCGAACTCGACCTTGCGCAGCGCCGCGACGTGGGCGTCGATATCGGTCCCCAGAACCGACAGCGTGACCTCGTCGCCGACCTTGATCCGCGCGCCCTTGGCGACGTCCACATCCATGACCAGCAGCGGCGGACCCGCGTAGTTGGCCGCCCACCAGCGGCCGTCGGTCACCGTCCTGTCCTCCGGCGGCGCCTCGATCGGCGACATGGAAACGTCGTTGTCATAGGCCCAGCGGTCCATCTTCGGGATCTTCGAGACGTCCACGGGAACGCCGCGGACCTTGGTGATCCGCCCGCTGACGAAGGGCTCGCGCAGGTAGATCTTCGGGGTCAGCGGCGTCCCGAAGGCGTGGGCGACCGCGGCGTCGAAGCCCCTGGTGTTGTCGCCCGGCACGTCGGTGAAGACCAGCGCGGGCGCGGTGCGCGGCGCGACCTCCGACACCTGGTTCAACAGCGCCGACTGGATCAGCACCACGCAGGCCAGGAGCGCTACGCCCAAGCCGATGGCCGGCGAGGCCGTGCGCGCCGCCGAATGTGGCCCCGCGAGGTTCGCCAGGCCGATCCGCAAGGGCCCCCGCGCGCCGGCGCGGGCCTTGCCGGCGGCGATAGCCGCGCCCCAGCCTAGCGCCCAGAGCAGGCCGAAGGACACCGCCACGCCGGCGATCATGATCGAGGCGGCGAGCGGCGTCGGCGCGGTCACCACCGCCATGCCGGCCAGCCCCACGGCCGCCAGGACGGCGCCGACGATCTCCGGTCCGATCTTCAGGGTCCCGGAAAGGTCGCTGCGGAAAAGGCTGGCGGGCGGCGTGGATCGCGCGCGGCCGAGCGGCGCCAGCGAAAAGGCGGCGGCGGAGAGCAGGCCAAAGCCCGCGGCCTTGAGCAGCGGCCAGGGATAGACCGCGAACAGCGCCGGCACCGGCAGCTTGTTCTTGGCGAACTCCCCGATGATGAGCGGCGCCGCGGCCCCGATCGCCAGGCCGATGACCACGCCGAGCGCCGCCAGGAAGCCGATCTGGATCAGGTAGATGTCCCGCACCAGCTGACCCTCAGCGCCCAGCGCCTTCAGGGTCGCGATCACCGGCTTACGGTTTTCCAGGTACGCGCTGACCGCCCCGAACACGCCGAGACCCCCGGCCACCAGCGAGGCCAGGCCGATGAAGCCCAGGAAGTATTCCAGCTGGTCGATCAGCCGGTGGATGCCGGGCGCCGCGTCCTCGCGGTCGCGCATGCGCACGGTGGGGCCGAGCGCCTTCTGCAGGCTGGTCTTGCTGGCCTCGAGCGGCGCGCCGGGCGGCAGCGCCACCCGCGCGGTCTCGCCGAACGGCAGACCGGGCGCCATGAAGCCGCCCTGCTGCATCGCCGCCAGGTTGGTGATCACGCGGGGGCCGAGCGCGAAGCCCCGCGCCAGGCGGTCGGGCTCCTGCATCAGGACGCCGCGCACATCGAGCGGCAGATTGCCAGCCAGGAACCGGTCGCCGACCTTCATGTGCAGCCGGTCCAGCAGCGACTGTTCGACGAGCGCGCCGGCGACGCCGTTCACCGGCCTGATCGCCGCCTGCAGTGAGGGCGCGCCGGTCAGGGTCACCGTCCCGGCCAGCGGATAGGCCTGGTTGACCCCGCGCAGCTCGATCAGCCGGCGCTCGCCCGACGGCGCCTGGGCCATGGCGATGGAGGAGACGGCGTAGGAAACCCGGCCGGCCTTCTCCAACGCCGCCTGGTCGGCGGGCGTGAAGCCCCGGCTGCGGACGGTCAGCGCCAGGTCGCCGCCGAGGATCTCGCTGGCCTGGCTGGCGAGCCCGCGCCGGAACGCCTCCGCCGTCGAGCCGGCCGCGGCGATGGCCGCCACGCCCAGCGCCAGGCAGGCCAGGAAGATGCGAAAGCCGCGCACGCCGCCGCGCAGCTCGCGGCTCGCGAACCGGAAGGAGAGCGGCGTCATGCCGCCGAAAGGCTTTCCGAGGCGACCCGTCCGTCGCGCAACCGCACGGCCCGGTCGGCGCGCGCCGCCAGGTGCTCGTCGTGGGTCACCAGCACCAGGGCCGCGCCGGTCTCGGCGACCAGGTCGAACATCAGGTCGGCGACATGCGCCGCATTGGCGGCGTCGAGGTTGCCGGTCGGCTCGTCGGCGAACAGCAGGGCCGGCCTGGACGCCAGCGCCCGCGCCAGGGCCACCCGCTGCTGCTCGCCGCCGGAAAGCTGGTGCGGATAGTGCCGGCCGCGCGCCGAGAGGCCCACGCGGTCCAGCCAGGCCTTGGCCGTCTCCGTCGCCCCGGCGACGCGGGCGATCTCCAGCGGCGCTGCGACGTTCTCCTCGGCGGTCATGTTGGGCAGCAGGTGGAAGCTCTGGAACACCAGCGAGACCCGCCCGCGCCGAAGCCTGGCGCGCCCGTCCTCATCGACGCCCGCCAGATCCTGGCCGAACAGCAGCACGCGCCCGCCGGTCGGCCGCTCCAGTCCGGCGGCCACGGCGATCAGCGACGACTTGCCCGACCCCGACGGCCCGACCAACGCCACACGTTCGCCGCTTCGAACGGTGACATCGAGACCGCGGAGGATTTCCACCGGCCCTGCCGCCGACGGCAGGGTCAGCGAGACCTTCTCGAGAACGAGCGGAACGGCGCCTTCGGGCTGTGGGGAAGCGACTTCGGTCAATGCGGACCCTTCAGGCGTTTAAGTGGCGAACACGATATCCTAGATAGGGCAGGCGCATGGCCGATACACGACCCCTCTTCATTTCGCGGCGGACGCTGATCGCGACGGGGCTGACCGCGGCGGCATTGCCCGCCCTGCCCGCCTTGGCGGCGCACGGCCCGGTGGTGACCATCCTCGGCGACTCGATCACCGCGGGCTACGGCCTGCCGCAGGCCGCCTCGCTGCCGATCCAGCTGCAGGCGGCGCTGGAGAAGATCGGCGTTCCCTGCCTGGTGCGCGGCGCCGGGGTCTCCGGCGACACGACCGCCAACGGCGCCGGGCGCATGGACTTCTCGATCCGAGCCGACACGCAGGTTGTGGTGGTTGAGCTCGGCGGCAACGACATCCTGCAGGGCGTCGACCCGAAGATGACCCGCGCCAACCTCGATCACATCCTGACGCGGCTGAAGGAGCGCCACATGAACGTGGTGCTCTGCGGCATGCGCGCGCCGCGCGAGATCGGGGCCGGCTACGCCAAGGACTTCGACGCCATCTATCCCGAGCTCGCTAAACAGCATGGCGTCACCCTCTATCCGGACTTGCTGACCGGCGTCGGGCGGGACCCGGCGCTGCACCAGGCCGACGCCATCCATCCCAACGCCCAGGGCGTGCTGATCATCGCCGCCAAACTCGCGCCGGTGGTGGCCAAGGAACTGGCCAAGCGGCCCTAGGGCGCGTCGAGAATCGGCGTCGGCCGGCGCCCGAACCGCCAGGTCAGCGCCGGCAGCAGCACCAAGCTGGCGATGGTCGAGGTGATCAGGCCGCCCAGGATGACGATCGCCATCGGCCCCTGGATCTCGCGTCCCGGCTGGCCGGTGGAAAGCGCCAGGGGCAGGACGCCCAGACCCGTCACCAGCGCGGTCATCAGGATCGGCGTCACCCGCTCGCGCGTGCCCAGCAGGATCGTCTCGACCGACCACGGCTTGCCGTCCTCGTCGGTCAGCTGGTCGATGTGGGCGATCAGCAGGATGGCGTTGCGCGCCGCCACGCCGAACAGGGTCACGAAGCCCACCAGCGACCCCAGCGACAGGCTGGCCCCGGTCAGGGCGACGGCGATCACCCCGCCGACCAGGGCGAACGGCGTCGAGCCCAGGATGAGCGTCGCGGTCCGCCCGCTGCGGAAGGCGATCAGCAGCAGCGCGATCACCCCGCCGACCGCGATGACCGTGTTGAACAGCAGCTCCTTGCGCGCTTCCTGCGCCCCCTGCGCCGCGCCGGAATATTGCAGGAAAACGCCCGGCGGCAGCTTAACCTTGGCGGCGACGGCCGCCTCGACGGCCTTGGTCACCGTGGCCACGTCGCGGGACGCGGGGTTGGCGGTCACCGCCTGGCGCGGCCGCCCGCCGTCATGGCGCACCAGGGTGCGGGTTTCGGTCAGATAGACCTTGGCGATGGACTTCAGCGGCACCGTGGTTCCGGCCGAAGACCGCACCAAGAGGTCGCCCACCGCCTCCGGGTCGCGCCGCAGCTCCGGCGGCGTGGTGACCGCGATATTGATGGTGCGGGTCTCCTGGAAGATCTTGGCGGCGTCCGCGCCCTGGTAGGCGGCGCCGATGGCGGCCAGCGCATCGGCCGGCGCCACGCCGAACCGCGCCATGGCCGGGAAGTCGAGGTCGACGCGCACCATCGGCGTCTTGGGCGGTGTCTGGACCGTCACATCCACCGCGCCCTTGACCGTCTTCATGACGTCGGAAATCTGGTCGGCGACCGTGTCGAGGGTGTCGAGGTCGGCGCCGTAGACGCCGACCACCAGGGCCGCGCTCTCGCCCGAAAGAGACTCGCCGATCCGGTCGCCCAGGAAGGTGACCACCTCGGTTTTAAGGCCCGGATAGCTGTCCAGCACCTTGTGGATGGCGTCCTGGATCTCGTCCTGGCGGTGGCCCGAGAGGTGCGGCTTCAGCTCGACGTGGAACTCGGTGCGCTCGGGTCCGAACGGGTCCTCCCCGCCCGGCGCGCGGCCGATCTGCTGCTCGATGCTCTGGACGCCGTCGATCGCCAGGACGTCGCGGCTGATCTTCATCCCATAGTCGCGCATCACCCCCAGAGAGGTGCCGGGCGGACCGGAGACGCTGAGCACGAAATGGCTCTCGCGAAAGTCCGGCAGCAGCTCCGAATTGAAGACCATGAAGCCGGCGACGGTGACCGCGAGCGCAACCGCCGCCCCGATCAGCGACCAGCCGGGCGCGGCGATGGCGCGTTTCAGGATGCGCTCGTGGCCATGCTTGGTGTGGCGCAGCCAGCCGGGCTCGATCTTCAGGTCGGCGCGATGCAGCATCAGCAGCGCGAGCGGCGGGGTGATCACCACCGCCACCGCCAGCGACGCGAGCGTCGCGATAATGAACGAGGCGGCCAGCGGCGAGAAGAACGCGCCCTGCAGGCCGTGCAGCAACAGCACCGGCAGCAGCACGGCCGCCAGCATCAGGGTCGCGTAGATCACCGGCGCGCGCACCTCCACCGAGGCCGCCAGGATCACGTCGCGGATCTTTGCGCCGGACGCGGCGGTCCGCACGCGGCGCACGATGTTCTCGGTGCCGATCACCGCGTCGTCGACCACCACGCCGAGCGCCACGGCGAGGCCGCCGAGCGTCATGGTGTTCAGCGTCGAACCCATCCTGTCGAGCACGATCACCGCGGTCAGCAGGGCCAGCGGGATCGAGACGAAGGCGATCAGCACGGTGCGCAGGTCGCGCATGAACAGGAAGAGGACGAGCGCGATCAGCACCGCCCCTATCCCCAGGTCCCAGCCGATGCCGCTGAGCGCGGTGGTGATGAAATTGGCCGGCCGGTGCAGGCCCTCGTTGACCGTCACGCCCTGCGCCTTCAGCGCCGGCGCCATGTCGGCCATGGCCTTTTCCACCGCGCGGGTGGCCTCCAGCGTATTGGCCCCATACTGGCTGGAGACGGCCATCATCACGCCGGGCTTGCCCATGATCAGCGCATCGCCGTCCAGCGGGGCTGGGCCGTCGACCACCTCGGCCACGTCCCCGATCCTGGCCGGCGCGGCGCCCGCGACCGACGGCAGCGGCGCGGAGGCGACGTCGGTCGCGTTCTGCGCCTGGCCGTGGGACTCGATCAGGATCCGCTGCTGGGGCGTATCGATATAGCCTGCGCCGGAGACGCCGGTCGCCGACTGCACGGCCGCCAGCACATCGCTCAGACCCAGGCCGCGGGCCGCCAGCGCGTCGGGCCGCACGCGGACCTCGATGCGCCGGAACTGGCCGCCAAACACCGTGGCGCGCGCCACGCCGTCCGACTGCAGGATGTTGGGCCGCACGGTCCAGTCGACCAGATCGCGCAGCTGCATGGGCGTGAGCCGGTCGCTGGTGAAGCCGATCTTCATCAGGTCCATGGTCGACGAGGTGAGCGGCGAGACGTGCGGCGGGGTCACGCCCTGCGGCAGGGGATCGAGTTCGCCCAGCGCCTCGGACACCACCTGGCGGTCGTGAAAGGGGTCGGACCCCTCCGCGAAGTTGACGGTGATGACCGACAGGCCCGCCGAAGACTCCGAGCGGATCGAGGCCACGCCGGCCGAACCGTTGATCGCCTGCTCGACGGGCCGGGTGACCAGCTGCTCCACCTGCTCGGCGGTTAGGCCCGGCGCGTTGGTCTGCACCTCCACCTGGGCGGGCACGAAGTCGGGGAACACGTCCAGCTTGGCGCGCTCGAGCACGATGCCGCCGTAGATCAGCAGCAGCAGGGCGGCGGCCGCCATCAGGCGCGGCCGGTCGAGCGTCCATCCGACGATGCGCGAGAGCATGCTCAGTCGACGTCCTTGCCGGCGGGCTTGGTCTGGGCGGCGAACAGCTGGGCGGCGCCTGTCGTCACCACCACCTCACCGGCCCGGAAGCCGGAGGTGACGAAGAGCCCCTCCGGGTCGCTTAAGCCCGCCGGAACCGCCCGCTGCTCGAAGTCGGTGGCGTCCTTGCGCACATAGACCACCGTGCGCCCGCCGGTGCGCAGCAGCGCCGCGCGCGGGATCATCACGCCCTCCCCGCCGCCGCCCGCCGCGATCGTCGCCGGCGCCACCGTGCCGGCCCCAAGCTGCGACGCCTGGGCGCCGGCCACCAGCGCCAGGACGCCGGTGGACTGCAGGCGCGGGTCGCCGGTGCGCGTCGGCCCCAGGATCGCCGCGCGCGCGCGCCCGCCGCCGCTGAGTTCGATCTCCGCCGAGCCGCGCATCTGCGACAGGCCAAGCGCGGAATCGATCCGCACCAGCGAGGCGCGGCCGGCGGCGATATCCGACACCAGCTTGCCGCGCCGGGCGTCCGAGAGCGCCGCCAGCGCCGGGCTCCATTCCAGACCCACCCGCTTGCGCAGCAGGGCCAGCTTGGCGGCGTCCTGCCGGGCCTGCGAGGCGGCGGCCTCGGCGGCCTGTTTCGACACCGTCTGGTCGGCGGCGTTGAGGTCGCGGGTCCGCGCGGCCTCGGCGCGCGAAGCTTCGTAGGTCGCCACCGCCGCAGCGATATCGGAGTCCAGCTGCGCCAAGGGACCGGGATCCAGCACGCGGGCGAAACCGCTCACTGACGCGCTGCGCCGCACGGCCTGCAGGGCCTGGGTCGTCACGCCCAGCCGCGCCTGGGTGGCGGCGTCCATCTTGAGCCCCGACGACGCCGACTCGGCGGCCAGCGCCGGCCCGGCGATCAGCAGCAGCGACAGGATCGCGCCTCCAACAGCAGCCTTCATCGCGCCCCTCCTACGTCCGTCATCGCCGCCTTGATCGTCGCCGTCTCCGCCGGGTCGAAGGACCGCCGCAGCGCGTCCTCCAGGTCGGCGCTCGCGGCGGCCGCCGCGTGGCGCGCGTCGTTGAGCGCCAGGCCCGCGTCCACCGCCGCCGCCTGCGCCGCCAGCGCGTCGACCTTGTCGGCCTCGCCGGCCTTCATCGCCCGCGTCGCCGCCGCGGCGGTCTGGCCGGCCAGCAGCACGTCATGCTCGCGGTTGCGCTTCAGGTCGTCCCAGGCCGTGGCGAAGGCCGCCGAGGCGGTGTCCACCGCCGCCAGCGCATTGGCCTGGGCCAGCTCCAGCGAGCGGCCCGCCGCGGCCCGCGCCGCCTCCGCCTGGCGGATGGCGTTGCGGTTCAGGTCCCAGGGCGGCAGGGCCAGGCCCAGGTCGAACGGGTATTTCTGCACGCCGTGATCGTAGAAATAGGTCGGGCCGATGCTGACCGCCGGATACTGGGTCGCCACCTGCAGCTTGAGCGCCTGCTCGGCGATGTCGTAGTCGGCGATGGCGTGCAGCACGTCGCGCCGCGAGATCGCCGCGTCCCGCCGCCAGGTCGCCAGGTCGGCAGTTGGCGGCGGCGTCTCGCCGATCGGCGCCAAGGGCAGAGTGCGCGCCACGGCCGGGCTGACGCCCAACGCCTTGGCGAGGTCGGCGGCGGCGGCGTCCGCGCGGCCCCGCGCGGCGGCCAAGCGGCGGGTGGCGGCGACCAGATCGGCCTGGGCGGTGATCGAGATCGCGCGCGCATCCTGGCCGGCGGCGACGCGCGCCTCCAGGCGCTGGGCGCGCTCGGTGCGCAGCGCGACCGCGGCCTGCGCCAGCACGATCTCCTCGCGCGCCGCGTCCGCATCGGCGCGCGCCCGCTCCAGGTCGGTCCGCACGCTCCAGACCGCCTCGCCGTAGTCGTAGAACGCCTGCAACGCCTGCAGCTGAGCGGTCGTGATCCGCGTGCCGCGCCGCGCGCCGTAGTCGAGGGGGATGTTGCTGGCGGCCGTGTAGCCCCATCGCGGTTGCTCGGTGGCGTATTCGGCGGTGAGCGTCAGGCTGGGGCCCGGCGCGGCCTTGGCGGCCTTCACGCCGGCCAGCGCCGTCAGGTACTTGGCCCGCGCCTCGGCGATCTGCGGATTGCGCGTCACCGCCGCGGCCAGGAGGTCCGCGCCGCTCCAGACCGCGCCCGCCGGCTTGGCCTCCAGCGTCCGCGCATCCAGCGCCGTGACGAACTCGGCGGGATGCGGCGGGGCCGGAACATAGGCGACGCAGCCGGCGAGCCCCAGCGCAAGGAACGCGGCGCTGAGAGCCCCTCGCCTCACTTGCCCACGACTAGGATTTCGAAGCTGCCGGGCGTCATCGGCGGCCGGCGGCCCGGCGTCGTCGCCGCGCCGTACTTGGCGGCCGGCAGATAGACCCGGCCCGTCCGCTGATCGATGGCGATGGTCCGCGCGCTGGCCTGGGTCGGCACGGTGTCGACGATGGCGCCCTTGCCCTTCACGAAGGCGACGACCGCCAGGGTCCCGTCACGGCCGGAAGGCACGAAGGCCAGCTTCTGCTTCTGGTCGAAGGCGATGCCGTCGGCGCCCTTGCCGGTGGCGAGCGTCTGGACGACGGCTCCGGTCTTCGGATCGACCACCACGCTGGACCCGTCGCAGGCGGCGATCAGCAGCTTGTCGGCGATGTCATAGGCCAGGCCCGTCGGCCCGTCGCAGCCGGCCAGCGGATAGTGCGCCAGCACCTTGCGGGCGGCGATGTCGATGGCGACGATTTCGTTCTTGTTCTCGACATTGACGAAGGCCTTGCCGGTCCCGTCGGCAGCGGCCGCTTCCAGGGCCCCGCCGACCTCGATGGTTCCGGCGACCTTGTGGGTCTTGGGGTCGATCAGGGTGATCTGACCGCCGGCGTGGTCCATCACCAGCGCCAGGCCGGTCTTCGGGTCGAAGGCCGCTGCGTCCGGGCCCTTGCCGGTCTCGACCGTGGCGACCACCGCGCCGGTCTTGGCGTTGACGAAGACCGCGGTGTTGGTCCCGCCGTTGGTCACCAGCACCTCGGCGCCGCCGTTCACCGGCATGGCGTCGTGCAGACCGGTCCCGGGCGCTGTGGAGCCCACCGCCTTGGTCGCCAGGTCGATCGTCATGACCGAGGTCCCGTGGGCGGTCAGCACGCGGTTGTTGGCCTCGTCGACCCGGATGTAGTCCCAGCCGCCGTCCGGACCGGAGATGCGGTCGACGAGGTGATAGCCGGAACTCGCCGCCTGGGCGGAGCCGGCGACGCAGAGCCCAAAGCAGAGCGCGGCGAAACGAGAAGCGGTCATGGCGTGTCTCCTTTCCGCGTCACTTAGGCCGCCCAGCGTGACCGTCGCATGGCCGCCAGATTGCCGAACCCCAATGTCGTGCTCGCCCGACACGTCCTGTCTTACGCCGCTTCGGGGAAGCTGACACGCACCTCCAGGCCCGGCTGGGCCGGCGCCAGACTGACCTCCGCGCCGTGCAGCTTGGCCACCGCCGCGACCAGCGCCAGACCGAGCCCGCTGCCCGGCGTCGAGCGGCTGCGCTCCAGGCGGTAGAAGCGATCGAACAGGCGTTCCCGCTCCGCGTCCGGCACGCCAGGCCCATCGTCGGCGACCGACAGGCTGGCGGCGCGGCCGCTCCTGGCGACCTTCACGGTGATGGCGGCGTTGGGACCGGTGTGGCGCAGGGCGTTCTCCACCAGGTTGACCAGCATCTGGGTGAGCAGTTCGGCGTCGCCATCGACCACCGCCGGCGCCTCGACCACCAGGCTCAGGGACTGATTCTGGTCCTCGGCCGATGGCGCGAAGGCCTCGGTGACCGTCTGGGCCAGCATGCCGAGCTCGCAGGGCCGGAAGGCCGCGCGCCGCGCCCCGCCCTCGATCTGGGCGATGCGCAGCAAGGCCGCGAAGGTGTCGAGGATCGAGTCGAGGTCGCTCAGCACCCCCTCCAGCGCCGCATCGTGCGTGTGCGGCGCGGCCAGGCCCGCCTCCAGCTTCTGCCGCAGCCGGGTCAGCGGGGTGCGCATGTCGTGGGCGATGTCGTTGGAGACCTGCTTGAGGCTCTCCATCAGGGCGGAGATCCGGTCCAGCATCCGGTTGAACGTCGCCGCCAGGCGGTCGAGGTCGTCGTCGGAGCCGCGCACCGGGACGCGGCGGCTGAGGTCCCCGTCGATGATCGCTTCCGCCGTGCCGGAGATCGCCGCCAGCCGCCGGTTGACCTCGCGGCTCAGCGCATAGCCGCCCGCCACGCCCAGCACCAGCACGCCCAGGAACGCGACGCCGAAGCCGCGGATCACCGCCCCGTCCAGCGCCTCGGTCCGCTCTTCCTCGTCGCCGACCAGCAGCTTGTAGCCGTCAGGCAGACCCACGGAATAGACGCGGACCGACTCGGTGTGTCCGTGTTCGGAGCGCCGGAGCGACGTCCACCCCATGGCCGCCTGCGTCGCCGCCAGCCGGCCGGCCAGCGGCGCGCCGCCCGGACCCTGCAGCCCGAAGTCCAGCGATCCGGGCGTGCTGTCGCGCTCATGCAGCGCGTCGACCACGCCTCGCAGTCCCTCGGACCGGTACTCCTGAACCAGCGCGGCCGACTCCGCGCGGATCCGCGCGTCGAACTGGGCCGACAGCGCCTGGCGCGTGCTGAAGAGCGTGATCACGCCCAGCACCACCACCGACAGCGCGAACACCGCCGTATAGAGCGCGGCCAGGCGCAGGCTGGTGGAGCGGAACATAGATCTAATCCGGCTCGCGCAGGATGTAGCCCGCGCCGCGCACCGTATGGATCAGCTCACAGCTGTGGCCGCGGTCGACCTTGCCCCGAAGCCGGCTCATGTGCGTCTCGACGATGTTGGTCTTGGGATCGAAGTGGAAGTCCCAGACGCTCTCCAGCAGCATGGTGCGCGTCACCACGCGCCCAGCGTGACGCAGCAGGTATTCCAGGAGCTGGAACTCGCGCGGCTGCAGGTCGATCCGGCGCCCGCCACGCGTGACCGTGCGTTTCAGGAGGTCGAGCTTCAGGTCGGCGGCGACAAGCTCGGTGCGCATCTCCTGGGTCGGCGGACGGCGCGCCAGCGCGTTCACCCGCGCCAGCAGCTCGGCGAAGGCGAACGGCTTGACCAGATAGTCGTCGCCGCCGGCCTCCAGGCCTTCCACCCGGTCGTCGATGCCGCCCAGCGCGGTCAGCAGCAGCACCGGGGTCTTCACGCCGGACGCGCGCACGGTGCGCAGGATCGCCAGGCCGTCGATCTGCGGCAGCATCCGGTCGAGGATGATCACGTCGTAGGTCTCGCCGGCCGCCAGCATCAGCCCATCGCGGCCCGCCGCGGCATAGTCCACCGCATGACCCGCCTCCGACAGCGCGCGCCTCAGGTAGCCGGCGGCTTCCTTGTCGTCTTCTACGAGCAACAGCTTCATGCGCGCGAGCGTGCCCCGAACCGGCGCCCAGGTGAAGCGCCGCTAGTCGACCGTCAGGGCGCGATGTGCGCCGCGGTCAGTTCGGCCCGCGCGGCCTCCAGCTCCGTCCGGAACGCCGGCTTGGTCATCAGTTCGGCCACCAGCGCCACGCCGAGCACATGGCCGGCCTCGATGTCGCGCCGGTAGTGGGCGCCGCAGACCAGCCGGCTCTCCGCATAGTCCGCCGCCCGCGCCTGAACCACCTGGGCGTTGCCCGGCATCAGGTTCGACAGCACCGCGGCGGCCGAATAGCCCATCGTCGAGTGGCCGCTGGGGTAGGCCGTCTTGCCGTCCTCGCCGTGCTTGCAGGGGTGCAGCGACGGATCCGCCGTGATCGGCCGGGTGCGGGCGAAGAAGGGCTTGTAGCGCCTCACCGCCAGGCTCGCTTCATTGTTCACGTCCGCGAACAGCGTCGCCGTCGCGGGAAACCGCGACAGGTCGAAGGCCGGACCCAGCGGCATGGCGATGGACGTCACGTCCTCGAACTCGTCGTCGTGCTTGGCGAGCGCGAAGCGCTCCGGCGTGCGCGAGGTCTCGATCCGGTGCAGCTCGGCGAGCTCCGCCAGGGTTTCGGGCGACCCGTCGGCCGGCGGCGGTGGGAGCAACAGAGCCGGGTCCAACTCGCCCGGCGCCAGGAACTTGGAGACGGTCGGCTTTTCCGCCTTCGCGGCCGCGGCGACAGAGGGGGCGTTCGCCGCGGCCGCCGCGGTCAGGGCGAGGAGCAGCCCTGTCACGCATCGGCGCATCAGAAGTTCACCTTCAGCGACAGCTGATAGTTCCGCTCCGGCTGGAAGTAATACTGGTCGTAGGGGACTGTCTTGCCAGGCTTGATCGACGTGACCTTCTCGCTGTCGAAAAGGTTGTAGACAGCGCCCTCGAGCCGGTAGCGGTCCCACCTGTAGACGATGGTCAGATCCGTCGAGTTGTAGCCGGGAATCTTGTAGGCCGCCGGCTCGCCTTCCGCACCCCACTGGACGCCGGTGTATTTGTCGATGATCGAGGCGATCCAGCTCGCGTCCTGATAGTATGCGCCGATGGCGGCGGTGGACTTGGGCGCGCTGGCGATCTGCTTGCCGCCGACGATGGTCACCGGGACGCCGTCGATATTCGTGTTGGCGCCCTGCGCCTTCGCCGAGTTGATCGAGCCGTTGGCGAACACGAAGATGTGGTCCGCGGCCCTGAACGTGACCACGCCCTCGACGCCCTTATAGATCGCACCGCCGAGGTTGAAGTTCACCGTCTCCAGGCCGGCGATCGGGTCGGTGACGCTGACCGTCTGCAGCTTGTTCTTGAAGTCGATGTAGTAGACGTCGGCGTCCAGCGTGATGCGGTCGCCGTGATAGACCGTGCCCAACTGGTAGTTGGTCGACTTCTGCGGCTGCAGGGAGCTGAGGTTCGGGGTGACCACCTGGGTGACGCTGATGTCCGGCACCAGGAAACCCGTGGCGTACTGGGCGTAGGCCGACCAGTTTTCCTGGATCTTGTAGTTGCCCGTGAAGAAATACAGCGTCTGGGTGAAGTCGTGGCTGTCGTGGAAAGGCTGCCGGGACTTCTGGTTCACGTCGGCGTCCACGTGGATATTCTCGTTCACGTACTTGATGCCGGGCGTGAGCGTGAGCTGGTCGTTGACCTTCCACTCGATGTCCACGAATGGCTCATACTGGTGCCAGCCGGACTGCTGGTTGTACTCCAGGTACTGCGGCACGCCGGGCAGCACCTTCTGGCGGTAGTCGACGACCTTCACATCCTTGCCGAAGCTTAGGGTGGAGTCGTAGTCGTAGCGGGCGCGCGGGCCGGTGTCGGCGGTCTCGAGCCAGATGCCGGACTTCACCGTCACGCCGTAGGGCAGCTCCTGGTCGAAGTGTAGGATGTCGCCATAGATCTTGTAGACGTTGAGCTTGGTGTAGCCAGGCACGTCGCCGTTCGCGACGGCCTTGCCGCCGGGCGTCAGCGTCACCGCCAGCCCGTTATGGGTCGCGATATCGGTGAGCGACAGCGTCGGGTCGAGCGATGATTCGGTGTCGTTCTTATAGTAGTAGCCATAGACCGTGTTATCGACATGGCTGGTCGGCGTGATGTCGCCGTTCAGCTTCGCGTAGTCGAACCAGGTGTGCTTGGTGACGAAGTTGTACCCGTAATAGGTCGGGTTCGCCGGGTTGGTGTCGAGGGCGAAGTTCTTCCCGTAGAGCGCCACCTGGGCCAGCGTCGCGCCGGCGTTGTCGTTGGTGTGGATGCGGGTCTGGTTCCAGGTCGCCAGCACCGTCAAGTTCCAGGTGCCCGCGATGGGGATCACGCCGCGGATCAGCTCGTTGTAGGCCTTGGCGTCATTGTGGCTGAGCGCGCCGTCGGTCTGCAGATCCTGGAAATTGAACAGGAAGCGGGCGCCGTTCAGCTTGTCGATGTCGCCGGTGTTGAGCTTGGTCACCGACATGCCGGTGTTCCAGGAGCCGTAGGTCAAGAGCTCGGAGCCGCCCATGTCGTGGCTGACCTCGGGCGAGAACAGGTTGATCGAGCCGCCGAAGTTGGCGACGCCCATCTGGCCGGCGCTGCCGGGGCCCCGGTCGACGATCACCGCGCCGATCGTCGAGGACGGGAAGAAGGACGTCGAGTGGTGCGTCGGGCCGTTGGCGTCGCCCCACGGAATGCCGTCGTAGGTGACGTTGTACTGGCCGTCCTGGAAGCCCCGCAGCACCGTCTTGGACTCGCCAAGGCCCGGGCCGTTGGTCGAGGTGCCCGAGACGCTGGGCGAGAGGTTGACGATCTGGGTGTAGTCGGCGGTCGCCGGGATGAACTGGTCGATCGCCTTGCGGTCGATGATCGTCTGCGGCTCGGTCTCCTGCAGATTGGCCTTGGCCGGCGCGGTGGCCTGGCCGCCGTTGGTCCCCTCGCCGATCACCACCAGCTCGCTGACCCGGCGGCCGAAGTCGGGGTTTTCCGGGTCGATCTTGACCGGACCGGCCTCGCTCGACGCCGCCGCGGCCGCGTCCGCCGCCAGCGCGGGGCTGGCGCCCAGCGCGATCACCGCGGCAAGAGCAGATCCGCCCAGGCAGAGCGCACGATAAGTCCGTGCGCGCACAAAATGCGTTTTCATTGCAGTACCCCCAAATTGTCGTCTGGAGCGCGTCCGGTCCGACGCTCCTTTTGCTTGGGGGTGTTGAAAGCTCAGTCCGCTGACCATCACAAATCAAGGTTTCATGACGGTTGGGCGACGTTTTTCATTCAGTCATTTACATTGGGGAAAATCAATCTTCGCTCCACCGGGCTCGTCGTCCCGCGCGATCACTGTGGGTGGCTGGCCTCGGCTGCGGGCTCCGGCTCGGCGATCTGGTCGCGCCCGCCAAACCGCAGGAGCGCGACCCAGGCGATCAGCGCCCATGCCCCGCCCAGGCACCAGCCGGCCAGCACGTCGCTCGGCCAGTGGACGGCCAGGTAGACGCGGCTGAAGCCGATGCCGGCCACCAGCACGCCGGCGAGCGCGAACACCATGCGCTTGGTCCCCCGATTGGCCTCCAGGCTGGAAATCAGCACCGCCAGCGTCAGATAGACCGCCGCCGACAGGGTGGAATGACCGCTCGGAAAGCTTGAGCCATAGACATAGCTGCCGTGCGGCGCGAGCTCGGGACGTGGCCGGTCATAGACGTCCTTCAACCCTTCGCTGGAGACGAAGGCCAGGGTGACCGCCAGCGCGAATATGCCGGCGTGCCACAGCTTGCGGTGCATCAGGAACAGCAGCAACGCGACGGTGGTCACCAGAGTGATCACCGTCACGCCGCCCAGCGCGGTGACGTCGCGCATCGACTCCTGCAGCGCCTGCGAGCCGACCGGGTCGCTGGGTTCGGCCGCGTTGCGCAGCATCAAGAGCAGGCGGGTGTCGAGCGCCTTGGTCTCGCCCTCACCCACCTCGCTGGCGATATTGAAGAAACCCCACAGCGCGCCAGCCGCCGCGATCAGCACGATCAGGACGCGGCTTTCCAGGCGCTTCAGCAGATGTTTCAGAACCTTGGCCATGGGCATCCTCGCCAAGGCCCAACGTCGCTGGCCGCAAAGCGTTCAGACTTGCGCGTCAAGCATCTCGCGGCTGGCGTCGCGGACGTTGGCGCAGCCGGTCAGCACCATGGCCACCGAGAGCTCCGATTTCAGGGTGCCGAGCATCCTGGCCACCTGCGCCTCACCGCCGGCGCCCAGGGCGTAGGCCCAGGCGCGGCCGACGAAACAGGCCTTGGCGCCCAGCGCCATCGCTTTCAGCACATCCAGGCCCGACCGCACCCCGCCGTCCATGTAGACCTCCAGGTCGGACCCGACGGCCTGGGCGATGCCCGGCAGCGCCGAGATCGAGGAGCGCACCCCGTCGAGCTGCCGTCCGCCATGGTTCGACACCACCAGACCTTGCGCGCCGGCCCGCACCGCGTCCTTGGCGTCTTCGACATCGAGCACGCCTTTGACGACGATCGGCCCGTCCCAGGTCTCGCGCACCCAGTCCATGTCCTTCCAGGTCACCGAGCGGTCGAAGTTCTTCGCGATCCACGACAGGAAATCGGTCACCCGGCCATGCTTGCCCTGCACGGCGCCGGCCACCGAGCCAAGGCTGTGCGGCCGCCCGTTGGCCCAGACGTCCCACATCCAGGCCGGATGGGTCAGCCCGTCCCAGGCGGTGTTCAGCGCCCCGGAGATCCCGCTCGATCCGGTGAAGCCGGAGCGCACGTCGCGATAGCGCGCGCCGGGCACGGGCAGGTCGACGGTGAACACCAGCACCGGGCAGCCCAGCGCCTTCACCCGGGCGAGCAGCTCGCGCATGTAGCCGCGGTCCTTGAGCATATAGAGCTGGTACCAGGGCGGCAGACCGGCGCCCGCCGCCACCTCGTCCGGCCCGCAGACGCCCATGGCCGAGAGGCAGAAGGGCACGCCCGCCGCCTTGGCCGCCCGCGCCGCCTGCACCTCGCCGCGCCGGGCGTACATGCCCGACATGCCGACCGGCGCCAGCGCCACCGGTATGGCCAGCGTCTGGCCGAGCGTCGTCACGCTCATGTCCAGCCTGGACATGTCGCGCATCACCCGCTGGCGCAGCGCGATCGCCTCCAGGTCGGCGACGTTCCGCCTCAGCGTCGCCTCGGCGTAGGAGCCGCCGTCGATATATTCGAAGAAGATCTTCGGCAGCCGCCGCCGCGCAAGCTCCCGATAGTCCGAGACCGAAGCCGCGCGCACTTAGGATCCCTCCCCGTTTGGTCGGCGCCAGAAGACCCAGCGAGTTGGAGCGCGATGCGCCGACAGACGCAAGCGACCTCTGCGACCGCCGAAAGCCGGACCTGCAGCGCGCCGTCGAACTCTTCAGGCCGACGGGCGCGCCGCCTCCGCCGCTTCCACATCCGCCCGGGTCTGGAAGCCAGGCGCCATGGTCACCCAGACCTGGTGCGCGCGGGCCAGCACCTCGCCGTTCATGGCGAAGAGCGCGACGCCGGCGGTCTCCTTGCGACCCTCGCGCTCCAGCGGCCAGGCCATGACGATATATTCGTGGCCGGCGCGCGGACGGCGCAGCACTTCGCCGGTCATGGTGCCGAGCAGCGCGCCGTGGCGGCCCTCCTTGGCGACCCAGGCGAAGAAGCCCGGGCAATCCAGCGCCGCCCAGATCACCTCCGAGGTCACCAGGCCCTGGGCGTCGGCGAAGGCCATGTCGGGTGTCCAGATGCAGGCGACGTGCCCGGCCGGCGCGCCCTCGATCTGGCCGGGAAAGACCCGCAGCCCATCGCCAGCCGTGCGCTCGGGACCGCAGGTGAAGCAGATCGGGTGGACGCGCTGCTCGTGGCCGACGAAGCGCGCACCGGCCGCGCGGGCGGCGCGCATGCTGGGCGCCTCGGGCGGGATCGGCAACAGGGCCGCGTCAGCCGTCCGCCCCTGGCCCACGAGCCCGCCCGAGGCGTCGGTCAGCTGCATCACCCCGTCCTCCCTGCGGAGGTCGAGATTGACGTCCAGCGGCACGCGGGCGCGCAGCACCGAGGTCACCGGGCCTTCGAAGTCCCTGGCCAGGACCCCGCAGACATAGCCGCCGTTGCCGGAACTCGGAGGCCCGCAAAATTGCTGGGCGATGACGATCTTGGCCAAGGGATACCGCTCGCGAGAATCGCTGGATCGAAAACAATGGCCAAGCTTTTCCATCGAACAGGTTCGGGACGAAACAGCAAAATGCGGCCTTGCGCCGTTGGAGCCCGCCGGGCCCTGGGCTAGTTTGGCCGCGAGACACCCCGCCCAAGGCGGATTCGAACACGACGGATGAGGAGATATCGGTGAGCGAGCGGATGGAACGGCCCTGGGCCCTGATGCGCCACCACGCCGGCTGGGCGGACGTCTTCCACATCGAGACCGAGAGCAACGACTCCATCACCGGCTTCTATCCGGACCGCGAAACCGTGGGCCCGCCGGTCAGCTATTCGGTGCGCGCGGTGCTGGCGCGGTTCCCGACCCTTGAGGCGGCCCGCGCGGCGCGCGAGGGCGCCGTCTCCGAGTGGCGCAAACACGACGCCGGCGTGCGCGACGCCGAGGCGGCGCTGCGCGCGGCCGAGAAGGCCCGCGAGGACGCCTGGCTGAAATGCCTGCGCGACGCAGCGGAGCGCTAGGCGCCCGCGGACGGCCGATCTGGCGTCCGCGCGTGGCGCAGCCATGGTCCCCTTCCGGCTAGATCCGGCGGAATCGGCGGGGCCGCGCTAACGCCCGGGTTTGCCGGTCTTGGCGGCGGACGGCGGCGCGGACTTCACCGGCGCACCCTCGGCCTTGCCCGCCGCCATCAGGCCGGCGCAGTCGGCGTTCTTGGCGAGGCCGGCGTCGACGAAGGGCAGCAGCACCGCCGCCGGCGTCAAGAGGCTGAGCGCCGCGGCGCCGACGCCCTGGGCGATCGCCTGGCCTTTGCGAACGCTGACCTTGGGGCTGAGCATCGGACCGCTGACGGTGATCGGCGCCACCAGGCGAACCAGCTGGAACTTCTTCGGGTGGCCGCGGACGGTGAACTCCAGGGTCTCCTTGTCCAGGTTGATCACCCCGCCGCCGTCGATCAGCACCGGGTCGGTGTCGACGATCAGCCGGTCGGCGGAGAGCACGCCGCCGCGGCCGGTGAAGTGCAGCACGCCGCAGCGGATCGGCGTCGTCGCCTGGTTCTTGGCGAACAGCAGGCCCAGGCCCTTGACCAGGTCGACGCCGGCCAGTTCGGCGAGCGTCTGATTGATCTGGCCGCCGGGGGCGACGATCATCACCTCGCCGTTGGCGTCGGCCATGGCGTCGTGCACGGAGTCGCCCGTCCCGTGCAACGTGGCGCGCGCGACGACCGTCCCGGCGAAGGGCTGGGCGCCCTGGAACTTCACCGGCAAGAGGTTTTCCAGACGCGCGTTCGAAAGCCGAAGATCGAGGTCGGTGATCGCGTCGGTCTGCCGGCCGTTCAGCTGCACGAAGCCGCTGATCCGGCCCTGCGGCAGGTCGAGCTCCAGCGGTTCGGCGCGCAGCAGGCCGGCGTTCATCTTCACCCGCGTCGAGCCGGACCGCAGCGGAATGGGCGCGCCGGTGATGGCGTCGGCCTTGAAGCTGATGTCGGCGTCGAGGCCGCGGATCTTGGAGAAGTTCAGCGTCGCATCGGGGAAGATCCGCGCCTGCTGCTGCATCTGCTGCGCCACCGCCTTCTGCTTTGGCGAAGCGACCGGGCCGGTTTTCCGGGCGCCGCCGAACAGCGCGCCGAGATCGGGGAAGTTGAGGGCGCGCGAGTGAAGGTCGGCGGTGAGGAACGGCAGCTTGTCGCCGGTGCGCACCGACAGATTGCCCGACAGGTCGCTGCTGCCGACCTTGCCGGCGATGTTGTCGACCTTCCATAGGTGCGCATCGCGCGAGAGCCGGGCTCTGAGGTTGTAAGGCGGCGTGTTGGGCAGTGGCACGCCGGTCAGGCCGTAGAGGTCGGAAAGGTCCGGCCCGCGCGAGGTCACGTTCATGTAGAACTGCGCCAGGTCGAAGGGCTTCGGCACCGCGCCCTGCGCCGTCACATAGGTTTGCCCCGCGCGGATGTCGGCGTCGAATGGATAGGGCTTGTTGCGGTCGATGTTGAGCAGCGGACCGCCGGTGACGTTCAGGCTGAAGGGCTGCGCGTTCAGCGCGCCCTGCCCGACCATCTGGAAGCCGCGGTTCACCTGGCCGAGCGCCTCCTTGGCCTCGACCGTGCCGGTAAAGCTCAGCTTGCGCTGGTCGTCACGATAGACGAGCTGGCCGCCGTCGATGATGAACTTGCGGACCGGCGGCATGCGCAAAGGCTCATCGGGCTTCGATCCGTCGGAGAAGTCCCAGGTCGCGCGGCCATCGCCGTCCCGGTAGAGCGCCATCTTCGGCTGGTCGAATTCCAGCAGGCGAAGGTCCAGGTGGCCGGCGAACAGCGCAGCCAGGCGGATCTGCACCGCGATCCGGCCGATGTCGGCGAGTTCGGCCTTGCCGACCGGCGATCCGCTGGCCCAGGCCGGGTTGGCGATGTGGACGCCGTCAACCGTGGCGCTGGGCTGCCAGGACCAGGGATGGACCTTGAGGTCGCCGGTAATCGTCACCTGCCGATGCATTCGGCCGGACGCGATGGCGGCCACGGGCCCTCGGAACCAGTTCCAGTCCCAGATCGCGCCCAGGATCGCCGCAGCCACGGCCAGCGCCAGGAAGACCCCGACGGTCCAGGCGATCCTTCGACGGCCCTTGCGAGGCATGGCGGCGGCGTCAGCGGTCAAGCGGTCGTGCTCCTTGGGATGCCAAGCGACCCTAACGCGCCAGGACGCAGTTGGCGCCGCCTAATGGCTCACCCCGCGCCCGGACAGCGCCGAAAGCGCGGTTACAGCGAGAATCCTCAGGTCGAAGGCGAACGACATCCGCTCCAGATATTGGCGGTCCAACTCCGCCTTTTCCGGGATGGGCAGTTCGTCGCGCCCATTGATCTGAGCCCAGCCGGTGAGCCCGGGGCGCAGGGCGTCGACTCCGGCCTCGGTGCGCAGCGCCACCAGATCGTCCTGGTTGAATAACGCCGGCCTTGGCCCCACCAGGCTCATGTCGCCCTTCAGCACGCTCCACAGCTGCGGGATTTCGTCGAGGCTGGTGCGGCGCAGGAAGCGGCCGAGCGGCGTCACCCACCGGTCCGGATCGTCCAGCAGGTGCGTGGCCACGTCCGGCGTGCCCAGGCGCATGGTGCGGAACTTGGGCATCACGAAGATGCGGTTGCGCCGGCCCACGCGCTTGGACCAGTGCAGCGCCGGCCCCGGGCTTTCCAGGCGCACGGCGATCGCCAACCCGGCCAGCAGCGGCGACAGGATGACCAGGCCCGCCAGCCCGCCCACGATGTCCAAGGCCCGCTTCAAAGCCGCTCCCGGCGCAACGCCGCCTCAAGGGCGACGCCGCCGGTTGTAGGCTCAGCCGTGGCTCAGCGCCAAGGTCAGTCGGCTTTCGGCGCGGCGACCTTCTTCTTCGGCTTCGGAGCGTCCACGGGCTCGGCCGCAGGCTCGACGGTCTCCGGCGCGACGGTCTTCGGCGCGATGGCCTCCAGCACCGGCGAGACCGGCGCGGATTCGCCGCCCACCGGCTCGACCGCGGCCGGCGCATCGACCAGCGCTTCCAGCACGGGCTCGGGCGAAGCCTCGATCACCGGCTCCACGAGCGCTTCAGCCACTGACTCCAGGACAGGCTCCGCGGCCGCTTCAGCCTCGGTGACCGTTTCCGCGATCTCTCGGGCCGCGGCCTCCGCCACCTCGACCACTGGCTCCGCCAGCGCCAGGACTTCGGCCTGGGTTTCGGCCTCCGCCGTCTTCATCGCGCCGAACATGGCCTCCAGGTTCGCGGGCTGCGTCCAGCGGGTCATCCACCACCAGGCCGCACCGCTCACCGCAACCCCGGTGAACAGCGGCCAGAGCGGCGACGCCAGGCCGACGGGCACGCGCAGCAGGGCCTTCGGATCGGCGAGGGCCTCGGCCTTGGGGGCGGATTCGGGGGCGGATTCGGGGGCGAGCGACATGGCGGTCTCCTGAGAAAGATTGTGCGTCGCAACATAACACCTGACGCAATCTCGCAGATGCGAAATGTCTGTGAAATTCGAGAATGTGATCGGGCGCCGCAAAGTCGGGCGCCGAGCTTCAGACCGCGTAGACCTTGGCCGTTCCGTTCTCGCCCAGCGTCCGCGCCGTCCAACCGCAAATGGCCTGCAGCGGCGGCGCCATATCCGCCGGCGCACCCAGCAAGACCAGCGCGCAGCCATTCATCTTCAAGGGATCGGTCAGCGGCCGCATGCGCGTCTCGGCGACCAGGAACGGCGCCTCCACCGCGTCCTCCAGGTCGCGCAGGAACCCGTCGAAGGTCTCCAGGTCCTTCAGCGGCAGCCAGACCAGGGCGGTGGCCGCCCGATTGCGGCCGCGCAGGCCCGCCAAGGTCTCGACGATCCGCGCATAGTCGTCCGACCGCTCGAACGGCGGATCGATCAGCACCAGGGCGCGGCCCGAGCTTGGCGTCTGGGCGACGGCCAGGTCATAGCCGTCGGCGCAGAGGGTGCGCACGCCGCGCTTGCCCTTCATCCGCTCGCTCAGCGCCTGGTGCTCCTCCGGCCGCAGTTCGCAGGCCAGGTAGCTGTCGCCGGGCCGCAGCGCCTCGGCGATCAGCCAGGGCGACCCCGGATAGCGCCGCACCGGCCCGCCGCCGTTCAGCTTGCGCGCGGCCGCCGCCAGGGGCGCGAACTCGGCGGGCGCGTCGGCGGCGGCCATCAGCCGCACAACCCCGGCCTCCGCCTCTCCGGACTTCCTGGCCTCGGCGCCGGCCAGATCGTAGAGGCCGCGCCCGGCATGGGTGTCGATCACGCTGAGCGGCTGGCCCGCCAACCGCGCCAGCACCTGCAGCAGCGCGGCATGCTTCACCAGGTCGGCGAAGTTCCCGGCGTGGAAGGCGTGGCGATAGTTCAAGGGCGAGGACTCTTCAGGAACTGGCGCCGTGCGTACCACGTTGGCCGCTCTTGAGTGGAGGCGTCTTGCGTGGCCCGCGATCTAGCCGATCAGACCGTTCCCGCGTCGGATCTCAAGGCCGCGCACCTGACCTATGTCAGCGACCTGGACCCCGGCATCCGCCGCCGCAGGGCCGGCCATGGCTTCAGCTATCTCGACACCGACGGCAAACCGGTGGCCGACGCGCCGGCCTTGGACCGCATCCGCAGCCTCGCCATCCCGCCGGCCTGGACCGAGGTCTGGATCTCGCCCACGGAGCGAGGCCATATCCAGGCCACCGGCCGCGACGCCAAAGGCCGCAAGCAGTACCGCTACCACGCCCGCTGGCGCCAGGTGCGCGACCTCGGCAAGTACGACCGGCTGATCGCCTTCGGCCGGGCGCTTCCCCGGCTGCGCAAGCAGGTCGACCACGACCTCGCACGCCACGGCCTGCCGCGCGAGAAGGTGCTGGCCGCTGTGGTCCGGGTCATGGAGATCACCCTGATCCGGGTCGGCAACGAGGAATACGCCAAGACCAACCGCAGCTTCGGCCTCACCACGCTTCGCGATCGCCACGCCCAGATCGGCGCGGCCAAGGCGGTGTTCGAGTTTCGCGGCAAGAGCGGCAAGACCCACAGGACCGGCTTCAGCGACCGTCGCCTCGCCCGCGTCCTCAAGGCCTGCCAGGACCTGCCCGGCCAGCGCCTCTTCCAGTATCTCGATCACGACGGCCATCGGCATGCGATCGAAAGCGCCGACGTCAACGGCTACATCCGCGACGCGCTCGGCGAAGACTTCTCGGCGAAGGATTTCCGCACCTGGGCCGGCACCTTGGCAGCTGCCCGCGCCCTCACATCCCTCCCCGCGTGCGCCTCCGAGGGCGAGGCGAAGAAGAGCGTCGTCACCTGCGTGAAGGCGGTCGCGAGCGTGCTCGGCAACACGCCCGCTGTCTGCCGCAAGGCGTACATCCACCCGGCCGTGCTGGCCGCCTATGAGGCCGGCGAGCTTCCGCTCAAGGCCGCGTCGAGCGACCGCGCCTTCGAGCTCGCCGTGCTACGCTTCCTGGAGACCTGCAAGCCCGCCTAGCCTTCCCTCGCGTCCGCCGCCTAAGGTCGGGCTGCAACGTCAGAAGGCTTCGCCATGCTTCCCCAACGCCTGCGCTTCGGCGCCTTCATCGCGCCCTTCCACCCGCTGGACGAGAACCCGACGCTCGCCATCCAGCGCGATCTGGAGCTGGTGGAATGGATGGACCAGCTGGGCTTCGACGAGGCCTGGATCGGCGAGCACCATTCCGCCGCCTACGAGCTGATCGCCAGTCCCGAGGTGTTCATCGCCGCCGCCGCCGAGCGGACCAAGCATATCCGGCTGGGCACCGGCGTCTCGTCGCTGCCCTACCATCACCCGCTGATATTGGCCGACCGGATCAACCAGCTCGACCACATGACGCGCGGCCGGGTGATGTTCGGCGCGGGACCGGGCGCGCTGGTCTCCGACGCCTTCATGATGGGCATTCCGGTCGCCAAGCAGCGCGACCGCATGGACGAGGCGCTGGGCTGCATCGTGCGCCTGTTGCGCGGCGAAGAGGTCACCCACAAGTCCGACTGGTTCGAACTCGATCGCGCCCGCCTGCAGATGACCCCCTATTCGCGGCCGAGCGTCGAGATCGCGGTGGCGAGCCAGGTCTCGCCCACCGGCGCGCGCGCCGCGGGCCAGCATGGGCTGGGCCTGCTGTCGCTCGGCGCCACCTCAACCGCCGGGTTCAATGCGCTCGCCTCCAATTGGGCCATCGCCACCGAGCAGGCGGCCGAGCACGGCCAGGCCATGGACCGCAACGCCTGGCGCCTCGTCGGCCCCATGCACATCGCCGAGACCCGCGAACAGGCGATGGAGGACATCCGCTTCGGCCTGGAGAAGTGGATCTTCTACTTCCGCGAGATCGCCAACCTGCCCATCGTCCCGGAGGGCGACGATCCCATCAAGGCCATGGTCGAGAGCGGCATGGCGGTGGTCGGCACGCCCGACGACGCCATCGCCCGCATCCAGCAGCTGGTGAACGAGAGCGGCGGCTTCGGCGCCTTCCTGCTGATGGCCCACAACTGGGCCAACTGGGGCGCCACCAGGCACTCCTACGAGCTGATGGCCCGCTACGTCTTCCCGCACTTCCAGAATCTCAACGACAACCGTTCCGCCTCCATGGCCTGGGTCAAGGAGAACAAGGAGGAGTTCACCACCCAGGTGCGCGGCGCGGTCGGCGCGCGGATCGTCCAGCACATGATGGAAAAAGGCGTCGACAACATCAGCCCGCAGATCGTGGAGCTGATCACCGGCGCGGCCCAGGCGCCGCCTCAGGCCGACTAGGCCGATGGACCCGCAGGCCTATTTCGACCGCATCGGCTTTGCGGGTGAGGCGCGCCCGGACCTGGCGACGCTCTTCGCCCTGCATCGCGCCCACCTGCAGGCGATCCCTTACGAGAACCTCGACGTCCAGTTGGGACGGCCCCTGACCACCGACCCAGCGGCCGCCTTCGACAAGATCGTCACGCGGCGGCGCGGCGGCTGGTGCTACGAGATGAATGGCCTGTTCGGCGCGGTGCTGAGCGAGATCGGCTTCAAGGTCACCCGCATGGCGGGCGCGGCGATGCGCGAAATCATGGGCGACATCGTGATCGGCAATCACCTGGTGCTGCTGGTGGAGATCGACGGCGGGCCCTGGATCGCCGACGTGGGCTTCGGCGACGGCAGCCTGGACCCCTTCCCGCTCACGCCCGCGGCCATGACGGTCGCCGGCTATGGGTTCCGGCTGGAATCCATGGATGAGGGCTGGTGGCGCTTCCACAACCACGAATTCGGCGGCGCGAAGTCCTTCGACTTCCAGGTCGCGCCGGCGGACCCGGAGTTGCTGGCCGGCCGCTGCGAATGGCTGCAGTACGCGCCGGAGTCCAATTTCGTGCTGAACGCCGTCGTGCAGCGCTATCGCGGCGACGGGATCCTGCAGCTACGCGGCCGGGTCCTGCGCCGCGTCACGCCGGCGGGCGTCACCCAGGAAACCATCGCCTCGGCCGAGGAATGGGTGGCGGTGCTGGCCCGCGACTTCGGCCTCGATGTGCCGGAGGCGGCCACGCTGTGGCCCCGCATCCTCGCGCGGCATGAAGAGGTCATGGCGGCCGCCGAGGCTGCGGTTCCCGCCTAGCGCCGGTAAGAGAAGCCCACGCGGAACGTCCTGGGCTCGCTCCAGCTGTCGGTGAAATCGGCGGCCTTGCCGGTGGAGATGTGGGCGTCGGCGATGTTGTCGATCGCCAGATAGACCTCTTCGCCCGGCGCGAGCGCCCAGGCGGCGCGGCCATCCCACTCCGCGCCCGGCGGCAGGCGCCGGGTGTTCTGGTCGTCGTCGTATTGGGTCGACACGTAGCGGACGCTCGACGACAGGGTGAGCTTCTCCATCGCCCGCCAGTCGAGGCCGCCGGTGACCGTCCAGGCCGGCGTCTGGGCGGGCCGAAGGCCGGTGAGCTGCGGCGCGGCGTTCTGGCCGTCTACCCGCGCATGGGTGAAGGCGAACGCGGTGCGCCAGGACAGCGTCGTGAAGATCTCGCCATTGGCGTCGCCCTCCACGCCCCAGGCGTTGATCTGCCCGGCGTTCTGCCGCTGGCGAAGCGTGCCGCCGGCGACGATGAAGCCGGCGATCGGCAAGGCCGGGATCGTGCCGGGTCCCACGCCGATGGTGACGTTGGTGATCGGGTCCTTGAGCTCGTTGTAGAACAGCGTGGTCTGCCAGTTGAACTTGGCGTCGGCGACCTGGTCGCCGCCGATCCCGATCTCGACGCCGTCCAGCTTTTCAGGCCGCAGCAGGGGATTGGCCTCGGTGACGTCGTTGCCCACCCGGAACGGGCGCTCCAGCTCGTTCAGGGTCGGGGCCCGGAAGCCGGCATAGGCCGCGCTGCGCAGCCACAGGTCCGGATCGACCGTGTAGCGCACGCCGATGCGGCCGGTCGGCACTGTGCCCGAGGCGTCGGGCGCGGGGTTGTTGAGCGTCGTGACGCCGGTCGCCAGCACGAACTCGTGGCGCCGCGCGTCGCTGGAATTCCATTCGTCCAGCCGGGCGCCGCCGGTCACCAGCCAGGGCCCGTTCTCGTAGTCGGCGTCCAGATAGCCGCCGCCCACGAAGGTCTGGCCGCCGGCGTCCCGGCCCATGGTGTACTGGCCGCTGACCACCTTGAACTGCTCATGGTCGGTGCCCATCGCCCAGCGGGCGTCGGCCCCCAGCTCCCAGGAGAGGCCACCCGATTTTCCCTGCCAGGCGGCGTTCAGGCCGTAGCCTTGCGCAGGCGTCGAGAACTCGTTGTTGGCGGGCGTGGTGGTGGCGCGGTTGGCGGCCACCGCGACCGAGCTGTTGGCCAGGTCGCTGCCGCGCGCCCAGGCCTGCAGCCGCCAGCCGCCCACCCCATCGCCCGCCGGCTGGGCCAGGGTGAGCGTCTCCGCGTCGCCCTTTGCCGTCGACCGCGCGCCCAACAGGCCCGCGCCGCGGCGCTCTTCGAACGTCTCCAACCTGAGCGCCGCCTGCACCGAGCCGAAGCTGTGCTGGATGCGCACCGAGGCGTTGGCGTCTTCCAGGTCCAGCGGCGTGTCGGCCGCGCCCTGCGATGGCCCGCGCACCGGGATGTAGCCGTCGTTGCTTTCGCCAGAGACGGTCAGCAGGACGTCCCTGGTCCCGCCGCTCACCGCGGCGCGATAGGACCCGCGCTCGCCGGCCGAGACGTCGAGCGCGCCCAGGCCGTCGCGCGCGCCGCGTTCCTGCAGTTCGATGACGCCAGTGAGGGCGCCGGCGCCATAGGGCCCCGCGCCCGAGCCGCGCACGATGTTGACGCTCTCGATGCCTTCCGGCGGCAGCGCTGTCCAGATGACCCAGCCGCCGAAGGGATCGTTCACCGGCGCCCCGTCCAGGGTCACGAGCGCCCGGCCGGCGCCGGAGCCGGCGATGGCGCGCAATGAGACGCCCTGCGTGGTCGGGTTGGCCGAGAGCGAGGTCGTGCGGCGGAACAGCGAGACGCCTGGCGCGCTCTCCAGCGCCTGGTCCAGGCGCGGCGCCTCCTTCAGAATCTCCGGCGTGATCTGCACGGTGCTGAACACCGCCTCGCCGCCGAGCGGCTTCAGGCGGGGCGGATAGACCACGACCACTTCCACAGTGGCGGGCGGCGGCGCGGCGTCGACCATTGGCGTCCCCCGATCAGCCCCATACTGGGCTTTCGATCATCTTAGCGCTATCCAGCCCGCATGGAGAGCGCAACAGCCAAGGTCGCCATCGTCACCGGCGCCGGTAGCGGGATCGGCCGGGCTGTGTCCCTGGCGCTACTGGCGAACGGCTGGTCCGTGGCCCTGGCCGGACGCCGGGCCGAGCTGCTGGAGGAGACCGCGAGCCTCGCGGGCGACGCCGCGGCCCGAACCCTG
>NZ_DATGEX010000054.1:0-2588 GCF_035309685.1 Phenylobacterium sp.
CTCGCCCAGGCGCTGGAGCCTGACCCCGATGACCGACACCCAGACCGTTCCGGCCGCGCCGCCGACCCCGATGACTTCGATCAAGGTCCGCCTCGGCGACCTCGGCCTCGCGCCGGAGAACCTTCGTTTCAAGGAGCCCGCGGACGAGGGCGTGCCGCAGCTCGCCGACACCATTCTCGCCGCCGGCGTGGTGATCCCGCCGATCGTGCGGCCTGGCCGAAAGGGCGAACAGGCCTTCATGGCGCTGGATGGCCGTCGCCGGCGCTTCGGCCTTCTGCTGCTGCGCGACCGCGGCGACCTGACCGACGACTACGAGGTCGACTGCCTGTTGGCCGAGACCAAGGCCCAGCAGGCGGCCGGCATCATGCTGCCGGCGACCGAACACGCCCCGGTGCACATCGCCGACGTCATCACCGCCATCGGGAAGCTGCGGAAGTCGAAGATGGAGACCAAGGCCATCGCCGCGGCCCTGGGATACGCCGAGCTGGAGATTAAGCGCCTGGAGGCCCTGGCGGCCGTCCATCCCAATGTTCTGAAGGCCCTGCGCCAAGGCCGGCTGACCCTCAAGCAGGTCCGCCTGTTCGCGCGCCTGCCCGACAAGAAGCAGCAGGCCGAGATCGCCCAGACCGCGCTCGACGGCCACTTCCAGGACTACCAGCTGCGCCACGTCATCGAGCGCGACCGCGCCACGATCGACGACGACCGTTTCACGCTGGTTGGCATGGAGCGCTATGTCGCCGCCGGCGGCCGGGTGTCGAGCGACCTGTTCGGCGAACTGCCCGACTGCCTGCTGGATCCCGAGGTCCTGCAGACGACCTGGCGGGAGCGGGTGCAGCCGATCGTCGACCAACTGACCGCAGACGGCCTCACCGTCTTCGTCGGCCGGGAGGCGGGGTTCGGCGTGCCGGACGGGTTCAACCGCCTGCAGCACGTCTGGGAGCGCGATCTGACCGAGGACCAGGCCAAGGCCCTCGCGGACGCCCGCTACGAGGTCACCCGCCTCTCCAGCGAGTTGCAGGACCTCGATCCGTGGGCGGACGATGCGCCGGCGGCCATGGCCCCGGTGTTCACGGCCATGACCGCCGTCGCCGGCGCGCCCCTCACGCGCGACCGGATCGGCGCGGCCGTACTGACGCCCTCCGACGGTTTCGGCGTGGCGGTGACCTATTTCTCGGTTCCGCTGCCCGCCGATCAGCTGCCCGATGAGGTCGAGGAGGACGGCGACGACGAAGACGCCGCCGAGGTCGGCGGCCGCTACGGCCGGTCGTACACGGACGTGGAGATTCCCCGCGCCGATGTCGACGTGGCCGGCTCGAGCCACGTCCTGCACGAGACCAGAACCGACGTGGCCACCCGCGGCCTGATCCGCGATCTGGCCGACGATCCGGGCGCGGCCCTTACGGTGCTGGTGGCGCAGCTGTTCAAGAACCTGGCCCTGCACAGCTCGGGCAGCGCCGAAGAGTCTGCGGCGGCCATCAACGCCACCGCCTACCGGCGGGGGACGACGCCGGCGATCCCGGCCCTGGACGGCGAGGTGCGCGCTCGCCTCGACGCCCGCCGAGCCTCCTACAAGGCCAGCGGCCTGCGGCCCATACCGTGGGTGGAAACCCTGGCCCACGGGGACAAGATGGCGCTGTTGGCCGAGCTGGTGGCCATCTCGCTGAACGTCCGGGAGGGCCGCACCACCTCGCTGCGTCACGCCGCGCGGGCTGAGGCCGCGGAGATCGCCGCCCTCTGCGGCGCCGACATCTCGGCCCATTGGACCCCGGACGACGCCTACCTGGCCGTCCACTCCAAGAAGCAGCTTTCGGCCTTGCTGGAGGAGATGGAGGTGGAGGACGACCGGGCCAAGGCGCTGAAGAAGGACGACCTGGTCACCTTCGTCGCCGAGGCCGCGGCCGAGCGGCAATGGGCGCCGGCGGCGCTGGCCTGGGACCGGCTGCCGGCCGAGGACGAGGCCGAAGCCGACGACGCGGATGACCACGACGCTTCGCCCGAGGTGACGGAACGCCCCAACGACGACGTCGCCGAGCCGATCGCGGCCTAAGTCCAACTGAGCCCCCGCCTTTCTTCAGGGCGGGGGCTCTTCTTCTGCGGGTCGTGACGCGAGGATTTCCCAAGCGGATGTCCCGCTGGAGAGACCTTGATGCCGTTTCCTGAGATCGACGCCCTGGCCCGCGCGGCCGCCGGCGACGTTCTCTCGCCGACCGATCCCCAGATCGCGGCGCTGTTCAACGCCCTGGGCGTGGCCGCCGATCAAAGGGCCTCGGCCGCCCGCCAAGCCCTGCAGCGCTGGGCCGAGGACCGCCGCGCGCCGCAGGCCGAGCGCGACCACGCCGTCAGTCGGTTGGCTGAGCTGGCGGCCGGCTAGAGGCAAAGGGAGGGGGGCGAGCGGGCGAGCCCGTCGGGACTGGAGGGAGGAGCCCTCCGCCGCGGGTGATCGGATCACCCGCCATGAACGCCATGCTGCCCCTCTTCGCCGTCGCCGCCGGCGGCGATGACGCCACCCACAAGGCCGCCAACATCCTGGCCGCCGCCCGGTCCCTGTCCCCTCAGCTCAATCGCTCGCGCGCCCTGGACCGGCGTCT
>NZ_DATGEX010000055.1:0-6161 GCF_035309685.1 Phenylobacterium sp.
CTCGGGCCAACCCCAGCGCACCGGCACGGTCCGCGCCCTTGGCTCTCCGGGGGGAGCCAGCGGTTTCGCCGGCGCGAACCCTGGACCCTCGGTGCACGCGGAAATGGTCCGCCAGGAGCTTCAGAGCGCCGTGCGCATCTGCCCGAGGCTGGCTCCGCTGGTCCCGGACCACGTCCTGAAAGACCCGTCCACGGCCACGCCGGAAGACGCCGCCCGGATCGCCGCCGCGGCGCCGTCGCTGCTGCCGGACCCCGAGCGGAACAACAGCCTTTCGGTGCAGTGGGGATGGGCACGCCACGGCATCCGCGTAGTCACCATGTTGGCCATCGCGCTGGAGGACCCCGAGGTCCGAAGCCCCTGCGCCTACTTCGGCGCCTTCGCCACCAAACCGTCCGGCGGCGTGCCGGACCTCCGGCTCAACCTGGCCAGGATCCTGAAGCAGAAGGGGGATATCCCGCCGGCCGAGATCACCCCGGCGCCGCGGCAGGAGCATGTTTTCGAGCCACAGCCGGAGCTGGCGCCGCTGATGTTTGCGCCGGGGGCGGACGATCCGCCCTGGCCGGAAATCAACGCCGAGGTCCGGCGGCTGATCCGGGACGGCGCCCATGGCAGCTGGTTCAACCGGATCGGATTCCACGGGATCGTCGATGGGGTGCTGACCCTCTCGACGCCGACCGGCATCGCCGCCGACCGGATCAAGCGTGACTACGTCGAGGCGATCAAGTTGGCCGCCGAGACCGTGGGGATCTTCGTCGACCGGGTGGTGCTGACGGTGAGGAAGCGGTGACGCGGGCGCCGGGCCGGCGCCGTCTAGGTCGCCGCCCCGCCGGGAGGATTCCGTGTCGGCGGATCGGCCAGGGCGGCGAAGATTGTGGCCAGCTGGCCATCGACCAGCCGGGCCGCCTCGGGAAGACCGATGTCGAGCGCCGGGAGCTCATCGAGGCCGTGTCGGGCGTAGGCCGGACCCACGGTTTCGATAAGCCGGGTGACCGCCGGCGCTGGGGCCTGAAGGCCCAGCTCGGTCGCAGCCTCGGCCGCCTTGGCTAGGTCGTGGCGGATTTCCCGGCGGTTCCAGTCGTCGCTGCGGCCGTGGGCGAGGAGGAAGGCCTTGAAGGCCAGTTCGAGCCCGACGCAGAGGCTCTGCAGGATGTGGCTTTGCGCGGCGGGATCGCCGCGCTCCGCTTGCAACGTCGCGCCGTGCGTGAACTCGGCCGCGCGCTCGGCGAAGGTTGCGGAAAGGGTCAGGTCTGGCTTTGCCAAGGAGGACCCCTAGACGACCTTTTGAGGCTCCAGGTCGCCGTGCCGGTCGGTGACACAGGTGATCGGGCCGACGTAGTGGAGGTCCTCGCGGATTGAGGCGATGGCGAGGGCGACGTCCTTGTAGGTCTTGGGCTGGTCGAACTTGGCCATGTTGAGACGATATTCGCCGGGCCGGTCGGACAGCCTGAAGAAGATGACCCACAAGCCGTCTTCCTGCTCGACAAGCCGCGCGTCGATCAACGTGGTGCCCTTGTCGAGCATCATAGTCAGGCTGCGGACACGAATGGCCTGGTCGCTGTTGGCGGTGCGAATCCACGCCTCGTCGCTGCGGTCGGCCTCGGCCTCGTCAGATGTTTCCTTGGAACCGGCCAATCACACTCCTCCACGCCAGGGAACGGCTAGCTTGAATCGCCCAAAGAGTCCTCCGCGAAAGCGTGACCGTGACAATTTGATGCGCGAAAATCGGGGTTTTGGCACATGATGCACAGGGCTTGGACGAGGAGTGGAAGGGGGGGAGCGCCCTCCCCCTGCGCCCGGGCCGCCGCCGGCGTCTCGGGCGACCCCCTCCAGCGGGGACACCCCGCAACGCCCCGTGAGACGTCGAGCCCGGCGCGGCGGGGCCGGCGCGATCGTCGGAAAGGCCGGAGGTGGGGTCCTGTGGGGTGAAGCTGATGGAGGCGGAGCCATGACCTTGAGATCAATCGTGCAGGCGCTGGGCGGCGACCTCTACGACGGCGGTCGCCGCGCCAACATCCCCGCCCCTGGCCACAGCGCCGAGGACCGCTCGGTCTCCCTGCTGCTGCAGGATGACCGCGTCGTCGTGCACACCTTCGGTGATGGCGACTGGCGCTCGGTCCTGGATTTCCTGCGCGACCAGCAGCTGATCGACGCCAGCAACGCCCCCCTGTCCGGACCAGGCCGGGGGCCGCGCCCTGGGCCGGCGCGGGACAGCAGCTCGGATACCGAGCGCCGGGACGCGGCCCTGCGGCTGTGGGAACCTGGCCGCGCGGTCACCGGCTCGCTCTCCGAGCGCCATTGCCGCCTGCGCGGCATCCGGCGCGACCTCCCCGGGCCGGCGGCCCTGCGCCATAACCACGATGCGGCCGTCTCGGCCTATGGGAGCGGTAAGCATCGCCGGCCGGCGCTGCTGGCCGGGATCCAGGCCGCCGACGGCAGGTTCACGGCGGTCGAGGTGACCTATCTGGCGCAGAGCGGCCAACGGGCGGTCGACCTGCGCCTTTCGCGCAAGACCGTGGGCCCGGCGCCAGGCGGCAGCGCGGTCCGGCTCGACCCGGCCGACGTCGAGATGCTGGTCGGCGAAGGGGTGTTCACGACCATGTCGGCCACGGAATGGTTCGGCCTGCCCGGCTGGGCGCTGATGTCGACCCGCAATCTGCGGGTCTGGACGCCGCCCTCGGGCGTGCGCTCGGTGCTGATCGCCGCAGACCGCGGCAAGGACGGCGAGGCGTCGGCCGATCGCCTGAAGGGCCGGCTGATCGGCCTGGGGGTGGCGGCCTCGATCGCCCTTCCGCCCGAGCCCTGGGGAGACTGGAACGAGTGGTCGTGTCGCCGATGAGCGCGCGGCGGCTGGACAAACGCATCTGCCTGTTGGCGATCGCGGTCCTGTTGGGCGCCGCCGCGCCCGCGCCCATTGTCGGCCGCGCCCGCGTCGTCGACGGCGACACCCTCACCGTCGCGGGCGTCCGTATCCGCATCTGGGGCATCGATGCGCCGGAGGGCCGCCAGACCTGCCAGGACGCCGCCGGCCACGGCTATGCGTGCGGGGAGGTCGCCACAGCGCGGATGCGCGCGCTGGTCGCCGGCGGTGACATCAGCTGCGTCGTGCGCGACCACGACCAGTACGGTCGATCCGTCTCCCAGTGTCGCGCTGGCGCCCAGGACCTGGGCGCCGCCATGGTCGGCGCCGGCCTGGCCGTCGAATATCGCCGCTTCGACGGCGGCGCCTATGCGGCGGCCGAGGCGGAGGCCCGGCGGGCCCGACGCGGCCTCTGGGCGGGGACCTTCGAGCAACCCTCGGAATGGCGCGCCGATGAGCGCGGCGCGGTCGCCGCCGCGCCGCCGGCCGCCGCCCCGAGCGGCTGTGTGTTGAAGGGCAACATCAACGCCAAGGGTTTGCGCATCGTCCATGCCCCGGGTCAGCGCGACTACGCCGCGACCCGGATCGACACGGCGCGGGGGGAACGCTGGTTCTGCTCGCTCGAGGCGGCCGCGGCGGCGGGCTGGACCCCGGCCCGGCGCTAGCAAAGGAGGGAGGAAGGGAGGGGCGGGGCGCGCCCAGGGGCAGGATGTCCCTCGCCCAGGCGCTGGAGCCTGATCCCCATGACCGACACCCAGACCGTCTCGGCTGTCCCGCCGACCCCGATGGCCGCCATCAAGGTCCGCCTCGGCGACCTTGGCCTCGCCCCCGAAAACCTCCGCTTCAAGGAGCCTGCGGACGAGGGCGTGCCGCAGCTCGCCGACACCATCCTGGCCGCCGGCGTGGTGATCCCGCCGATCGTGCGGCCTGGCCGAAGGGGCGAACAGGCCTTCATGGCGCTGGATGGCCGTCGCCGGCGCTTCGGCCTTCTGCTGCTGCGCGACCGCGGCGACCTGACCGACGACTACGAGGTCGACTGCCTGCTGGCCGAGACCAAGGCCCAGCAAGCGGCGGGCATCATGCTGCCGGCGACCGAGCACGCCCCGGTGCATATCGCCGACGTCATCACCGCGATCGGCAAGCTGCGGAAGTCGAAGATGGAGACCAGGGCCATCGCTGCGGCCCTGGGCTACGCTGAGCTGGAGATCAAGCGGCTGGAGGCCCTGGCGGCGGTCCATCCCAACGTGCTGAAGGCCCTGCGCCAAGGCCGCCTGACCCTCAAGCAGGTCCGGCTGTTCGCGCGCCTGCCCGACAAGAAGCAGCAGGCCGAGATCGCCCAGACCGCGCTCGACGGCCACTTCCAGGACTACCAGCTTCGCCACGTCATCGAGCGCGACCGCGCCACGATCGACGACGACCGCTTTACCCTGGTCGGCATGGACCGCTACGTCGCCGCCGGCGGCCGGGTGTCGAGCGACCTGTTCGGCGAACTGCCCGATTGCCTGCTGGATCCCGAGGTCCTGCAGACCACCTGGCGGGACCGGGTGCAGCCGATCGTCGACCAGCTGACCGCCGACGGCCTCACCGTCTTCGTCGGCCGGGAGGCGGGGTTCGGCGTGCCGGACGGGTACTACCGCCTGCAGCACGTCTGGGAACGTGATTTGACCGAGGACCAGGCCAAGGCCCTCGCGGACGCCCGCTACGAGGTCACCCGCCTCTCCAGCGAGTTGCAGGACCTCGATCCGTGGGCGGACGATGCGCCGGCGGCCATGGCCCCGGTGTTCACCGCCATGACCGCCGTCGCCGGCGCGCCCCTCACGCGCGACCGGATCGGCGCGGCCGTCCTGACGCCTTCCGACGGCTTCGGCGTGGCCGTGACCTACTTCTCGGTTCCGCTGCCCGCCGATCAGCTGCCCGATGAGGCCGAGGATGACGGCGATGACGAAGACGCCGCCGAGGTCGGCGGCCGCTACGGTCGGTCGTACACGGACGTGGAAATCCCCCGCGCCGATGTCGACGTCGCCGGCTCCAGCCACGTCCTGCACGAGACCCGCACCGACGTGGCCACCCGCGGCCTGATCCGCGATCTGGCGGACGATCCGGGCGCGGCCCTGACGGTGCTGGTGGCGCAGCTGTTCAAGAACCTGGCCCTGCACAGCTCGGGCAGCGCCGAAGAGTCGGCGGCGGCCATCAACGCCACCGCCTACCGGCGGGGGACGACGCCGGCGATCCCGGCCCTCGATGGCGAGGTGCGCGCTCGCCTCGACGCCCGCCGAGCCGCCTACAAGGCCAGCGGCCTGCGGCCCATACCGTGGGTGGAGACCCTGGCCCACGGGGACAAGATGGCGCTGTTGGCCGAGTTGGTGGCCATCTCGCTGAACGTCCGGGAAGGCCGCACCACCTCGCTGCGTCACGCCGCGCGGGCCGAGGCCGCCGAGATCGCCGCGCTCTGCGGCGCTGACATCTCGGCGCATTGGACGCCCGACGACGCCTACCTGGCCGTCCACTCCAAGAAGCAGCTTTCGGCCTTGCTGGAGGAGATGCAGGTGGAGGACGACCGGGCCAAGGCGCTGAAGAAGGACGACCTGGTCACCTTCGTCGCCGAGGCCGCGGCCGAGCGGCAGTGGGCGCCGGCGGCGCTGGCCTGGGACCGGCTGCCGGTCGAGGACGACGCCGAAGCCGACGACGCGGATGACCACGACGCCTCAGCCGAGGAGATGGAACGCCCCAGCGACGACGTCGCCGAGCCGATCGCAGCCTAACCCGCAACCGAGCCCCCGCTTTTCTTCAGGGCGGGGGCTCTTCTTCTGCAGGTCGTGACGCGAGGATTTCCCAGGCGGATGTCCCGCTGGAGAGACCTTGATGCAGTTTCCTGAGATCGACGCCCTGGCCCGCGCAGCCGCCGGCGCCGGCCCTTCGCCGAGCGATCCCCAGATCGCGGCGCTGTTCAACGCCCTGGGCCTGGTCGCCGATCAGAGGGCCTCGGCCGCCCGCCAAGCCCTGCAGCGGTGGGCGGAGGACCGCCGCGCACCGCAGGCCGAGCGCGACCACGCCGTCAGGCGGTTGGCTGAGCTGGCGGCCGGCTAGAGGCAAAGGGAGGGGGGCGAGCGGGCGAGCCCGTCGGGACTGGAGGGAGGAGCCCTCCGCCGCGGGTGATCGGATGACCCGCCATGAACGCCATGCTGCCCCTCTTCGCCGTCGCCGCCGGCGGCGATGACGCCACCCACAAGGCCGCCAACATCCTGGCCGCCGCCCGGTCCCTGTCCCCTCAGCTCAATCGCTCGCGCGCCCTGGACCGGCGTCT
>NZ_DATGEX010000056.1:0-61581 GCF_035309685.1 Phenylobacterium sp.
CGGCGCCGACACCGTCGTCACCCTCGCAACCGGCGACCACATCACCCTCACCGGCGTCTCCATGACCGCCCTCAAGGCCGGATGGATCACCGAGGTCGACAGCCTCTTCGGATCACCCTCCGTCGCACCACCACCTATCGACGACTTGACCCAGTCGACCGGCGACGCCGCCGCTGTGGCGCCCGACGCCAACTCCATCATGGCGATGATGAACGGCGTCGGCATGTCGCTGTTTACGATGGGCGTGGACCTCTAGCCCTCCGCGGCGCCTATCCAGGGCCTAAGCCCTCGCACTCGGCAAAACCGGCGTCTCGCCCCATTGCCCGGGATCATGACCGAAGACCATCACGGTCTCCGGGCCACCCAGGGTCAGCAGAGCATCCAGGGACCGGTTCATCGCCTGCGCGTCGGCGAAGGCTGGGAAGGCGCGGGTTTCGACCACCTCGCAATTGTAGCAGGCGTCGCCGACCAGGATGTGGTCGCCCTGGGCGTTCCTCACCCGCAGGGACTGGTGGCCGGGCGTATGGCCGTAGCTGGGGACGCAGATGGCCGAGCCGTCGCCGAACAGGTCGTGCTCCCCGTCGACCAGCTGGACCTTGTGGCCGAGGTCGAAGTAGCGCCGCGGCAGGAAATAGCTCGCCGCGACCTCGCGGTCGAAGCCGGCTTCCCATTCGCGGCGCTGGACCACCAGGGTGGCGTTCGGGATCTGATGCAGGCCGCCGGAATGATCGAAATGCAGGTGCGACAGCACCACGTGGCGGACGCGGCCCGGATCGATGTCCAGCCGCTCCAGATGCGCGGTCACCGTCTCGTCGGGCGCGAAGGTCACGTCCTGCCCCTGGCTCCGCAGCGCCTGCCGGTAGTCGTCGTTGGGGTCCGCCATGGCGGTCGGCAGGCCGCAGTCGAAGAGCGCCACGCCGTTGGGATGCTCCAGCACATAGAAAGGCACCGGCGCGGCGATCGGCTGGTCGCCGCCCCTCATGCCCATGCCCGCCGCCGTCGAGTGGAACTGGCCGCAGACACACCCGAACAACCGCATCGCCGTCTCCCTCAGACAGGGTCCAGTTTGCGCACGCCATAGAGGCGCGCCACACCCACCATACCTGCCGCGCACATGGCCGCCATAAGCAGATAGCCGTGGACCCCGGCGTGGTCGAACAGCCAGCCGGAGAGCAGCGTCGCGATCCCGGAGAGCACGCCGCCGGACAGCGCCGAGTTGATCGCCTGGGCGGCCGAGGCGTTGCGCGGCGTTGAAAGCTGCTCCACCAGCAGCAGCGAGGCGATGAAGGTCGCCGCGTAGCTGAAGGCATGCAGCGCTTGCAGCGGGAACAGCGCCCAGAGCGGCGGCGAAAACGCCAGCGCGGTCCAGCGCACGACCGCGCCCAATCCGCCCAGCGCCAGCAGGTTGCGCGGCCCGATCCGGCGGCGCCACGGCTCCAGGAACCACAGGAAGCCGATCTCGGCGGTCACCCCGGTCGCCCAGAGGACGCCGCTCATGTCCTCGGCGATCCCCTGCCGCTTCCAGGCGAGCGTCGAGAAGCCGTAGTAGAAGGCGTGCGCCGACTGGATGAGGCCGGCCGAGACCACCGCGGTCATGAATACCGGATCCTTCAGCAGGCCGGAGAGCCCCGCCATCCGATCTGAAAACGCGGCGACGTGGTCGCCCTCCTCGTGCACCGGGTCGGGCGGCAGCAGCAGGCGGGCGGCGAGCGACGTCGCCGCAACGGCGGCCACCATCCAGACCAACACCGCCTCGGGAGAGCCCCTGGTCAGGATGAACCCCATGCCGAGGTTACCGACGATGAAGGCTGCCGAGCCGATGCCCCTGGGCCAGCCGAAGTTGAAGCCGTCCAGGCGCGCGCGCCGCAGGGTGATCACGTCGGCCAGCGGCGGAATGGTGGTGAACATCGACGACGCCGCGAACCAGACCACCGCCTGCCAGGCGAACCCCCAGGGAAGCGCCATCAGGGCGTAGGCCACGGTCACCGCCAGCGACAGGAACAGCAGCGCCGTCCGCCGCAGCGCGAAGCTGTCCGCCCAGACCGCCAGCAGCGGGGCGCTGACGACCCTGGCCAGCATCGGCAGGGACAGGATCAGCCCGATGCGGCTCCCCGACATCCCATGATGGTGGAACCACACCGGCAGGTAGGGCGAGCTCACGCCGGAGCCGATGAAGACCGCCCCGTAGAAGAGGCCAAGGCGCACGGTGAGCGGCATGGAAGCCGGACTTACACGGAGTCGCTGTGGACGCCGCCGCGCCCTCGCGTAATGTCGCTGATCGTCGATAAGGGAGACGCCGCATGGCCCGCACCAACAGCCACGATCGGGAGCTGCGCGCCCGCGCCGAGGCGGTGATCCCCGGCGGCATGTACGGCCACCAGTCGACCGCGCTGCTGCCCGACGACTATCCGCAGTTCTTCGAGCGCGGCGAAGGCGCCCACATCTGGGACGTCGACGGGCGGCGCTACCTCGACATGATGTGCGCCTACGGCCCGAACCTCTTCGGCTACGCCAATCCGCAGATCGACGCCGCCTTCGTGCGCCAGCTGGGCCTGGGCGACACCCTGACCGGCCCGACCGCCCTGATGGTCGAGCTGGCCGAGACCATGGTCGGCATGATCAGCCACGCCGACTGGGCGATGTTCTGCAAGAACGGCACCGACGCCACCACCATGGCGCTGACCTGCGCGAGGGCCCACACGCGCCGCAAGACCGTGGTGCGGGCCAAGGGCGCCTATCACGGCGCGGCCCCCTGGTGCGTGCCCAGGCCCACCGGCACCCTGGAGAGCGACCGGGCGCATCAGATCCTCTGCGACTACAACGACGTGGCGAGCCTAGAGGCCGCGGTCGCCCAGGCCGGCGACGACCTCGCCTGCATCTTCGCCGCGCCCTTCAAGCACGACGCCTTCATCGATCAGGCCGAGCCGGACCCGGCCTACGCGCGCCGCGCCCGCGAGCTTTGCGACCAGACCGGCGCGCTCCTGATCATCGACGATGTCCGCGCGGGCCTGCGCCTCGCCCGCGACTGCTCCTGGTCGAAGATCGGGGTGCAGCCGGACCTGTCGACCTGGGGGAAGTGCCTGGCCAACGGCCATGGCCTCTCGGCCCTGCTGGGCAGCGACAAGGCGCGCGAGGCGGCCTCGAAGATCTTCGTCACCGGTTCCTTCTGGTTCCAGGCCGCGCCCATGGCGGCGGCGCTGGAGACCATGGGGCTGGTGCGCAACACCGACTATCTCGAGCGGATCACCGCGCTCGGCCACCGCCTGCGCGACGGCCTGGCCGAACGAGCGTCGGCCGCTGGCTTCGCGTTTCGCCAGACCGGCCCCGTGACCATGCCGCTGTTCCTGTTCGACGACGACCCGGACCTGCGCAAGGGCTTCTGCTTCTCGTCGGAGATGCTGGACCGCGGGGTCTACGTGCACCCCTGGCACAACATGTTCCTCTGCGCGGCGATGACCGAGGGCGACATCGACGATCTGCTGAACGCCGCCGAGGGCGCGTTCGGCGCGCTGAAGGCGCAATCGCCCAGCCTGCAGCCCGTCCCCAAGCTGGCGTTCCTGAGCACCGGCGGCACGAGGTAGTCCCATGGAAATGCCCGAGTACTCTGACTACGACGGCCTCGGCCTCGCCGAGCTCGTCGCCAAGCGCGCCGTCACGCCTTCGGAGCTGGTCGAGGCCGCCATCGAGCGGATCGAGCGGCACAATCCGGTGGTCAATGCAGTGGTCTACAAGGGCTACGACGACGCTCGAAAATGGGCGACGGGCGACCTGCCGAATGGGCCGTTCCGGGGCGTGCCCATGCTTCTCAAGGACCTCCACATGCCGGTGGCCGGATGGCCGCGCACCTCGGGCAGCCGATACTGCCGCGACGTGGTGGACACCTCAGACGGGGGTCTCACCCGCCGCTATAAGCAGTCCGGTGCGGTCGTCCTCGGCAAGGCCAACTGCTCGGAATTCGGCATCCTCGGCACGACCGAGAACGCCTTCCTGGGGACCTGTCGAAATCCCTGGAGTCTCGGCCATTCCGTGGGCGGATCGTCGGGCGGCTCGGCCGCCGCCGTCGCCGCCGGAATCGTGCCGTTGGCCCACGGCGGAGACGGCCTCGGATCGATCCGTATCCCGGCCGCTTGCTGCGGACTTGTCGGCCTGAAGGTCACGCGCGACCGCGTGCCCAACGCCCCGGCCGGCTACGACTACGCCTATGGCCTCGTCGTCGACAATGTGATGACCCGCACAGTCCGAGACTCGGCCGCCATGTTGGACGCCACCGGCGTCCCCGAGCCCCATAGTCCCTTCGCGCCGCCCGCCAAAGCGCGGCCCTACATGGAAGAGATCGAGGCGAGCCCTGGACGCCTGCGCATCGGTTGGCGCGGTCGCCCGGGCCTGCACCCTGACGTGGAGGCTACGCTCCACGCCACCATCGACCTGCTCACCCGGCTTGGCCACGAGGTCTTTGAGCACCGTCTCGACATCGACCTGCGCGCCCTCAACACCGCCCGCGGCCCGTCAGGCGGCGGCAACTTTGCGGGGGGTATGGCCGGTCTGATCGAACAGGTCGGGCGCGAACCCGAAGAAGAAGACTTCGAGCCTATGACCTGGGCGTCGCTGAAGTCCGGCCGTCGCGTGACCGGCTCCGAAGCGATGCGTTCGCTGCAAGAAATGCGGCGCCTCTCTCATCAGCTGATTGCCGCCTTCGACGATCTGGACGCCTATCTCTCCCCAGTGATGACCGCGCCGGCCGCCGAGCTTGGCTGGCTCGATCCGCTCAAAGCCTCGCCGCGCGAACTCTCGGAGCGTCAGGGCGAGCTCTATCCCTTCTGCGCGCCCTTCAATTTCTCGGGCCAGCCATCGATCTCACTGCCGCTCGGAATGTCGCAGGACGGCCGCCCCATCGGCATGATGTTCTCCGGCCGCTACGCCGACGAGGCGACGCTGTTCCGGCTGGCCGCCCAGCTGGAGAAGGAAGCCCCCTGGAAGGACCGCCGGCCGCAGGTCTGGGGCTGATGGGCTTCTGGAGCCGCCGAAACTGGATGACGCTGGCGGCGGCCGGCGGCTTCGTCGCCGTCGCGGTCGGCGCCTTCGCGGCGCATGGCGTAACCGATCCCCGGGCGCAGGAGCTGCTGCGCACCGGCGCCATGTACGGCTTCATGCACACCATGGCGACCTTCGCCTGCGCGACCTTCATGCAGGTGGGCGCCAAGCGCGCCCGGTTTGCGCCGGCCTTTTTCCTGTCGGGCGTGCTGCTGTTTTCCGGTTCGCTCTACGCCATGGCCTTCGGCGCGCCGCGCTGGATCGGCGCCGTGACGCCGATCGGAGGCCTTTGCTTCCTGACCGGCTGGGCGATCCTGGCCTGGGCCGCGCGCGGGGTCGATCCGGTCTAGGCTGGGACCGTTCCGCGGTCCTTCGGTAGCGCCAGGAACCGCAGACAAAGCGCCGAACCCACCAATGCCGCGAACATCACCACCGCCATGGGCCTGGGCGTGCCGTCATGGAGCACGCCGGCCGCGGCCGAGGCCACCGCGCCGGTGCCGAACGACACCGCGCCCATCATGGCCGAGATCGCGCCGGCGCGGCGCGGATCGACGTTCAAGGCGCCGGCCATGGTGTTGCCCTGCATGAAGCCATAGGTCGACAGCAGCAGGAACAGCAGCGGCAGCACGCTCCAGCGCTCGCCAAAGCCGGTGACCGCGGCGATCATCAGCAGGAAGCCGAACCCGACCGCGATCAGGCTTGATTTCGCGAGGATCTGATCGGTGGTGTGGCGCCGCAGGAAATAGCGGTTCACCTGGTTCGATCCGATGATCCCCACCGCGTTCAGCCCGAACACCCAGCCAAAGGCGCTGGCGGGGATGCCGTAGATCTTGATCAGCAGGTCCGGCGACGAGGCGAGGTAGGTGAAGAGCGTCGCCCCGTTCAGCGAGCCGGCCAGCGCATAGCCCATCAGCCTGGGCTCCTGCAGCAAGGCCAGATAGGCTTGGATCGGCGTTTCGCTGGCCGCGTGCGCCGTGGTCTCTTCCGAGCGGCTTTCCTTCAGGCGGAAATAGCCGACCACGCCGACGATCACCCCGAAGGCGGTCATGAACCAGAAGTTCAGCCGCCAGCCGCCCAGGCCCAGCAGCGCGCCGCCGAGCAAGGGCGCCAGGATCGGGGCCAGCCCCATGATCAGCATCATCAGGCTGAGCGCCCGGGCGGTCTCGGTGTGGTTGAAGCGGTCGCGGATGATGGCGCGCGAGATGACGCCGCCGGCGCAGGCGCCCAGCGCCTGGATGAAGCGTCCGCCGATCAGCATGGCCGGCGAGATCGCCAGCGAGCAGGCGATCGAGGCGGCGATATAGACCACCGTCCCGAACAGCAGCGGCGGCCTGCGCCCCAGGCGGTCGGACGCCGGGCCGTAGAACAGCTGGCCGATCGCCATCCCCGCCAGAAAGGCCGAAACCGTCGCCTGGGTCTCGCTGGTCGTGGCGTGCAGGCCCACGCCGATCGACGGCAGGCTCGGCAGGTACATGTCGATGGCCAGCGGCCCCATGGCGGTCAGCGACCCCAGCAGGATCACAAGGCCCCAGGGTGTCTTGTCGGCGGTCTGCACGGCGCTCATCCCGCGCCTTCTGAACGGCTTTGCCGTTGTTGTCTTCCCTCGCCGCTGCAAAGGTGCCGGCAACAGGGAGCCCAAGCAGAATGTCCGCGCTCGAAAGCCAGATGCCGCCGGTCAAGCGCGCCCAGGTGAACGGCATCGAGATGGCCTACTACGAGGTCGGCCCGCGGCAGGGTGTTCCCATCGTTCTCTGCCATGGCTTCCCGGAACTGGCCTTCTCCTGGCGTCACCAACTCAAGGCGCTGGGCGACGCCGGCCGCTGGGTGATCGCGCCGGACCAGCGCGGCTATGGCCTGACCTCGCGCCCCGAAGCGGTGACCGACTACGACATGGAGCACCTGACCGGCGACCTGGTGGCTCTGCTGGACCATCTGGGCGTCGAGACCGCGATCTTCTGCGGCCACGACTGGGGCGGTTTCGTTGTCTGGCAGATGCCGCTGTTCCATGCGGGCCGCGTCGCCGGCGTGATCGGGCTCAACACCCCGTTTCTGCCGCGCGCGCCGATCGATCCGATCGTCGCCATGCGGATGCGCTTCGGCCCCGACATGTACATCGTCTGGTTTCAGACGCCGGACGAACCGGAGGCGGTGCTGGGGGCCGATGTCGAAAAGACCATGCGCTTCTTCATGCGCAAGCCGCAGGGCCTGGCCGCGACCGCGGCGCCGGCGCCCGAAGGCGGCTCGACCTTCGCCTTCAAACAACTGCTTGAGCAATGGGACGCCTCCGACCTCGGCGGCCAGCTTCTGGACGCCGAGGAACTGGCCGCCTTCGTCGAGACCTTCCAGCGCACCGGCTTCGGCGGCGGGATCAACTGGTACCGCAACTTCAGCCGCAACTGGGAGCGCTCCGAGGGTCAGCCCGCGCGCCTCGACAACCTGCCCTGCCTGATGATCACCGCCGAGCTCGACCCGGTGCTTTCGCCGGCCATGGCTGAGGGCATGCCCGGCCTGATCGGCGACCTGGAAATGCACATGGTGGCCGGTTCTGGCCACTGGACGCAGCAGGAAAAGCCGGAAGAGGTGAACCGGCTCATCCTTGACTGGCTGCGACGGCGCTTCCCGACGTAAGATCGGACCATGGAACGCAGCACCCCGCCGCCCGCCGTCTCGGCCGCCTCGAACCGGCGGGGCCTGTTCGCGGACAACGAGCCGTTCGGCTCGGGTTGGCTGCCGCGCGATGGGGCGCACGAAATCTATTACGAGGAATGCGGCAATCCGCACGGCAAGCCCTGCGTGATCCTGCACGGCGGCCCGGGCGGCGCGATCAACCCGACCATGCGGCGGTTCTTCGATCCGGGGAAGTGGCGCATGGCGCTGTTCGATCAGCGCGGCTGCGGCAAGAGCCGGCCGAACGCCAGCCTGGAGGACAACACCACCTGGAGCCTGATCCGCGACATCGAGCGCCTGCGCGAGCATCTGGGGATCGAGAAGTGGTGCGTGTTTGGCGGCTCCTGGGGCTCGACGCTCGCGCTGGCCTACGCGATCCAGCATCCCGAGCGGGTTGAAAGCCTGGTGCTGCGCGGCGTCTTCCTGCTCACCGAGCGCGAGCTCTCCTGGTTCTACCAGGACGGCGCCTGCATGATGTTCCCCGACGCCTGGCAGAGGTTCTGCGCGCCGATCCCCGCGGCCGAGCGCGGCGACATGATCGGCGCCTATCACAAGCGCCTCACTCACCCCGACCGCCGCGTCCAGGCCGAGGCCGCCGCCGCCTGGAGCCAATGGGAGGGCGACACCATCTCGATCCGCGGCCCCGAGGCGCGGCCGTCGAAGTTCAACGAGATCGACTTCGCCATCGCGTTCGCCCGCATCGAGTGCCACTTCTTCGCCAACCACGGCTTCTTCCCGGAAGAAGGTTGGATCCTGAAGAACGCCGCGGCGCTGAAGGACATCCCCGGCTGGATCGTCCAGGGCCGTTTCGACGTGGTCACGCCAATGGAGGCCGCCTGGAAGCTGAAGGCCGCCTGGCCGCAGACCCGTTTCGAGGTGGTCTGGGACGCGGGCCACGCCTCCACAGAGCCGGGCATCGTCGACGCGCTCGTCCGCGCTACCGATCAGGCCCTCAGCGTCTGAGGCAGTTGCGGCCGCCGCCAAGGTTGCGTCGCCGCGCTCGGGCGCGCAACCTGCCGCCCGGTCCGGGGGAAGCCCGGAATCCGAGGGAGAAACATCCGATGCGTCATACTCTGTTCGCCGCGGTCGCGGCGATGAGCCTGCTGGTCGCTGGGGCCGCGTCCGCCCAGATGGCCCACTACACCGCCAAGCTGGCCGGCGGCGCCGGCGTCAAGGGCAGCGGCGATGTCATGGCCATGCTCGACGGCAAGACCCTGACCTACACCGTGAACTACAAGGACCTGACCGGTCCGGCGGTCGCTGCCCACTTCCACGACGCCCCCACGCCGGGCGGCAACGGCCCGCCGATCGTGCCGGCCAGCAACGTCGGCACGAGCCCGATCAAGGGCACGGCCACGCTGACCGACGCCCAGATCGCCGATCTGAACGCCGGCAAGGTCTATTTCAACATCCACACCGCGGCCAACCCCGGCGGTGAAATCCGCGGGACGCTCTCGAAGTAGACCTGAGAAACTGCGGCCGTCGGTCCAGGAACCGACGGCCGTCACGGAGGCCCGGCGCCTCGGCGCTGCCCGCACTGCGCTCGCATATCGCGTGTGGTCAGGGCGGCGCCAGTTCGCCGCCGGGAACCGCATCGCGACGTGCGCGTGAAAGGGGAATTCGTCCTTTCAGCGCGAGGGCGGGTTTTTCCACCAAGCGCCAACTGATCGCGCCGCAGACGGCCGCCCCAACCAGCGTTACCATCACTAACGCCGCCAGGGACACATCGCGCCAGTACCAGATGGTCAGTTCGCTGATCGGCCATGCGTAAAGATAAACGCCATACGAAATATCGTCCTCGGCGTTCAGGACTAGCATCGGCCGCCATTTGACCTGCAGCGCGACCCAGAAAAGCACGTAGCCACCTGCGGTCATGACGGCAACTTCCGCCAATGCCGGAAAGGAAAGCGCCGCCGCGAGAGTTGCGACGCAGGCCAGGGCGATCCACCCGTGATAGCGCATCCCCTGCACCCGAAAGACCACGCCGCATAAGAAAGCGCTGGTTAGGCGCACGGCCGGAACAGGTTCGCCAAAAATTGCCCAGACCGGGCGCGTGGCCGCCACAACAGCTTTCCCGAACGGGAAGAGAAACACAAAATTCGCCAGCACCACGGCCAAGGCGATGGCGAACAACAGTCTCCTGTGTCGATAGAGGCCGCATAGGCCTAGGAGAGCGGCCAGCACATAGCAGCGCGCTTCGTAGGCGATCGTCCACATTGAACCATCAAGAGCGGGGATCGGCAGTCCCACGAAGGCGCTGTCGATCTGCGGGGCCTTCAGGACGGCCGCGCGGGCGACAAGCAACGCCCAGTTTTTCGGACCGAGTGCGTTGAAATTCGCTCCCGCCAAAGGCGCGACGAAGAAGATGCACAGCAGGTAGCAAAGAACAAAGGCTGGATAGATTCTCAGTATCCGTTTCCAGGCATAGAATTTCGGATCCGCGACGAAACTGGCACTGATCAAATAACCACTGATCAAAAAAAAGCCATCGACTGCAAGGGACCCGAGGCTGAGGGTACCAAATACCAAGTGCAATGGTTCTCTCGACATGTTGCCGTCGAGCATCTGAGGTGCATGGGAAAAGATGACAAGCGACGCCAGGAGCAACCGCAAGGCTCCGAAGCTCCCCTGTCGCGCCATCTTCGCATCCATGCGCCAGCCCCTCCGCCGAGCCGGCAGGTCGGGTTCCCCAACGCGCCGCTGGTCGAACGGGATCGCCGTGGGGTTGCGGCGCCGTGGCGCCGCACAACGAGGCTTCCCGCCCATTCACTGCGTGAACGCAGACGGGACTCAATCGTTCCGGGTGATAAACAACCCTGCATAGTGAAGCTTGTTTGACGGCGAAGTATGGCGCGCACTTGAGCTTGGCTGACCGCCGATGGCGCAGCGCCGCTTTTTTACAGCAAGGAGCCCTTGCCGCTGGTGATTTCGGAATAGCGGTGGACGCGCACGGCCATGACCAGGCCAAAGCCCACCATGACGGTGAGCATGACGGTGCCGCCGTAGGACAGCAGCGGCATCGGCACGCCGACCACCGGCGCCAGGCCCATGACCATCGATCCGTTGATCAGCACATAGAGGGCGAAGGTCGCCGTCACACCGGCCGCGGCCAGCCGGCCGAAGTGGCTGTGGCTCAGGTACGCCGTGCGCAGCGCCATGAAGATCACCATGGCGTAGAGCACCAGGATCGCGACGCAGCCCACGAAGCCGAACTCCTCGGCGAGCGTCGCGAAGATGAAGTCGGTCTGCTTCTCCGGCAGGAAGTTGAGCTGGCTCTGTGAGCCCAGGCCATAGCCCTTGCCGAGCAGGCCGCCGGACCCGATGGCGATGGCGGATTGCAGGTTGTGATAGCCGGCGCCCGAAGGGTCGGCCTGCGGATCGAGGAAGGTGGTCAGCCGCGCCTTCTGATAGCCGTGCAGAGCGAACATCACCACCGGCGGGATCATCAGCGCCACGCCCAGAAGCCCGGCCGCGATCAAGCGCCAGGAGAGCCCCGCCAGGATCACGACGATAGCGCCGGTAAGCAGCATGACGATGGCGGTGCCGAGGTCCGGCTGTTTGTAGACCAGGTACACCGGCGCCAGGATCAGGACCGCCGGGATCAGCAGCCACCAGGAGAGCTGCGCGCTCTTGCCGGATAGGCCGTGATAGAAGCGCGCCAGGGCCAGAACCATGCCGATCTTCATGATGTCCGACGGCTGGATCTTGATCGGCCCCGCCTGCAGCCAGCGCTGGGCCCCCAGGGCGTGATGCCCGACAAGCAGAACGGCGATCAGGAGCAGGAAGCCGATGCCGTAGATCGGATAGGCCAGCGCGAACCAGACCCGCAGGTCGATCAGGCTGAGCACGATCATGATCGCGAAGAACAGGGCGAACCTCGCCAGGTGCGCGCCGGCCCAGGGGGTCCAGGACGACCCGGCGATGGAGAACAGCATCACCGCCCCGGCCCCGGCGATCAGGCACAGCACTAGGCAGAAGATCCAGTCGATCTCGCCGATCTTGACGATCAACCGGTCGCGTTCGCCGGGACGGGTGAGCGCTGAAACGGTCACGTGGTCGCCTGGGTCGCAGTCTGGACGGCGGCGGCGGCCGGCGTCGGCGGGTCGACCACATCCGGATCGGTGTTCACGGTCGGCGCTTCAGGGATCGGCAGAGGGTGCTCGACCTTGGCGCGGATTTCCGGGTCCTTCAGCAGCGCCACGCGCAGCAGCTCGCGCGCCAGCGGGCCCGAGGTGCTCGCGCCGAATCCGCCGTGCTCGACGAGCACGCTGACGGCGTAGCGGGGCTCGTCGACCGGAGCGAAGGCGATGAACCAGGCGTGGTCGCGGTTCTTCCATTCGCCGGTGGCGCCTTTCTGGCCGCCGTGGCCGGCGGTGTAGTTGAACGCCTGGGCGGTGCCGGACTTGCCGGCCATCTTGATGTCGCCCAGCCCCATGTCGCTTAAGCCCGTGCCGGTGCCGGAAACGGTCACGGCGGCCATGGCGCCGCGGATGAAGTCGATGTGCTTGTCGTCGAACGGCAGGTCGCCGAAGGCCGCGCCAGACGGTTGCTCGACCCCGCCGATCGAATGGATCAGCCGAGGGTGCAGCGCCTTGCGGCCGTTGGCGAGCCGCGAGCACTGCACACAGAGCTGCAGCGGATTTAGGTGGGTGTAGCCCTGGCCGATCCCCATGCTGGGCGTCTCGCCGGGGTGCCAGACCGGGTCCTTGGGGAAGGCGCGGCGCTTGTAGGCGGTGTCCGGCACCAGGCCCTTCTTCTGGCCGGGGATGCCGATGTTGAATTCCTCGCCCAGGCCGAAAGCCCGGGCCACCTTGGCGATCTTGTCCGGCCCGACGGTCAGCGCCGCCTGGTAGAAATAGATGTCGCAGGACTGGGCGATGCCGCCCTTCAGGTCCAGCGCGCCATGCGCCTTGTCGCAGTGCCAGACGCGACCGCCCCAGGCCCAGGCCTTGCCGCAGACATGCACCGTGGCAGGATCGTAGCCGTTCTCCAGGCAAGCCAGCGCCACCATGGTCTTGAAGGTCGAGCCAGGCGGGTAGTTCGCGGTCAGCGCCTTGTTGAACAGCGGCTTGTGGTCGTAGCTGGCGAGTTCCTTGTACTCGGCGCCCGTCAGGCCGCGGACGAACTTGTTCGCATCGAAACTGGGGCCCGAATACATGCACAGGATGTCGCCGGTGCGGCAGTCCATCATCACCGCCGCGCCCGACTGCTCGCCGAACACCTCCATGGCGCGGTTCTGGATGTCGGCGTCCAGCGTCAGCACGATCTCCTTGCCGGGGATCGCCTTGATGTCGCCGGCCGGGTCGGTCGCCACCTCGTGGCCGTTGGCGTCGACCTCCACCTTCTGGGCGCCCGGCTTGCCCCGCAGGTCCAGGTCGAAGGCCTGCTCGACGCCCTGGCGGCCGATGCGGAAGCCCGGGTTGAGCAGGATCGGGTCGGCGTTGGGGCCGGTCGGCGTCAGGTCGGTCTTGTTGACCTTGGCCACATAGCCGATCACGTGGGCGAAGGCGCCGCCGTAGGGATAGACCCTGACCTCGCCCATGTCGGCGGTGACGCCCGGCAGCTCCGGCGCGCGGATGTTGATCGCGCTGAACTGCTCCCAGCTCATGTCCTCCATGATCTGCACCGGCGACTTGCGCGGGGCGTTGGAGATGTCCTTCAGGAGGCGCGCCTGGCGGTTGTCGTCCAGCGGCACGAACTCGGCGAGCGTCTTCAGCGTCGCGCGCGGGTCGATGCCTTTGTCCTTGGCGACCATCAGCCGGAAGTTCGGGCGGTTGGAGGCCAGCACCACGCCGTTGCGGTCGACGATCAGGCCGCGCGGCGGCGGGGTCATCTTGAAGTTGAACTGGTTGTTGGCCGAGAGCTTCGTGTAGCGCTGCGTCTCCAGGAGCTGCAGGTGCGCCAGCTGGGCGCCGAGCGCCACCAGCCCGACGCCGGCGAAACCGCCCAGCAGGAAGGCCCGGCGGTGGAAGACCCCCTGCCGCTCGTTGACCTCGGCGAAGAAGATGGACGGCTCTGCCATCCCTAGCCCCTACCGGAAGCGCACATCGGCGTCCTCGAAGAGGTCGATGAGCCGCTGGGAGAATGGATAAAGCACGATTGTGGCGAGGAATTGCCAGGCCATTGGGATCAGGCCGGGGCTGGATCGGGAATCCAGCATCACAAAGAGGTAGCCGGCCACCATCGCCGTCGCCACCGTCAGCCCGTACCAGGCCCACAGGATCAGGCGGCTCTGCCCAGCCATCATATTGCGCCCGGCGAGCGCCACGCCATAGGCGATCAGCAGGCAGAGCGCCCACAGCCCCATGGGCCCGCCCCAGAAGAGATCGAGGAACAGGCCCATCAGCAGGATCGCGAAGGGCGCCAGGATCGAGGGCCGGATCACCGCCCAGGCGAAGGCCAGGGCCAGCGGGAAGACCGGCTCCGGCAGCTGCAGGCCAAAGACCCGCAGCGGAATACCGAACAGCACCGTTGCGGTCAGGACCTGCAGCATCGGCACGCCCAGCCAGCGCCAGGGCTCCAGCGGCCGCGCGCCGCTCACGGCTGGCCCCCGTCCGCCGGCGGCTTGGGCTTGGGTTTCGTGGGCGCCGCCGGCTTGGGGGCGGCGTCGGGCTTCTTCGCCGACGGCGAGGTCGTAGCCGGCTTCTTCTCGCCGCGCGCCGGTTCGGCGGCCTTGGGCTTCGGCGGGGCCGAGGGCGACTGGGCCGAGGGCGACTGGGCCGAGGGCGATTGGGCGGTGGGCGGCGCAGCGGGCGGTTTGCCGACCGTCGGCGGCGCTGGGCTGTCTGCGGCCTTGGCGGACTCCGCGCCATTGGGCCCGGGGGTCGGCGGCGGCGCTGGCGCTTCGTTGAGCGCCTTCTGGTTCACCACCTGGGTGAAGTCCTGGAACAGCAGGATGCGCACGAAGTCGATGGGCGCCTTGTCCGAGGCCAGCACCACCCGCCAGCGCCCGTCCAGCCCCTTGACCGCCGTGCCGACTGGCAGGCCGCGCGGCACCACCCCGCCATCGCCGGAGGTCAAGAGCCGGTCCCCCTCGCGGATCGGGTCGTGGCCGCGCAGATAGTCGAGCCTGGGGTTCGGCCCGCCGTCGCCTGTCAGGATGGCCCGCGCATTGGTCCGGTCGATCATCACCGGCGTGCGCGAGGCGATGTCGGTGAGCAGCAGCACCCGGCTCGCGCCATCGGTGACCCCGATGACACGGCCCACCAGGCCGTTCTCGCTCATCACCGGATTGCCGACCTTCACCCCGTGCTCCGAGCCGGTGTTGGCGAGCCGCGTGTCGGCGAAGGGGCCTCGGGAGTCGGTGACGATGCGGGCCGCCACCATCGGGATCGGCGGATCGGTCTTCAGGCCCAGCAGGGTCTTGTAGCGGGCGTTCTCGTCCTTGAGCGCGATGGCGACGTCGCGCCACTGCTTCATGACCTTCAGTTGCGCCTTCAGTTCGGCGTTCTGCGAGCCGGCGGCGAAATAGTCGCTGACCGTATCGACCCCGGCGCCCGTCCAGCGGCCCGGCGCGGCCAGCACGTCGCCGACCGGCGCCAGCACCGTGTCGCTGGCCTTGCGCGAGACGCCATAAGCCTCGGCCTTGAAGGTCTCGCGGCGGTCGGAGAGCAGGATGGCGGTCGCCGCCACCACGGCCACGATGAGCGCAATGGCCGCCGCCCAGGTCAGCGGGACCTTCAATTCACCGAGCGGATTGTCCCTGAAGGACACGTTCTAAGCCTCGTTCGACCGGTGTTGCGACAGCCCCCGCTGCGCAGCGACTCAAGCCGTCCCTAAGCTAACGTGGATTCCAGAACGCCCTTCATCCATTTCGGATGTTCTAGCACCTTGCCGCACCCCAGCGCCACGCAGGAAAGCGGGTCGTCGGCCACGGTCACCGGCAGGCCGGTGTGGTCGCGGATCTCGGCGTCCAGGCCGCGCAGCAGCGCCCCGCCGCCGGTCAGCATGATGCCCTTGTCGGCGATGTCGGAGGCAAGCTCAGGCGGCGTGGCTTCCAGCGCCATCTTCACCGCGTCGACGATCTGGCCGACCGGTTCGCTCAGCGCGTCGGAGGCCTGCTTCTCGGAAATCCGCACTTCACGCGGCACGCCCTGCATCAGGTCGCGGCCCTTGACCTCGATGGAGAGGCCCTCGCCGTCGGCCGGCGCACGGGCGGTGCCGATCTCCTTCTTGATCCGCTCGGCGGTGGTCTCGCCGATCAGCAGGTTATGGTTGCGGCGCATGTAGCTGATGATCGCCTCGTCCATCTTGTCGCCGCCGACCCGGACCGAGCGCGAATAGACGATGCCCGACAGCGACAGCACCGCAACCTCGGTGGTGCCGCCGCCGATGTCGACGACCATCGAGCCGGTCGGCTCGTGTATCGGCAGGCCCGCGCCTATCGCGGCGGCCATCGGCTCATCAATGAGGCCCACGCGGCGGCCGCCGGCGTTCAGGCAGCTGTCGTTGATGGCCCGGCGTTCCACGGCGGTCGCGCCCGACGGCACGCAGACGATGACCTTGGGATTCACGAAGCCCTTGCGGTTGTGAACCTTGCGGATGAAGTACTTGATCATCTCCTCGGCGACTTCGAAGTCGGCGATGACCCCGTCGCGCATCGGGCGGATGGCTTCCATGTGGCCGGGCGTGCGGCCCAGCATCTGCTTGGCCTCGATGCCGACCGCGTGGACAACCTTGCGTCCGCCCACGTTGCGCAGCGCCACAACCGAGGGTTCGTTCAGCACGATGCCCTTGCCCTTCATGTAGATGAGCGTGTTGGCAGTGCCCAGATCGATGGCGATGTCGTTGGAGATGGCGCCGAAGAGCGAAGAGATCATGGAAGGCCCTGGAGACTGGGGGCTGAAAGGAGATTGCCGGCCGGAAATCCGAAACGATCCCGTCTACGCCCAAAAGGCGTCCTGAGTCGTTACGATTTACCGGAAGGCGTCGGCACCCTCTGCCCTGTGCCATGCTCGATTTCAAGGCATAAAGAGCCGTATGCGGTGTACCGCCGCTAACCAACGAGGCCTGCGCGCCGCGAGGCGTCCCGGTATAGGTTGTTTCCATGTCTGCAAGTGACGACCTCAGCGCATCGCTCACGCTTCGCCGCGGCGCCATGGCGCGCGTCGGCCTGGACCGCGTGGCCCTGGTGGAAGCCGTCGCCGAGCTGGGCTCGATCAGCGCCGCCGCCGGCCGGCTTGGCGTCAGCTACCGCAGCGCCTGGGAGGCGGTGCAGGCGCTGAACAACCTCTTCGACGGCCCGCTGATCGAGGCCACCACCGGCGGCAAGGCCGGCGGCAAGGCCGTGGTGACCGCGCGCGGCAAGGCGGTGGTCACCGCGTTCCGGCGCGTGCAGGCCGAGATCGACGCGGCGCTCGTGAAACTCGAAGGCAATCTGGCGGGCGACCCGGCCCGCGACCTCTTCTGGAGCCTCGGCATGCGCACCAGCGCCCGTAACGCCCTCCGTGGCGTCATCGCCCACGTCACGCCCGGCGAAGTGAACAGCGAGGTGACGCTGCGGCTCGGCGAGGGCGTCGACATCACCGCCATCCTGACCAAGCGCAGCGTCGAGGACCTGCAGCTCGCGCCCGGCAAGCCGGCCATCGCGCTGATCAAGTCGAGCTTCGTGATCCTGGCCAAGGGCGACAACCTCCGCACATCGGCGCGCAACCAGATCGCCGGCGTGGTCTCCAGCCGCGAAGACGGGGCGGTGAACAGCGAGATCGGCCTCGACATCGGCGGCGGCAAGACGCTCACCGCCACCATCACCCTGGAAAGCGCCCGCGCGCTCGCCATCGAGGTCGGCGAAAAGGTCACCGCGCTCATCAAGGCCCCGCACGTGATCCTGGCGGTCGAGTAGCCCTAGAGCGGCTTGCCGCAGCGGGTCTTGGGCAGGCCAAGCTTGGGATCGGTGACGAAGGTTTGATCGGTGAGCGCGCCCAGGAAGGCGGTCAGGTCGGCCATCTCCGCGTCCCCGATCCCCGCCGCGCCGTCATGGCGGCGGATCGCCTCTGCGAGCGTCTTGGCCGAACCGTCATGCAGATAGGGCGATGACAGCGCCACATTGCGCAGGCTGGGCGTGCGGAAGCGGCCGGCGTCGTCCGTCTTGCCGGTGATCTCCGACAGGCCGGGATCGCGCGCGTTGGCCGGCTCGATCCGGTGGAAGGCGCTGAGCGGATCGGCGGCGTCGGCGTCGGTGAACAGCCGGCCCTTATGGCACGCCGCGCAGCCCAGCGTCGCGAAGACCCCCTGCCCGCGCTTCGCCGCCTCGTCCAGCGCGCCGCGGTCGTAGGCCGAGCCGAAACTGACCAGGGTCCGCTCGAAGGCGGCGATCGCCTTGGCCACATGCGGCACGTCGATGGCGGCCGGCTCGCCGGGAAAAGCCTCGGCGAACTGGCGGCGGTAGCAGGCGTCGGCGGAGAGCCGGCGCGTCAGCTCCGCCTCCTGGCCCTTCATGCCCATCTCTACCGGGTGCTCGCCGGTCAGCGGGGTCAGCACCTGGGCCTCCAGGCTCCGCTGGCGCGGATCGGCCCAGGTCAGCGCCGACAGATAGGCCACGTTGCCCAGCATCATGGCGTTGCGGCGGCCCGGCGCGCCCTTGACGCCCGGATGCACGGCGTTGCTCTCGGTGAAGCCGCGGTGCTGGCCGTGGCAGTTGAAACAGCCGACCGTGCCGTCGACGGAGAGGTCGCCGTCGTAGAACAGCCGGCGCCCCAGCTCGACCTTGGCCGCGCTCATCGGATTGTCGGCGGGAACCGGCGGCGGGGCGACTCCGGGCGGCAGGTCCCAGCGCCATTGCGGCGGCGCGAAAGCCGCCAGGAAGACCGCGGCCGCGGCGAGGGCCAGACTTGCGGCCAGCGCCTTCACGGCGTCAGGGCCGTCTCGCCAGCAGGATCGGCAGCTTCGCGTCGGCGTTGGCGGAAACCTGCAGGACGTAGCGGCCCGGCTCCAGCGGGAAGTCGACCATCTTGCGCAGCGTCGAGCAGGCCGGGCCCGGGCTGTGGGCGGTCGAGGTGAGCGGCTTGCCGTCCTTCAGCACGTCGATCCAGGCGCCGGACCCGAGCGCGATCAGATAGGTCCCGGCCTTGTCGATCTTCAGTTCGAACATGCCGCCGTGGCTGACCGACCCGCCCGGCCGCTCCGGCTGGGTGACGAACTTGACCGTCGAGGTCTGCGGCAGGTCGCCGGCGATCGCCTTGCCGGGCGTGATCGTCGCCTTGGCGAGGCCCGCGGGGCTGGCGGCGGCGGCGAGCGGCGTCTGCACGGTCCAGCCGGCCAGATCGGCGGGCAGGTTCTGATCCATGGCCGCGCAATTGGCTTTGGCGGCGGGCATTTCCTGCGCGCCGGCGGCCAGGGGCAGAAGGCCGAGAGCGGCCGCAATCGTCATCGTCGCAAGGCGCAAGGGCGATCTCCGTCCGAACCGTTGTGAACCGTCCGGTTATATCGCTTTCCGGGCCGTGGACGCCAGCGGACGCGCGCTCACGTGGCGGCGCGCAGGGCCTGGGCGATCTGGGCGTCGGAGCGGCTGAGCAGCAGCACGCCCACCAGGGCCAGCGCGGCGGGGATCAGCGCCCAGCCGAACGCGCCGAACGCGACCAGCGACGTGGCGGCGGCGATGATCAGGCCCAGGAAGAACTCCGCCAGCGTCACGAACCACGAGGCCTGCCGCGCGCGGCGGAACTCGGCCCGCTTGCCCGGCCGCTGCCACCAGACGTTCAGGGCCGCGGTCATGGCCATCGAGGCCGCGCAGCCCGCCGTCGCCGCGATCCCGGCCAGGGGCGCCATCACCGTCAGCGCGAGCAGTACCGGCGCGAGCAGCGCCGCCACCGGGGCTATGGCGGCGATGATCTTGGCCCGGCGGAGGGTCTTCACCGGGGTCGGCGCGCAGCTGAGAAGGTCCGGCGCGTCCTCCGCTGAGACGGTGATCCAGGCCAGGCTGCCGACGATCTGGCCGGCGATCAGGCTGAGCGCGCCAGCGCCGCCCGGCAGCGCCAGGGTCTGGCCGCTGCCTGCGTTGCGCAGCAACAGGAACCCCAGCGGCAGGATGTAGAGCACCCGCAGCAACACCTGTGAGATCAGCGCCGGATCGCGCAGGATCAGCCGCAGTTCCTTGATAAGCGTGGCGCGGAACGCGCCGGCGGCGAAGGCCATGCGGCCCGACGCCTTGGCCTTGCGCCCGGAATTGCCGACCCCGGCCGCAGCCGCCGCATCCTCGGCGAAGCGCGCGCCCAACACCTGATTGGCCAGCAGGAAGACGCCCGCTCCGGCCGCCACGACGGCGACCAAAGGCAGGGGCTCGCCCAGCATGGCGCGCAGCGGCCAGTCGAAGCCCGGCGGCGGCGTGAACCCCGAGTGGGTCGCCGCCTGCACGATGCCGGCCCAGAAGCTGGCGCTCTGATGGCGGCCCAGGATGTTGTAGGCCTGCCCCGACAGGAAGGCGGCCGCGCCGGTGATGGCGGCCAGCACCTGGCCGAGCGTGCGCGTGCGCCTGGGCCCGATCAGCCGGAACAGCGCGCCGGCCAGCAGCAGGCCAGCCCCGGTGGCGGCCAGCGCGGTGGCGAACAGCACCGGCTCCAGCGCCAGCCAGCCTGGATGGCCCATGAAGGCGCTGGGCAGCAGGATCGGCGTCGTCAGGATGCCGAACAGGAAATAGACGTTCGCCGCCACCGCCAGGAACCGCACGGTCAGCACCCGGCGCGGCTGCAGGGGCGAGGAGAACAACAGGTCCAGGTCGGCCCGCTCGTAGAGCGCGTCCACCGCCGCGCTCAGGGTCTGCGAGAGCATCAGCGTGAACAGCGCCACGGCGATCACCGCGGCGATCGCCGCCGAAAGCGGCATGACCGGAACCTGCACGTGGCGGAGCGCGAAGCCGAGCGGCAGACCGGCTGTGACCAGCAGGATGACCGGCAGGATCGCCGTCAGCCACAGCGTGCGGAACCGCCCGCCGCCGCGGCCGGACCCGCGCATGCGCCGCCCGACCAACCCGCGCCAGGTCAGGCGCAACTCATGGCGCAGCAGCCACAGCGTCGATCCGGCCGGCGCGATCACGCCCGAAGACCTTCGCTCGCGCCCTCGTCCGCGCCGGTCAGCTCCAGGAACAGGTCCTCCAGCGTCGCCTTGCCCTCGCCGGTCCGCGCGCGCAGCTCGTCCAGCGTGCCCTGCGCCACCAGACGGCCGTTCTGGATGATGCCGATGCGGTCGGCCATCCGCTCGGCGACCTCCAGGATGTGGGTGGTCAGGATCACCGTCGCCCCGCTCTTCACCCGCGCCTGCAGCAGGTCCTTCACCTGGCGCGCCACCGCCGCGTCGAGACCGGTCAGCGGCTCATCGAGGATCAAGAGCTGTGGGTCGTGGATCAGGGCGCCGGCCAGCGCGGTCTTCTGCTTCATGCCGCGCGAGAAGCCCTCGCAGCGTTCGGACCGGTTCTCCCAGAGGCCCAGCCACTTCAAGAGCTCCTCGGCCTTGGGCATGGCGACCGCCGGCTCGATGCCCCACAGCCCGGCCACGAACTCCAGGTATTCCAGCGGCGTCAGCCGGTCGTAGAGCATCGGCTCGTCCGGCGCCCAGGCGATGATCTGCTTGGCCGCCGCCGGGTCGGCCAGGACGTCGTGGCCGAAGACCTCGATCTGGCCGGCGTTGGGCTTCAGGAGGCTGGCGACCATCCGCAGGGTCGTCGTCTTGCCGGCGCCGTTGGGGCCCAGAAGGGCGTAGAGCTCGCCGGCCCGCACGCTCAGCGACAGATCGTCCACCGCCACCTTGCCGCCAAAGGTCTTGGACAGGCCCCGGATACTCAACGCGTCGGTCATGCGAACTCCCCGAACCGATGGGGACTATGTCCGAACGGCCCCTCGCGGAATAGTCGCCGCGAGGGCCGAAAACGGATGCGGGTGCGTTAGCCGAGCGCGGCGGCGACGACGCCCAGCGCGGCCATGATCCCACCCGCGAGTTGGCGGCGCGACAGGGTCTCCTTGAACAGCCTGCGCCCGACGCCGGCGGCGATCGGCGCCTCGATGACCCCGACCGCGCGGACCGGTCCGGCCGCGTGCAGCGCCAGCGCCGCGAACCAGCAGGCCGACGCCGCCGCCCCAAAGAAGCCCGCGCCCAGCGACGGCTTCCAGGACTGCGCCACGGCCCTGAGCGCGCCCGGCCGCCAGATCGCCAGCGCGGTCAGCAGCACCGCCGACTGGATCGCCTGGGCGACACAGACCGACGCCGTGCCGGCATAGATCGCATGGTGCGGCTCCAGGCCAAGACCCGCCTGCCGATAGGCGTTCAGCGCCACGGCGAAGGCCGCGCCGGAGGCCAGGCCCAGCAGCGAACCCAGCCCCGCGCCCGCCAACTGGTCGCGCCGGGGCCAGGACAGGATCGCCAGGCCCAGCGTCGTCACCGCGATGCCGGCCCAGGCCTGAACGCCGATCTTGTCGCCCAGCGCCAGCCAGCCGAACACCGCCGAGAGCGGCAGGGACGACTGCTGCATCACCGTCGCCACCGCGAACCCCGCCCGGCGCATGGCCATCAGCAGGGCCGCGGTCGCGCCCATCTGGGCGATCGCCCCGATGAACACCGCCTCGCCATAGGCGCCCGTCAGGTGCGGCGCCGCGCCCGGCGTCAGCAGCGCCACCACGCCGAAGATCGCAAAAGAGAACGGCAGGCCGAACAGGAAGCGGACCAGCGTCGCGCCCCACGGCCCGGCGTCGCCCACCAGCCCGCGCTGCAGCGCATTGCGCGCCACCTGAAGCGGCGCGGCCGCCGCCGTGAGAAGGATCCAGAGCATCTACATTTCCAGTGTCATCCCGGTTTCGCGGCACGCGAAGACCGGGACCCATAAACACCGCGGTTCATGGATGGCCGGAGGACTTCGTGATCATGGGTCCCGGACAAGCGCTGCGCGCTTTCCGGGATGACACGAGGATGGGACGCTAAAAGCCCGACGCGATCGCGCCGGGGTCGGTCTTTTCCTTGCGCGCGGTGAGGTTGTTGAGCGCGTTGACGTAGGCCTTGGCCGAGGCCGTCAGCGTGTCGGTGTCGGCGGCCTGGCCGGTGGCGATGCGGCCGTCCTCCTCGAGCCGGACCGAGACCTGCGCCTGGGCGTCGGTACCCTCGGTCACCGCATGCACCTGGAACAGCCGCAGCACCGCCTCGTGCGGGGCGACCTTGTGGATGGCGTTGAACACCGCGTCGACCGGACCGTCGCCGGTGGCGTTGGCGCTCTTCTCCTCGCCGTCGATGGTGACGGTCAGGAACGCCTCCTGCGGCCCCTCGGTGCCGGCGATGACCCGCAGGTTCTTCACCTGGATGCGGTCGGCGCCCGACGCCAGCGCATCGTCCACCAGCGCGATGATGTCGTCGTCGAAGACGTGCTTCTTCTTGTCGGCCAGGTCCTTGAAGCGCTGGAAGGCCTCGTTCAGCGCGTTCTGGCCGAGCTCGTAGCCCAGCTCCTTCAGCTTCTCGCGGAAGCCGGCGCGGCCGGCGTGCTTGCCCATGACCAGGTTCGACGCGCCCTGCCCCACCGTCTCGGGGCTCATGATCTCGTAGGTGCCGCGATCCTTCAGCATACCATCCTGATGGATGCCGCTCTCGTGGGCGAAGGCGTTCTTGCCGACGATCGCCTTGTTGAACTGCACCGGGAAGCCGGTGATCGCCGAGACGTAGCGGCTGGCGCGGGTGATGTGCTGGGTCTCGACGCCGGTGTGGAAGGGCAGCGCGTCGCCCCGCACCTTCAGCGCCATGACGATCTCTTCGAGCGCGGCGTTGCCGGCCCGCTCGCCGATGCCGTTGATCGCGACCTCCACCTGCCGCGCCCCGCCCTGGACGCCGGCGAGCGAGTTGGCGACGGCCAGGCCCAGGTCGTTGTGGCAGTGGGTGGACAGGATGACCTTATCGGCGCCCGGCACGTGCTCCAGGATATCGCGGAACATGTCGGCGTATTCGGATGGATAGCTGTAGCCCACCGTGTCCGGCAGATTGATCGTGCCGGCCCCGGCCTTGATCGCCGCCTCGACGCAGCGGCGCAGGAAGTCCTGCTCGGTGCGGGTGGCGTCCTGAGCCGACCACTCGACGTCGCCGCAGAGGTTGCGCGCGTGTTCCACCGACTTGGTGATCATCTCCAGGATGTCCTCCTGCGAGGCATGCAGGATGTGGTCGCGGTGGCTGGGGCTGGTGGACAGGAAGGTGTGGATGCGGCCGCGCTTGGCCTTCTTGATCGCCTCGGCGCAACGGTCGATGTCGGCCATCCCGGCGCGGGCCAGGCCGCAGACCGTGCTTTCAGTGACCAGTTCGGCGATCTGGCGCACGGCTTCGAAATCGCCGTTCGAGGCGATCGGGAAGCCGGCCTCGATCACGTCGACGCGCATTTCCTCAAGGATCTTGGAGAGCTCGATCTTCTCTTCCAGCGACATCGAGGCGCCGGGCGATTGCTCGCCGTCGCGCATGGTGGTGTCGAAGACGATGACCCGATCGCGCTCAGCGCGCGGGGCTACGGATTCATTGGCGGGGGCAGTCATGATGTTTGGTCTCTTCGCGGGGTTTCGTTGGGGTCAGATGGCTTTGGAAAACCCCTGAACGCCCGGCCGCGAAGACGCGCAGCCTAGAGAGGCGCCCAGGGGCGGCTAAGCCCCAGCGAAAGAAGAAGCAGGCTGGCGGTGCGCGTGCGCATGACGCAGCGTCCTAGCGAAAGGGCCTTAACGGCGCAACCATCTTGCGTCGAATGGCCGCTCAGGACCCCTGCAGAGCAAGAACCTTGCGCACGGCCGGCCGGGCCGCCACCCGCGCGCTGTGCTCATACAGGCGGCTGAACTGGCTGGTGTCGACGCCGTCGCCCGGAAGCCAGCCGAACAGCGTGAAGAGATAGGCGTCGCAGACCGAGAAAGCCTCGCCCAGCACCCAGGGGCCTTGGAACATCTCGTCCTCGATCAGCCGGAAGCAGGCGATCTCGTTCTTCGGCACCGCGGCGGTCATCGCCGCCTGGGCGGCGGCATCGTCTGTCCAGCGGTAGCCGCGGTGCTTGTGGGCGTGCGCGACATGCACGGTGGAGCAGAGGTAGGAATTGAACGCGTGCGCCTGGGCCCGCACCCAGGCGTCGACCGGCAAGAGCCCCGCGGCGGGATAGGTCTCGGGGATGTAGGACAGGATCGCCGGCGTCTCGGTCAGCACGCCCAGGTCGGTGACCAGGGCCGGCACCCGGGCCTTGGGGTTGATCTTCATGTACTCCGGCGTGCGCTGGTCGCCGGCCTTGGTGTCCATGATGACGAGCTCGTAGTCGGCGCCCGCCTCCTCCAGCGCAATCAATGAGGCCAGCGAGCACGAGCCCCAGGCGTGGAACAGCTTGATGGTCATGTCGCCTCCTTTTCACGTCGCTTCAGCCAGGCCCGCGCGATCAGGCCGATCAGCACCCAGGCCGCGGCGATCGCCGCCAGCCAGACGGCGTCCTTGCCCACCTCGCCCTTCATCAGCCGGACGATGGAATTGCCCGCGAAGGCGACCAGCACGATCTTGGGCACGATCCCCAGCGCGGTGCCCAGCGCGAAGGCCGAAACCCGCATCGGCGTGACGCCGGCCGCCATATTGACCACGATGAAGGGCGCCGAGGGCACCAGCCGCACGATGAAGCTGGCGAAGAAGCCGTTGCGGCCGACCAGGTCCATGAACCGCCTGACCCCTTCGCCGGAGAACCGCTCCAGCGCCTTCGCGCCGGCGACGCGGCCCAGGTAGAAGCCGACCAGGGACGAGACCATGGTGCCGATCCAGCTGTAGGCGAAGCCGGCCTCCGGACCGAAGGCCACCACCGCGGCGGCGATCAGCATGATCTGCGGCACGCCGGCGAAGGCCAGCACCGCGAAGGCGGCGACCGCCGCCGGCAGCGACCACGGCCCGGACGCGGCGTGCAGCCACGCCTGCACGGTGACCGCCTCGTTCAACCCCAACAGTGGGGCGCCCAGCACGAAGACTAGACCCACGCCGCCGAACAGCAGGAACGAGATGAGCAGGGTGCGCCACGCCTGGGCGTCCATGTTCGACAGGACCTGGAAAAGGCGGCGCATCACGCCTCCTGAGGTCGCCGAGAACGCCTGGGGGGTCAAGCCGCGCCTTGGCGAAGATCGGATTCGGGGCCTAGGCTGCAATCTGTTCGGCGAACCGGCTCCGGCCGGCGCAGCCCAGGGGGGCCAGTACAGATGTCGACCTTTGCGTTTGAAACCATCACCGCCGCTCAGGCGCTCGCCATCGGCTCAGCGGACTCGCTGACCGTCGCCGCGGCGACCGGGACCGCCGTGGGCGCCACGGTCCTCTACCAGGGCGATGGAACCATCGACCTCAATTTCGTCGGCGGCCAGACGCTGGTGTTTGGCCCCAACCTCGCCGCCCTCAGCCAGGCAGGGCTGCTGACCTTGGCCGACGGCAGCATCCTCTATGTGGGCGACGCCAACAGCAACACGTTCAATACGCTGTTCTTCAACGGCGTCAGCAACGGCGCTCAGGCGGCGGCCTTCGGCGGCGCCGGCGACGACAGCCTTTCGGTCAACGGCGCGCACAACCTGCTGCAGGGCAACGCCGGCAACGACAGCCTGACCGGCGCCCAGGGCGACGACACCATCTACGGCGGCCAGGACAACGACGTCATCGATGTCGGCGGCGGCGTGAACTTCGGCCAGGGCAACAAGGGCAATGACACCCTGACCGGCAGCGGGACCTCCGACACCCTGCTGGGCGGCCAGGGCAATGACAATATCACCGGCACGGGCTTCCTGGACGGCAATCTGGGCGACGACCACGTCTCCGGCTCCGGCCAGCTGTTCGGCGAGGGCGGCAACGACACCCTCACCTCCATCGGCTCGGGCAAGGACACGCTGAGCGGCGGCGACGGCAACGACTCCCTCGTGGCCGGCCAGGGCCAGGACTCGATCACCGGCGACGCCGGAGACGACACGATCAGCATCACCGGCGGAGCTCAGGTGATCGCCGGCGGCCCGGGCGCGGACAAGTTCATCTTCGGCGCCGGCCTCACCTCGACCGGCAACGTGCCGACGATCATCGACTGGGACGGCACGCAGGACACGATCAGCTTCCTGGGCTTCACGCCAAATCCCTCGGACTACACCACCGCCACGGCGGCCACCTACGCCGACGCCCTGGCCGATGCGCAGCGGCTGACAATGCAGAACCATTTCAGCTTCGTGGGCGTCCAGGTGGGCGCGGACTTCATCATCTTCGCCGGCGGCTCCGGCGGCCCCAGCAGCGTCGTCGATCTGGTCGGGCGCTCGATGGCCGACTTCGATCCGCATCACAACCTGATCTGATCTCGTACTCGTCCTGGGACCCCGCGCATGCCGTCGACCTTCGCCTTCGAGACCATCACTGCGGCCCAGGCCCTGGCGATCACCCCCGCCGATGCGCTGATTTTCTTCAGCAATCCGCCGAACACCAGCATCCACGCCTCGGCGGCGACGGTGATCTACGACAGTCCCTCGCTGGTCACCATCTCGGTGGGCGGCCATTCGGTGGATTTTGGCGTCGGGATCGAGGGCGCGAGCCTGGCCGGCCATCTCGGATTCTTCGACACCTCCAGCCTCTACATCGGGGACACCGGTTCCAACGCCATCGCGGCCGGCGCGACGGTCGGCAGCGCCCTGTTCGGCGGCGACGGCAACGACAGCCTGTCGGGCAGCGGGTCGGCCGACCTGATGCAGGGCAATGCGGGCAACGACAGCCTGCAGTCGACCGGGGGATTCAGCACCCTCTACGGCGGCCAGGACAACGATGCGATCGTGGTCTCCGGCGCCAGCAACTTCGTCCAGGGCAACAAGGGCTCGGACACCATCCAGGGCCAGGCGCTGGGCGTCGACACCCTGCTGGGCGGCCAAGGCGACGACCACATCACCGGCGGCGGCATACTCGACGGCAACCTGGGCGACGATGTCCTCACCGGCACCGGACAGCTGCTTGGCGAGGACGGCAACGACACCCTGATCTCGCCGGGATCGCACGACGTCTTGAGCGGCGGCGACGGCAATGACTCGCTGTCGGGCGCGCATGGGGCGGAGTCGATGAACGGCGGCGCCGGCGACGACACGATCGACGGCTCATCCAACGCCAGCACCCTGGCGGGCGGCGGCGGCTCGGACAAGTTCATCGTCAACACCGGCAGCGTGGCGGCGGGCGCGGGACCGCAGATCGTCGACTGGGACGGCGCGCACGACACCATCCACTTCGTGGGATTCACCGTGAGCGCGACGAACTTCGCCACGGCCACGGCGGCCGACTACGCCACCGCGCTCAGCATGGCAGGCAGCATCTCAAGCGACCAGGGCGTGAACTTCATCGAGGTGCAGGTGGGCGCCAACGTCTTCGTCTTCGCCGGCACGCCAGTCGGGATGACCGCCGAAGTCGAGCTGGTCGGCCGCAGCCTGGCCGACGTCACCGTTCACAATCTGATCTGACACAGCCTGGGCGGGTTCACCGGGCCGGCGGCTTAGGCTAAAGCCTCGCCGTTCCGTCAACTCGAACCCCACGGGAGCTTCGAAGCCCGCCATGTCGCTTGAATCCGCCGCCCTGTCGCGCGTGAAGCCGTCCGCCACCCTGGCGGCCGACCAGAAAGGGCGCGAGCTGAAAGCGGCCGGTCGCGACATCATCTCGCTCGCCGCCGGCGAGCCGGACTTCGACACCCCGGACAACATCAAGGAAGCCGCCATCAAGGCGATCCGCGACGGCAAGACCAAATACACCACCGTCGACGGCATCCCGGAGCTGAAGGAGGCCATCGTCGGCAAGTTCGCCCGTGAGAACGGCCTGACCTACAAGGCCTCCCAGGTGAACGTCTCACCCGGCGGCAAGCCGGTGATCTGGAACGCCATGATTTCGACGCTGAACCCCGGCGACGAGGTGGTGATCCCGACGCCCTACTGGGTCAGCTACTGGGACATCGTGCGCCTGGCCGGCGGCGAGCCGAAGGCCGCCCCGACCTCCGCCGAGAGCGGCTTCAAGCTCAGCCCCGAAGGCCTGGAGGCGGCGATCACGCCAAAGACCCGCTGGCTGCTGCTGAACTCGCCGTCCAACCCCTCGGGTGCGGCCTATACCCGGGCCGAGCTGAAGGCGCTGGCCGAGGTCCTGCTGCGCCACCCGCAGGTCTGGATACTCACCGACGACATGTACGAGCACCTGGTGTTCGGCGACTTCGAGTTCACCACCATCGCCCAGGTCGAGCCGGCGCTCTACGACCGCACGCTGACCATGAACGGGGTCTCCAAGGCCTACGCCATGACCGGCTGGCGGATCGGCTACGCCGCCGGCCCCGAACCGCTGATCAAGCTGATGGCCAAGGTGATGAGCCAGACCACGTCCAACCCCTCGTCGATCTCGCAATGGGCGGCGGTCGAGGCGCTGAGCGGGCCGCAGGACTTCATCAAGCCCAACGCCAAGCTGTTCGAGGGCCGCCGCGACCTGGTCGTTTCCATGCTGAACCAGGCGAGCGGCCTGCATTGCCCGACGCCAGAGGGCGCCTTCTACGTCTACCCTTCGGTGAAGGGCCTGATCGGCAAGACCGCGCCGTCGGGCAGGACCATCGCCTCGGACGAAGACTTCGCGGTCGAGCTCTTGGAGACCGAGGGCGTCTCGGTGGTGTTCGGCGCGGCCTTCGGGCTTTCGCCGCACTTCCGGATCAGCTACGCGACCTCGAACCAACAGTTGGAAGACGCCTGCAGCCGTATCCAGCGGTTCTGCGCGGCGCTGAAGTAGGCGCGCAGCGTTTCCGGCCGACGCAGTCGGACGATCAGGAAGTGCGCCCAAGCAAAGCTAGGGCTTCATCCCCGGCAGCCAGTCGGGCTTGAAGTCGCTGTTCAGGAGCCAGGTCACCGGGCCGACCATCGAGCCGATCACCGCATCCATGAACTTCAGGTCCACGTGGGCCAGGTCGTCGCTGGCCGCGTGATAGGTCGGCGGCACCGGCCAGGCGCTGACCGTCTGGGCGACCACCCCCTTCAACGCCAGCTGGTAGTTGTCCGAGCGCTCGAAGAACCGCTGGCCGGGATAGAGGTCGGGGCCCACATGGGCGCCGTGCTCCAGCAGGGTGGGCCCAAGGTTGGTCCGCTCCCAGCCGGTCAGCATCAGGGCGCCCGGCCGCTGCGGGTCGTCGACGCCGATCATCTCGAACTCCAGGTTGGCGATCAGGTCGCCAAGCGCCATCGGCGGGTGGGCCATGATGTACTGCGCGCCGAGCTCCCCCTCCTCCTCGCAGCCGAACAGGCCGAAGTAGACGGTCCGCCTGGGCCGCGCGCCGCTCCCCAGGATGCGGGCGAACTCCAGGACCGCCGCCGTGCCCGAGGCGTCGTCGTTGGCGCCGTGGAAGATCACCCCCTTGCGCACGCCCAGGTGATCGTAGTGCGCGGTCAGCAGCAGGGCGTGGCGGTCGGCGTCGGGCGCCGAGCCGTGCAGCACGCCCACGACGTTGTAGGTCGTCCGCTCGCGCGGGCTACCCCGGGGCGCGTTGAGGTTCGCCTCGCCGCCGGCCATGGCCCGCAGCTTCTTCATGCCCTCCGGCGTCGCGAAGATGGTGGCGCCCAGCTTCGGCCCGCCGGCGCGCTGTTCGACGCCCACCACCTGGGTGCGGCCCGGGCCGCGCGCGGCGAGCTCGTCCCAGTGCTCGCTGACCTGCTCGTTGGCCGGCGCGATCACCGCCGCGGCGCCGGCCCGCAGCAGGACCTGGACGCCCGGCAGATCGTGGATCGGCGTGTCGAACACCACGACCTTCCCCTGCACCGTCTCCGGCGCGACGTGGGCGTCGGTCACCACCACCAGCGGACCGGAGAGCGTCTCCGGCGGCTCCAGCACGACGATCTCACGCCCCTGGGCCAGCGACAGCGTCGCCTCGCCCTTGCGGACCTCCAGGCTCGGCGCCTGGGCGGTGGTCGGGGTCAGAAGCTGCACCGGCTGCAGCCAGGCGTCCTTTCCGAACGCGGCCTCGATCTTCGACTTCTTCAGGGTGTCGGCGATGAAGCGGGCGGCGGCGTGCTCGTCGTCGGTCCCGCAGCCCCGGCCGCGCAGCTCGTCGCCCGCCAGACGCTCGAGATTGGCTTTCACGCACTCGGCGCAGACGGCAGGCGGCCTGGCGGCGCTGGAGAGGGGCGGCGCAAGGGCCGCAACGGCTGCCGCGAGGGCGGCCGTGAACAGGACTGAGGACTTCACCGAGGCTCCGGATCGTACCGGGCGACGGCGTCGCCCCATGTCAACCGGGCGAGGTTGGCATGGGGCCTTGCGTTACGCCAGACGGCGCGAGGGCAGGCTAGTGCTTGGTCCGCCAGGCGGCCTTGGCGGCGTCCTTGGTCATGCTGAGCCGCACGGTGTCGTCGTCGATCATCTCGACCCAGCTCACCGGGATCATGTGGTGCTTGAGGCCGGCGGCGAGATCCAGCTTGGTCAGTTCGATCTCCTCGCCCATCACCTTGTCGACGCGCCCGACATGGCCGCCGTCGGAGCCCACCACGTCCATGTGTTCACGGATCTGGGATGCCTGAATCATTGTGTCGTCTCCTCAAAGCGGTTGATGCTTGGGTAACGACAGGGAGCCGGAGTAAGTTTCGCCGATGGTCGAGCCGATCAATCTCAACAAGGCCCGCAAGGCGCGCGCGAAAGCTGAGGCCAAGGCCAAGGGCGCGCAGAACCGAACCCTCTTCGGTCTGAAGAAGACCGAAAAGATCGTCGCCGAGATGGAGGCGATCCGCGCCCAGCGGAAGCTGGATCAGGCCAAGCGCGAGGATTGAGGGACGGAGACGGAGGCCCCCACTCTACCGCTTTGCGTGTGACCTCTGGCGACGCTATTTTGCGTTGCATTTTCTGAAATATCGCAGTTAGCTGACCCTCGATAGTCGGGGGACGATCGTCATGCCGCCTGCACGAATAGTCTCGGCCCTGGCGTTTGCGGGGCTCACGGTTGCGGCCTTGGCCGCGCACGCACAACCTGCCGCGCCGCCCGCACCGGTGAGCGCATCGCCGCCCGCGGTCGCGCCCTCACCGGCTCCGGCTCCGGCCCCGGCGCCCATCCAATGGCGGGTGGAGAACCGGTTCCGGCTCTTCGAGGATGAGCAGCCGGTCATCGACCAGGCCAACGCCTTGCTCGACAGCCTTACGAGCCGCCCGAACGTGAAGTCGGCCTACGGGGACATTGTCGCCTTGCTGCAGGCGCGGCCGCCTGGCGTCACCCGGCCGGCCATCGCCAAGATCAATCTCCACCAGCACACGCACTATCGACTTGGCCCGGGCCGATACGACCCCAGCTACATCGCGCCCACTGAGCAGAAAATCCTCGCCTGGTGGCCGCAGAAGATGCCGGACGGTTCGCGCTGCTCGTGGAGCGTCGACGGCCAGGAGCAGGTCCACGACATTCCCTGCGAGAACTCCGCCGCGCTCCGCCTGCCCTTTCCCAAGGGCGCGTTCGGCTATCAGGGCACGCTGAGCGTGAGTTCCGGCGGCGCGGTGCTGACCTCCTTGCGAATGGCGACAAGCGACACCTTGATCTTGTCCATGGGGGACTCCTTCGCGGCCGGCGAGGGCAGTCCCGATCAGCCGGCGCAGGTCGATAAGTTCAAGGTGGGATATCCCTACGCCGCCAGGCAGCCCTACCTCTGGTGGACGAAAGCCGATGCGCCCAGCGCGCCCGGTCTCCTGCCGGAGACGGCGTCCGCCGACTGGTGGAGCTGGGAATGCCACCGCTCGCTGTTCTCCCCGCATGTGCTGGCCGCCCTGAAGCTGGCGGCGAACGATACGCACAGCAGCATCACCTACGTCTCCTACGCCTGCGCCGGCGCCTCGGTGCTCGACGGCCTGCTGACCAAGCAGGTCAGCCCTCCGGGCCTCGACCGCCTCGATGCGTTTGGGCGCGACCATCCGAACCGCGAAAAGCCGGAGGGGCGGGCCACGGAACTCTCGCAACTGAAGATGGCGGTCGACGACCTCTGCGCCGGGACGCCGGGACGCAAGGCCTATGCGTTCGACGTCAAGAAGATCAGCAATTGGTACCGCATCCTGACCGGGCCGGGCGCGAACAACACCCTGCCGGACATCCCGACCTGTACGTCCTGGATTCGCCGCCCGCAGGTGATTTTCCTGACCATCGGCGGCAACGACGTCGGTTTCGCGGGCCTCGGACGCTGGGCGCTCTCGCCCGACCATCTCGTCAACATCGGAGGCCCGGTCGGCGCGGCCCTGAATCCCTATCTGAGCGGCGTCGCCACCAAGATCGCCGGTGATGACGCCTGGAACGGCATGGCGTTTGTCTGTCCCTGGCAGCCGTATGGAACCAGCGTGCTCTCGGCCATCCCGTTCGTCGGCGCGCAGATCGGCAAGGATCCCCGGTGCGATGTCGCGTGGTCGACCAACGACGGGGCCCGCCATTTGATCGAAGACGAGTTGCCCTACCTCCTGCAAACCGCTCAGCAGTTCTTCGCTCAGTCGGGCCTCCTGACCAAGGACGCCGTCGTGGTGCAGGAAAGCTATCCCGCGCCGCTGCGCGACGAGACCAAGGCCATCTGCGGCTCGAAGTCGCCCATCTTCACGGACGAAACGCGGATGCGTGAGCCCTGGCTCTCCGACGAGGCGCAACTCCCGCCGCAATTGCTGCGGTTCGGGCCGGTCCCGATCTTTATCCGCTCCGACGCGGCGAAGGCCGTGGAGGACGTCGCCTTCAATGGCGGCGTTGGGCACAAGTCGCTGATCGGCGTGATCAAGTCCGCCGAAGTTGCTGGCTGGCGGATCGCGATGTCACCGCCCGAGTATCTGACGCACGGCGTCTGCGCGACCACCCCGAAACTGAGCGATCCCTTCAAGCTGGATTGGCAGTTCGCCCGCTGGAAGCCCGACCCGCGTCCCGGCGATTGGGCCAACCCGCCGACGGCCTGGTCCGCCTACGCGTCGCGCGGGCGTTGGCTGCGCACGGCCAACGACAGCCTGCTGACCGAAGCCGTAAGCGACGCGAGCGGGGTGCTCTTGGACGAGTCCTTCGCCGGGACGATCCATCCGACCGCCGAGGGCCAGACCGCCGTCGCCGATCAGCTTCTCAAGCGCATCCTCCCGCCGCCCTACAATCCCGGCCCATAGCCGCGCGCCTCGCCCGCCAACGGCGGCGCTCCGCGTCCGGGACAGGGGCGGCTTGGCGGCTACGCCGCCTTCGGCAGCGACTGGTCGCGGGCCTCGGCCGGGATGGCGTCGTAGACGGTGGCCGGGGTGATGTTCAGACGCCGCCGCGCGCTTTCCAGCGGCTCGCTCATCAGCCGCTCGTAGTCCTCGCCCAGCAGCCACTTGGCGGCCTTGCCGCGGCGATAGCCCTGCCAGATCGCCTTCACGTAGGGATGGGTCCTGGCCTTGCGGGCCCGGGACGCCGCGCCGACCGCGATCAGCGCCCAGCCGAGCCCGCCGGTCTGCGCGAAGGAGAAGGCCACCAGGCATGCCTCGCCCAGGCCGTCGCGGTGATAGCCCGACAGGATGTGCCAGATGTCGTGCACGTCGCGGGTGCGCCGGCCCATCCAGGCGTAGGGGTGCTGCTCGTCCACGTGGGCCGAGTTCTGGCGGCTGATCTCGATCAGGCCGTCGGCGGAGATCTGCTCGGAGCGGATGAAGTGGCGGTAGGCGGCGCCGACGCTGCCCTCGGGCAGGCTGTCCAGCCAGGCATCGTCCATCAAGAGGTTGGCGAATTCCTGGCGCTCGAAGGCGATGCGGCCGCCCTGCTGGGTTTCCAGGAGGCGAAGATAGCCCTTGGCGGTCGAGGTCCCGTTCAGCGCCCGCATGATCTCGAAGACCGCGGTGGTGTCTTCCTTGTCGTTCAGCAGGCGGCGCAGCGACTTCAGCGCATGGCCCCAGTCGAGCTTGGGCGAGGTGGTGCGGAAGGCGGGGCGCTCGGCAACTTCGGTCATGGCCATGGGTCGGTCCTCACTCCAGCTGACTCGGCAAAGATGACGCCACCGTCAACTTAATGCAAGCAAAAAGATGACGCATGCGTCAACTTTATCCGAAGAGGTCTTGCGGGGGCCCGCGAACGGCGGACATATCAGGCCATGAAGAGCTTGCGAAAGCGTTCGGTGCAGCTCAGCGGCCATGCGACCTCGATCGCGCTCGAGCCAGAGTTCTGGGCGGTGCTCGAGGCCATGGCCGGGGCGCAGGCCCTGAGCCTCGCCGCCCTCATCGGCCGCATCGATGACGCCCGCGCGGGCCGTCCCCTCGCCTCGGCCTGCCGTCTGGCGGCGCTGGCCTTCGCTCAGGCCCGTCCGCGCTGAACTGAGCGGCGCATGTGGCGGACGCTGAACAGGCCAAAGCGCCAGGTTAGCCAGCCGAGCAGCAGGCCGAGCGCGATGCCGATCGGGATGATCCAGACGCCCAGCACCTCGTGCCCTCGGTGCGCATTGTCGCTGACGCCGAGCGCCCAGGAGGCCGAAAGGTCGTCGGGAGCCGTCGACCAGACCCACAGCCCCGCCCGGTTCCAGGCGAAGGGCTTCACCGCCGCCGTGGCCAGGAACGCCAGCGCACTGCCGTAACCGGTGAATGAGACCAGGAAGGCGAAGAGACCGTAGAGGCTGAGGCTCGCCAGCCGGCCGATCGCCTGGAACACCCGCCAGGGCGAGCGATTGGTCTCCAGCTCGGCGGCCACCCGCTCCGTCACATTGATCCGGGCCACGTCGCGCGGCGCGCCCAGCTCGGACAGCGCCGCCTCGATGCGGGCCACCGAAAGATCGCCGGCCACCTTGTCGAGCACGTGGCTGCGCAGTTCGGCCAGTGTCTCGCGCGCCTCCATGGGCGGCAGGCCCGCAAGGTGGCGCTGCACCTGGTTCAGGTAGGTGTCGAGATGGGCCCGGCCTGCGTCACCACTCATTGGGTATCTCCATCCATCGGGGCGAGCAGCCGCTCCAGCCCTTCGGCGAACGACCGCCAGCTGCGGGCCATGTCGCGCACGCGGCGGCGGCCTTCGTCGGTCAGTTGGTAGTATTTGCGCGGATGCCCGGCGTCGGCCTCGACCCATTCGGAGTCCACCAGGCCGTCCGCCTTCATCCGGCTGAGCAGCGGATAGATCGTGCCCTCGGGGATCGCCATGCCGGCGTCCGCGTCCAGCCGCTTCAGGATCTCCAGGCCGTACAGCCGTTCGGGCCAGAGGATGGCCAGGACCGCCAGGCCCAGGCCGCCTTTGCGGACCTGTGTCTCCCACCCGCTGAGGTCGCCGGCGGGCGCGCTGGCTTCATTTCGTTTCATGCACGATACCTTGCATATCTATGTATCATGTGTCAACAGGTCATGCCGCAGACAGGAGGCGCGCATGGCGGCCATCGAAGATCGGACGGAATCGAGGGCGCGGGTGATCAGCGCGGCGGAAGTCGCCTGCGCGGCCTGGGCGGTGATCGGCCACAACGTGCTGCACGTCCTGCCCAACGAGGTCCCCATCCTGGTGCTCCTGGCGCTGGTCTCGATGCGGTGGCGCGAAGGCGGCTGGGCGGCCCTGGGCTTCGTGCGGCCGAAATCGTGGCGCCTGATGATCGCGCTGGCGGTGGGCGCGGCCGTCCTGCGCCTGGTGCTGGGCGACCTGGTCATCGAGCCGCTGGCCGCGCATGTCTGGCCGCCGATCGTCGCGCCGAAGGGCGCCGAGCTCATCCCGCACGACGCCAAGGCCGCGTTGGCCGCCCTGGCGCTCGTCTGGACCTTCGCGGCGTTCGGCGAGGAGATCGGCTACCGCGGCTACCTGATGAAGCGGATCGCCGATGTTGGCGGCGGCGGGCGCCTCGCCTGGATCGTGGGCCTTCTGGGCTCGGCGGTGCTGTTCGGCTTCGGCCATTTCTACAAGGGGCCGGCGGGCATCCTCGATTCCGGCGTGGCGGGGCTGATCCTGGGCGGGGTCTATCTGCTGTCCGGGCGCTGCCTGTGGACGACGATCCTGGCGCACGGAATGATCGACACAACCGCGGTGATCCTGACCTACCTGGGTCTGAACAACTGACGGCGGCGGTGCTATGGAATAGGGAAAGCCCGCCTTGCTGACCGGGCCCAAGGAGCCCGATGTTCGCCGAGCCGCCGCCTGCCGCTGCGCCTGCCGCCATCTCCGCGATGCAGCAGTCGGACCTGGAATGCCTGAGCGTCGGCTATGTGCTGGCCAACGCCACCCATAGCGGCCTGCCCAGTCCGTCGGGAACCCGGCTGGTGCGGGTCTACCTCGGCCGGCTGCGCGGCAGCGACCCGTCGCGGGAATGGCTGCGGATGATGGTTCCGGACTCGGAGATGACCTACGGCTGGTTCCTGAGCCGCCTGCGCGATTGCCAGCGGCCGCTGCGTCCGACCGGCGTGCGGGCCGCCCCGACCCAGGCCGCGCCGCCACCCGCCGCCACGCCCACCGGAAGCTAGAACGCATCGCGAACACCCGGGCGCCCATTTCGTGCGCGGCATGCTAGACAAACCCCGATGTCTCCGTCCGAATCCGACTTCGATCCGCCCGCGCTGCGTGTCAGCGACCTGGCCCGCGCCGACGCCCGGCCCGCCGACTACCTCGACGGGCTGAACCCCGAGCAGCGCGCCGCTGTCGAGGCCACCGAGGGGCCCGTGCTGGTGCTGGCCGGCGCCGGCACCGGCAAGACCCGCGTGCTGACCACGCGGCTGGCCCACATCCTGGCCACCGGCAAGGCGCGGCCGTGGGAGCTGCTGGTCGTCACCTTCACCAACAAGGCCGCGCGCGAGATGCGCGAGCGGATCACCCACATCATCGGGCCGCAGGCCGAGGGGCTGCGCTGGCTGGGCACCTTCCACTCGGTGGCCGCCCAGATCCTGCGCCGCCACGCCGACCTGGTGGGCCTCAAATCCAACTACACGATCATCGATCAGGACGATGGCGAGCGGCTGATCAAGCAGGTGCTGGAGGCCGAAAACGTCGACGCCAAGCGCTGGCCGCCGAAGATGCTGGCCGGGCTGATCGACCACTGGAAGAACCGCGGCTGGCGCCCCGACCAGGTGCCGCCGGCGGAGAGCGGCCATTTCGCCAACGGCAAGGGCCAGGCGATGTACCGGCTCTACCAGGAGCGGTTGCGCGTGCTGAACGCCTGCGATTTCGGCGACCTGCTACTGCACAACCTGACCATCTTCACCCAGCACCCCGATGTGCTGGAGGAGTTCCACAACCGGTTCCGCTATCTGCTGGTCGACGAATATCAGGACACCAACGTCGCCCAATACCTGTGGCTGCGGCTGCTGGCCCAGAAGCGGCAGAACGTCTGCTGCGTCGGCGACGACGACCAGTCGATCTACGGCTGGCGCGGCGCCGAGGTGGACAACATCCTGCGCTTCGAGCGCGACTTCCCGGGCGCCAAGGTGATCCGGCTGGAACGCAATTACCGCTCCACCAGCCACATCCTTGCCGCGGCCTCGGGCCTGATCGCCGCCAACAAGAGCCGGCTCGGCAAGACGCTCTGGACCCAGGAAGAAGGCGGCGAAAAAGTCGTGGTGCGCGGCGTCTGGGACGGCGAGGCCGAGAGCCGGCTGATCGCCGACGAGATCGAGCGCGCCAGGAAGGGCTCCACGGACAAGGACCCCCGCAAGTTCCGCGACATGGCGATCCTGGTCCGCGCCTCGTTCCAGATGCGCGCCTTCGAAGAGCGGTTCGTGCTGCTGCAGATCCCCTACACCGTGGTCGGTGGCCCGCGGTTCTTCGAACGCGCCGAGATTCGCGACGCCCACGCCTACCTGCGGCTGATCCAGTCGCCCGACGATGACCTGGCCTTCGAACGCATCGTCAACGTCCCCAAGCGCGGCATCGGCGAGACCACGGTGCAGAAGCTGCTGCAGGTCGCGCGGCTGGGCGGCGTGCCGGCGGTGACCGCAGCGCGCCAGCTGGTGTTGACCGACGAACTGGCCGGCCGCACCCGCACCGCGCTGGCCAATTTCCTGCGCGATCTCGACCGCTGGCGTGTGGAAGCCGACCGCACCGCGCACCCTCGCCTGATGGAGGCGGTGCTGGAGGAGAGCGGCTACACCGACGCCCTGAAACTGGACAGGAGCCCGACCGCCCAGACCCGCCTGGAGAACCTTAAGGAACTCGTCCAGTCGATGGGAAACTTTGAGAATTTGCAGGCCTACCTCGAACACGTTTCCCTGGTCATGGACCTCGACCGCGGACCCCAGGCCGACGCCGTCCAGATCATGACCCTGCACTCCGCCAAGGGCCTGGAGTTCCCGCTGGTCTTCCTGCCCGGCTGGGAGGAAGGCGTCTTCCCCTCCCAGCGTTCCATGGATGAAAAGGGCGAGAAGGGCCTCGAGGAGGAGCGCCGCCTGGCCTACGTCGGCATCACCCGCGCCCGCGAGGAGGCCCGCGTCTCCTTCGCCGCCAACCGCCAGGTCTACGGCCGCTGGACCAGCCAGCTGCCCAGCCGCTTCGTCGACGAACTGCCCCTGGCCAACGTCGAGGCGACGTCGGAGACCGGCTACTACGGCGGCGGCCCCGGCATGCAGCAGCACGGCAGCCGCTGGGACGAGACCCCGGCCTTCGGCGCCGGCTACTCCTCGCCTGGCTGGCGGCGCGCCCAGACCGCCGGCTACAAGGGCAGCCACCCCGGCCGCCAGCAGGTCATCGAGGGCGAAGGCCGCCTGGTCGCCACCTCGGCTGGGAGTGCGGCCAGCGACTACAAGCGCGGCGACCGCGTCTTCCACCAGAAGTTCGGCTACGGCGCCGTCACCGCGGTCGAGGGCAACAAGCTTACCGTCGCTTTCGAAAAAGCCGGCGAGAAGAAGGTCATCGACAGCTTCGTGGAGATGGGCTGAGCGCCTATTTCCGCCGCGCCATGCCGCGGATCGCGAAGAAGCTCAGGCCCGCCACCAGCATCAGGCCGCCGGCGACAAGGGCGCCGCTCCATTTGGAAGGGGCGTCCAGGGCCTGGACGATGGCGGGCTCGTCGGCTTCGGGCGCGAGTTCCACCGCGGGTTCCATGGCAGGTTTGGGGGCCGCCTGGCGCTTCCTTGTCGAACCGGCCTTGGCCACCGCCTGAGCTCCCGCCGCCACATCGCCGGTCATTCGGCGGATCCGGCATCTTAGCCCTGAACCAATCGCGCGCCCACACGCTGTAGGGCCCGACCTCTTCGCAAGATCGGACAGCACGCGTGAAACTCTTCTTCGCCGACGATCTGAAAGTGTTCCTGCCCGGCGCCGCCGTGGCCCTGGCCGTCGGCCTGCTGCTCGGCGGCGCGATGCAACCGCACCTCGGCGACGACGACCGGCCCGGCGGACCCCAGATCATCGCCGCCGCCTCCGGCGAACGCGGCGCCGACCCGGTCGACTCCGGCCTGGCGCTGGCCGCCTATCATGGCCGGGTTCCGGACTATGTGCTCGGCACCGACTGGAAGAAGACCATGGCCTGGCCGTCCGAAAGCGCCGCGGTGTCGGCGCCCGCGCGGATGGCTGTGCAGGACGATCCGGCGCCGGTCGAGGCCCCCGCGACGCTGACCCGCGCGGCCTACAACGAGCCGTACCCGCAGCCCCACGTCTATCCGTCGCTGAGCGGCGGCGCGGGCCGCAGCGCGCACGCCGCCACCGACCCTGACGTCGCCGCCGACGACGACACCCTGCCGGCCGATCGGGGCTGAAGCCCCTCGCCTTTCGGCTTTCCGCCCGCTAGAGGCGGCGGATGAGTTCCGACGCCGTTCAGACCATCGCCAGAGGCCCGCGCGCCGTGGCCGAGGCCGCCGCACTGGCCATCGACGCCGAAGCCGCCACCGAGAGCCTCACCTATTCCATCCTGGAGGAGGACGAAGACCACGACGTCTGGCGGATCGACGCCTTCCCGACCACCGACGAAGAACAGGCCGCGCTCGTCTCGACCCTGGCCGGCTTCCCGGCGCTGCGGGTCGTCACCGAGAAGCTCGCCGACGCCGACTGGCTGGCCATGGCGCTCTCCGGCCTGCCGCCGGTCCGCGCCGGCCGCTTCTTCGTCTATGGCGCCCACGACCGGGGCCTTGCGCCGCCCAGCACCGTCAACCTGCGCATCGAGGCGGGCGCGGCCTTCGGCACTGGTCACCATGGCACGACCGTCGGCTGCCTGCTGGCCTTCGACCAACTCCTGAAGCGCCGGCGGTTCCCCCGCGTGCTGGACGTGGGCTGCGGCACCGGCGTCCTGGCCATCGCCGCGGCGCGGACAGGGTCGAAGGCGGCGCTCGGCACCGACATCGACAGCCCCTCCGTCCGCATCGCCAACGAGAACGCTAAGCTGAACCGCGCCAAGGCCCGCTTCGTCCACGCCAGCGGCCTGAACGAAGCGCGCGTCCGGGCGCCCGCGCCCTACGATCTGGTGTTCGCCAACATCCTGGCCCCGCCGCTGGTGGCGCTCTCGCAGGACATCAAGGGCGCGCTGAAGCCGGGCGGCTATGCGATCCTGTCGGGCCTGCTGCGCACCCAGGAGCGCCGGGTAACCGCGGCCTATGTCTCGCGCGGCTTCCGCCTGGAGCGGCGTATCCGCCGCGACGCCTGGTCAGCGTTGGTGCTGCGCAGGGCTTAGTCCGTCGCCGAGCGGCAGGAGACCTTGGCCGAAGCGCTCATCCCGATAATCCGGACGATCCGCCAGCCGTCGGGGAATCGGCGCAGCACATAGAGGCTCGCGCGGTCCTTCGGCGGCAGGGCCGTCCCATCGGTCTTGAGGCGGGAGAAGCGCATCTCGGCCAGGGCCTGGTCGGGCCCGACCAGGCAGGCCTCGATGCCGGCATTGGTCGAGTGGTCGTAGCCCTGCGCCTTCAGCCGCGCGAACTCGGCGGCGATGCCGGCCTCGCTGGCCATGGGGTTCGGGGGGTCGAGCCGGTAGATGCGCGCGTTGATCGCCGCCGCGTCGTGGGCGTTCCAGAGGCTGAGGTACTGCTCCATGAACGCCTTCACCTCGGCGCCCCGCTCGTCGGCGCGGGCGGGCCCGGCGACGACAGGGGCGGCGATGAGCAGGGCGGCAAGCAGGATCGGGCGGCGCATGCGCCCATCTGACCCGAAAAGCCGCTAGCCAACCAGCTTGTTCGCGCCGAGCTCGGCGCGCCAATGGGCTGCGCGTTCCTTCAGCAGCGTCTCGCGCCCGATGGGACCGAGCTCCTCGGTCTCGAGTTCTTCCAGCACTGCGAAGGAAAACGCAGCCTCGCCGTGCGCCCGCCAGGCCGCCAGAACGGCCCGGTTCGGATGCCCGCCCTGGCGCAGACCGAACCAGATGCGGTTCTGCATCTGAGTGACGTTCGGCGCGACACCGATCCAGGCCTCACCGCTCGCCGCGCAGCGCACGGCGAAGATCCCGTGGGAGACCTTGCGGTCCTTGTAGTCGCGGATCGCATCCCGGCGGCTCTGCTTGTCCATAGCCGCCGTCTAGGCCGCGAGGCGCCGCCTGTCAATTTCATCCGGGTATAAATCGAAAGCGATGGCCACGCTTGGCCCGCCCGGTCCAAACGGATTACATCCCGCGCCATGCGCCAGACCTTTGACGAATCCACCGACCGCTCCTTCGGCCCCAAGCACGTGCCGCTGATCCGCAAGGCGATGGCCGACCAGGGCCTCGACGGCTTCGTCGTCCCACACGAGGACGAGCATCAGAACGAGTACCTGCCCGCCGCCAACGACCGGCTTGCGTGGGCGACCGGCTTCACCGGCTCGGCCGGCGCCGCGGTGATCCTGAAGGACAAGGCCGCGGTCTTCGTCGACGGGCGCTACACCTTGCAGGTGCGCGACCAGGTGGATCAGGGGTCCTTCGAGATCCGCGACCTCGTCGAGGGCGGCGTCCCGGCCTATATCGAAGCCGCCACGGCGCGCGGCCAGGTGATCGGCTACGATCCGCGCCTGCACAGTCCCGACGCGCTGGACCGCCTGAGGAGCGCCGCCGCCAAGACCGGCGCGGAACTGCGGCCCGTGACGCCGAACCCGCTGGACACCGCCTGGGGCCAGGCGCGACCGCCACAGCCGGCCGCTCCTGTCGTGCCGCATCCCTTGCAGTACGCCGGCGAAGATTCGGCCTCCAAGCGCCACCGGCTGGGGGAAGGCCTGGCCGCGCGGGGCGCTCAGTCCGCGGTGATCACCGCGCCGGCCTCCATCGCCTGGCTGTTCAATATCCGCGGCGGCGACGTCATCCGCTCGCCCCTGCCGCTCGGCCAGGCGATCCTGAACGCCGATGGCTCGGCGCGGCTGTTCCTCGATCCCGCCAAGGTGACGCCGGACCTGCCGGCCTGGCTCGGCAATGAGGTGCGGCTGGAGACGCCGCCCGATCTGCCCCAGGCGCTCGCCGAACTGCGCGGCCAGCAGGTGCTGGTCGATCCGGCCGTCTCGTCGTCCTGGTACTTCGAGGCGCTGGCGGGCGCCGGGGCCACGGCCCAGCGCGGCGACGACCCCTGTGTCATGCCCCGGGCCTGCAAAAATCCGGTGGAGATCGCCGGGACCAAGCGCGCCCACGTCCGCGACGGCGCGGCGCTGACGCGCTTCCTGCATTGGGTCGCCACCGAAGGCCAGATCAACCCGCCGGACGAGATCGAGGCGGTCTCCAAGCTGGAGGCCTTCCGCGAGGAAACCGGCGCGCTGAAAGACCTCTCCTTCGACACCATCGCCGGCGCCGCCTCCAATGGCGCGATCGTCCACTACCGGCCCACGCAACGACTCAACAAGCGCACGGAAAAGGGCTCCCTGCTGCTGGTCGATTCGGGCGCCCAGTACCTGGACGGCACCACCGACGTCACCCGCACCGTCGCCATCGGCGAGCCGACGGCCGAGATGTGCGAGCGCTTCACGCTGGTGCTGAAGGGCCATCTGGCGCTGGCCCGGGTGCGCTTTCCGGCCGGCACGACCGGCTCGGCCCTGGACGCGCTGGCCCGCGTGGCGCTCTGGGCGCATGGGCTGGACTACGACCACGGCACCGGCCACGGCGTCGGCTCCTACCTGGGCGTGCACGAGGGGCCGCACCGGATCGCCAAGGCGCCCAACATGGTCCCGTTGAAGCCCGGGATGATCGTCTCCAACGAGCCCGGCTACTACAAGGAAGGCGGCTACGGCATCCGCATCGAGACCCTGCAGTACGTCACCGAGGCGGCGATGATTCCCGGCGGCGAGCGGCCGATGCTGGGCTTCGAGACCCTGACGCTGGCGCCGATCGACCGGCGTCTGGTGGTCGCCGCGATGCTGACGCCGGAGGAAACGGCCCAGCTCGACGCCTACCATGCGCGGGTTCTGGCCGAGGTCGGCCCCCTGCTTCCGGCCGAGGTTCGGACATGGCTCGAAGGCGCCTGCGCGCCCCTGTGAGCGGCCCACCCGGTCAGGGCGAGAAATAGTCAGGCCTGCGGCAGCCTGCCGCAGGTGAAACGCGCGTTAGGGTGGCGCCTGTCCAGTCACTGATGGCTCGCCCGCCTGAATCTCCAGAACGCAAACGCCGTAAATTCTGTGGAACTCGCCGGCATTCTGACCGTTCGGCCAATAGAGATCGAAAACCGCTCAAACGGCCGACGCATTCTACTTCGTGACATATTCGTTATGTTCTAATGCATTAGAATATTCAGCGAAGCATCGGCAAGTTGTGGTTATCGAGATAACGCCACCCGATCCGGCACAGCCAAGCTGCGCGGGCTACCGGCGTTCGCCATATTCTATGTTGCGGCGCCACATTTCATACGAGTGTTTGCGTGCCGGCGCTCGGCGTCTCGGCAGTTATGTGGCCATTATGCGACATATTGGCAATCGGATGGCGGAAGACTTCGCAAAGCGCGTTGACCCAAAACTCTAGTCGAAGCTAACTCCGCAATAATCGGGGCCAAATGTGGTCCTGGGTTGGCAATTGTTGGGGAGCGGATCCGCCGTCATCGGTCGACCGCTGGAGGATTTAGACCTTGAAAATTCGAAACACTCGGGAGCGCCTGCTGGCCTCATCGATGATCTGCGGGGCGGCCTTCCTCGGCCTTTCCGCGACCCAGGCCGCCGCCGCCGCGGCTGACACCACGTCGGGTGAAGTCTCCGAAATCGTCGTGACCGGCACGCGCATCCCGTCGCCGAACCTGACCTCGATCGCGCCGGTGACGACCATCGGCAACGCCGACATCAAGGCCCAGGGCGTCACCCGGATCGAAGACATCACCAACTCCCTGCCGCAGGTGTTCGCCGGTCAGGGCTCGTCGATCTCCAACGGCTCCACCGGCGCCGCCACGGTCAACCTGCGTGGCCTGGGTTCGTCCCGCACCCTGGTGCTGGTCGACAGCCGCCGCCTGATGCCGGGCGACCCGACTGACCCCGCCGCCGACCTCAACTTCATCCCCTCGGCCCTGGTCGAGCGGGTCGACGTGCTGACGGGCGGCGCCTCGGCGACCTACGGCGCCGACGCCGTGGCCGGCGTCGTCAACTTCATCATGCTGAAGAACTTCGAAGGCGTGCGGATCGACGCCCAGTACTCGGGCTACCAGCACGACCAGCATGAAGACGCCATCCAGGCCGTGGTCCGCAACAATGCGGCGCACGCCAGCGATCCGAGCCAGTTCGCCCTGCCGCAGCACAACATCTGGGACGGTGAGGGGTCGGAAGTCACCCTGATCATCGGCGCCAACGCGCCGGACGGCAAAGGCAACGTCACCGCCTACGCCGCCTATCGCCAGAACAACCCGATCCTGGAAGGCGCCCGCGACTTCAGCTCCTGCACGCTGAACTCCGGTACGCCGACCTTCGCCGAATTCGGCTGCGGCGGCTCCGGCACGGCCTTCCCGGCCCGCGTCGGCAGCTTCCTGGTCGACCCGACCACCTTCAACACCTTCCGGCCGCGGACCAGCGCCGACGTGTTCAACTTCGGGCCGCAGAACTACTTCGTGCGTCCGGACGAGCGCTACAACCTTGGCGCCTTCGCCCACTACGAGATCGCGCCCTGGGCCGACGCCTACATGGACGCCATGTTCATGGACGACCGTTCGACCGCCCAGATCGCCGCCGGCGGCATCTTCGCCGGCACCTTCTCGATCAACTGCGCCAACCCGCTGCTCAGCGCCCAGGAAGCCGGCCTGTTGCCGTCCACCACAGGCGCCACCTGCGCGGCCAACCCGACCGGGACCTTCACCGGCACGGTCGCGCGCCGCCTGCAGTCGGCCGAAGCTCAGGGCCGCCAGACCGACCTGCGACACCAGGACTACCGGATCGTCATCGGCCTGAAGGGCGACCTGGGCAAGAACTGGAACTACGACGGCTACATGCAGTACGGGTCGGTCTTCTTCTCGCAAGAGCAGACCGGCAACTTCAACTCGAACCGCATCCAGCAGGCTCTGAACGTCGTTCAGACGCCGACCGGTCCGCAGTGCGCCCCCGGCGCCGACGCGGGCTGCGTGCCGCTGAACATCTTCACCGCGCACTTCATCTCGCCCGCGGCGCTCAACTTCCTGAACGCCAACAGCTTCGCCCAGGGCAACACCCAGGAGCGCGTTGTCAGCATCGCCTTCACCGGCAAGCTCGGCGACTACGGGATCAAGAGCCCCTGGGCTTCGGAAGGCGTGGGCGTGGCGTTCGGCGGCGAATATCGCCGTGAGCACCTCGACAGCGTCGCCGACTTCCTCTCGGCCAACGGCCTGGTGGACGGCAATGGCGCGGCGGCCCCGCCGGTCAACGGCGGCTTCGACGTCTACGAGCTGTTCGGCGAAGCGCGCATCCCGCTCATCAGCGATATGCCCTTCGCCAAGTCGGTCTCGGCCGAGTTGGGCTACCGGTTCTCCGACTACTCCTCGATCGGCGACACCAACACCTACAAGGTGTCGGGCGACTGGGAGATCATCGACGGCCTGCGGGTTCGGGGCGGCTACAACCGCGCCGTGCGCGCGCCGAGCGTGATCGACCTGTTCGCACCGCAGAACGTGGTGCTCGACGGCACCACCGACCCCTGCGCCGGCCTGACGGCCGCCAACCCGCTGGTCGCCACCTGCGCCAGCGTCTTCCATCTGACCACGGCGCAAGTCCTGGCCATCGAGAAGAACCCGGCCAACCAGTACAACGGCCAGGTCGGCGGCAACCCCAACCTGAAGCCGGAAACCGCCGACACCTATACCGGTGGCATCGTGTGGCAGCCGAGCTTCGCGCCGGGCCTGAACCTGTCGGTCGACTACTTCAACATCAAGGTGAACTCGTTCATCGGGACCGTCGGCGAAAACCTGATCCTCAATCAGTGCATCACCGGCGCGAACTCAAGCTTCTGCAGCCTGATTCACCGCGAGCCCGGCAACAACTCGCTGTTCCTCGACCCGACCGGCTTCGTGCAGGACACCACCCTGAACACCGGTTCGCTGAAGACCACCGGTGTCGACTTCAATGCGTCGTACCGCACGGACCTGTCGGCGATCGGTCTTGGCGACAACGGCAGCCTGAACGTCACCATGGTGGGCACCTGGCTCGACAGCCTGATCACCCAGCCCCTGCCGGGCGGCCCGAGCTACGACTGTAAGGGTCTCTATGGCACGGTCTGCGGCGTCCCGGCTCCGGAATGGCGCCACAAGGCTCGTCTGACCTGGAACACGCCGTGGTCGTATGGCGACTGGCTCAAGTCGGCGAGCTTCTCCGTTCAGTGGCGCTACTTCGGCAAGGTCACGCTGGACGCCTACAACGCCAACCCGCAGCTGAACAACCCGGGCATCCAGTACGAAAGCGACCGGACCTTCGGGGCGCGCAACTACATCGACCTGACGGCGAACTTCACGGTCCACAACAACCTGAACTTCCGGGTTGGCGTGAACAACGTGTTCGACAAGGACCCGCCGATCACCGGCTCGTCCAACTGCCCGGTCGGCTTCTGCAACGGCGGCACCTACGCGCAGGTCTACGATACGCTGGGCCGCTTCGTGTTCGTCGGTCTGAGCGCCGACTTCTAAGCGCGTCAGTTCAACTGGCTATCGGGGGCGGCGGAGCGATCCGCCGCCCTCTTCTTTTGCGCCCTGCCCGCGACATCGGCTAATCAGAGAGCGTAGGCCGGGTTCGATCCTAGAGGACATGGCGTTGACCAGCTGGAAGACCGGCCCGATCAAGCTCAGCGTGGGCGCCACGGCGCCGGCGGCCAGGCCGAACGCCGCCGCCTTCGCCGAAATCCGCGCCGCGGTCGATGCGCGAAACTACGACCTCGCGAGCCAGCTTGCGGAGCGCGCCGTCGCGGCCGGCGTCGAGCATCCGGTGATCTTCAATCTGGCCGCTCTGAAGTGCGAGCAGGAGCAACGGTTCGATGACGCCGTGGCGTTGCTGGAACGCGCCGTGGCTCTCGCGCCCAATGACGCGGCCGCCCGCAACGCGCTTGGCCTGACGCTCAACCGCCTGGAGCGCCACGCCGAGGCGCTGGCCCAGTTCGACCGCGCCGTGGCCGCCGCGCCGACCTTCGACGGCGCCCATACGGCGCGGGGCGGCGCCCTGGAGGCGCTGGGCCGCCTGACCGAGGCCGACGCCGCCTTCCGTCGCGCCCTCGAGCTGCAGCCTGAAAGTCTCGGCGCGATGGCCGGCCTCGCCAACCTCATGAGCCGCCGCGGCGCCCATGCCGAAGCCCGCGGCCTGGCTGAGCGGGTGTTGACCGCCCAGCCGGGCTTTCCCGACGCCGTCAACGTCGTCGCCGCCGCCGAACTGGCCGCAGGCGATGCGCCGGCCGCCCAGGCGCGGCTCGAAGCCGTGATCGCCGACCCGCGGCTCACCGCCCAGCAGCTGGCCATCGCCCAAGGCCTGCTGGGCGACACGCTCGACGCCCAGGATCGCATCGCCGAGGCCTTCACGGCCTACGCCGCCTGCAACATGGGCCTGTGGCGCGCCTATGCGCCATCCTACGGCCAGCCCAGCGCGCTCGCCTTTGCCCAACAGATGATCGAACGGCTCGACGAAATCGGCCCCGACGCCTGGCGAGCCCAGCGCCGAACTGAGGCCGAAGCCGCGCCCGACAGCGCCCCGGGTCATGTCTTCTTGCTGGGCTTTCCGCGCTCCGGCACGACGCTCCTGGAACAGGTGCTGGCGAGCCACCCCGCGGTCGAGGCCCTTGAGGAACGCGAAACCCTCACCGACGCCATGCGCGCCTTCTTAGGCGCGCCGGACGATCTGCACCGCCTGGCGCAAGCCGACGAGCGCGAGCTCGCGCCGCTCCGCGCCGCCTATTGGGAGCGGGTCCGCGCCGAGGGCGCTGAGGTCGCCGGCAAGCTCTTCGTCGACAAGCACCCGCTGAACACGCTCAAGCTGCCGCTGATCGCCAGGCTGTTTCCCGACGCCAAGATCCTCTTCGCGCAACGCGACCCGCGGGACGTGGTGCTGAGCTGCTACCGCCGCCGCTTCGCAATGAGCGGCTCGGCTTATCAGCTCCTGACGCTCCCCGGCGCGGCCGGCTACTACGACGCGGCCATGAGGATCGCGGCGCTGTTGGAGCCCGCGCTGGGCGCGCGCACCCACGTGGTGCGGCACGAGGCGCTGATCGCGGATTTCGATGCGGTGGTGGGCGCGGTGTGCCAGTTCCTCGGCCTGTCTTGGACCGACGCTATGCGCGGCTTCGCCGAGCGCACCCGCGACCGCGGCATCGCCACGCCCTCCGGCGCGCAACTGGCGGGCGGCCTCAGCGCCGAGGGCGTCGGCCAGTGGCGGCGCTACCACCAGCAGCTGGCCCCGGCCCTGCCCAAGCTCGCGCCGTGGGTGGAGCGCTTCGGCTATGAGTCACAATGAGCGCAGCCCAGGCGGGTCTTGAGCCGGACCGGCGTGACGCCCGCGGCTGGGGCGCGCTCGGCGACCGGCTGCGGCTGGAGGGCGATGGCCCAGGCGCGGACCGGGCCTATGCGTGCCAGATCCGCGCGGCGCTCACCGATCCGGAGCTGATCGCGGCGGCCGACGCGCTCTGCGACGGCGAACCGGTGGACGCCCACCGCCTGCTGCGCGCCATCCTCGTCAAACGCCCGAATGAACCCCGCGCGCTGGCCATGTTCGCCGATCTCGCGGCGCGCAGCGGCCGCCACAACGACGCCGAGCGCCTGCTCGCCCAGAGCCTGGCCGCCGCGCCCGGCACGGCCGCCGCCCGCTGCGCCTACGCGATCGCCCTCCATCAGCAGGGCAAGACCCTTGAGACCCTTGCCCAGGCCGACATCCTGCTGGCCGCAGATGCAAGCCATCCGGTCTACCGGCAGATCCGCGCCGCCGCCCTCATGCGGGCCGGCGAGTTCGCCCAGGCGGCCATCGCCTACCACGGCGTGCTGCAGGCGCATCCCGACCTGGCGCTGACCTGGATGGCCTATGGCCATGCGCTGAAGACCCTGGGCCGGCAGGCCGACGCGGTCGCCGCCTACCGTGAGAGCGTGCGTCTGCGCCCAGCGTTGGGAGAAGCCTGGTGGAGCCTCGCCAACCTCAAGACCATCGCCTTTGGCCCTGACGATACCGCGGCGATGGAGCGCGAGCTGGCGGAGCCCGGGCTGGACGACGAAGACCGCTTTCACCTGCAGTTCGCGCTCGGCAAGGCCTATGAAGACGCTCAGGACTACGCCCGCGCCTTCGCGCACTACGCTGACGGCAATGCGCTGCGCCGCGCGGATCTCGACTACGACCCCGACGAGACCAGGGGCCAGGTCGCCCGCAGCAAGGCGCTGTTGAGCGCGAGCTTCTTCGCGGGCCATGCCGGCCAGGGCTCGCCGCGTCCCGACCCGATCTTCATCGTCGGTCTGCCGCGCTCCGGCTCCACGCTCATCGAGCAGATCCTGGCCAGCCACAGCCAGGTCGAGGGCACCCAGGAACTGCCGGACATCGAGGTCCTGGCCGACCGTCTGGCTGGCCATCCGAAGCGGCCGTCGGAGGGCGCCTATCCCGATGTGCTGGCGGCCCTGCCGGCCGGCGAACTCGCCGCGCTCGGCGAGGAATACCTCCAGCGCGTGGCCATGTACCGGAAGACCTCGGCCCCGCTGTTCATCGACAAGACGCCGAACAACTTCGCGCACATCGGCCTGATCCAACTGATCCTGCCCAACGCCAGGATCGTCGATGCGCGGCGTCACCCGGTCGGCTGCTGCTTCTCCGCCTTCAAGCAGCATTTCGCGATCGGCCAACCCTTCGCCTACAGCCTCGCCGACCTCGCGCGGTATTACCGCGACTATGTGGAGCTGATGGCCCATTTCGACGCGGTTCTGCCCGGCCGTGTCCACCGGGCGATCTACGAAGAACTGGTCGCCGACCCGGAAGGCCAGGTGCGGCGCCTGCTGGGCTATTGCGGCCTTGCGTTCGAGGACGCCTGCCTGCGGTTCTACGAGAACCCGCGGGCGGTGCGGACGGCCAGTTCCGAGCAGGTCCGCCAGCCCATCTTCACCGGCGCCAGCGACCATTGGCGGCATTTCCAGCCCTGGCTGGGACCGTTGATCGAGGGTCTCGGCGATGTGCTGGAGGCCTATCCGGCCCCGCCGGAAACCTGGCGCTCCAGCCCCGCCTGAACGCTCGTCGGCGGCGAAAAATTTTATATGGATTTTATGCCGTTCCGCACGTAACGTCCGTGCAGAAACTGAACTCTTGGTGTGGCGTAGAATGGAAAAATCGCAGTCGCGCGCCGACCAGCCGGCCTTGGTCGGCGGGCCGGCCAATCAAGGCCGTAGCTTCGCCAAGGACATCGCTGAACTGGCGCTTTTCCTTGAGCTGACCGAGCCCGCCGACCCCGCCCAGTTCGACGCCGCCGCGGCGGAAGTCGCCCAGGAGCGGAAGATTCCCGCCACCACCCTCAAGCGCTGCGCTTCAGAAGCGCGGGCGTTGATCGCCTTCGCCCACGAGAGCGGCGTGGTCGCCAAGGTCAAGGCGCAGGCCCACGGCTCCGACTGGGACCTGCGGCAGCGGCTGGCCGCCTGGCTCGACGAGACAAACCTGCGCACGGTCCTGAAGCAGCGGGCGCTGCGCCTCAACCGCCGCCGCGGCGGACGCCCGCCGACGCCCAGCCGCACCCTGCGCGCCGTTGAGGAGCTGATGGCCTTTGCCCGCGCCGGCCGGCCAGGCGCCGCCGACGAGCTGCGCTCGATCCGCGCCTTGATCGCCGACGCCTGAGCATTCTCCTCACCGGCTGAGGTCGCCCTGGCGCGGTCTTCAGTTCATTTCGAGCTCTCGTGGCGTCGGCGCCTCGGTTTTATTTGCGCACGAGTGTCAAAAGCCGCGCGCGGCGCCCAAGAAATGAGCCGTTCGGTGCGATCCGCTGTCTCGGGACTGTAATATTTGCAGGCGCCGCAAGAAGCGGTTTGCGGTCGTTCAGCGCGATTTCAGTCATCGCCTGTTGTCTTGAGCATCGCGCCGTAGACAGGGCCACACACCCCGCCACTCTCAAGGACAACAAAGAAACCGGCGGGGAGAAACGTTCGGTCGGGCCACCATAAAAAAACGGGGGTCATGACGTGAACAAACTATTCGTAGGCGTAAGCCTGATCGCACTTTCTGCTATGACGTCGACGGCGGCCATGGCGGCCGCGGCCGATACATCGTCTGTCGACGAGCTGATCGTCACCGGCACACGCGCCACCGGCATGAAGGCGGCCGACAGTCCGGCGCCGATCCAGGTGCTGGGCGCCACCGCCTTGAAACAGGTCGCCCAGACGGACCTGATGCAGGCCATCGCCCAGAACCTGCCCTCCTTCAACGCACAAGGCTTCGGCGGCGACGCCGCCAACCTGACGCTCTCAGCCGCCCTGCGCGGCGTCAGCCCGAACGACACCCTGGTGCTGGTGAACGGCAAGCGCCGCCACGGCACCGGCAACCTGGCGGTCGACGGCGGCAGCCCCTATTCCGGCTCGGCGGCGGCCGACCTCGGCCTGATCCCGATCGGCTCGATCGACCACATCGAAGTCCTGCAGGACGGCGCGGCGGCCCAGTACGGCTCCGACGCCATCGCCGGCGTCGTCAACATCATCCTGAAGAGCAACGACAACGGCGGCTCGCTCTCGGCGACCGGGGGGCAGTACTATGAAAATGGCGGCAAGACCGGGGCCTGGTCGTTCAACGACGGCAGCAAGATCGGCGACCATGGCTTCGTGAACTTCACGCTCGAGGAACGCTACCACGAGCATAGCATCCAGGGCGGCCCGGACCGGCGTCTCTACGACATCACCGGCAAGCTGCTGGCCACCGACAGCGCCGTCGACGCCGGCGTGGCCAACGCTCCCGGCGCGCCGAAAGTCAATTTCATCAACGGCGACCCGGCCTACAACCTCTACAACTTCTTCTACAACGCCGGGTACGACCTGGGCGGCGGCATCGAGGCCTACAGCTTCGGCAGCTACAGCCACCGCAACGCCTCGTCCTATGAGAACCTGCGCGTGCCCAGCAAGGTCAGCGGCACGACCTCGACCGGCGTGAAGTACTTCCCCTTCCCGGCCGGCTTCGATCCGGTCGAGGTGCTGGCGGAGGACGACTTCTCCTTCACCGGCGGCATCAAGGGCTCGATCGACGGCTGGAACTGGGACCTGTCGACCACCTATGGCCGCGACCGCGACGCGATCTCCACCGACGGCTCGGCCAATGCCCAACTGTTCCCGGTCCTGGCTGCGGTCTCGGCGACGCCGATCGCCCCGCAGCGTGATTTCTACGACGGGTCCTTCATCAACAGCGAATGGACGACCAACCTCGACATCGTGAAGAACATCGAGGCCGGCATGGCCAAGCCGCTGGTCCTCGCCTTCGGCGCCGAGACCCGGGAAAACACCTTCGAACTGACCGCCGGCGAGCCCTCCTCCTACTTCGGCGCCGGCGCCCAGTCCTTTACCGGCTATGATCCCTCCAACGCCGGGCGGCACACCCGGCGCGACTATGCCGGCTATGTCGATGTGGCTGCGGACCCGATCGAGAACCTGCACCTCGACGTGGCGGGCCGCTATTCGCACTACAGCGACTTCGGCGACGCCACGGTCGGCAAGCTGACCGGCCGCTACGACTTCAGCCCGATGATCGCCATCCGCGGCACCATCTCCAACGGCTTCCGCGCCCCGACGCTCGCCGAGGAGTACTACTCGGGCACCAACGTCTCACCGTCCTTCGCTGAGGTGCAGCTGCCGCCGAACTCGCTCTCGGCGAGCATCGCGGGCTTCACGCCGCTGAAGCCCGAGAAGTCGACGAACTACAGCGTCGGCTTCGTCGCCCACCCGATCGAAGGCCTGCAGATCAGCTTCGACGCCTATCAGATCGACATTCGCAACCGCATCGTCGTCACCGGGCTGATCTTCGGCTCCGATGTCAGCGGCGGCGTGAACCACGTGATCTCGCAGGCGGTGCTGAACGCCATTACGGCGCACGGCAACACGCTCGACAGCGGCATTTCCTACGCCGGCATCGCGGTCTTCACCAACGGCGTGAACACCCGCACCCAGGGCGCCGAATTGACCGTCAACTACGCCTCCGACTTCGGCGAATACGGCCACGTCGATTGGACCGGAGGTCTGAACTATAACAAAACCTCCGTCACCGGGGTCGCCGCCCTGCCGGCCGCCGACTTCTCCGCGGCGCCGACGATCATCACCCAGAACACCCTGCTGACGCCCAGTGCGCTCTCCGCGCTCACCACGGCCACGCCGCGGGAGAAGTTCGTGGGCAACGCCTACTGGACGCTCAGCAAGTGGAGCGTGAACCTGCGCGAGACGGTCTATGGCGAGACCTCAGAACTGACGACGACCAGCAACATCACCACGGACCTGAAGGTGCCCGTCTCGGCGATCACCGACCTGACCGTGGGCTACAAGGTCACAGACTGGGCCAAGGTCGAAGTCGGCGCGAACAACCTCTTCGACAAGAAGGCGCCGACCGTCCCCAACCTCGCCGGCCTCAACAAGCCAGCGAACGGCAGCAACGTCTGGAACTCGCCGATCGGCTTCACGCCCTGGGGTATAAACGGGGGCTACTACTACGGACGCCTGACCGTCAGCTTCTAGACGGCGGCGTCTTTCCAGGGCGACGGTGGGGCCGGGCGGAGGCTAACCTCCTCCCGGCCTCGTTCGTGTGGGGCCGGAGTCGCGAACCCGATGAGAAGATGCTCCCGACATGAGTGACGCCGGCGCCGGATCGCCGGCCGCGGTCATCGCGCGCGCCGCCGCCCTGCTGGCGAGCGATCCGCGGCAGGCTGGCCGCGAAGCCGAGCGCGTGCTGGCCGCCGCGCCGAAGGACCCGCGCGCCCTGCTGATCCTGGCCTCCGCCAAACGCCGGCTGGGGGACGCCGCCGGCGCGAAGACCTTGCTGGCGCCCTTGGCGCGAGCCTGGCCGAACGCCGCCAACACCCACTACGAGCTGGGGCTGGCGCTGACCGACCTGGGCGAGGCTGGCGATGCAGCTGGGGCCCTGCGTCACGCCGTCCGCCTGAACCCAGATCTCGCCGACGCCTGGCGGGCGCTGGGCGACCTGGCCTTCAAGGCCGGCGACATCGCGGGTGCGGACGCGGCCTATGCGGAGCACCGCATCGCCGCCGTCACCGAGCCCGCCCTAAAGCCCGCGGCGCGCGCGCTCTACGGCGGCCGGTTCGTCGAGGCCGAGGCGCTGCTGCGCCCCTATCTCGCGGCGCGCCTGAACGACGGCGCCGCGACCCGCCTGCTGGCCGAGGCCCATCTGCGTCAGGGACGCTATCCCGACGCCGAGGTGCTGTTCTCCCGCTGTCTTGAACTGGACCCGCAGCACGACGGGGCGCGGTTCAGCCTCGCCGACGCCCTCTTCCGCCAGCAGAAGGCCGCCGAGGCGATCCCGCTGGTCGAAGGCCTGCTGGCCCGGCGGCCGGACGACCCGGCCTACCTCAACCTGCTGGCCGCGTGCCTGGCCCTGGTCGGCGAGGACGCCCGGGTCATCTCCCTCTACGATCGCCTGCTGGCCGACTATCCGAAACAGCCGAGGCTTTGGCTGAACTACGGCCACACCCTTCGCGCCGTAGGCCGCCGGGACGAGGCCGTAGCCGCCTACCGCCAGTGCCTGGCCCTCGCCCCGGCCTTGGGCGACGCCTACTGGAGCCTGGCCAATCTGAAGGTCGGCGGCCTGACCGACGGCGACGTGGCCGCCATGCAGACGGCGCTTTCCCGCGCGGGCCTCGAGGCCGACGACCGGCTGCACCTGCATTACGCGCTTGGCAAGGCGCTGGAGGATCGCGCCGAGGCGGCCGGCGCCTTCAGGCACTACGCCAAGGGCGCGGTCCTGCGGCGCGCCGAAGTCCCCTATGACGCGCGTGAGCTGACCGATCATGTGCGCCGCGCCAAGGCGCTCTATTCCGCGGATTTCTTCGCCGAGCGGGCGACCGCCGGATCCTCCAGCGCAGCGCCGATCTTCATCGTCGGCCTGCCGCGCTCGGGCTCGACGCTCATCGAGCAGATCCTGGCCAGCCACAGCCGGGTCGAGGGCACCATGGAGCTGCCGGACATCGGCCTCATCGCCCGCGGCTTCGCGCCCAACTACCCCGAGGCTGTCGGGCGGTTGTGCGAGACGGAACTCACTGCCCTGGGCGATGGCTATGTCCAGGCGACCCGCATCCACCGGAAGCTCGGCCGCGACCGCTTCATCGACAAGATGCCCAACAACTTCCTGCATGTGGGCCTGATCCAGCTGATCCTGCCGCACGCCCGAATCATCGACGCCCGCCGCCATCCACTGGGATCGGGGTTCTCGGCATTCAAGCAGCACTTCGCCCAGGGCCAGGCCTTCTCCTACGACCTCGCCGACATCGGCCGCTACTATCGCGACTACGTGGAGCTGATGGGCCACTTCGACGCCGTCCTGCCCGGGCGCGTCCATCGGCTGATCTACGAGGACCTGATCGAGGACACCGAGCGCGAGGTCCGCCGGCTGCTGGACTATTGCGGCCTGCCGTTCGAGGCGGGCTGCCTGGCGTTCTACGACAACGGCCGCGCCGTGCGGACAGTGAGCTCCGAGCAGGTGCGCCGGCCGATCTTCCGCCAGGGGCTCGACCAATGGCGCGCCTACGAGCCCTGGCTGGAGCCGCTGAAGACGGCGCTGGGCCCGGCGCTTGAGGGCTGGCGGGGCTGATCACACGGCAAGGTAGCGGCGAATCGTCAGCGACCATCGCTCGATGAACCGGATTGTCTGAAAAATAGGCACAGATCGCGCAATATTCAGGCAAACAGCTCTGGTTTCCGTGGCGTCGCTGTGGCGGTTTTACAGTGTCCACAGACTATTTTGCACAAAATCGTCAAATCCAGGCGACGGCGCATGGACAGTTCAGCCTGTCGGCTCAGTGTCCGCTTGTCATCGGGACACCGAGGCTGGGGACGGCTGCCTCGGAAAGTTTGGGGAACGAAACTTATGAAAAACTTATACATGAGCGCGAGCGTCATCGCTTTGGCGACGCTCATTTCGTCGGCCGCGGTGGCGGCCGAAGCTGCGGCGGACGCCGCGACCGGGGTCTCGGAAGTGATCGTGACCGGCACTCGCGTCACGGGTGTTAAGGCCGAGGACAGCGCCGCGCCGGTCCAGGTCGTGGGCGCGCTTGCGCTGAAGCGGGTGGGACAGCCGGACCTGATCCAGGCCCTGTCGCAGAACCTGCCGTCCTTCAATGCGGAAGGCTATGCGGCGGACACCGCGGCGCTGACGCTGTCGGCCGCGCTGCGCGGCCTCAATCCCAACGACACCCTGGTGCTGGTGAACGGCAAGCGCCGTCACCCGACCGCCAACCTTCACGTCGACCCCAGCTCCTTCCAGGGCGCGGCGACCGCCGACCTCAGCTTCATCCCGGTGGGCTCGATCGACCACGTCGAAGTCCTCACCGATGGCGCGGCGGCCCAGTACGGCTCCGACGCCATCGCCGGCGTCGTGAACATCATCCTGAAGACCGCCAATTCCGGCGGCGCCGCCAGCCTGACCGGCGGCCAATACTATGAAGGCGACGGCGACACCGCCGCCTGGTCGCTGAACAACGGCTTCGCGCTCGGCGACAAGGGCTACATCAACACCACGATCGAGCAGCGCTACCACGGCTTCAGCCGTCAGGGCGGCGCGGACCGGCGGGTGTTCAACCTCGACGGCTCGATCGCGGCCGGCGACAGCGCCATCGACAAGGCCGGTCTGCCCGGAGCCGCCGGCTCGCCGAACGTCAACAACATCTACGGCGACACTCAGTCCAACACCTACGACGCCTTCTACAACGCCGGCTACGATCTCGGTGACGGGATCGAAGCCTACAGCATGGGCAGCTATGGCCACCGCAAGGCCTCGGCCTTCGAGAACTTCCGCCTGCCCAGCAAGGTGACCCGCACGGTGGGCGCCGTCACGACCGTGCCCTTCCCGCACGGCTTCTCGCCGCGCGAGCAGATCGTCGAGGACGACTACGCGCTGACCGGCGGCATCCGCGGCAAGGCGGCCGACTGGAATTGGGACCTCTCGACCACCTATGGCCGCGACCATGATGACGTCTCGACCATCAATTCGGCCAACGCCTCGCTGTTCGCCGACACCGGCCAGACGCCGCGCAACTTCTACGATGGCGCCTTCGCCTCGTCGGAATGGACCACGACGCTGGACCTCGACCGCACCTTCGACGTGGGCATGGCCGCGCCGATGAACCTCGCGCTGGGCGCCGAAAGCCGCCAGAGCAAGTTCACCATCGGCCAGGGCGATCCGCTCTCGACCTACAAGGAAGGCGGCCAGTCCTATCCCGGTTTCCAGGCCACGGACGCCGCCACCCACACCCGCACCAACTACGCGGGCTACGTGGACGTCGCGCTCACCCCGGTCGCGGGCCTCAAGATCGACGCCGCCGGCCGCTACGAGCACTACAACGACTTCGGCAGCGCGACGGTCGGCAAGCTGACCGCCCGCTACGACTTCAGCCCGATGTTCGCGCTGCGCGGCACGATCTCGAACGGCTTCCGGGCCCCGACGCAGGCCGAGGAGTTCTATTCGGCCACCAACGTCGCCCCGACCTTCGCGGTGGTGCAGCTGCCGGCCAACTCGCCGGCCGCGGCGCTCGCCGGCTTCTCGCCGCTGAAGCCTGAGAAATCCACCAACTACAGCGTCGGCTTCGTCGCCCACCCGGCGGAAGGCCTGCAGATCACCCTCGATGCCTATCAGATCGAGATCCGCAACCGCATCGTGGCCACCGGCACCCTGCTCGGCCTGAACAACGGCACGGTCGTGTCTCCCGGCGTCCTCAAGGCCATCGCCGCCCACGGCAATGTTCTGGATCCGGGCGTGACCTACGTCGGCATCAGCGTCTTCACCAACGGCGCCAACACCCGCACCGACGGCGCCGAGCTGACCGCCAACTACGCCTCGGACTTTGGCGACATGGGCCACGTCGATTGGTCGCTGGGCGTCAACTACAACAAGACCACGCTCACCAAGCAGTTCCCGCTGCCGGCCGCCGTGACCTCGGTCGCGATCGGCCAGACGGTGCTGCTCGGCCCCAACGCCGTCGACACGCTCACCACGGCGGTGCCGCGGGAGAAGGTGGTGGCCGGCGCCTATTGGACGCTGGGCAAGTGGAGCGCCAACCTGCGCGACACGGTCTTCGGGGAGACCTCGGAACGCTACAGCCTCGACGGCACCGGCAACGGCGGCGTCAAGACGCGCATCCCGGTCACCAGCATCACCGACCTCGAGGTCGACTATGCGATCCGCGAGGACCTGAAGTTGGCGGTGGGCGCGAACAACCTGTTCGACCACCATCCGCCGGCCATGCCGAACGTCTCCAACGGCGCCGGCGGCGTCCGCCCGGCCGACGGCAACAACGTTTATGGCGAGCCGCTGCAGTACTCCCCGTTCGGGATCAACGGCGGCTACTACTACGGGCGGATCACCTTCACCTTCTGAGGTCGCCCTCGCTTAAGAATGGCCGGTGGGGCCGAGTCGCGAGGCTCGGCCCCATTTGCTTTTTGGGGGCGTCCCAGACCTCCGCGCTGGAGGGGCCGACTCGCCGAACCGGGAATGTCCGATTGAGGGCGCCCGTGAGAGCAGACTGGTCAGAATCTGGGCGACAGGCAGCGCCAAAGCCCTCTCCGCGCGCCGATCCATAACCCTCGCCTGCAGCCGCTCGCCGCCCTGGCCTAGAAGGAAGACCGCCCGTCCGCGCCCAGGCCCGGACGGCCAGTAAATCCTTGAGGTGCGCATTGCTGTTGGCTGGCTTTCCCCCCACGACCATCGCCCTGCTCGTGGCGATCCTGGCGGCGTCGGCGCTGATGAGCGGACTGTCCGGCTTCGGATTCTCGGCGATCGGCGCGCTCTGCCTGATCTTCCTGCCGCCCAAGCTCGGCGTGCCGCTGCTGATGACCTTGTCGGCGGCCAACCAGATCATGTCGCTGCGCCAGCTGAAGGCGGACATGGCGCCGATCAAGCACTGGTGGCCCGATGGCCCGGCGCCCTATCTGCTGGGCGGACTGATCGGCGTGCCGGTGGGTCTGGCGATCCTGAGCTCCCTGCCGACCACCGACCTGATGCTGGTGTTCGGCGGCTTTCTGGTGATCTACGCCGGCTATTCCCTGGCGCGCCCACACGGTGCGCGCGCCACGGTGCAGGGGGGCTGGCTGGCCTCGTCGCTGGTTGGCATGTCCGGCGGGGTCATCGGCGGTTTCACCGCCTTTCCGGGCGCAGCGGTCGTGGTCTGGAACGGCCTGCGCCACGTGCCCAAGCGCGAGGCCCGCGCCATCGTCCAGCCCTACATCTTCGTCCTGCAGCTGCTCTCGATCTCGCTGCTCGCCCTGCAGAAGCCCGAGACCTTCGGCCCCAACTACTGGCTGCTGGTGGCGATCACCGTGCCGGTGGTGCTGCCCTGCACGCTCCTGGGCGTGAAGCTCTATCACTCGCTGTCCGACGTGAACTTCCGGCGGGTGACCTTCATCCTGCTGGGCGTCTCAGGCCTGGGACTGCTGATCAAGGCCGCCGACACCTTCCCCGCCGTGGCGAGCGCGGTGAAGTCGGTGCGGCTCTAGCCGCCGCGTCCGCGCACCGATTCGTGATGTAGACTCCGACAGAACTCGGGGCGTAGGCTTTCCCCATCAGGGCGGCGCGAGCCCCTGAAACGGTCCGCGACCGACCCAAAACCGCGCCATGGAAGCATCGCCTCCGCGCGACCGCGTCCCTGGCGCCCAAAGGTGATGGGAGACGCGACCATGCCAATCCAGACAGCGGGGTCCGTGCGCGCTCTGGCGCTCGTGGGCCCCACCAGCAGCGGCAAGACCACCTTGATGGAAGCCCTGCTGCAGGTCACCGGCGCCGTCGATCGGCGGGTCGGTGGCGAGAAGGTCGGCGACAGCAGTCCCGAGGCGCGCGCCCGCGGCCACTCGGTGGAGCTCAACCTCGCCGGCTTCGACTTCATGGGCGACCGCTATTCGGTCGTCGACTGTCCCGGCTCCCTGGAATTCTGCGCCGACCTCGACGCCGCCCTGCCGGCGGTGGACCTTGCCGTGGTTGTGGCCGAGCCCGATCCGGCCAAGGCCGCCCTGCTGCAGCCGACGCTGCGCGAGCTGGAGCGGCTGGGCGTGCCGCACGCGCTGTTCATCAACAAGATGGACCTGGCCCGAGGCTCGCTCTCCGACCTGCTGGCCGCGCTGGCCCCGGTCAGCACCGCGCCGCTGGTCGCCCGCCAGATCCCGACCTGGGACGGCGAGAAGGTCTCGGGCTTCATCGATCTCGCGCTGGAGCGCGCCTTCGTCTACCGGCCAGGCGAGCCCTCGACCCAGGTAGATATCCCGGGCGACCTGCGGGACGCCGAGGCGCAGGCCCGCTTCCACATGCTCGAGCAGATCGCCGACTTCGACGACGAGCTCCTGGAGCAGCTGCTTTCCGACGTGACGCCGAGCCGCGACGCGGTCTTCGCCGATCTGGTGCGCGAGATGAACGAGGGGCTGATTGTGCCCGTGTTCTTCGGCTCGGCGCAGAACGGCTTTGGGGTGCGCCGCCTCTTGAAGGCGCTGCGCCACGAGGCGCCGCTCGCCGACCGCGCCGCCAAGCGGATCGGGATCGAGGCCGGCGCCTATGTGCTGAAGGCGGCCTACGCCGGCCAGTCCGGCAAGCTCGCC
>NZ_DATGEX010000057.1:0-71763 GCF_035309685.1 Phenylobacterium sp.
CAAGCACGACTACATGCAGCAGTTCGGCGTCGACACCGAGGCCGACATCGCCCGCACGCTGGCCATGTTCGGCGGCTTCACCGAGGGCCTGCAGCTCTTCGCCAGCTTCGCCATGCTGATGAACTTCCCGCGCTTCAACAAGATGAAGGGCATGGGCCAGATCGTCAGCTGGTCGGTGCGCGACGAGAGCCTGCACTGCGAGGGGATGACCAAGCTCTACCACGCCTTCAACGCCGAGACGAAGGCGGTGACCAAGGCGGTGGCCGACGACATCGTCGACTGCTGCAAGACCGTGGTCGGCCTCGAGGACCGCTTCATCGACCTCGCCTTCGAGGCCGGCGAGGTGCAGGGCATGACCCCGGCCGACATCAAGGCCTACATCCGCTTCATCGCCGACTGGCGGTTGCGGCAGCTGCAGCTGCCGGAGGTCTACGGGGTGAAGGAAAACCCGCTGCCCTGGCTGCAGTCGATGCTGAGCGGGGTGGAGCACGCGAACTTCTTCGAGGCGCGGAGTACGGAGTACTCGAAGGCGGCCACGCGCGGGCAGTGGCATGGCGGCGGCGGCGTCTGGGCGGCGTTCGACGACATGCAGGCGAAGAAGAGCGCGGCGGAGGGGATACCGGCGGAGTAGGAGCTAGCCGCAGCCCACTTGCCTGACCGGGGTGGGCTTTGGCGCATCCAGGCTCTGAACGATTCGGACGAAGCGAGCGAAATAGCTCGGAGAATCGCATTCGATATCCATCGTGAAGTCGTCGACCAAGATCGAAGCTCGACCGCTGACGTACTGGCGTTTGTTCGAGAGCAACTGGCCGCGGATTTTCGAACTGACGACGGACTGTACGAAGGGGGCCGCCTTCTCGATGATAATTTCGTCCGCCGGCTCCTTGTACACAACCCAGCTTGGTAGCCGCTTCACAAGAGAGCGGTCAGGATAGAATTTGAGAACGAGGTCATCCGGTTGGAGCGGGCCATCGCACCCCACGAAGCAGCCATATCTGTACGTTCCGGTGATGACGAACTGACCGAAGAAGTGGGAGTCACCTTCTTCTTTGCCGGTACGGACGTATCGAACAGGGCTGTCGGACGGGACACGGATTCCGCCTCCGATCCCGACTCTGACGATCTGGTTCGCCGAGGCTTGCCGAGCTTCCGTTGACGACGACATCAACAGAAGCGCCAGCACGATGGAGGCCGCGCCCCGATCACGAAGATGCATCGTCAGGATGACTCCTGCCCCTAAATCTCACGGTAGATGCGAGCCTGCCGGTCTCGGCAAGTCAAGGACGCGCTCTTTGGCGCGCCGCTTCGCGGCCGGGCGAAGCCCGGTCCTTGAGTTGCCGAGACCGGCAGGCAAACTGGCCGCCATGAGATCTATGGCTCGGTCTGTCCGACGGACGCCCTTCCTACGAGCCCTCCCTCTAATCCGCTCATCCCCGCGTTCGCGGGGATGAGCGGGGAAGAGGGGTGGGGGCTTGCTTGCGCTGCCGTCGCTTATGGGACTCCGGGACAAGTCCTGGGATGACGGTCAGTGGGAGGGCGCGCCGTTAGGAGCCGCCTTCGCCGCCTCGATCTGTTTCTTCATCTCCGCGTCCACCTTCGCGCAGTCACCGGCGTAGGGCGCGATGTGGTCGGCGTCGTCGGCGTCGAAGATCGAGCGCCAGACCTCGCCGGTGTAGTTGATGGCGCGTCCCATGTTCAGGGGATCGGGGCGCGTGGGTCCGATGGCCGTCAGCATCATCTGATCGCCGTTGATGATCGCCTTCAGGGTGCTCTCGCCCTTGGCCGCCTGAGGCCGTGGGCGGGAGAGCATGTAGAACGGCCCCTTGGCGGGCAAGGGCGGCGGCGGCGCGTTGGCAAGCATCGGGGTGGCGTTCACATAGAGCTGCTTCAAGCCGCCTTTGGCGTCGTAGTCCGCCGAGATGTTCCAACGCCAGACGTAGTAGCCGCAGAGGTCGATGTCGTAGAGGTACTTCTCGGTCTCGGCGCGCTTCGCGTGAAGCTTGAGGGTCGCGCCGCCCTGCTGGACGAAGGCCGCGCGCACCTGGTCACGCGGCGTGCCGAGCGGGAAATCGTGCCTCGCCAAGGCCTGCATGTCCTGAAGGCTGGCGACAGACTCGAAGCGGAACGGCTCGGCCGCGGCGGCGGCGGTCGCGAGCGCGGTCATTCCGACCGCCAGAATGGCGCAACGATTCACTGGCATGCCCCCCGGCAGGAGCGCCCCGGCGGGCGCCTTCTAAATTCCTCGCCCATCCCGTTTGACGATGCAGGCGGTCACCGCCGTCAGGGCGCCGTCGAAGCCGTCGATGCGCCCTTCAAAGCGGCCGATGGGGAGCGTCCATGCGACGCTGCGGCCACCCCTCAGCTTTTGAACCAGCGCCGGATCGCGCACCAGCGCCAGGACGAGGTTGCCGATCATGGTCACCGGCTGGTCGTCGGCGGCCGCGCCGTCCACCGAGACCTTGGCGACCGCGTCGCCCCGCAGGTCGCGCCAATCGGGCCTGGCCAGCACCAGGAACGGAATCCCGTCGTTGTTCAGCGACAGGTTCACATTGATCTCCGCGCCGCCCATGCGGGCCGTGCAGGGGAGCTTGTTGTAGGTCGGCAGGCTGTCCAGCATCTGCCAGCCATTGGGCGCCTTGGGATCGATGGCATGGCTTTGAGCGTGCGCGGCCATGGGCAAGCCCAGGGTCAGCGCCGAAAGCATGATAACGAAGACGCGAGTTCTCATATGAAATCCCCCGAAGGGGATGCGAGCCTGCCGGCCTCGGCAAGTCAAGGACCCGCTCTTTGGCGCGCCGGGCCGCGGCCGGGCGAAGCCCGGTCCTTGAGTTGCCGAGGCCGGCAGGCAAACTGGCCGCCATGAGATCTATGGCTCGGTCCGTCCCGAGGGACGCCTTTCCATGCGCCACCCCTTAATCCGCTCATCCCCGCGAAAGCGGGGACCCAGGCTTTTTTCGTAGCGGCGCCTAGTTGGGCGATGCCTAGGAAGCGGGACCTCTGAAACACAAAACACCTGGGTCCCCGCTTTCGCGGGGATGAGCGGAGTGTTAGAACGGAAGGGGAACAATCGGTGTCGCGGTGAGCGATGGCCTTCTACGTCTACATCGTTGCGAGCCAGCGGAACGGTACGCTCTACATCGGCCACACCGACAGCATCAGCCGTCGGATGATCGAGCATCGGGAGGGCGCGATCCCCGGGTTCACCGCGACGTATGGGGTCAAGCGCCTCGTCTACTACGAGGTGTTCGAGGGGCGCGGGGGCGCCTTTGCCCGAGAGCGGGCCATGAAGAAATGGCGGCGGCTCTGGAAGCTCGAACTGATCGAACGGTTCAATCCCGGATGGCGGGATCTGTTTGAGGAACTGCCGCTCGGGTGAACACAAGTCGCGTGGGTCCTTGCTTACCCCGCCTTCGCGGGGATGAGCGAGAGGGGGTGGACTTGCGCCTCCTAGGGCCGTCGGCAGATCGGGGCGTGGCGGGGGTGGCGGCGGACGGGCGGGCGCCAGTCCGGATCGGGGCCGATGTAGGCGGCGTCGACCGCGCGGTAGCCGGGGCCGTCGACGTATTCGATAGGGGGCGGCGGGGGCGGCGGCGGCGGCGGCGGCGCGTAGACCACGGGCTCGTAGACGCGGCGGACGAGGCGGACCGGCGGCGGCGGCGGTCCTGGGATGAATGCGGGCTCCTCGTAAAGCGGCCCGGGCGCGGCATAGGCGATCCGGTACGGCCGGTATTCCGGCACGTAGTAGGGGCGATAGCGCGCCGGCGTCAGGTGGCGGACGTGGTGATGGCGCGGGGCGGCGCAGGCGCAGGTCGCGGCCTGGGCGGCGCCGGCGGTGAGCGCGGCGATGAGCGCGGTGGCGAGGCTCGCGGCGGCGGCGATGGCCGGGATGGTGGTCTGCATGACGGTGCTCCGATCTCGAAAGCGCCGTCCCTCGGCGGAAGCTAACGCGCCGGGCGCGCAATCCGATCCACGCGCACGGCGCGCCAGTATGTTCCTAATATGTTCTCGATTGCGGCTATCTGTGGCAGGCTCTCGCCATGCCTTCCTACCCCGACCGCGGCCAGATCAAGCTCGCCATCATCGCCCGTGTCGCGGCCGGGGAAACGGTGGCGGCGATCTGCGCGGCGGCGGGGGCGCCGTCGGCGGACAGCGTGCGGGGCTGGGCCCGCGCGGACGCCTGGTTCGCGGCGGAGCTGGCGGCGGCGCGGCGCAAGGGGGCTTGGGCGCGCGGGCTGATGTTCCGGGAGGATGTGGCCGCCGCCTTCCTGGCGCGGCTGGCGGCTGGCGAGACGGTGCGGGAGCTGCTCGGGCGGCCGGGGATGCCGAGCCAGCGGGCCTATGCCTATTGGCGGCGCACGCAGCAGGGGTTCCAGGCGGCGCTGCGGCGGCTGCGGGCCGGCGGCTATTCGCAGCGCTCGATGAGCGGCCATCCGCGCTGGCGGGCCTGGGATGCGCAGGTGGCGGGCCGGCTGCTGGCGGCGGTGCTGAAGGGGGCGCCGATGCGGCGGACGCTGGCCAGCGATCCGGACTTTCCCTCGCTGAAGGTGCTGAACCGCTGGCGGGCCGAGCAGCCGGAATGGGCGGCGGCGCTGAAGACGGCGATGCGGCGCGGACAGGCGCGCGCCGCGGCGGCGCGCTGCCGCGCGCGGGCGTGGGCGGCGGAGGACGCGGTGGGCCTGCGGCTGACGCACGGCGCGTCGTTGCGAGACCTGGACCGCGACCCGCAAATGCCGTGCGCGACGACGATGCGGGCGTGGCGGCGGCGCTGGCCATCGTTCGCGGACGCCGTCGACATCGGCGAGGACCTTCGCGACTGGTTCGCCGCGGAGGCGCGCTTTCAGGCGCTGTGGCCCGGAGGGCGGGCCGCGTTGGGCCTGGGCGGCCACGACTGATTTTGCAGGCGAGGCGGCGCGACCTAATTCGCCCTGGTCAGCAACCCCCGCGCGCGCATCCAGGCCAGGAACTGGTCCGGCCAGCCCAGCGTCGTGGTGCCCGGGCGCCCCGGGAAGCCGAAGCCATGGCCGCCCTTTTCGTAGAGGTGCAGTTCGACCGCGCCGCCCTTGGCCTCCCAGGCGGGGATCAGGGCGAAGTCGGTCTTGCCGAACAGCGGGTCGTCGGCGGCCATGGCGGCGAACATCGGCGGCGGGGCGTTGGGGATCGGTTTGGCCGGCGCGCCCAGGCCGCCATAGATCGGGGCGATGAAGGCGGGCCGCGTCCCCGGCGCGTCGGCGTAGACCAGGCTCATGGTCGTGATGGCGCCGGCCGAGAAGCCCATGAAGCCGATCCGCCCCGGGTCGATGTGCCATTGCGCGGCGCGGGCGTGGACCAGGCGCATGGCCGCCTGCGCGTCCTCGGTGGCGATCCTGGCGCCCTCGTCCAGGGCGGCCAGGCGCTGCGGCGGGGGCAGGGCGCCCAGGGCCGCGAGGCCCTTGTCGAGGCCGGCGGCCTTGGGCTCGGTGGGGTGCACGCGGTACTTCAGCACGAAGGCGGCGACGCCGTGGGCCTGCAGGTAGCGCGCCACGTCCCAGCCCTCGTGCTTCATGGCCAGCAGGTAGAAGGCGCCGCCCGGCGCGATGATCACCGCCGCCCCGGTGGCCTTGCCGGGCGCGGGGAGGAAGGGCGTGAGGGTGGGCGCGGAGACGTTCTGCACCACCGGCACGTTGTCGGAGCTCGACATGCTCCAGGTCTCCGGCGGCGCCGGGGCCCCGGAGCTTGAAGATGGCGGCGCGGGCGCCGTCAGCGGAATCGCGCCCGGCGGCGCCTTGGGCGCCGGGATGTCCCAGCGCCGCGCCTGGGCGTTGGCGCCGCCGGGTCCGGACAGGAGCAGGGCGGCGGCTAGCAGGGCCAAGGTCCGCGGCTGCAGTCCGATGGCCATCGCAAGACGTCTCATGCTGATCCCCCGGTCGGTGAGGGCGCCGTCAGGCGCCGCCTGCCCTTAAATCTCACAGTGGATGCGAGCCTGCCGGTCCCGGCGAGTCAAGGCGCGGGCGCCGCCGGCGCGGGGGCCTGGCGAAGCGCGGCCAGCAGGCCGTCGACGGAGTAGGGTTTGCGCAGCAGTTCGAAGCCGTGGGAGCCCTCCTCGGCGATCACGTGGCTGTAGCCGCTGGTCAGGATCACCTCCAGGCCGGGCCATCGGGCCTTCACCGCGTGGCCGAGTTCGATGCCGCTCATGCCCGGCATCACCACGTCGGAGAACACCAGGTCGAAGGCCGCCGCGTCCTTGGCCAGCAGCTCGAGCGCAGTCTGGCCGTCGCCCACCCAGGTCACGGTCTGGCCCAGCTCGCGCAACAGCCCGGCGGCGAAGTGGCCCACGCCCTGATTGTCCTCCACCAGCAGGATCCGGCGGGCCGGGACGGCGCCCAGGTCCACGGGACGCGGGCCGTGCGGCGCCGGCGCCGGCGCCATCGAGCGCGGCAGATAGAGGGTGAAGACGGAGCCCACGCCCAGTTCGCTGCGCACGTCGACCTCGCCCTGCGACTGCTTGACGAAGCCGTAGACCTGGCTCAGCCCCAGGCCCGTGCCCTTGTCGACGGGCTTGGTGGTGAAGAAGGGCTCGAAGATGCGGGTGATGGTGTCGGGCGTCATGCCGGAGCCGGTGTCGGCGACCTCGACGGCGACGAAGCGGCCCGCCGCGGCGGCGTGGCCCCGGACGGCCGGCACCCGGTCGGCCGCCGCGGCGCTGATCCTCACCTGGCCGCCCTTGGGCATGGCGTCGCGGGCGTTGATGACCATGTTCAGGACCGCGGTCTCGAACTGGCTCGGATCGGCCTCCACCAGCAGGGGGACCTCCGGCAGGTCCAGCACCAGCTGCGCCGACGATCCCAAGGTCGTGCCGATGATCTGCCGCAGGCCCGTGAGCTGGGCGCCGACATCGAACACCTCGGGCTTCAAGGACTGGCGCCGCGCGAACGCCAGCAACTGGCCGGTCAGCGTCGCGGCGCGGCCGGCGGTCTCGGCGATGGCGTCGACGTAGCGCGCGCGCTTCTCCTCGCTGAGATCGGGACGGCGCAGGAAGTCGGCCGAGGCGCGGATCACCGTCAGCAGGTTGTTGAAGTCGTGGGCGACGCCGCCGGTCAGCCGGCCGATCGCCTCCAGCTTCTGGGCCTGGGCCAGCGCGTCGCGGGCGCGCTCGATCTCCGCCTGCGCCTTGCGCCGTTCGGTGATGTCACGGGTGACCTTGGCGTAGCCGATGAGGACGCCTGCCTCGTCGTAGATCGGGTCGATCAGCACGTTGGCCCAGAACCGCTCGCCGGACTTGCGCACCCGCTGCGCCTCGCCCTCGAAGCGCCCCTCGCGCCGCGCGGTGGCCAGCGCGCGCTCCGGCGCGCCGGCCGCGCGGTCCTCCTCGGTGTAGAACAGCGAGAAGTGGCGCCCGACGATCTCCTCGGCGGTGTAGCCCTTGATCGCCTGGGCGCCGGCGTTCCAGTTGGTGACGTTGCCCTGCGGGTCGAGCATGTAGATCGCATAGTCGCGCACCGCCTGGACCAGCAGCCGGAAACGCCGCTCGCTGGCCATGAGGGCGTCGTCGGCCGCGCGCTTGTCGGAGATGTCGCGGGTGATCTTGGCGTAGCCGATGACCCCGCCGTCCTCGCCGATCACCGGATCGATGACCACGTGGGTCCAGAAGCGCGTGCCGTCCTTGCGGACGCGCCAGCCTTCGGCCTCGAACCGGCCCTCGGTGGCGGCGGTGTGCAGGGCGCGCGCGGGGAGGCCGATGGCGCGGTCCTCGTCGGTGTAGAAGACCGAGAAATGCTGGCCGATGATCTCGTCCGGCCGATAGCCCTTGAAGCGCTGCGCGCCGGTGTTCCAGGTGGTGACGCGCCCGTCGGCGTCGAGCAGGTAGATCGCGTAGTCCTTGACCGCATCGATCAGGATCTGGAAGCGGTCGGCCTCGGCGAGATCGGTGAGCTGCTGAGGCCGTTTCCCGTTCATCCGCTTCCGCCAGGTGGCTTCGTTCCAGTCCGGCGGACGGTTCCGGCGGCTCCGCAGGGCGCGGGCGTTGGACATGGTGGAGAAGGCCTACGCTCTGTTCACGTCATTTGTCGACATGGGAATGAACGCGCAACGACGCCAAGTCGCTGCATGCGGTGTCCGGGCGGCGGCGGCGTTCAGGGCTGCTCGAGCGAGGGCGTCCAGCCGCCCGGGCGGCGCTTCAGGACCAGGTAATACCAGGCGAGCGCCGCCAGCACGACGAGGCCCAGCAGCAGCACGCTGGGCCGGCCGGCGTCGGCGTCCATCAGGTCGGAAACCGTGAAGACCGCGGTCATGATCAGGCCCAGCACCGGAAACAGCGGGAAGAGGGGCGCGCGCCAATAGCCCGGCGCGCCGGTCAGGCCCTTCCTGCGCCCGATCAGGACGGCCAGGCAGACCAGGCCCCAGCCGTAGACCAATAGGCCGCTCATGAAGACCAGCAGTACGTGGCCGTCGATGAAGCAGCAGGCGAGGCCGAAGGCGGTGACCGTGAGCGTCGCGGACCTGGGCACGCCGCCGGGCGAGACGCGGGCGAGCCAGCCGTTGAGGCGGGCGCCGAACAGGCGGTCGCGGCCCAGGCTGAAATAGAGCCGCCCATAGATCATCACGCTGGCGGCGAGCGCGTTGAAGATCGCCAGGGCCACGCCGGCGGAGAGCGCCGGCCCGGCCCAGGGGCCGAGCGCCGCGGAGAGGAAGGTCGCGAAGGGCGCCGGACTCGCCAGCACGGCGGGGAGGTCGCGGGCGCTCAGGATCACCAGGACCACCGGGAGCGCGGTCGCGAACGCGCCGATCATGCAGGCGGCGACGACCACCCGGCCCATCCGCCGGTGCGGCTCCTTCAGCTCCTCGCCGAACGCCAGCGCCTGGTTGCCGCCGACCGTGGCGTAGATGGCGGTGATCGCGCCCAGCGCCATGGCGCCGGCCGGAACCGCGGCCCAGCGCCCGCCGATCATGGCGAAGGGTTGGGCGGCCAGGGTCTCGACGCCGCGGGCCGGGTGGATCAGGCCGACGCCGATCAGCACCGCGACCGCGGCGAGCTCGATGGCCAGGAAGGCGCCGGTGACCAGGGCGCCGGTGCGGACGCCCAGGAGCGCGATGGCCGCCGCCGCGGCCAGGGTGACGAAGGGGATCGGCCCGGCGGGCAGGCCCGGCGCGAGCTCGATGACGTAGGGCGCCAGGGACTTGGCGGTGAACGCCAGCGAGGGTCCGACGGTCGCCGCCCAGAGGCCCAGCGTCACCACCCCGGCCCAGCCGCCCAGGATCGTGCCCACGCCCACATAGTCGGCGCCGGCGTAGGGATAGGCCGAGCCCAGCTCCGCATACATCGCCGCCCAGACCACCGCCGCGCCAATGCCCAGCGCGAACAGGGCGGCCGCGCCCGTCCCCACCTGGTGCAGCACGTCGCCGCCGATGCCGAAGATCGAGACCACCGGCGAGAGGCACGACAGCGTCAGCAGCAGGACCTCGAAGGAATTGAGGTTGCGCCGCAGGCGCCCGCCGGCCGGATCATCTTGCATGCGTTCTCTCCCCCGCCCGCGCAGCAGTCGCTGAACCGGCCGCCCCGTCAACCGCAGCGGGACCGGCGCCGGGCCCAACGGCGAAGCTGCTACATCTCGCCTCACGCGCCGCGGGCGCGCCTCGGGAAGCCTGCGGCCGGTGACGTCCTTGCCACGCCCCCGGTCGCGGCTGGGCCAACCCATGCCTAAAGTACGGAACCGAAAATGAAAATCGCACCCTTCGCCGTCCTCGCGGCCGCACTTGCCGGGCCGCTGTCGGCGCACGCCGCGTGCAAGCTGGCGACCGCGGAGGTGCCGGTCACCATGCAGGGCCTGAGGCCCCTGGTGGCGGCGAAGATCGACGGCCAGCCCGTCCAGCTGCTGCTGGATTCCGGGGCGTTCGGCAGCTCGCTCACCGCCAGCTTCGCGGCGCAGGCGAAGCTGCCCGCGGTCACGGCCAAGGCGATCGGCTCGCTGGTGCCGACCTCGGCCAACACGGTGACCACCGGGGCCAAGGGCCACGCCACGGAAACGGGCCTGGTGATCGCGCCGAGCTTCGAGTTCGGCGGCTCGAAATTTCCCAACGTGAAGTTCCTGACCATCCGCGACCTCGACGGCGGCGCCTCGGGCCTGGTGGGGCAGAACCTGCTGCACAGCTCCGACGACGAGTACGACTTCAAGGCCGGCGTGCTGCGGCTGGTGCGGCCGCAGGACTGCGAGACGGCGAACCTGGCCTATTGGGCGACGCCGCAGATGACCTATTCGGTGCTGCCGCTGGAGGCGGCCGGCCGCAACAACGGCGGCGAGCACACGCTGGCGATGATCTCGATCAACGGCCAGCCGATGCGCGCCTTTTTCGACACCGGGGCGGCCACCTCCTTCATCACCCAGCACGCGGCGGCGCGGGCGGGCGTCAAGACCAGCGACGCCGGCGTCACGCAGATCGGCGAGAGCCAGGGCCTCGACGGCCAGATCAAGACCTGGGTCGCGACCTTCGCCAGCGTCAAGATCGGCGATGAGGAGATCAAGAACGGCAAGCTCGCCATCGGGCAATCCGTGGCGAGCGACTTCGACGTGCTGATCGGGGCGGACTTCTTCCTGGCCCACCACGTCTATGTCGCCAACAGCCAGGGGAAGCTCTACTTCACCTACAGCGGCGGCCCCGTGTTCCGCACGTCGGCGCCCCGGCAGACGGCCGCCAGCGGCGGCTGAAGGCCTCGCCGGGACGGTCGAAGAAAAAATGTCGGGTCGGCGCGGGCTGGCCCGTCCTGAGGGCTCCGGCGCTATGGTGCGCCCTTCAGGAGAGACCTCATGCGCTTCATGTTCATCATCAAGACCGACGGCCAGCAGACGGCCGGGCCGCCGCCCGCCATGATGGAGGCCATGCACGCCATGGCGCAGCGCGAGGTCGCGGCCGGGCGGATGATCAGCGACGGCGGCCTTTTCCCGCGCGACGCCGGCGCCGAGGTCTCGATCCGCAAGCGCAAGCTGGCGGTCACCGACGGGCCGTTCGCCGAGACCAAGGAGGTGATCGGCGGCTTCGCGGTCTTCGAGCTTCCGGACATGGCCGCCGCGATCCAGAGCGCGCGCGACTTCATGGAGCTGCACGTGGAACACATGCCGGGCTGGGAAGGCGTCTGCGAGGTGCGCCAGATCGCGGGCTCGCAGGTGCAGATGCTGCGCGGCGGCTGAGTCTCAACCCCTAAAGGCATCCCCAAGACCCGCGTTCGCGTAACGAACAAGATGCGCGTGCGGATCGCCCGCGCGGATGAGATGCTGTGCGGCAAATGAGTCGGGCTATCCGGCCGGCCGCGCGGGGAGCAGGGGTTGAGCAGAAACCAGCGGATCATCGACCTGCACCACCAGGGGTTCGAGCCGGCGAGCATCGCCTCCCAGCTCGGCATCCGGCCGCACGTGGCCGAGGACGTGCTGCGCGACGCCGGCCTGATCGGGGCCGTGGTCAGCGCCATCGCGCCGCCGCCGCCGCCGAAGAACAGCAAGCCGGCGCTGGAGGCGGCGGCGCTGATCGCCGGCGGATTCCACCACACCGGCGTCTGGAGCCTGGACGAGGACGGGCAATTGGCGATGAGCGGCCGGGCGCCGGAGCGGCCGGGGCTCTACGCCTTCGTCACTGGCGGGCGGGCGGTCTACATGGGCCTGACGCTGCGGCGGCTGGACGTGCGGCTTGAGCTCTACCGGCCGGGGCGCAGCAAACTGCCGGCCAATGTGCGGCTGCGGGAGAAGCTCGTGGGCGAGCTTCGGCGGCCGGCGTCGGTGGAGATCTATACGGTGAGCCCGCTGGACAGCGTCTGGAGCGGCTGGCCGGTGAACACCGCCGCGGGCCTGGAGGCGGCGATGCTGCGCCGCTTCGACCTGCCCTGGAACCGGAGGGGCTAGCCGCGGCGCTGAGCGCGCTTTGCTGTCACAAAGTTACACGGCATACTGCGTCTCGGAACCATTGAAGCGATCCTATGGGGAGACCCTGGAATGAACGCTTTTGTGAGAGTGAATGGCTCGCGTGTTCTCGCCGTCGCGGCCTTGCTGGCCGCCGGAGCGGCTTTGGCCCAGACGCCGCCGGCCTCGCCCGCCGCGTCGGGAGGCCCTCAGCCGCCGATGAACGACTTCTACCAGGCCTTCTACAACTGCGACGGCGGGGCGGCGTTCAATCTGAACTACGACTCCGACCAGCCGACCAAGGTCGAGATGACCGCCAATGACGGCTCTAAACCGGTCGATCTGAAGCGGACGCCGTCGCCCTCAGGCGTGGCGTTCGCCGCCGGGACCGCCAAGTTCTGGACCGACGGCAAGACCGTGCAGGTCGAGGGCGCCAAGTCGGCCTTCAAGAACTGCAGGATGAAGGGCAAGTAGCGCCCGGATCTAGTCCGCGATCACCCACTCGGTGACGTAGGCATGGGCGCGGCGGGCGAGCGCGGACGGGCCGGAGAAGTAGAATTCGCTGCCGCCGGAGAAGGCGCGGCGCTCCTTCCACTCGAGCGGTCCGGTGTCCTCGGTCTGCAGCATCTCGCGCAGGCGGTCGCACTTCTTGGCGGGAACGAAGGCGACGTAGGTCGCATCACTCATGGCACATATCCGCTTCCAAGCCCCTTGGAGCCCAGACTCGGCTGCTTCGCGCCTGGAGGGAAGCGTTCGCGGCTGCGGCTTTGTGACTTATCCTCAGCTCAGTCGGCGGGTTTGGCCGGAGCGTCCTTGGCGGGCGCGTCCTTCGCATCCTTGGCCGGCGCGGGCTTGGGCGGCATGCCCGCGTCCAGGTGGTCCCAGTTGAGGATGGCGTTGAAGCCCAGGAAGTAGGAGCCCTGGGTCTGCCAGCGCCAGTAGGGGCGCAGGCCGAACAGCACCATGTGGCCCTTGCCGTCCGGCACGTCGACGATCAGCGCCTTGCGGGTCAGCGCCGACCCGCCCTCCAGCATGCCCGACAGCAGGATGGTGTCGGCCTGGGCCGGGAAGGCCATGACGGTGCGCGGGCGCTGGGTGGGCTCGGCGCCGCCCTGGCGCGAGGCCGGCGGGGCGGTCTCGACCGGTTCGGCCGGGGCGGCGGCGGGCTTGGCCGGCTGGTCGGGCGTCGGGAACGGCGAGACGTGGGCCGCGACGGCGTTGGGGGTGATGGTCTGGGCGTAGCGGGCGCCCGCGCCGCCGCCCTGCCCGCCGCCGCCGCCGAAGCCGCCCTGCCCGGGCGTCGCGACCGTGATCACCGGCGCATCGGCGAAATAGACCGGCATCTCCTTGGCGCCGTAGCCATAGGCGATGGGGCTGGCCTGGTCGGTGAAAACGCCGCGCATCAGGGCGCCCTTGGTGTAGAGCTCGGGCGGGGCGGCGACGCTGACGCCAGCGGCGACGCCGTAGTTCGCCAGCATCTCCACCGTCGAGCCGTCGCCGATCAAGACGCCGCCGGCCTTCACGAACTTCTGCAGCTCGGCCAGGCCGTCGGCGCCCAGGCCGCCGCGGATATCGTCGGCGCTGTCGAGGACGCCGAGGTTCGGGGTGAGGTCGCTCTTCTTGTAGGGGATGGCCACGTCGCCGTTCATGGCCACGCCGACGACCTGGTCGCGGGCCGAGGAGCCGACGGTCGGGTAGAGGATGACGTCGAAACGTTTCCGCAGGTCGCCTTGGCGGGCCTTGGTGTCGGCGAGGTAGGTGTAGGGCACGCCGTAGTGGTCCAGCGCCGCGCGCCACCAGCCCTCGTCCTGGGTCCGGAGCCACGAGTGCAGGTAGCCGATGCGCGGCACGGTGAGGGCGTGAGACTTGACCGTCGGCGCGGCGTCCACCGCTTCGGCGGTCAGGCCAAGTTCCGCCACGGCTTTCTCGACCTGGGCGCGCGGGGCGTCGGGGATGATGAAGGTCCCGGCGGCGTAGTGCTTGCCACCGGCGTCGAAGGCGGTCTCGGCGGCCAGCATCTTCACGTCCTTCAGCTTGAAGCGGAAGGTGACGAGCTCGTTGTCGCCGGTGTGGTTGACCAGGATGGTCTTGCCGCCGCCGGCCACCACGCCCTTGGGCGCGACGTCGGCGGTGAGCAGGGTCATGGGCTGCTTGAGGACCGCCGGGTCATGGATCGTCTGCATGCGGACGTTGCGCATGTAGGACATGGTCCAGCCGGTGTCGTCGTAGGGCCTGGGATTGGCGGCCGGGTAGTTCTGGACGCTGAAATAGAGGTCGGCCAGCGTGCGGTAGGGCTGGTCGGCGCGGATCACATAGTCGCCCGGCGCGACCTTAACCCCGCCGGCGGTGAACGCGGCGTCGGCGACGCTGACTTCCAGGCCCTGGCGGCGGACGTCGTTGATCATGTCGGCGACGTTGAGCCTGGCGGTCTGGTCGGCGGGAACGATCCAGGCGTTGGCGGCGCCCGTCTTGCCGCCATCGACCTTGCCGCCGTCGACGGCGTGCTGGCTCTTCACATAGTAGGTGTCGAGATAGACCTCGCGGTCCTTGGCCACCCGGTCCAGCGCGATCAGCAGGGCCGATTCCTGGATATTGGTGTTGTTGCGCGGCCCCCAATCGACCGAGGGCAGGGGCGGGTTCTGGCGGTACCACTCGCGGCTGGTGGCGGTCACCGGCAGCTTCAGGTCCTTCTGGACGTCGGGGCCATAGCTCTGCACCTCGTAGAAGCGGCCGAACGAGTTGTGGGCGTTGGCGATCCAGAACAGATAGTTCGGCACCCAGCCGTCATAGTAGCCGTAGGTGAAGACGCCGGGGACCTTGCGCTTGGCCATCTCGGTGAGCTCGGTCTCAGCCAGCAGCCACCACTCCTGAGACTGCACCGGATCGAGCTCCGGATTGTACGGGCCGGTGCCGGTGGAGACGTAGAGGTAGGACTGCGCCTCGTGCAGGTCGTGCAGGATGGTCGGATGCCATTCCAGCACCCCGGCGGTGATGTTCTGGGTCAGCTTCAGGTATTGGCCCATGCCGTCGCGGTTGTTGTCGTGGGCGACGTACTTGCCCCAGTAGACCAGCGGCGGCTTCGGCTTGCCGGTCTTCTTGCCGTAGTAGTAGGTGTCGACGATCTTCTCGCGGCCATCGACCTCGACCACCGGGGTGATGAAGGTGATGACGTTCTTGCGGATGTTCTGGACGAGGGGCGTCTCCTCGATCGCCAGGCGGTAGGCGAGCTCGATCAGCATCTCCGGGCCGCCGGTCTCCGGCGAATGAATGCCGCTGGTGATCCAGTAGATCGGCTTGGCGGTCTTGATGATCGCCTTGGCCTCAGCCGGCGTGGTCTTGCGCGGGTCGCCGAGCGCGGCCAGCTGGGCCTTGTACTTGTCGAGGTCCTTCAGCGTCGCCTCGTCGGCGATGGCGATCACCACCTGGTCGCGGCCTTCCTCCGACTTGCCGACCGTCCAGAACTTCACGCGCGGCGAGGTCTTGGCGAGCTCCTGATAGTAGCGCTCGATGTCCTTGGCGTAGGTCAGTTCGCCCGGCGTGCCGGGGATGCGGCCGAAGAACTTCAAGGGTGACGGCACGGTGTCCGACGCCGGCATGTGGTCGACGAGCTCGGTGGTGAAGCGCGGATCGACAAGGTGCTTCTTGATCAGCGCGGTGTAGGCCTCGTCCTGCGCCTGGACTGGCGCCGCGGTTTGGGCCGGCGCCAGGGATGCGGAAGCCAGGACGGTGGCCAGGGCCAAGGCGGCCGCGCGGGCCAAACGCCGGTACTCGATCACGTGGAACATCCCCCAAGCTTTGCCGCGCGACCTTAGCGTGAAATGGGTGGCGGTGGGCAAGGGCGGGCGGAGGATTTGGGGCTGCCTCTCCCGCGAGGCGAGGTCCGAGGGGAGAGGGTAGGCAGAGGGGCGACTGGGCCGCCATCGTCCAGGTCCCAGATTCCCGTTTCAGGCGAATCGATTTGGAAAAACATCGGTCGAAGAATAGCGTTGTCGGAACCGGGGTGAGCGAATGTCCGGTCGCGCCGGCGTGGGAGTTTTGCCAATGTCGCGACGCAATATTTCCAGAGTCTGCGCCCCAACCGTTGCCGCGGGCTTTGTGGCCCTGGGCGCCATGGCGGCCAACGCCGGCCAGGTGACCCCCGCGAGCTACACATTTACGCCCGGCGCCAACTGCGGGTCGTTCTGCTACCTGGATCCGGGGTTCACGAAGCTCACCGATGGCGTCATCGGCGACGCCGGCTGGGAGGTCGACGGCGCCGCGCCTTGGGTCGGCTGGAACGTCGGCGGCGCAGGATTGGTGAACATCGACTTCGACTTCGGGTCGTCCAAGACCATCGACTCCGTCTCGGTGGGATCCACCCAGGACAACCTGGGCGATGTCGTGTTGCCGTCACTCAACATCTACTCGTCGAACAACGACCTGACCTGGGTCCTGGCCGGTTCCCTGGTCGTGCCACCCAGCGATGCAAATGATCGCTATGTCTTCGACACCGGCCCGCACGTGTGGCTGGACGTCAACAGCCTCGGCATCGACGCCCGCTATGTGCGCGTCCAGGAGGTCTCCAACGGGCCGTGGGCGTTCACCGACGAGGTGAGGTTCGCAAATGGCGGCGGGGCCGTTCCCGAACCGGCCTCCTGGGCCTTGATGATCGGCGGCTTCGGACTGGCCGGGGCGGCCCTGCGCCGCCGTCGCAAGATCGTCCACGCCTAGACGAAAGGGACATCCATGACGCCGCCGGTCGATGGACCGGCGGCGTCGTCATGTCCGCGCGTCGGCTTTCGCGCCTCAGTTCGCGACCGCCGCATCCTTGATCGCCGCGTCCTTGCAGCCGGCCGGCGCTGTCACCGGGTTGCAGCGGACCGAGGCCTTGCCGGGGAGGGCTGTGGTGTAGCCGGTCCAGCGCGAGGGCTCGTACCAGGGGTAGTCGGTGGAGACCATCTGGGCGCCGCTCTTCAGCGCCTTGTCGCGGGTGGTGGTGTCGCCGGTGCGGCCTTCCTTGGTGTCGGCGTCGGAGCGGGTGCGGACGATGTAACCCTGCTTCACCAGCGCATCGATCTGCGCTGGATCGGCGTCGTTGTGCTCGACGAAGGCCGCGTCGGGCGCGCCGGCCTTGGCGTTGGTGAACAGCACGCGGCCCTTCAGCGCCTCGTGGCCCAGGACGTAGTTGGGGGTGATGTTGGTCTGGTCGAGCAGGAAGACCACCTTGCCGCGGGCGGCCTTCAGGGTGGGCCAGCCGCCGTGAGCCACCGCCTCGGGGAGCGTCGCGTGCTTGCCGCGCACCTGGTCGGGGGTGACCATCTCGTTTTCCGGGAAGACCGAGCGGATTTCGGCGTCGAGCGCATCCAGCGCCTGCGGCGTGAAGCGTTCGTAGTCGACCATGCCGGGCACGGCCTTGATCGGATCCTGGGTCTTGGTCTCGACCAGGATGAACAGCGGCACGTGGTTCGGGTGGGCCTTCGACCAGGCGCGGATCTCCTTCAGGCAGCCGACGAAGGGCTGGCAGTTGGAGACGTAGTCGATGTCCTGGACGTGCATGACCTTGTAGCCCGGCTTGGCGAAGACGTGCTCCGGATCGAAGGCCGCCGCGCCGCCGGCGTTCAGCGTCGCGCCGAACGGGTGCGCGAAGCGGCCGCCGTGCGCGTCCACATAGACGTCGAGTTCGATCTGGCGGATGCCCTTGTCGAACTGGGTGGTCAGCGGGGCGTGCTGATAGTCCAGGCCGTCGAAAGCCTTGGGATTGGTGGCCTGCAGCATCTTGGCGACGCCCGGCGTGAGGCCCGCGTGATAGCTGTTGTGGCTGCCGATCACCTGGATCTGGTTGAGCCGCAGGTCGTCCGCGCCGGCGCCCGCGCCCGCGGCCGGCAAGGCGGCGAGGGCGAACACTCCGGCGATCGCGCAGGCGGACGCGAGGCGATGAAGCTTAGGCATATGATCTCCCGACTGGAATCGCACGCGCACACTAGGCGCGGGGCTTGAGACTTTTGTGTCCGCCGCCCCGCGACCTGTCGGCGAAGCCTATTTCGGCTTCTTGAAGCGCAGCAGGAACTGGTCGGTCTTGCCGCGGATCGCCGGGTTGAAGACCATCTTGGAATGGTCGTCCGCCGGGTTGGCGAGGATCGTGCTTTCGCCATCGAGCTTGAAGCCGGCGGCCAGCACGTCGGTCTTGACGCGGGCCTCCTCGATCCGGTGGCGGGTTTCGGTGCCGGTCAGGCCAGAGCCGGCCGCGCCGGCGTGGTCGAGGATGACGTAGACGCCGCCGGGCTTGAGCGCGGCGAACACCTGCTTGTTGAAGCCGGGCACGTCGGCCGGGCCCATGAACTTGTCGTAGAGGTCATGGTAGTTCTGGCGGATGAACACCGCGTCCAGGCCCTTGGGCAGGTTGGCGGCGTTGATCGGCGCGGTCACCTCCTTGACGTTGGCGTAGGCCGGGTCGGCGACGATCTTGGTCAGGCCGGCGGCGGCCTCCGGGTGGGTCTTGACGATCTCGTCCGGCTCGTAGGCGTAGACCACCCCCTTGGGACCGACCGCCTGGCTGAGCGCGCGGACGAAGCGGCCGGCGATGACGTCGGCGACCTTTTGACCGGGCTTGAGGCCGATGAAGGCGATGACCTCGGGCCCTTTCATGGCGGGGTCGGTGAGCGCGTCGGCGTTGGCCGGCGGCGTCTGGGCGAAGGCGGTGACGGCCGGAAGGCCGAGCGCCAGGGTGGCGGCCGCGGCGGCGGCGATAAGCGTGATGCGCGACATGGTGGTTTCGTCCCCTTGAAGTTTGAGCGGATGCGAGCCCTCCTGCACGGCCAAGTCAAGGACCGGCGTTGCGCCAAATGCATTTGGGCTATGCTTAGAGCGTCGGGTCCTCGGCGACCTGCACCAGCATCTTGCCGAAGGCGCCGCCCTTCAGCATCTCGGCGAAGGCCTCAGGGAGGTTTTCCAGACCCTGGCGGATGTCTTCGCGGTAGCGGACCTGGCCCTGGTCGACCCAGCCGCCCATCTCGCGCAGGAACGTGGCCTCGTGATCCTTTACGAAGTCGCCGACAAAGAGGTCCTTGACGGTGACCTGCCGTGTACGGAAGATCTCTTCGCCGCGCGCCATCAGGGCGGCGCGGGCGTCGGTCCCGGCGTCGTCGCCGTAGTGGGCGATCAGGCCGCAGATGGTCATCCGGGCGCCTGGGTTGAACAGCGGCAGGACCGCGTCGAACACCGCGCCGCCGACATTCTCGAAATAGACGTCGACGCCCTTGGGGCAGGCCGCGGCGAGGTCCTGCGCGAAGGTCGGCGACAGGTGCGAGACGCCGGCGTCGAAGCCGAGCTCTTCGATGACGAAGCGGCATTTCTCCTCGCGCCCGGCGATGCCGACCACGCGCGCGCCCTTGAGCCGCGCGAGCTGGCCGGCGATCTGGCCGACGCCGCCGGAGGCCGCGGAGACCACGGCGGTGTCGCCGGCCTTCGGCTCGGCCTGCAGGATCATGCCGGCGTAGGCGGTCAGCCCCAGCATGCCCAGCACGCCCACCGCCTGGGAGATCCGGCCCTGCGCGGGGTCGAGTTTGCGGGGGATCATGTAGCCGGGCCTGGGCACGCCCTCGCCCATCAGGCCGTAGTCCGACCAGCCGTTGGTGTTGAAGACCAGGTCTCCGGGGGCGTAACCCGCCATCCGGCTCTCGACCACCTGGGCGACGGTGCGGGCGTGGCAGGGCGCGCCGGCCGGCTCGACGCCCCGCTTCTTGTAGCCCCACTGATAGGGGTCGAGAGAGACGTAGATCGTCCGGGTCAGCGCCTGGCCCGGCCCCGGTTCCGGGATCGGCGCCTCGCGAAGTTCGAAGGTGTCCCGCGTCGGCCATGGGTCGAGCGGGCGGGCTGCCAGGGTCCAGTAGCGGTTCATGGATAGGCCTGAGCGGCTGGCCAGAAGGATGGGCCAGAGCGCCCCGGCCAAGGGTGTGACACCTCGAACCGGGGCTTTGGGCGGCGTCAGACTGGAGACCCGACGACACCGCAGGTTAGCACCTTCGCCGCGCGCGTCCAATCGCGCTTGAGTCGGAAAGCCGCCACTGGGCCGGAAAGGCGCCATTCAGTCGGAAAAGCGCCATCAGTCGGAAAAGCGCCATCAGTCGGAAAAGCGAAGGAGCCCCACGGCGCGGCCCTGGACGCTCTCCTACGTCCGGGCCGCGCCTGCCGGCCGCAGCGCGCTTTTGGGGGAGTTTCGCGCGGCGACGCCGTGGCATGACCTTAAGCCCCCTCCAGGTGAGCCAGGTCGCGGAAATGACGGCGCCGCCGCGCCACATCCCGATGTTCGCCTACCAAAAAATCTCAGTAGGTGGCGAAGAGCGTCAGGCCGGCGGTCAGCGGCCGCTGCGGGGTGACCTGCTGGGTCTGGTTCGGATTGAACGGATTGCCGAAGGCGAAGGTGTCGCTGAACGCGTTGGTCGGGTTGGTGATGAAGATCTGCGCGCCCAGCCAGTTGTGGCGGACCTCGGCCAGCAGCTTGGAGCGGACATAGCCGCCCATGGCCTGGAAGGTGGTGTCGAAGGTGACGCGGCTGCGGCCCACATAGGTCGTCTCGCCGACCAGCTGCAGCCGCCAGCCGCCCAGCAGCTCGCGCTCGTAGCTGACCACGGCGCCGCCGGAGATGGCCGGCGCGCCCGGCAGGCCGTTCAAGGGGCTTGGGATGAAGGCCACGTTGGGATGGGTGATCCTCGTGTGGGCGAGGCGGCCGTTGACCTGGGCCGAGAAGCCGTTCCCCCAATGGTAGCCGACCTCGGTCTCGAAGCCGACGATGTCGGCGTCGCCGACGTTGGTCGTAAATGGGATGCCCGACGCGCGGAACTGGTCGGTCTGGATGTCCTTCCAGGTGTCGTAGAACAGCGCCGAATTGACCGCCAGGCGCCCGTCCAGGCCCTGGAGTTTCAAGCCGCCCTCGATGTTCCGCAGGGTGTCGGGCGCGAAGATGACCAGGGCGCCCGGCAGGGGCACCGCGCCGCCGGAATTGATGCCGCCGGCCCGGAAGCCCTCCGAATAGACGGCGTAGATCAGGTCGCCGTGATTGAAGGACTGCTGGATCGACGCCTTGGGCGAGAAGCCCTTGTAATGCTCGACGCCGGCGATGCTGCGCGAGGGGAAGCGCTCGGAGATCACCGCCGAGGTGGTGTCGGTGTGGATGTCGAAGCCGCGGCCGCCGATCGAGGCCCGAAGCGCGTCGGTGATCTCCACCGAGGCCTCGCCGTAGAGGGCGATCTCAGCGATGCGGTCGTAGCGGTTGTCGCTGTAGACCGGCACGTCCGGCGCGAAGCTGTGCTGGGCCAGGAACACCGAGGGCTCATGCTCCTGAGTCACGGAGCCATAGATTCCGGCCAGCCACTGGAAGCGCCCGGCGCCGCGCGAGGTCAGGTAGGTGTCGTCCACCACCACCCGCGTGTGGGTCCGCTCGGAATAGGCGGAGGTCTGGGCGAAGGCGGTGTAGAGGTCCTGCACGGCGGTGGCGTCGTAGAAGCTGCCGTAGTTGTGCTGGATGTAGCCGGTGGACGAGGTGAGCTCGGCCCAGCCCCAGCCCTTCTTGATGGTGACCGTGCCCAGCACGATGTCGTTGACGTGCGGCTCGGCGATGCGGTTGATGCGGGTCAGGCCCAGGCCCGGGCTCGTGTACTGGGTGTCGTCGCTGCGCAGGTGCTGGCCGGCGAAGGTCAGGTCGATCGTCCAGTCGTCGCCGGGCTCGACCAGGAAGGTCAGCCGTCCGCCATTCCGCTGGGTCTGGTTGGCATTGCGCAGCTTGAGGTTCACGTCGTCGAGGTAGCCGCCCTCGAGGTCCTGGTAGGCCGAGAGCCGCAGACCCGCGACCCCGCGCCAGAGCGGGCCGGTGAGGTAGCCCTCGGTCGACTCGCTGGGCGCGCCGTTGTCGGTGAGCGCGCCGGTGAGGCGAAGCTGCGCGCCATAGTGGTCCAGATCGGGTTTGGCCGCGACGATTCTGTAGATGCCGCTGAGGGAGCCCGAGCCATAGAGCGCACCCTGCGGCCCGCGCAGCACCTCCACCCGGTCGACGTCGACCAGGCGCAGGTCCGGGTCCGGCGCATTGTAGTTGAGCGGGATCTCGTCGAGGTAGGTGGCGACCGTCGAGCGCGCGCGGCCGGTGTAGGCGCCGTCGGAGAGGCCGCGCAGCTGCAGCTTGTCGCGGCCGGGGCCGAGATTGGTGGTCAACAGGCCGGAGAGCTGGGCAGACGCGGCGTCGGCGTCGCTGGACCCGGTCATTTCGAGCGCGTCGCCCGGCACCGCAGTCACCGCCACCGACAGCTGCCTGGGATCGCTGACCCGTTTGGTGGCGGTGACCAGGAGCTCGGAGACCGAGACATAGTCGGCGGGCCTGGGCGCCTCATGCGCCAGCGGGAACACCTGCACGGCGCCGGGCGCCACCATCTTCCAGGCGCACGGGGCGCCGCCCAGCACCCGGTCGAGCGCCTGGGTGAGCGTCATGGGCGCGGCGATGCGGATCTGCATGGCGCCGGAGCAGGCGCCGGCCCCGACCAGGGTGACGTTGGCCTGCTGGGCCAGGTCCAGCAGGGCCTCGGAATAGGGCTTGGGCTCGATGTGGAAGCGGATCTGCGGGGCCGCGCCCAGCGCCGGGCGCGCGGCGGCGAGCGTTAGGGCCGCCAGCCCGACTCCCACCGCAAGTTCCCGACGCACTGAAATCTCGCTCGCCCCACGGCTCGGCGTCTACTTCTTGAGAAGCAGCAGCCCCCGTTCCGAGCTTATCGCTCTTATCGGCAGCATCAACGCAAGGCGAGATGTCACAGCCTGCGGATTATCCAGCACGATCACGCCGGTGATGCGGATCTTGTCGAGGGTGGGGTCCCCGATGGCGATCTGCTCGGGGAACTGCCGGTTGAGATCGGCGACCACGGCGGTCAGCGGCTGGTCGCGGTAGACGAGGCGGCCCTCGCGCCAGGCGAACGTCGCCTGCGGGTCCACATGGGCCACGGCCTCGGTCCTGGCCGCGCCGAGCGAGAGCTGCATGCCGGGCGTCAGGAAGACGGGGTCCGCCGAAGCGTCAGCGGCCGCCGAGCGCACGGCGACCTTGCCGCGGGCGACGGTGACGGTCAGCTCGCCATCGCGGCTCTTCACATCGAACTGGGTGCCGACCACGCGCACCGCGCCCTGGGCGGTGTCGACGGTGAAGGGCCGGGTCTTGTCGGAGGTGACGTCGAAGACGGCCTCGCCCTCGGCGAGCGTGATGCGCCGCTCCGAGCCGCTGATCCTGGCGGTGAGCCGGGTCTCGGCGTTGAGGTCGATCACCGAGCCGTCGGCCAGCGTAACGCGCTGATGCTGGCCCTTGGCGGTGGCGAAGGTCTGATGGGTGGTTTCCACCGGGGCCGTGGGCGGGAGCGCGACCACGACGACGAGGGCGGCGGCGATCGATGCGGCCGCGCCGGCGAACAGGAAACGACGGCGCGACTGGCCGAAGCGGGGGTGGACGACACGGCCTGCGGCGGCGCCGCGCTGGGCCAGCGCCTCGCGCACCTGCGGCGCGGCGGCGTCGAACTCGTGCCAGAGGGCGAGCGTGCGGCGGTACGCCTGAGCGTTGGCCGGCGCGGCGGCGAGCCAGGCGTCGAACTGAGCGGCGTCATTCTCGCCCACATCAGGCGCGTCGAGGCGCGCGACCCACGCCGCGGCGTCGATCATCGCTTGATCCTCTGATGCGACGATGCTGCTCATCGGCGAAATAGTCCGAGCGGCGCGGAATGCGCCGGTCCGCGAATGAGACGTCGCCGTGACGACATAGCCCTAGGTCGCTGAACAAATTCAGTGCGAATCATCGGCTTGAGCCCCCTCACGACCGGAGCTTCTGGGTGAGGTGACGGATGGCGGCGGCGATGTGCTGCTCGACCATCTTGCGGGAGATTTTCATCACCTCGGCGGTTTCGGACTGGCTCTTGCCCTCCAGCTTGTGCAGGCGGAAGGCGCGGCCCATCTGCGGCGGCAGGGCCTCGACCGCGTCGGCGAGCTGGCGGGCGCGGTCCTTGGCGATCAGCTGATCGTCGGCGGCGGGCTCGGCGACGATGTCCTCGCCGCCCAGGGTCACGTGGGTCTGGCTACGCCATTCGGCGTTGCGGCGGCCGTCGCGCTGGGCGCTGCGCACCTGGTCGATCAAGAGGTTGGCGGCCATGCGGTAGAGAAGCGGCGCGGGCGAGCGGACATCGGCCTGCGGGTCCACCGCGGCGACCTTCAGGTAAAGCTCCTGCACCAGGTCTTCGGCCGCAGCCATGGAGCGGGTCCGCGCGGCCAGGAACAGCAGCAGACTCTCGCGTTTTTCGAGGAAGGCCAGGGTCAGGGGGCTGGCGCCTGCTTCTTTCGGCGCCCCTCCCGGCGGCGATCCTGACGGCGCCACGTCTCAAATCCCCCGCACGCGGAGCTTTCCTTGCGCTCCGTCGGCGTTGGTATGGCGCAGGCCGGCGCGATAGCCAAGCGCGGGCGCATGGGACACGGGCCGGATCAGGGCGCCGCCGGGGTCTCTGTCCGCGGAAGGCTGAAGAGGCTGCGGTCGGCAGGCGTGAAGACGACGCTGTCGAGCTGGCGGTCCTGGATGGCGCCTGGGGACGGGCCGCGCACCACGGTGTGGAAGGCGATGCGCACCGGGCCGACGCGGCGGTAGTCGGAAAGCTCGGTGGTGACGGCCTGCGGACCGGTCCGGTCGACGACGCGGGCGAGCAGGTGGGTCGAGCGGTCGAACCACAGCTCGCGAGGCGCGCCGCCCCAGGGCTCGACGTTCAGGACGTCGAAGCTCTTGCCGCCGCTGGTCCTGACCCCGATGAGCTCGCCGTGGGCCTCGAAGCGGCTGGTGTAGAAAATCCCGCCGGCGGCGAGGAAAGCCTCGGTGCGCAGCTTGTCGACGGCGGCGTGGTCGTCGATGGCGACGGTCTTGCCGTCGGGCAGAATCCGCCAGTCGCCCTGGCCGTTGAAGCCTTCGGTGAGCACGCCCGCGGCCTGGCGGGTCTCGGTGCGCATGCCGTAGCGCAGGGGGTCGACCCAGGTCTCGAAGCGGATATCGCCCGAAGCCGCCTTTTCGTGGCCCGTGACGTGGATGCCGCGCAGCAGGTTCCAGCCGGCCCCGCCGGACGCCTTGCGCGCCTGGGCCAACACCTCCTCGGCCGGGCGCGAATAGCCGTCGGCCATGATCCGCCCCTTGCCGTGGCTCTTGGCATGCACAGGCGCGCTCGCCGCCAGGGCGACGGCGCCCGCCAGGGCCAGGGTGCGCGAAAGGGAGGTCATGGAAGGGCGGATCAAGCCGGGAAGCTTGTCTACATTGCGGCGCGCGCCGTCCAGGGTTTCTAAGCCGCGCTGGCCCTGGGGCTCATGGGATGACAGAAATTCCCCTCGGCAGGGTGGAGGGAATCATGGCGGCGAAGCTGTTGCGGCGGATGGCTTTGGGAGGCCTGGCGGCGATCGGGCTTGGTTGCGCCGCGCAGGCGGCCACGGTCTCGGTGTCCTTCCCGGCGGCCCGCAGCGCCGCGGCTCTGGATGGCCGCCTGATCCTGATCGTCACGCCCAAGGCGGCGCCCGAGCCGCGGATGCAGGTGGAGCTGGAGGCGCCGCTGCGCACCCCCTACATCTTCGGCCAGACGGTCGACGGACTGGCGCCCGGCAAGGCGGTGGTGCTGGGCGACAAGGCCTATGGCTGGCCGAAACAGAAGCTCTCGCAACTGCCCGCCGGCGACTACTGGGTGCAGGCGGTGCTGAACCGCTACGAGACCTTCCACCGCGCCGACGGAACGGTGGTCAAGCTGCCGCCGGACAAGGGCGAGGGCCAGCACTGGAACCTGAAGCCCGGCAACCTCTATTCGAAGCCGGTGAAGGTCCACATCACCGCCAAGAGCGCGCTGAAGCTGTCGCTCGACCAGGAGATCGGCCCGATCCAGCCCAAGGCCGACACGCCCTACATCAAGCATGTGCGGATACAGAGCGCGCTGCTCACCAAGTACTGGGGCCGGCCGATATACCTGACCGCGCACGTGCTGCTGCCGGAGGGCTTCGACAGCCACCCGAACGCCCACTATCCGCTGATGGTCTTCCACGGCCACTTCCCGGACGACATCTCCAACTTCCGCACCACGCCGCCGGACCCGGACCTGAAGCCTGACTATTCCGAGCGCTTCCACCTGGCGGGCTACAACCGCATCCAGCAGCAGGAGGCCTACAACTTCTACAAGACCTGGACCGGCAAGGACTTCCCGCGGTTCCTGGTGATCGAGATCGCGCACCCGACGCCCTACTACGACGACAGTTATGCGGTGAATTCGGCCAACCAGGGCCCCTACGGCGACGCCATCAACAAGGAGCTGATCCCGGCGATCGAGAAGCAGTTCCGGGGGCTGGCCGCCGGCTGGGCGCGGTTCACCTATGGCGGTTCGACCGGCGGCTGGGAGGCGATGGCGACCCAGGTCTTCTATCCGGACATGTACAACGGCGCCTTCGTGGCCTGTCCCGACCCCATCGACTTCCACGCCTACACCAACATCAACCTCTACGCCGACAAGAACGCCTTCTACGAGCAGGGCCTGGTGAACAGCGAGGAGAGGGCGGCGCAACGCGACTATCTGGGCCACATCACCGCCACCCAGCGCGACGAAACCGACATGGAAGCCGTGCTGGGCGACCATGACCGGTCGGGCGAGCAGAACGACATTTGGGAGGCGGTGTTCGGGCCGCAGGGGAAGGACGGCTATCCGGCCCCGGTCTGGAACAAGCAGACCGGCGAGATCGACCCGACGGTCGTCGCCTACTGGAAGGAGCACTTCGACCTGACCCACATCATCGAGCGCGACTGGGCGACGCTGGGGCCGAAGCTGGCGGGCAAGCTGCACATCTATGTGGGCTCGGCCGACACCTACTTCCTGACCGACGCGGTCTATTTCGCGCAGGACACCCTGGAGAGCCTGAAGGCCCCGGCCTGGGGCGGCGAGGTGGCCTATGGCGACCGGGCCGAGCATTGCTGGAACGGCGATCCGAAGCTGCCCAACGCCTATTCCCGGCTGCACTACAACACGATGTACGTGCCCAAGATCCTGGAGCGGATCGCCAAGACCGCGCCGCCCGGCGCCGACCTCACGAGCTGGCGGTATTGATGTCTCCAAGATCCTCCCCCAGCGCGAAGCGCGATTGAGGGGGAGGTGTCGCAGAGCGAAGCGATGCGACGGAGGGGGTTGCCGCCCACGGCGCTTCGAACCGAGAAAGCGCTTGGTCGGGACAAGACCCTTGCTAGGCTCGCCGCATGGACGGGTCGCGGGTCACCAAGGATCGCGCCAAGGCTCTGCGGCGCGCCATGAGCCTGCCCGAGGTGCTGCTCTGGAAGGCGATCAAGGGCGGTGCGATCGACGGCCTGCAATTCCGCAAGCAGCATCCCATCGGACCCTACGTGCTCGACTTCTACTGCGACGCCGCGAAGCTGGCCGTCGAAGTCGATGGGGCCAGCCATGGCGCGGGCGACCGGCCGGTCCGCGACGAGCGGCGCGACGCCTGGCTGGCGGCGCAGGGGATTTCGACCCTGCGGCTGGCGGCGTCGCTGATCCTGCGCGACGTGGATGCCGCTGTGCGCACCATCCGGGGCTTCCTTGAAAACGGCGACTGACGTCGGCGCTGTTCGCGGCGGCTCGCGGAGCGGGCTGCAACCCCCTCCGTCTCGTCGCTTCGCTCCGAGCCACCTCCCCCTCAATCGCGCTCCGCGCTGGGGGAGGATCTTATGGGGACCGCGTCAGCGCCGCGCGCGGCGGCGGGTGGGCTCGGCGGTGAAGAAGCGCGGGGTGTCGGCGTGGGATTCCTTGAGCGCCATCTCCATCTGGTCGGCGGGCATGGGCCTGGCGAACCAGTAGCCCTGCATGCGGTCGCAGCCGGCGGCGCGCAGGAAGATCGCCTGGGCCTCCTCCTCGACGCCTTCGGCGACGATGCGGACGCCGAGCGCGCGGGCGGCGTGCAGCATCGAGGCGACGAGCTTGGCCACGCGTTGGTCCTTGGCGACGTCGCAGATCAGGCTGCGGTCCAGCTTCACCGTCTGGATCGGCAGGTGCATGAGCGCGCGCAGGTTGGAATAGCCGGTGCCGAAGTCGTCGAGCGCGATGCGCACGCCCTTGGCGTTCAGCCGCTCGATGTGGCGGCGGGACAGCGCCAGGTCCTGCAGCAGGAAAGTCTCGGTGATCTCGACGGTGAGCGCGGTGGGCGGCAGCGCGGTCTTGCCCAACCGGCCGATCAGCTTGCGCGAGAAGCTGGGATCCAGCAGGTCGCGGGGCGAGACGTTGAAGGAGACGGCCTCGATCAGCCCGGCCTTGACCCAGGGCGCGGCGCGGGCGCAGCCGGCCTCGAACACCGCCTCGTCGATGCGGCCGATCAGCCCCAGTTCCTCGGCGATCGGCACGAAGGCGGCGGGCGCCAATAGGCCCTGCTCGGGGTGGCGCCAGCGGGCCAGGACCTCGACGCCGGTGATGCGGCCGTCCTTGGAATCGATCACCGGCTGGAACCAGGGCTCGATCTCGCCGGCGGGGATGGCGCGGCGAAGCTCCGCCTCCAGGGTGCGTCGGCGGGTGTTCTCGTCGCGCAGCTCGGCGTCGAAGACCGACCAGCGCCGGCCGCCCTTCAGCTTGACGCGGTAGAGCGCCATGTCGGCGAAGCGCTGCAGGTCGCCGGCGTCGGCGGCATGGTCCGGATAGACCGCCACGCCGACCGAGGCGCCCGGCGAGACCATGCGGCCATAGATCATGTGCGGCTGGGATAGCAGGCGGACGAGGCGCTGGGCGCGCCGCGCGGGGTCGGCGCCGGTGGTGATCAGCGCGAACTCGTCGCCGCCGGTGCGCGCGACCAGCTCGCCGGCTTGCGTGTCGCAGCGCAGGCGTTCGCCCACCTCGGCCAGGAAGAGGTCGCCGGCGTGGTGGCCGAGGGTGTCGTTCAGGTGCTTGAAGCGGTCGAGGTCGATGACGAAGAGGGCAACCTGGCCATCGTCCTGCTTGGCCGCCTCAAGCCGCTCGCAGAGTTCGGCGGTGAAGGCGCCGCGGTTGACCAGGCCTGTCAGGCTGTCGGTCTGGGCGAGTCTGAGCGTCAGCGCCCGCTCGGATTCGAGCTCCGCCACGCGGGCCGTCAGGGCCGCAAGCTTTTGGACGCTATCGGGCACGGTTGGGGGAAGCCTCAGGGCGCGAAAACAAGGTCGCGAGAGTTAGCTCGGGTGAAGTGAACGCCCCGTCAAACGATACGCTTAACAGGCGATAAGCCGCACCCGTGTTGGTTGCGCCGCCTTCACGCGGCGTTGTTGGCGATCACCGCATCCTCGGTCTTGGGTTCCTCGATCTGGCCTTCCCACTTGGCGACCACGGCGGCGGCGACGGAGTTGCCCACGACGTTGGTGGCCGAGCGCCCCATGTCGAGCAGGTTGTCGACCGCCAGGATCAGCAAGAGGCCCGCTTCCGGCAGGTGGAAGTAGGTGAGCGTGGCGGAGATCACCACCAGCGAGGCGCGGGGCACGCCGGCCACCCCCTTGGAGGTGACCATGAGGAGCAGCAGCATGGTGATCTGCTGGCCGATGGTGAGGTGGATGCCGTAGGCCTGGGCGACGAAGAGGGTCGCGAAGGTGCAGTACATCATGGTGCCGTCGAGGTTGAACGAGTAGCCCAGCGGCAGGACGAAGCTCGCCACCCGGCGCGAGACGCCCCACTGCTGCAGGGCCTCGAGGGTGCCGGGATAGGCCGCCTCAGAAGAGGCGGTGGAGAAGGCCAGGAGGGCCGGGCTGCGGATCAGCGCGATCAGCTTCAACGCGCGGGGCCCCACGATCAGCACCAGGACGGCGATCAGCAGCGCCCAGAGCAGCAGCATCGAGACGTAGAAGCCGCCGACGAACTTGGCGTAGGTGACCAGCACCCCGATCCCCTGGGTGGAGACCGTGGCGGCGAGCGCGGCGAAGATCGCCAGCGGCGCGGTCTTCATCACGTAGCTCGTCACCTTCAGCATGATCGCCGAGACCTGTTCGACGACGGCCACCACGGCGGGCGCGCGGTCCTCGATGGCGGCCACCGCGGTGCCGAAGAACACCGAGAAGATGACGATCTGCAGGATCTCGTTGTTGGCCATCGCCTCCACGATCGACTTGGGGAAGATGTGGCTGACGAACTCCTTGAGATTGAACTTGGTCATGTCGACCGCGGCGCCCGGCGCCACCGGATCGGCCACCAGGTGCATGCCGGCGCCCGGCTGGATCAGGTGGACCATGATCAGGCCGATGGTCAGCGAGACCAGGGACGCGGAGATGAACCAGCCGAGCGTCTTGGCGCCCACCCGGCCGATGGTCGAGGCGTTCTCCATGTGGGCGATGCCCGCCACCAGGGTGGAAAAGACCAGCGGCGCGATGATCATCTTGATCAGGCGCAGGAAGACGTCGGTGACGATGGACAGGTTGCCGGCCACCGCCTTGGCGCCGGCGGGGCTGGCGTATTCATGGACCCCCCATCCGACGGCGACGCCCAGCACCATGGCCGCGACGATGAGGATCGTGAAAAGGCGATTCATGAAGGTCCCGACGGTGAAGTTCGCGGCCTTTGTCGCCGGGAAGCGCGCGCGCGTCCATCCTGCCCGGCTCGCCAAGCTCGGCCAGCGGCGTCTATAATGGGGCGATGACATCAAAGACAGCAGCGGCCGGCATCGTTGACCGGCTGGAAGACGAATACCGCCAGACGGTGGAAGCCCTGAGGGGCGCGCTCAAGAGTTTCATGGCCGGAGGACCGCCGCCCGATCCGGCGGTGCGCGCGGCCGGGGCCTTCGCCTATCCGGAACTGCGCCTGCACTGGCCGGTGGGCGAGCCCTATCCGCGGATCAGCCGCGCCTTCGCCCGCATCGGCGCGCCGGGCCGCTATGCGGTGACCGTGACCAAGCCGGCGCTGTTCCGCGACTATCTGATCGAACAGCTCAGCCTCTTGATGCAGGACTTCAAGGTGGAGGTCGAGGTCGGCCGCTCCACCCAGGAGATGCCGTTCCCCTATGTGCTGGACGGCCAGGCCGACGCGGCGCTGGCCGACATAGGCTCGGCGGAGATCGCGCGGCATTTTCCGACCACGGAACTGGCCTTCATCGGCGACGAGATCGCCGACGGCGCCTGGTCGCAGCACGACCAGGGGCCCAAGCCTTTGGCCCTGTTCGATGGGCTGCGGACCGACTTTTCGCTGGCGCGGCTGGCGCATTACACCGGCACGCCGGCCACCCACGTGCAGCAGTACATCCTGTTCACCAACTACATCCGCTACGTGGACGAGTTCGTCCGCTGGGGCTGCGAGCAGATCAAGAACCCGGACAGTCCGTACACAGCGCTTTCGGCGGCCGGCAATGTGCTGGTGGACGAAACGACCGAGGACCCGGAGGCGGTGGTGCAGGCGGCGGCCTGGCGCAAGCACCAGATGCCGGCCTACCACCTGATGGCCAAGGACCGCGCGGGCATCACGCTGGTCAACATCGGCGTCGGCCCCTCCAACGCCAAGACCATCTGCGACCACCTGGCGGTCTTAAGGCCCCAGGCCTGGCTAATGATCGGCCACTGCGGGGGCCTGCGCGGGAGCCAGACCATCGGCGACTATGTCCTGGCGCACGCCTATCTGCGCGACGACCACGTGCTGGACGATGCGCTGCCGCCGGAGATCCCGATCCCGCCGATCGCCGAGGTGCAGGTGGCGCTGAACCGGGCCGCCGAGATCGTCACCGGCGAGACCGGCGAGGTGCTGAAGCGGCGGCTGCGCACCGGCACGGTGGTGACCACCGACGACCGCAACTGGGAGCTCCGCTATTCGAAGAGCGCGCTTCGGTTCAACCAGAGCCGGGCGGTCGCCATCGACATGGAAAGCGCCACCATCGCCACCCAAGGCTACCGCTTCCGGGTGCCCTACGGGACGCTGCTCTGCGTGTCGGACAAGCCGTTGCACGGCGAGATCAAGCTGCCGGGCCAGGCCAACGCCTTCTACGACCGCGCCATCGGCCAGCACCTGCAGATCGGCATCGCCACCATGGATCTGCTGCGCCAGGAGGGCCCGCGCCTGCACTCGCGCAAGCTGCGCAGCTTCGACGAGCCGCCGTTCCGCTAGGGAAGCCGTCGCCGCGTTAAAAACCGTTAAGTTGACAGCTGCTTAACGGCTGTAGACCTCAGGTTGTCCCACGCGGCTGAGCCGGTGTTCTCAGGGTGCGGGGGTTCCTGGGGAGTTCGATGGCGTATCGGCGGTTCTGTCTCGCGGGCGCGATGGCCTTTGTCCTGCCCGGTGCGGCCCTGGCCCAGGCCCAGACCCCGGTGCAGCCCGCGCCTGCCCAGCCGCCCGCCGGGGCAGGGGATGCGGCTCAGGCCGCGCCTGCCAAGCCGCCCGCGAAACCTCCGGCCCCCGCCACGGCCAAGGCCGCTGCGCCGGCGGTGAAGACCGTCGACACGATCACCGTCACAGGCCTCGTCCCGGACGAGAAGAGCACGATCGACACCAAAAGCTACACGCTCAGCAAGGACCTGCTGGCGACGACCGGCTCGGTGGCCGACGCGCTGCGCAACGTGCCCGCCGTCGAGGTCGACCTGCAGGGCAACCTCAGCCTGCACGGCGATTCCAACGTCACCATCCTGGTGGACGGCAAGCCCTCGCCGGCCTTCGAAGGGAAGAACCGCGCCGACGCCCTGCAACAGCTCCCTGCCGATCAGATCGAGCGGGTGGAAGTGATGACCAACCCCTCCGTCGCCCTGAACCCCGAGGGCAGCGGCGGGGTCATCAACCTGATCACCAAGAAGAGCCGCGGCGGCGGCGTGACCGGCTCGGCCTACGCCACCGCCGGCAGCGCCGGCTTGAAGCGGGCGGGGATCAATCTCGGCTACAATTCCCCGACGCTGGCGGTCACCGCGGCGCTGTCGGGCAACTATCAGCGCAACAAGAACCACACCGTGCTCGCGCGCGACGCGGCCGATCCGATCAGCGACGCCCTGCTCACCAACGTCGATCACAGCCTCGGCCGCAACCTCAACCGGGGGCCGAGCGCGCGGCTGAACCTGACCTGGACCCCCACCGACAAGGACCAGGTCACCGCCGCGGCGAGCTACACCGAGCAGGTGCTGCACGGCCATCCCGACGACAGCTATGTGATCGGCGGCGCCGGCGGACCCACCTCGATCTTCGACGTCCACGGCCGCCGCCGCTACCTGGAGCTCGACAACGCTGTCTCGGCCGGCTGGAAGCACACCTTCGGCGAGGGGCACGAGCTGTCGGTGGACGCGGCCTACAACGACTCCATCTCGCCCGATCACGTGCTCTTCACCGTGACCACGGCGCTGCCGCCGGCGCCGCCGCTGTTCGACCTCTACCACGACGACGACAACCGCCATCACAGCGAGCTGCGGGTCGCCTATTCGCAGAAGGTCGCCGGGGGCGCGCTGAAGACCGGCTACGAGCTTCGCCACGAGGACGAGGACGACGACTACTCCGACCCGACGGGCCCGGCGCCCGACCGGCTGGCGCCCAGGCCGGACCTGGCGAACCACTATCTGTTTCTGCAGTGGGTCAACGCGGTCTACGCCACCTACCAGCACGGCTACGGCCCGCTGGACGTCCAGGTCGGCCTGCGCGCCGAGGACGTGAAGTTCGACTTCGACCAGCTGACCAGCGGCGCGCGCGACGGACAGCACTACGACAAGGTCTATCCCAGCCTGCACCTGACCTGGAAGCTGGACGACGACCGCAAGCTCAGCGCCAGCTACGCCGTCCGCGTCCAGCGCCCGCCGGCCTCGATCCTGAACCCGCTCGTCTACATGCAGCCCGGGACGCTCGACATCCAGGTCGGCAATCCCGACCTGCGGCCCAAGGAAACCCAGTCCTTCGAACTGGGCTATGAGCAGCACGCGGGGCAGCAGTCCTACCAGGCGACGCTCTACTATCGGCAGACCCAGCACGACTTCAGCCAGGTGGAGAGCGACATCGGCGGGGGTGTCTTCGAAACCAGCTTCCTGAACCTGGGAACCGGCCATTCGGTGGGCGCCGATCTCAGCGCCAACGGCAAGTTCAACGCGGTGCTGAGCTACAGCCTGACGCTCAGCCCCTACTGGAACGAGATCGACGTCGGACAGACCAACCTCGGCGTCTCGGGCCAACACTCGATCTACGGGCTCGGCGGCCGGACCAACCTGAACTGGCAGGTCCGTCCCGACGACATGCTGCAGCTGAACGCCATCGTGAACGGAAGCCGCGTGGTGGCCCAGGGGACGCTGCGGCCGATCTTCACGCTCAATATGGGCTGGCGGCACGTCATCAACGAGCGGCTGACGGCGACCGTCACCGGCCAGGACCTGCTGGCCTCCAACCGTTTCCATCGCGAGCTCAACACGCCGACCCTGGTCGAGGACCTGGTCTCGCGGCCGATGGCGCGTTCGGTGATCTTCCGCCTGGATTACCGCTTTGGCGGCGGCGGTTCGAAGGCCAAGGAGCCGGGCTTCGAATACGAAAACGGCGGCTAACCCCGCCGCTCACCGTCGTTTGACAGATTTCGCGAAATACGATTACGGATGTAATCGGTGTCGGCCTTCATTTGGCCACCTGGGCCATCAGCATGGCCGCGTCGGGGAGAGGTCGAATGGCGAGGGCGTGGATTTGGCTGGCCGGTGCGGTGGTCGCCGGCGCGCCCCTGGCCGCCCAGGCTCAAACCGACGCATCGAAGGCCGCCGACCCGCCGCCGGCGGTCGCCAAGCCCGCCGATCCCAAGGCGTCCGGCAAGCCGGCGGGGCGCACCGTCGAGGGCGTGACGGTGACCGGCGCCACGCCCGACGTGCAGCGCTCCATCGACCGGCAGAGCTACACGCTGGGCAAGGACCTGACGGCGACCACCGGCTCGATCGGCGACGCACTGCGCAACCTGCCGGCCGTCGAGGTGGACCCGCAGGGGACGCTCTCCCTGCGCGGCGACAGCAACGTCACCATCCTGGTGGACGGCAAGCCCTCGCCGATGTTCGAAGGCGTCGGCCGGGCCGACGCGCTGCAGCAGCTGCCGGCCGACCAGATCGAGAGGGTGGAGGTGATCACCAACCCCTCGGCGGCGCTCAATCCGGAAGGCACCGGCGGGGTGATCAACCTGATCACCAAGAAGAGCCGCGGCGCCGGCGTGACGGGCTCTGCCTATGTCACCGCCGCCAGCGGCGGCCTGAAGCGCTCGGGGGCTAGCTTCGGCTACAACTCCGCCAAGCTCGCGGTGACGGCCGCGCTATCGAGCAACTATCAGCGCAATAAGGTGCACGTCGATGACGCCCGCGCCGGCTTCGACGCCACCAGCGGCCAGTTCATCAAGAGCGACGACCTGGACACCGGCCGCAACCTCGTGCGCGGCCCGACAGCGCGGCTGTCGGTGACCTATACCCCTGAGGACAAGGACCAGTTCACCGGCGGCGTCACCTACAACTCGCTGCTGCGTCAGGGCCATCCCTTCGACCGCTTCGAAACCGATGGCCTTGACGGCGCGCCGGTGAGCATCATCGGCCGGCTGGGCGAGCGGCGCTTCCTGGAGACCGACAACAGTTTCTCAGGGGGTTGGAAGCACACCTTCGGCGACGGCCACGAGCTGTCGGTGAATACAGTCTACAACGACAGCCTGACCCGCGATCATGTGGTCTATGCGACGACCCCGATCCTACCGCCGACGGCGATCCCCCTGGAACTGCAGCGGGGCGACGAGAGCGATCACCACGCCGAGCTAACGGTGTCCTACATACGGCCGCTGGCCGGCGGGTCGCTGAACGCCGGCTACGAGGTGCGGCGCGAGGACAACGACTTCAACTACGCGGACTCGATGGGGCCGACCGCCGCCTCGCTGGCGCCGCAGGCGAACCTCGCCAATCACTATCTCTTCGAGCAGTTGGTGAACTCGATCTACGTCACCTACCACCGCAGTCTCGGCGACCTGGACCTGCAAGCCGGCCTGCGGGGCGAGGATGTGAACTTCACCCTGGCCCAGCTCACCTCGGGCGAGCGCGACAGTCAGCATTACGAGCGCGCCTACCCGAGCCTGCATGCGGCCTACAAGCTGAACGACGACGCCAAGCTGACCGCCAGCTACAGCGTCCGCGTCCAGCGGCCCCCGAGCTTCATCCTCAATCCGCTCATCCAGGTGTTCGACCCGCAGAGCAGCCAGGTCGGCAATCCGCGCCTGAAGGTGAAGGAGGTCCAGGTCTACGAGTTGGGTTACCAGCAGCACGCCTGGGGCCAGGATTTCCAGGCCAACCTCTACTACCGCGACGCCCACCACGAGTTCTCGATCATCTATCGCGAGACCGCGCCCGGCGTGTTCGAGACCACCTTCGCCAACGCCGGCGCCAGCACCGCGCTGGGCGTCGACTTCAGCGCCAACGGCAAGCTCACCTCGACGCTGAGCTACAGCGCGAGCGTGAGTCCCTACAACGGCCACGTCGACGCCAGCAATCTGGGCATCGGCGAGGGCAGCCGGACGCTCTGGGCGGTCGGCGGCCGCGTGAACCTGAACTGGCAGGTGCGGCCTGACGACATGATCCAGTTCAACGCCATCGAGCAGGGCGCACACATCGCGACCCAGGGCGCGTTCGAGCCGAACTTCACGCTCAACATGGGTTGGCGGCACAAGTTCAGCGACCGGCTGACCGCGACGGTGACGGGGCAGGATCTGCTGGCGTCGAACAACTTCCGGCGCAAATTGGACAGTCCGACGCTGCGGGAGGAGCTGTTCGTCCGGCCGGTGAACCGCGCGGCCTTCTTCCGGCTCGACTACCGCTTCGGCGGCGCCAATGCGAAGGCCGCGCGTGACCCTGGCTTCGAATACGAGAATGGGCCGCCGCCGGGCCCGGGCTAGACGCGCATCTGGCCTTGCGCGCCGCGAAGGCCTAAGGCCCAGAGCCATGGACTACGGCGACTATCTGCAACTGGACGCCCTGCTCAGCGCCCAGGCCACGAAGACCGGCGAGCATGACGAGCTGCTGTTCATCGTCATCCACCAGGCGACCGAGCTGTGGCTGAAGCTCTCGGTGCACGAGATCCGCGCCGCCGCGGCCGACATCGCCGCCGACGACCTGCAGGGCGCCTTCAAGACGCTGTCGCGGGTGGCGCGCATCCAGGCCCACATGATCCAGGCCTGGGAGATCCTGGCGACCATGACCCCCTTCGACTACGCCAATTTCCGCGAGGCGCTGGGGGCGAGTTCGGGGTTCCAGTCCTTCCAGTACCGGCAGCTCGAGTTCCTGCTGGGCGCCAAGGATAGCCGCATGCTGGAGGTCCATGAGCCGGGCACGGCGCGGCGCGACGAACTGGCGACGATCCTGGCCGCGCCCAGCCTTTACGACGAGGCGCTGCGGCTCCTGGCGCGGCGCGGCTTCGACGTGCCCGCCGACCGGCTGGAGCGCGACTGGCGCGAGCCTTATGAGGCCAGTCCCGCCGTCGAGGCGGCCTGGCTCAAGGTCTACCGCAACACCGCGGAATACTGGGACCTCTACGAGTTGGGCGAGAAGCTGGTCGACCTGGAGTACCGCCTGCAGCAGTGGCGGTTCACCCACATGAAGACGGTGGAGCGGATCATCGGCTTCAAGCGCGGAACCGGCGGCTCTGAGGGGGTGTCGTACCTGGTCAAGGCGCTGGACCGGAAGCTGTTCCCCGAACTCCTGACGCTCAGGACGGCGATGTAGGCGCGGCCTGCTTTTGTTCCGCTTCGACTCCGGCTACAGCCTCGCGCCATGACCCGGCACATCGACTTCGACGGCATCGAGAACTTCCGCGATTTCGGGGGGTATGAGACCCATCACGGACGGCCGCTGAAGACCGGCCTGCTCTACCGCTCGGCCAACCACGCCTACGCCAGCGACGCCGACCTCGCGCGGATGCGCGACATGGGGCTCGCCGCCATCATCGACCTGCGCCGCACCGAGGAGCGGACCCGCGAGCCGAACCGCCGCTGGGAGGGCTTCGACGCCCAGGTCATCGAGAACGACATCCTGTCCGACCACGCCGACTGGGCGGTGATCATGAAGGGCCTGCCCGAGATCACCCCGCAATGGTTCTACGAGGACGGCCTCGGCTACTACCGCCGCGCGCCCTTCGAGCCGCGGCACATCGATCTTTACAGCCGCTACTTCCGCGAGCTGGCGCACGGGCGCGGGCCGATCGTGGTGCACTGCGCGGCCGGCAAGGATCGCACGGGCCTGATCTGCGCCTTGACCCACCACGTGGCCGGGGTCAGCCGCGAGGACATGATGGCCGACTATCTGCTCACCAACGACGAGGCGCGCCAGGCGCGGAAGATGGATTTCCTCGGCCCCTGGATCGAAAAGCAGGTGGGGCTGACGGTGTCGCGCGAGGCGCTGAAGGTCGCGGTCGGGGTCAACACCGATTATCTGGAGACCGCGTTCGCGGTGATCGTCGAGCGGCACGGGAGCCTGGACGCCTATCTGGCTGACGTCCTGGGCGTGGACGAGGCCCTGCGCAAAAGGCTACACGCCCGTCTCCTAGCCTAGAAATTCGGGCCTGAGACGGATTCCCCATGCAGAGCTTCCAGCCGCCCCACCGCATCCTGATGGGGCCGGGCCCCTCCGACGTCAGCCCGCGGGTGTTGGCGGCGCTGGCGCGGCCGACCATCGGCCACCTGGACCCGGCGTTCCAGGACCTGATGGAGGAGATCAAGGCGGCGCTGCAGCGGCTGTTCAACGCCCCGGATCACGCCTGCGTGCCCCTGCCGGCGCCGGGAACGGCGGGCATGGAAGCGGCGATGATGAACCTCCTGGAGCCGGGCGACCGCTGCGTGGTGGCGGTCAACGGGGCGTTCGGCGGCCGCATGGCCGACATGGCCGGGCGCGCCGGGGCCACGGTGGTGACCGTCGACCACGACTGGGGCCAGGCCGTGGACGTGGCGCGGTGCGAAGCGGCGCTGGCCGAGGCGCCGACCAAGGTCCTGGCCTTCGTCCACGCGGAGACCTCGACGGGCGCGAAGAGCGATGCGGCGAGCCTCTGCGGCATCGCGCGCAAGCATGGCGCGCTGTCAGTCGTGGACTGCGTGACCTCGCTCGGCGGCATCGTCGTCGACGTGGCCGGCTGGGACGCCGATGTGGTCTATTCGGGGACGCAGAAGTGCCTCTCGGCCCCGCCGGGGCTCTCGCCCATCGCGCTGTCGAAACGCGCCCAGGCGGCCATCTCCGGGCGCAAGGAGAAGGTCCGCAACTGGCTTTTGGATTTCAATCTGTTGATGTCCTACTGGGGCGGCCCTGATGGAAGTGGGGGCGGCGGCCGGACCTATCACCACACCGCGCCCATCAACGCGCTCTACGGCCTGCATGAGAGCCTCGTCGCTATCTTCGAGGAGGGTCAGCAGGCGGCCATCGTGCGCCATGCGCGGATGCATGAAGCGCTGGTGGCCGGGATCGAGGCGGCGGGGCTGTCCATGCTGGTCGCCGCCAAGGACCGCCTGCCGCAGCTCAACACCGTGATCGTGCCCGACGGGATCGACGAGGCGGCGGTGCGCGCCCACGCCCTGAAGGCCTGGGACCTGGAGATCGGCGCCGGCATCGGGGCGCTGAAGGGCAGGGTATGGCGCATCGGCCTGATGGGCGCGTCCGCGACCCCCTGGCACGTGAGGCTGTGCCTGACCGCGCTCTGCGAGGCGCTGGCGGCGCAGGGCCTGGCGGTGGACGCCAAGGCCGCGCTGGCGGCGGCGGACAAGCAACTCGGCAAAGCGGGTCCCGCCTAGCCACCGCCGCAAATAACCGGCAACGTCGTCCCATACCGCTGTTCCAAAAGGCGGATGCCCCGGGAGGCGACGATTTGACCAGTCCGATACCGGGCGAAAGCCCCCTGCCCGAGGCTCTGGGCCCCGCCTCCGTCGCCGATGCGCCCATCGAGGCCGAATACGGCGGCGACGCCAAGCTTACCCGCGGTGGGATTTCCTGGTCGGTCTTCGAGGGCGCGCGCGACCCCTACGTCATCCTGATGACGATCTTCGTCTTCATGCCCTATGTCTCGGCCACGATGATCGGCGACCCGGTGAAGGGTCAGGAGACGATCTCGGCCCTGCAGCAGTATGTCGGCTGGACCGTGTTCGCGACCGGGCCGTTCCTGGGCGCCTCGATCGACAAGATCGGGCCGCGCAAGGCGTTGCTGGCCCTGTGCGTGATCGTCATGGCGCCGCTGATGGCGATGCTGTGGTTCGCCAAACCGGACCTTTCCGGCCTGTCGATCCTGGCCACGCTTTCGATCCTCTATGTGATCAATGTGCTGTTTGCCTGGACGGAGATCCTGCACAATTCGATGCTAATCCGCGCGGCGGGCCTCAAGGGCGCTCACAGCGCGTCAGGCCTCGCGCTATCCCTGGGCAACTTCGCCTCGGTGTTCGCGCTCGGCTTCACCGCCTGGGCCTTCGCCCTGCCGGGCAAGGTGGCCTGGGCCTGGGTGCCAGCGCACCCGCTGTTCGGGCTGAACGCAGCCACGCACGAGCCGGAGCGGGTGGTGGCCCTCCTGGCGGCGGTCATCTTCGCGGTCGGCTCGATTCCGATCTTCCTGTTCACGCCGGATGCGCCCAGGACCAGGGTCCCGGTGCTGCGGGCCCTGAAGGAGGGCGCAGCGGACCTCTGGGCCATGCTGACGACGGTGCGGCGCTACGGGGACGCCTTCGTCTACCTGATCTCGCGGATGTTCTTCTTCGACGGCATGAACGGCGTGCTGTTCTTCTACGGCGTGCTGGCGGCAGGCGTGATGAAGTGGGGTCCCCTGGAACTCCTGGCCAGCGGAATCATCAGCAGCATCATCGCCACCTTCGGCGGCTTGGTCGGACGCTGGCTGGACCACAACATGGGGCCGAAGAACGCGTTGCGCCTGGAGATTTTCATGACGGTTCTGGCGCTGATCGGTCTCTTGGGTATGGCGCCCGACAAGATCCTCTACTTCTGGCACTACGACGTCGCCGCCCATGGGCCGGTGTGGGCCGGCCCGGTCTACCGCACCCTGCCCAGCCTGGTCTTCCTGCTGGTCGGCCTCAGCAATTCGATCTTCATCACCGCCCAGTACGCCTCGGCGCGCACGGCGCTGACCCGGCTGACGCCACCGGCCCAGACCGGGGCCTTCTTCGGGATCTATGGGCTCTCGGGCGTCGCCACGGCCTGGCTCGCGCCCGGCATGGTCAACATCGGCACGCGCCTGACCCACAGCCAGCAGGGCGGCTTCGCCAGCGTCATCCTGCTGATGATCGTGGGCCTGATCGGGCTGCTGTTCGTCAAGGGCGGCGGGCGCGAGGTGACGCACATCGACTAGCGCCGGCCGGGCGCGCCTAGCAGAGGGCGCAGGCCACCGACGCCGACTGGCGTGGCTTCAGGAAGAAGGTGTTGGCAAAGGTGATGGGCGCATTCAGCGTGAAGCCCAGCGGCGAGGTGTAGGAATAGGACACGTCGGCCTGGATCACGCTGTCGCCGGCCGCCAGCAGGTTGGCCGGAACGCCGCCGGCGGTGGTTCCCACCGTCATCGCCGTCATGCCGCTGCCCTTGCTCCAGGCCACCTTCGGCACGCCGTTGACGTCGGCGACCACGCTGGTGATCCGCATCTTCAGCGGCGTGGCGGTGAACGGCGACATGATCTGGGACCCCACCTGGAAGATGTCGGTCAGGTCGCTCGGCGCGACCGTGGGCGACTGCGCCACCAGGTCACCTACCACCGCGGCGGCGTGCGCCACGCGGCGGTCGGCCATCATCGCCATGGTGAGCTCGGCGAAGCCCATGTAGAGCGCGATCGCCACCGGGGCGATGAGCGCGAACTCGATGGCGGCGACGCCGCGCCGGTCGCGTCCAAAGCGCGTCAGCATTTCGTGCCTTCCGGCGGGGTGACGTTGTAGGGCTCGTTGCGGAAGGCGGTCGTCGAGGTGATCAACCGCTTGCCCGAGCCGCCGCCCATGTTCTCGAGCGCGTTGTTCAGCAGCGGGGTGAACAGGCTCCATTCGAAATAGGCGCGGACCAGCACGATGTCGGTGGGCAGGCCTGGCGAAAAGCACAGGCCTGCCGGCGGATTGAAGGTCGCGGTGTTCACCGGCGGCGCATTGGCCAGTCCGTTGAAGGTCGAAAAGGTCTGCACATCGATCCAGAGGTTGGCGGCGCACTGGCCGCTGAGCCACGACATGCGGCCGCAGACCAGGTTCTTGAAGTCGGCCTGAGTGCTGGCCGCGCTGGTTTGGAACTCGCCTGTGCGGATCTGGCGTGAGGCGATCTCGGTGGCGGTGTCCAGGGTGGCGCCGACCACGAAGACGATCGCCAGCTCCAGCAGGCCGAAGGTCATCAGCATCAGGGGCAGGCTGATCAGGCCGAATTCCAGGGCGGTGACCCCCTGCTCGGCGCGCACGAAGCGGCGGAGGAAGCGGGCCAACGGGCTGGAACGGGCGGGCGAGGGACTACGCACGGGATTCTCTCGGAACGTGGCGCGTAGTCTACCGATCTGTGCCTAACTAAGGTTTAAGTGCGAGGATAACAGAATATAACATTTTGATTGCTCTATTTTACTTCTTGGTTAATCGGAATTTAGAGTTAAAATCAATTCACCAAAGAAAATTAGGCTGATTGCCGTTCGCTTTACTTCCAATTAAGCGAAGTCTGCGAACTTGATGTGGCATTAGGGCGAGCAGGCGACAGCTTGAAGCCCGACAACGACTGCTCGCTAAAAGGAGATGACATATGTCGAAGTTCGTGACCCGCTTCCTGAAGGACGAATCCGGCGCCACCGCCATTGAATATGGCCTGATCGCCGCTCTCGTCGCCGTGGTTCTGGTGACGGCGCTTACCGCCGTCGGCACCAACCTCACGACCCTTTTCACCACCGTCGCCAACGACCTGAAGCCGGCCGGCTAAGCCACCGTTTTCACCAGTTGAGCCCAAGAGACCCCCCGACGGGCGACCGTCGGGGGGTTTTTCGTGGCTGAAGGCGGCGCTGAAGCGCGGACGCGAAACCCTCCGTTCATCGGCGCGCGCCATGCTGGGCGCCTTGGAGTTTGCAAAGATGCTGCACGCCGCCCAGACCCTGCTGTTGCTGATCTTCCCCGCCCTGGTGATAGCCGGCGCGCTGAAGGACCTGACCAGCTTCACGATTCCCAACCAGATTTCGCTGGCCCTGGCGGCGGCCTTTCCGATCGCGGCCATCGCACTCGGCGTGTCGCCTTCGGTCATCGGCCTGAGCGTGGCGGTGGGCGTCGTGGCGCTGGTCATGGGGATGGGCATGTTCGCGGCCGGCTGGATCGGCGGCGGCGACGCCAAGCTGTTCGCCGCCGCGGCGCTGTGGCTCGGCCTGCCGGGCGCGATGAGCTATCTGCTGTTCACGTGCATGGCCGGCGGCGCCCTGGCGATCGGCCTCCTGGGCCTGCGCTCGCAGCGGGTCCGCGCGATCATGCCGGCCGGGCCCGCCTGGTTCACGCGCCTCGCCGAGCCCGGCGAGAATGTGCCCTATGGCGTGGCTATCGCGGTCGGCGCACTGGCGGCCTTCCCGGTCTCGCCGCTGGCGGCGCACCTTTAGGGAAGTTGCGGGGCGCGCCCAGATGCGCCTAGGAGAAGGGCCGGTTCTTTCGTCCACTCCAGAGCGCCCGCCATGTCAGACGTGATCCTCGACACCGCTGACGCCGCCGCGATCCCGGTGCGCGCGATCCTGGAGCACGAGACCGGCCCGGCGCTGGACGCCGCTCCCCCCGGCGGCAAGGCCTATGCGGCCATCACCGAATTCAAAGGCAAGGCCGGGCAGATCCTGCTGATCCCAGGAACCGATGGCGCGCTCGCCAGCGTGCTGTTCGGTCTGGGCGAGGGCGGCGACCCGATGGTGTTCCGCAGCCTGGCCGCCAAGCTGCCGGCCGGAACCTATCGGATCGCCCGCGCGCCGGAGGGCATGAGCGCCGACCAGATCGCCATCGCCTTTGCGCTGGGGAGCTACAGGTTCGACCGCTACAAGGCCCATGCCGGGGAGCACGCCCGGCTGGTCGCCGAGGGCGCCAACGCCGTCGAGGTGCGCCAGGTGGCGCACGCCTGCGCGCTCGCCCGCGACATGGTCAATACGCCGGCCAACGACATGGGCCCGCTGCAGATCGAGACCATCGCGCGCGAAATCGCCGAGCAGCACAGGGCGCAGATCACGGTGGTCACCGGCGACGCCCTGCTGGAGGCCAACTATCCGGCGGTGCACGCCGTCGGCCGCGCCGCCCACCCGGCCCGCGCGCCCCGGATGATCGAGCTCACCTGGGGGCACGAGGGCATGCCGCTGGTCTGCGTGATCGGCAAGGGCGTGGTTTTCGACACCGGCGGCCTCGACATCAAGCCCTCGGCCGGCATGCGGCAGATGAAGAAGGACATGGGCGGGGCGGCGCATGCGCTCGCGCTCGGCCGGATGATCATGGCCGCCCGGCTGCCGGTGCGGCTGGTGGTGCTGACGCCGGTGGTGGAGAACGCGATTTCCGGCGACGCCATGCGGCCGGGCGACGTCCTGGCCTCCCGCAAGGGGCTCTCCATCGAGGTCGGCAACACCGACGCCGAGGGGCGGCTGATCCTGGCCGATGCGCTCACCCGGGCCAGCGAGCTGGAGCCGGCGTTGACCATCGACCTGGCGACGCTGACCGGGGCCGCGCGGGTGGCGCTCGGGCCGCAACTGCCGCCGTTCTACACCGACGACGACGAACTCGCCCGCCAGATCGAGGCGGCGGCGCTGGCCGAGCGCGACCCGGTGTGGCGGATGCCGCTCTGGAAGGCCTATGCCGACGCCCTCGACTCCGATGTGGCCGAGATCAAGAACGATCCGGACGGCTGGGCCCAGGCAGGATCGGTGACCGCGGCCCTGTTCCTGCAGCGCTTCGCCCCGTCCGGGCCCAAGTGCGGGCCCTGGGTGCATTTTGACATCTTCGCCTGGAACCCGCGCAACCGGCCGGGCCATCCGGTGGGCGCGGAGGCGCAGGCTATCCGCGGCCTTTACCGGATGATCCGGGATCGGTTCGCTTGAGCATGGACATGGATCCACGCACGACCCCCTTGCGGGACGGCATCGCCAGCCGGGCGCTGGAGGGCGTCCTGCGCGCCGAGGTCTATCTGGATTCCAAGGTCCGCGTCTGCGCAGCCCCGGCCGCGGGCATCCACCGCGCGCCCGACGCCGCCTCCGAACAGATGGACCAGCTGCTATTCGGCGAGACGTTCGAGGCGGTCGAGGAGGAGGGCGCCTACCTTTGGGGCCAGGCGCGGCGCGACGGCTATGTCGGCTTCGTGGCGGCCAGCGCGCTCGCCGCGCCGGGCCCCGAGCCGACGCACCGGGTCAGCGCGATCCGCACCTACGCCTTCGCCGAACCCAGCATCAAGGCCCGGGCCCTGGGCCCCTATTCGATGAACGCGCTGGTCGCGGTCGAAGCGGTAGAGGGCCGGCTCGCCAAGGCGGCCGGCGCGGGCTGGATGGCCGTGGAGCATCTGGCGCCCATCGGCGTCTTTGAGACCGACATGGCGGCGGTCGCCGAGCGGTTCCTGGGCGCCCCCTATCTGTGGGGCGGGCGTGAGAGCCTTGGGCTCGACTGTTCGGGCCTCTCGCAGGCGGCGCTGTTCGCCTGCGGCAAGGCCTGTCCCCGCGACGCCGATCAGCAGGCCGAAATGGGCCGCGCGATCGGCCGCGCCGACTTCGGCCGCGGCGACCTGGTGTTCTGGCGGGGGCACATGGCCATCGGCCTCGACGAGACCCGCATCGTCCACGCCAACGGCCACCACATGGCCGTCGCCATCGAGCCGCTGGACGAGGCCATCGCCCGCATCGACGCCGCCGGCGTCGGCCAGCCGACCGCGTTCCGCAGGCTCTAGAGTTGCGCGCGCTCGCCCTGGCCCTGCTGCTGGCGACGGTCGCCTCGCCAGCCTTGGCGGGAGAGGTGGCGCTGACCTTCGACGACCTGCCGACCATGGCGCTCTCGCCGACCACCGACTATGCGGTGGTGACCACCAAGGACCTGCTGGCCGGTCTAAAGCGTCACCGGTTCCCGGCCATCGGCTTCGTCAACGAGGTGAAGCTGGAAGCGCGGGACAAGCCCGAGCGGATCGCCTTGCTCAAGGCCTGGCTCGACGCCGGCATGGACCTGGGCAACCACACCTACGACCACCCGCACTTCACCACCGACGCCGCCGCCGAGATCGCCGAGGTCGAGAAGGGCGAGGTGGTGACCCGCGCCCTGCTGGCCGCGCGTCATCGCAGCCCCCACTGGTTCCGCCATCCCTACCTGGAGACCGGGGCCACCGACGAGGCGCGCAAGACCTTCGAGGCCTGGCTGGGCGCGCATGGCTACCGCGTGGCGCCGGTCTCCATGGAGAACTCCGACTGGATGTTCGCCATGCCCTATGACGAGGCGGTGCTGAAGGGCGATGCGGCCGAGGCCGCGCGCATCCAGAAGGCGTACCTCGATTTCACCGCTCAGATCGTCCCCTGGTACATCGCCGCGGCCAAGGGCGTGCTCGGCCGCGAGCCGAAGTTCGTTTTCCTGATGCACGCCACGCGGCTGAACGCCGAAAGCATCGATGGTCTGGCGGCGATCCTGAAGGCCAACGACCTGAAAGCCGTGACCCTGGCGCGGGCGATGACCGACCCGGCCTACGTCATGGCCGAGGACGCGGTCGGGACCAACGGCAACCAGTGGGTCAGCCGGTGGGCGGAGACGCTGAAGAAGCCCATGCCCTGGGCCAGCCTGCCCAAGCCGCCGGCCGATATCGCCGCGATCGACAACAGGCTGGAAGGCGCGGTCGGGCCGCCGGCGGCGCCGGCGAAACCCAAGCCCTAGGTCCGGCGGGGACGCCTACTTCGGCGCGGGCGCCGCGCCGGCGGGCGGCGTGGCCGGGGTGGTCGCCGCAGCCGGCTTGTCGCCGGGCTTGGCCGCCGGAGCACCAGGAGCGGCCGGAGCACCAGGAGCGGCCGGAGCCGCGCCCGCCGCCGGAGCTGCGCCACCGGCGGCAGGGGCCGCAGCCGCGGCCGCGGCGGCCGGGTTCGGCGCCGGGATCGGCAGCGTGCCGCCCTGGCCGCGCAGGTAGGCGATCAGGTTGATCCGGTCGACCGGCTGCTTCAGGCCGACGAAGGTCATCTTGGTGCCGTTCACGTAGGCCTGCGGGGCCTTGAGGTACTCGTAGAGGTGCTCGTAGTCCCAGACCGGCACCTTGGCGCCTTCAGCCTTCATGGCGTCGGAATAGGCGTAGCCGGCCTCGGTGCCGGGCTTGCGGCCCACGACGCCCGTCAGGTTCGGGCCGGTGCCGTTGGCGGTCAGGCTGTGGCAGGACTGGCACTTGGCGAAGACGGTCTGGCCGGCGGCCACGTCGGCCTTCGGCAGCACCGTGCCCCAGTCGGGCGGAACATCGGCCACGGCCGCGCCGCCGGTGTCTTCCACCACCTCGACCTTGAAGCCCGGCTTGGCGACCTTGTCCTCGCTGAACACCATGCCCGAGGCATTGACCAGCAGGGCGATGACGAAACCGGTGGCGAGCACCGCGCCGGCGTATTTGTTGAAGGCTAGGCTGTCGCTCATCTTCCCGAAATCGGCCCTCTAAGCGCCAGCGACTCGCGCCGGCGAAAGCGCGGGAATCCCGCCCCTTGTTGCGTCCGGCTCTCTTACACGCTACCGGCGCTCGCGCAACCGCCCAAGCACTGCCTCAGCGTATCTATGACCCCCATCGTCCTCATCCCCGCGCGCATGGCCGCAACCCGGCTCCCCGGGAAGCCGCTCGCTGACATCGGCGGCGTACCGATGATCGTCCGCGTGCTGAGGCAGGCGCAGGCCGCCGGCGTGGGGCCCGTGGCGGTCGCGGCGGGCGATCAGGAGATCGTCGACGCGGTCGAAAAAGCCGGCGGCCGCGCGGTGCTGACCGATCCCGATCTGCCGTCAGGCTCCGACCGGATCGTGGCCGCGCTCAAGGCGTTGGACCCGGCGGGGCGGCACGACGTGGTGATCAACCTGCAGGGGGACATTCCCTTCGTGCGGCCCGACGCGGTGGTCGCCGTGGCGCGCCTGTTGGAGGCTGAACCCTCCTGCGACCTCTCGACGGTCATGGTGGCCGAGGCCGATCCGGCGGAGCGGAGCAATCCGGATATCCCCAAGGTGGTGGCCGCGATGCAGGCCGACCGGCGCACGGCGCGGGCGCTCTATTTCACCCGCTCGGTGCTCTATGGCGACGGCCCGGTCTGGCTGCACCACGGCATCTACGGCTTCCGGCGCGCCGCCCTGGAGCGGTTCTGCGCCGCCCCGCCATCGCCGCTCGAGAAGCGCGAGCGGCTGGAGCAGCTGCGGGCGCTGGAACTTGGCATGTCGATCTGGGCGGCGGTGATCGACGAGGCGCCGATCAGCGTCGACAACCCGGCGGACCTTGAGCGTGCGCGGGCGCATGCTAGGACCCTTGCATGAGCAAGGCCCAAGCAGGTCACGGACGCATCGCCTTCCAGGGCGAACTGGGCGCCAACAGCCACGAAGCCTGCATGGCCGCCTATCCGGACATGCAGCCGGTCCCGCACGCCACCTTCGAGGACGCCTTCGAGGCGGTGCGGAAGGGCGACTGCCAGCTGGGCATGATCCCGGTGGAGAACTCGGTGGCCGGCCGGGTCGCCGACGTGCACCACCTCTTGCCCAACTCCGGCCTGAAGATCGTCGGCGAGCGGTTCAAGCCGATCCACTTCATGCTGATGGCCAATCCGGGCGTGACCCTGGACGACGTGAGGATCGCCGTCTCGATGCCGATCGCGCTCGCTCAGTGCCGCAAGACCATCCGGCGGATGAAACTGACCACCGAGGGCGTGGGCGACACCGCCGGCGCGGCGCGCATCCTGAGCCAGACCCCCGACAAGACCCGCGCGGCGGTCTCGCCGGCGCTGGCGGCGGAGATCTACGGCCTGGAGATCCTGGTCCGCGACATCGAGGACGAGCACCACAACACCACCCGTTTCCTGGTCATGACGGCGGACAAGGATCCGCCGCGGCCGCCGTTCACCGAGCCCTGCATCACCAGCTTCATCTTCCGGGTCCGGAACCTGCCGGCGGCGCTCTACAAGGCGCTCGGCGGCTTCGCGACCAACGGCGTGAACATGTCCAAGCTGGAGAGCTACATGGAGAACGGCGCCTGGGCGGCGACCTTCTTCTACGCCGAGGTCGACGGGCGGCCCGAGGACATCGCGCTCGCCCGCGCCTTCGAGGAGCTGCAGTTCTTCTCGGAGAAGTTCGAGGTGCTGGGGGTGTATCCGGCCGATCCGTTCCGGACGCGGGGGTAACGTCCCTCCCCATTAAGGGAGGGATGAGTCTTCCACCCAGGCCTTGATCAGCTGGTGGGCTATGGCGAGCCGGTTGGGGGCGGCGACGCCGTCGAGCTTGCCGGCGATCAGGTCGCGCGCTTCGGCGCGGGTGAACCAGCGGATCTCGGAGAGTTCGGCCTGGTCGGCGACGCCCTCGTCGTCCTCCACCTCGGCGATCAGGCCGATCATCAGCGATGAGGGATAGGGCCAGGGCTGGGTCGAGTGGTAGCGGACCTTGCGGGCGCGCAGGCCCGCCTCCTCGGACAGCTCCCGCGCGCAGGCCTCCTCGATGCTCTCGCCGGGCTCGAGGAAGCCGGCGAGGGCCGAGAACATCCCCTTGGGCCACTGTTCCTGGCGGCCGAGCAGGCAGCGGTCGCCGTGGTAGGCCAGCATGATCACCACCGGGTCGGTGCGCGGGAAGTGCTCGGTCTCGCAGGCGGGGCACTTGCGCTTCCAGCCGCCGTCCTGGGCCTCGCTGCGCTGGCCGCAGACCGCGCAGTGCGGATGACGCCGGCGCCACTCGAACATCTGCTTGGCGGTGGCGACGATGGCGGCTTCGTTGGGCGGCAGGCGCAGCGCGATCGAGCGCAGGTCCTCGAACTTGCCGAACCCCTGTAGCGGGCCTTCGCCGGGGTCGGCCGGGCCCTCCAGGTCGACGGCGAAGACGGCGGTTTCCTTCCAGAGGCCCATGAACAGCAGGCGCTCGGCGCCGCCGGCCAACTCGCCCACCAGCTTGGCCGGCAGATAGGCGATCTGCAGGCCGGTGGGGTTCTCGGCGGTCGGGGCGGGCTCGACGAGGGGGCGGCCGTTCCACATGGCGACGCCGAGGGATTCCGACGAGGCCAGCTGTTCGGCGATCCATTCGGGGTTGGTGCGCCGCTCGCTGGCGCGGTCCAGCGGGTTGCCGGCGAAGGTGTTGAGGAAGACGTCCAGGGCCATGGCCTCGGTACATAAGGCGTGGGCTCCGACTAGCCAAACGCGTTTGCGTCGCCCACATCGGAGGCTGCAACCGCAGGAGTTCTCAAGATGGCCGACGACACCGCCTACGTTCCCCCGAAGGTCTGGACCTGGGACAAGGAGAGCGGCGGCCGTTTCGCCAATATCAACCGCCCGATCGCCGGCCCGACGCACGAGAAGGAGCTGCCGATCGGCAAGCATCCCTTCCAGCTCTATTCGCTGGCCACGCCCAATGGGGTGAAGGTGACGGTGATGTTCGAGGAACTGCTGGAGGCCGGCCACAAGGGCGCGGAGTACGACGCGTGGCTGATCAACATCGGCTCCGGCGACCAGTTCGGCTCCGGCTTCGTGGAGGTCAATCCGAACTCCAAGATTCCGGCGCTGATGGACCGCTCGGGGCCCAAGCCGATCCGGGTGTTCGAGTCCGGCGCGATCCTCATTCACCTGGCGGAAAAGTTCGGCGGCGCCTTCCTGCCGACCGAGCAACCGGCGCGGGCGGAGACCTATTCGTGGCTGATGTGGCTGATGGGCTCGGCGCCGTTCCTGGGCGGCGGCTTCGGCCACTTCTACGCCTATGCGCCATCGAAGATGGAATATCCGATCAACCGCTACGCCATGGAGGTGAAACGCCAGCTCGACGTGCTGGACCGCCGGCTGGGCGAGGCGGAATATCTGGCGGGCGATCAGTACACCATCGCCGACATGGCCACCTGGCCCTGGTACGGCGCGCTGGTGAAGGGCGTGCTCTATGAGGGCGGCGAGTTCCTGAGCGTGCAGGACTACAAGAACGTGCAGCGCTGGACCGACCAGATCGCGGCGCGGCCGGCCGTGAAGCGCGGGCGGATGGTCAACCGGGCCTTCGGGGCGCCGGAAAGCCAGCTGCACGAGCGGCACGACGCCTCGGATTTCGAGACGAAGACGGCGGACAAGCTGGCGGCGGCGAAAGAGGGGGCCTAAACCCGAGGCGCCACGCAATGGGGAGAGCCGCCGCGCCATGGAGCTGAAGGACAAGATCATCGTCATCACTGGCGCGGCCAGCGGCATCGGCCGCGCGCTCGCGATCCGGTTCAAGGCCGAGGGCGCCAAGCTCATCGTCTGCGCAGACCGCGATGCGGCGGGCTGCCAGGCGACGGCGGAGATGGTCGGGGGCGTCGCCTTCACCACCGACGTCTCCCGCGAAGCCGACATCCAGAGCCTGATCGAGACGGTGGAGGCCGACCACGGCCCCATCGACCTCTTCTGCTCCAACGCCGGCATCGGCGTGGGCGGCGGCGCGGAAACGCCCAACGACGCCTGGCAGCGGATCTGGGACATCAACGTCATGGCCCACGTCTGGGCGGCGCGGCACCTGGTCCCCAGGATGGCGGCGCGCGGCGGCGGCTATCTCTTGAACACCGCCTCGGCGGCAGGCCTGCTTTCGCAGATCGGCTCGGCGCCCTACGCGGTGACCAAGCATGCCGCGGTGGGCCTGGCCGAGTGGCTGTCGATCACCCACGGCGACCAGGGCATCAAGGTCTCGGTGCTCTGCCCGCAGGCGGTGCGCACGGCGATGACCGCGAACAATCCCGATGGCGTCGCCAGCATCGACGGCATGATGGAGCCGGAGGTTCTGGCCGAGTCGGTGGTGCGCGGGATCGAGGCCGAGGAATTCCTGATCCTGCCGCATCCCGAGGTGCTGCAGTACATGCGCAACAAGACTGACAACTACGGCCGCTGGCTGGGCGGCATGCGCAAGCTGAACCGCCGCTTCGCCGGCTGAGCCAGGGCCGGCCGACCGGCTTGCCAGGACCGCCGCGACGCCGCAGGTTCGCGGGCGATTCTTCGAGGGGATTCCATTCCGTGTTCAGAACGCTGATTTCCGTGCTCGCCGTCTCGTCCGTCGCCGCCGGCCCGGTGTTCGCCCAGGCCCCGCAGCCCAGGCCCGACCAGGTCGAGTTCCGTGCGCTCTACAAGGAGCTGGTGGAGACCAACACCAGCCTCTCGGTGGGGAGCTGCACGCTCGCCGCCGAGCGCATGGCCGCGCGCCTGAAGGCGGCGGGCTTCCCCGACAGCGACCTGCACCCCTTCGCCGCGCCGGACCATCCCAAGGAGGGCGGCCTGGTGGCGATCTTGCCGGGCAGGGACCCCAAGGCCAAGGCGGTGCTGATGCTGGCCCACTTGGACGTGGTGGAGGCCAAGCGCGAGGACTGGACGCGCGACCCCTTCACGCTGGTCGAGGAAAACGGCTTCTTCTACGCCCGCGGCGCCGCCGACGATAAGGCGATGGCGGCCACCTGGGTCGACACCATGGCCCGCTACAAGAAGGAGGGCTTTCACCCGCGCCGCACGATCAAGATGGCGCTGACCTGCGGCGAGGAGACCAACGGGGCCTTCAACGGCGCTGAGTATCTGGCGAAGAACAAGCGCGACCTGATCGATGCTGCCTTCGCGATCAACGAGGGCGGCGGCGGCGACCTCGACGCCAACGGCAAGCCGGTCTTCATGGGCATCCAGGTGGGCGAGAAGCTGTCGCAGAACTACACCCTGGAGGTCACCAACCCGGGCGGCCATTCCTCACGGCCGGCGCCTGACAACGCGATTTATCACCTGGCCGCGGCGCTCACCCACATCCAGGCCTACCGCTTCCCGGTGACCTTCAACGACACCACCCGGGACTTCTTCACCAGGCTTTCCGCCACGCGCACGCCGCAGGAGCGCGAGGCGCTCGCGGTTCTGCTCAAGAACCCGCAGGACATGGCCGCGCGGGACCTCCTGGAAAAGGATCTCGATATCAACGCGATCCTGCACACCAACTGCGTGGCGACCATGCTGGACGCGGGCCACGCCACCAACGCCCTGCCGCAGCGGGCGCGGGCCAACGTCAACTGCCGCATCTTCCCCGGAACCAGTGTCGAAGAGGTGCGCCAGACGCTCGATCGGGTCATCGGCGATGCGAAGGTGAAGGTCACGGTTCGCGAGACCCGCAACGCGGTCGCCCCGCCGCCGCCGCTGGACCCCAAGGTGCTGGGGCCGGCCGAGAAGCTGGCGTCGGAGATGTGGTCCGGCGTGCCGAACGTGCGGCTGATGTCGGCGGGCGCGACGGACGGCGCCTTCCTCACGCCCGTGGGCATTCCGACCTATGGCATCAGCGGCGACTTCGGCGATCCGGATGGCGACGGGGTGCACGGCCTGAACGAGCACATCCGGGTCAAGGTGCTCTACGACAGCCGCGACTACCTCTACCGGCTGATGAAGATCTACGCCGACCAGGCCGACTGAGGCGCGCCTCCCCCAGCCGTGCTAGCCTCGCGGCAAATAGAGGGGGAAACGACATGACGATCCAGTTCAGAGGCGCCGCGCTTGGCTTGGCGCTCCTGGCGCTGAGCGCGAGCTGGGCCGGCGCTCAGCCGCCGAAGTTCGACATCCATTCGCCCATCGACCCGTCGCGCGGCGATGCGCTCTCAAGTCCGACCTACCACGGACCGGAGGTGCTGAAGTTCGTCGGCGTGAAGCCGGGCTGGCAGGTGGCCGACATCTTCCCCGGCCGGTTCACCACCGCCTTCGCCCAGGCCGTCGGGCCGAAAGGCAAGGTCTACGGCTTCATGCCCGATGAGATCCTCAAGGTGCACCCGGGAATCGTCGACCTGAAGGCGGCGCGCGCCAAGGATCCGGCCTGGTCCAACGTCACGACCCTGGCGGTGCCGATGAACGACATGGCGCTGCCGATGGGCCTGGACGCGGTCTTCATCCGCCAGAACTACCACGACCTGCATGTGCGCTTCATGGGCCCGGCCGATGTGCCGGCGTTCAACAAGAAGGTGTTCGCGGCGCTAAAGCCCGGCGGGGTCTTCGTGATCATCGACCACGTGGCGCCGGCCGGCATGGACGAGACCACGGCGGTCAACCGGCTGCACCGCATCAACCCGGCCGATGTGCGCGCCGAGGTGGAGGCCGCGGGCTTCAAGTTCGATGGCGAGAGCACGGTCCTGGCCATGAAGGACGACGACCACAGCAAGATGGTCCTGGACCCGGCGATCCTGGGCAAGACCGATCAGTTCATGTTCCGGTTCCGCAAGCCGAAGTAGCGCCGCTCATCTCCGCGCGGCGGAGATGAGCGGGGTTCTCGGCGCCTATTGCCCGCCGGGCTTGGCCCCGCCAGCGGCGGCTTCCTGTTCCTTGCGGCGCGCGCCGGCCAGGATGGCGGGCAGCGCGTAGTTGCCTTCGTGGCAGGCGTATTCGTAGACGATGCCCTTCAGGGGCGCGAAGTCGTACTCGCCGCCCCACGGCTTGTCCCAGGTGTCCGGATCCTCGACCTGGAACTGGTAATTGATCCGGGTCGGCGAGACGCGGGTGAAGCGCTCGGTGACCTTCAGGTGCTTCCACGAGCCCATGAAGGCGTCGCTCTGCGGGAAGTTGGTGGTCTCGACCACCAGGGTGGCGCCCTCCCAATGGCCGATCGAGTCGCCCATGTAGGGCCGCACGTCGTCGGGGCGGTGGCCGCCCTTCAGCCGGATGATGCGGGTGTCGTGGATCAGCTCGACCTGGATCACCACCGCGTCCGGGGTCTGCACGATGTTGTAGTCGTTGTTGTAGTAGCCGTTGGCCAGCATCGGCGGGCTGGAGTTGCGCCCGAAGCCCATGATGCAGCGTTCGCCAAGCGAGCGGTTTTCATAGCTGTCGTAGACGTCGCGATAGCGGCCGAACGCGGGCTCGGCGCCTGCCTTGCGGGCCGGCGGCAGGCCGTTCGCGGTGGTGATGATCGAGGAGCGGTACTCGCCGTTCACCACCATCATGTGCGCGCCCGGATCGATCCAGAAGGTGTTGTAGCCGCCCACGTCGCCACCGGCGGCAGCGAAGTCGGGCCGGATCTTCACCAGCTTGGCCTCGGGCGAATTTGGGTCGGTGACGGCGCCTGGACCCTTCTTCTGGTCGGTGGGCCGGTCGGCTTCGGCGAGCGCCTCGGAGAACGCCTGCTCAAGGCCGCGGGCCTCGGCCGGCGGCACCACCAGCTTGTCGGTGAGCTTCGCGTTGCGGGTGAGCGGCGTCATGGTCGCGTTCGACCAGTAGCCGGAGAGGTCCGGCTGACCGAAGGCGGTCTTCGGCGCCGTCCAGCCTTTCGGGGTTACGGTCGGATCGGCGTCGGCCTTCGCGGCGGGCGCCGCCGACGCCGGCAGGGTGAGCGCGAGGGCGGCGGTGGAAAGGGCGGTACCCAGCGCGAGGATGAGGACACGTCGCATGGCGTCAGACTCCCGGTGTAGCGTCTTGGCTTTGATCTTCGGTGGATCATAACATCAATTTCGGCTGACGCACGGGCAAGCGCAGCCTGTGACATCACGACCTTGCTTCCTGGGGTCAGGCGCCCCCCAACTGAGGGTTGGAAAGCGGGGCCGGCGGACATGCATCTCGATCCGAACGACGAGACCCTGCTGGGGGTGATCATCGGCGCCGTGCTGGCCTCGCTCGGCGGGCTGGTGTCGGGGCGGTTCGAGCAGCACCTGCGCCGCCGCGAACGCGAGCAGAGCGCCGCCCAGCTGTTCGGCGAGATCCTGGCGGCGCTCAAACTGATCCTGCGGCTGGCGGACGAGGCCCGCGGGCGCGGCGACCCCTATGGCCCGATCACGTTCAGGTTCCTGAAGGCCGCGGAGCGCGAGGCGCAGATCTATGAGCGCAACCGCGAGACCCTGTTCGACGTGGGCGACTCGGTCCTGCGCACGCGCACCCACCTGCTGCTGCTGCAGATCAGCCTGACGCTGGATGCGATGTTCGAGATCGTGCAGGCGCTGGCGGAGGGACGCCAGCCGCAGGTTCCCGGGCCGCCGTCGGACCATCCGCTGGATGGCTCCTTCACCTTCCTGATGGAGCTGCACGCGCAGATCCCGCCGCTGCTCGCGGCCTATGAGAAGATCGCCCGCCAGACCTTCGACGCCCACGACGCGGCCGTGCAGCAGACGCTGGGGCCAAGGCCGCCCGCCGCCGAGACCTAGGCGCGATCAGGCTGGGACGCGCGGGCCGAAGCGCTGGGCGGCGCGGGCCTTGGCCTTCTGCGCCTCGGTCTCGCGGTCGCGCGGCGGGGCGTGGGTCTCCAGGCTGTGCAGCAGCCGGTGACCCGCCTCGAACACCTCCTCGATGGCGGCGTTGAACGCCGCCTCATTGGCTTTCGAGGGCGCGTTGAAGCCGGCGAGCTTGCGCACGAACTGCAGCGAGGCCGCGCGGATCTCTTCGTGGGTCGCGGGTGGATCGAAATTGAACAGGGTCTTGATGTTGCGGCACATGGGCTGGAGCTCCGGCTGGGAGCGCAAGCGTGCGCGCGAAGGACCGATCGTCAAGGCCGGAAGGTTGGGGTGGGGTCGCTCTCCCGGCCGAAGAACTGTTACGCGAAGGCCGGGAGAGCGGCGCACGTGACGTTGTGAAAGGGCGCAATTGCCCACCGTGCGTGACCCCTACTTCAAGTTCGGCGCCAAGTGGCCCGCGGATGCATCGCACTTGCCTGCTTGGGTCCGATCCGCCATATGCCCTCGCGGAGATCGGCGGCGGGCGGACGCTTCGCCAACCTGGTCAGGGCCGGAAGGCAGCAGCCACAACGAATTCCGTTCCGGGTCGCCGTTCGGTCTCCACCTTTCCTTCCTTTTTCTGTGAGCGATCCGCCGCGCGCGGGCTTTGCGCTTTGCCGTGTGCGGGGCGTGCACTTACATGGGCGGCATGGCCGATGAAGACGACCTGACGCCCGTCGACGATGACGCGGGGCTCGCAGACGGGCCCCCGGCGATCGACATGTTCGGCGGGGCGCCCGTGGCGCCGACGCTCAGCGACGACGCCTCGGCCGCCTATACGGTCATCGCGCGCAAGTACCGGCCCAGGACCTTCGACGACCTCTATGGCCAGGAGGCCATGGTGCGGACGCTGAAGAACGCCTTCGCGTCCGGGCGGATCGCGCATGCCTTCATGCTGACCGGCGTGCGCGGGGTCGGGAAGACGACGACCGCGCGCCTGCTGGCCCGCGCGCTCAACTACGAGAGCGACACGATCCACGAGCCGACGCTCGACCTCGCGGTCGAGGGGATCCACTGCAAGTCGATCATCGAGGGGCGGCACATGGACGTGCTGGAGCTCGACGCCGCCAGCCGCACCAAGGTCGACGAGATGCGCGAGCTCTTGGACGGGGTGCGCTATGCGCCGACCTCCGCGCGCTACAAGGTCTACATCATCGACGAAGTGCACATGCTGTCGACCCAGTCGTTCAACGCCCTGTTGAAAACGCTGGAAGAGCCGCCGCCGCACGCCAAGTTCATCTTCGCCACCACCGAAATCCGCAAGGTGCCGGTGACCATCCTGTCGCGCACCCAGCGGTTCGACCTGCGGCGCGTCGAGCCGGAGGTGATCGTCAAGAACCTGGAGATGATCAGCGAGGCCGAGGGCGCGCGGGTCGAGGCCGAGGGGCTGATGCTGATCGCGCGGGCCGCCGAGGGCAGCGTGCGTGACGCGCAGTCGATGCTCGACCAGGCGATCGTCCAGGCCGAGCCCGGCCAGACGGTCACCGCGGCGACCATCCGCGACATGCTGGGCCTGGCCGACCGGGCGCAGACCATCTCGCTGTTCGAGCAACTGATGCGCGGCGAGGCGGGACCGGCGATCGAGACCTTCCGCACCCTCTACGGCTATGGCGCCAACCCGGATCAGGTGATGCTGGACCTGCTGGATCACTGCCATGGCGCGTCGGTCGCCAAGATGATCGGGCCGCAGGCGCTGGTGATGCCCAAGGACCAGTCGGCCAGGCTGGCGGCGGTGGGCGCCTCGATCTCGGCCGGGACGCTCTCGCGGCTCTGGCAGCTGACGCTGAAGGCCTATGAGGAGGTGCGCCGGGCGCCGGACGCGGCGGCGGCGACCGAGATGGCGCTGATCCGGCTGGCTTACGCCGCCGACCTGCCCGGGCCGGAAGAGGCGCTGAAGCGGCTGCAGGCCGGCGACCCTGCTTCGCCGGCGGGGCCGGCTTCGCAGGGCCCGGGCGGTGGCGGCGGGGCGGTGGCCTCGGGCGGCGGGTCGACGAACGCGGTGGCGCGAGGCTTTGCGTCTCCACAGCCGCAGGCGGCGAGCGAACCGGTCGCGGTGATCAACACCTTCGAGGAGATGCTGGCCCTGATCGAGAAGAAGCGGGACATCTCGCTGAAGCTCGACGTGGAGCGGTTTGTCCGGCCGATCAGCTTCCGGCCCGGCGCCATCGAGTACGAGCCCGCGCCCGGCGCGCCGGTGAACCTGGCGCAGCGGCTCGTGGCGCGGCTGAAGGACTGGACCGGCGAGCGCTGGCTGATCGCCGCCCAGGGCGGCGGCGGGGCCGAGAGCCTCTGGGAGCGCCAGAAGCGCGAGGAGCGCGAGGTCAGGAGCGAGATCGAGCAAGACCCCTTCGTGGTCGCGGTGATGAAGACCTTCCCCGGCGCCGAGATCCTGGGCGTCCGCACGATCCCGCAGGCCGAGGCCCCCGAAGGGACAGCGACCCCGGCCGACGAGGAGGGGGATGATGAGGACGACTGACGGCGAAGCCGTTTTCGACACGAAGACCACGAAGGACACGAAGACCACCAAAGTCGGGATCGCGAGGCGTCTTCGTGGTCTTCGTGAGCTTAGTGGTCTTTGTGTTTTGATCGGCGCCTGCGGCGCTGCAGCCTTGCCGGCCCCAGCCCAGCCCGCGCCGCCGCTGATCAATGAGGCGATCGCGATCGCGCCGGGGTTCGAGACGCATATGCAGGTGATCAATATCGCCCCGGCCGGCGACGGGCCGCTGACCACGGCGGGGCAGCGAGGGCACCGGCACCCGGCCTCGACCTACGCCTATGTGACCAAGGGCGCGGTGATCAACCGGCTGGGCGACCAGCCGGAGAAGCGTTTCGAGACCGGCCAGGCGTGGTCTGAAACGCCCAATCAGCCGCACTATATTGTCAACGCCAGCCGCACCGAACCGGCTCAGCTGGTGGTGGTCCAGATCGTCAAGAGCGGGACCACGGTGCTCACCGAACCCCTGCCCCTCACCGGAGCCGCCAAGTGAAAGACCTCTCCTCGCTGATGAAGCAGGCCCAGGCCATGCAGCAGAAGATGGGCCAGGCGCAGCAGGAGCTGGAGCAGATGGTGCTGCTGGGCCAGGCGGGCGACGGCCTGGTCAAGGTCACCCTGCGGGGCACCGGTCAGATCACCCGCATCGACATCGACGACAGCCTGATGGTCCCCGGCGAGGCTGACATGGTCGGTGACCTGGTGGCCGCCGCTCACGCCGACGCCAAGCGCCAGCTCGACCAACGCTCGGCCGAGCTGATGGCCAAGGCGGCCGGACCGCTCGCCGGGATGCCCGGCATGCCGAAGTTCTGACTTGGCCGCGTCAGCCGGACCCGAGATCGAGCGGCTGATCAGCCTGCTCTCCAAGCTGCCGGGCCTGGGGCCGCGGTCGGCCAGGCGCGCGGCCTTGGCGCTTTTGAAGCGGCGCGACCAGCTGCTCTCGCCCCTGGCCGACGCGCTCGCCGAAGCCGCGGCGCGGGTGAAGGTCTGTGCGACCTGCGGCAGCCTCGACACCCAGGACCCCTGCGCGATCTGCGCCGACCGCACGCGCGATGGCAGCCTGATCTGCGTGGTCGAGGAGGTGGGCGCGCTCTGGGCCATGGAGCGGGCCAGCGCCTTTCGCGGCCGCTATCACGTGCTGGGCGGCCTGTTGTCGGCCCTGGACGGCGTGGGGCCGGACGCCCTGCGGGTCAACGGCCTGGTGGCGCGGGCGTCAGACGGCGCGGTCCGCGAGGTGATCCTGGCGCTGCCGGCCACGGTCGATGGCCAGACCACCGCCCACTACCTCGCCGACCGCCTGGCCGGCGCCGGCGTTTCGGTGACCATGCTGGCGAGAGGCGTGCCGGTCGGCGGCGAACTCGACTGGCTGGACGACGGCACCATCGCCCAAGCCATGCGGGCGCGGCGCCCGGCCTAGCGGCGACTCAGCTAAGGGTCTAAGAACACAGCATGAACGGATCGCTGATCTTCGCTTTCGCCTGCGCGGTTGTCGCTGTGGCGGCTATCGCTTGGGCTCTCTGGGAGCGGCAGCGCGGGCGCATGCAGCTCGACATGGCCAAGACCCAGGCCGAACTGGTCTCGAGCCAGGTGGCGCAGTCGGCGGCCGGCGTGGCCGAGGCGATCCTCAAGAAGAACGAGGAGGCGATCCACAACCGCGAGCAGCTGGCCCAGGCGCGCCTGGAGGCGCAGCTGAAGCCGGTGGCCGAGAGCCTGCAGAAGTTCCAGGAGCACGTGGCGCTGGTCGAGAAGACCCGCGTCGAAGAGACCGGCGGCCTGAAGGAACAGATCGCGGCGCTCCTGCTGGCGTCGACGGCGACGCAGGACGAGGCGCGCAAGCTGTCCTCGGCGCTGCGGCGTGGCGCCGGCGTGCAGGGGCGCTGGGGCGAACAGACGCTGCGCAACGTGCTGGAGCAGGCGGGGCTTTCCAGCTTCTGCGACTTCACCGAACAGGCCTCCACCGACACTGAGGAAGGCCGGCGGCGGCCGGACGTGGTGGTCAAGCTGCCGGGCGGCGGAGTCTTCGTCATTGACGCCAAGTGCTCGCTGAACGCCTTCCTGGAGCTGCAGGCCGCCGAGGCCGAAAGCGAACGGGAGGCCGCCGGACTGCGCCATGTGCAGAGCGTGCGCGGCCATATCGCAGGGCTGTCGGCCAAGGCCTATTGGGACCAGTTCGAGGGCTCGCCGGACTTCGTGGCCATGTTCGTGCCGCTGGATTCGGCGCTCGCCGCCGCGGTCGACCGCGCGCCGACCCTGATGACCGAGGCCATGGACCGCAAGGTGGTGATCGTCACCCCGACCACGCTCTTCGCGCTTTGCAAGGCGGTGGTCTACGGCTGGCGGGTCGAGGAGCAGGCGGCCAACGCGCGGACCATCGCCGAGCTGGGGCGCGAACTCTACAAGCGCATCGCCACCATGGGCGCGCACGCGGGCTCGGTCGGCAAGGCCCTGGAGGCGGCGGTCGCGCGCTACAACCAGTTCGTGGGCAGCCTGGAGACCCAGGTGCTGACCCAGGCGCGGCGCTTCGAGGAGCTGAAGGTCGACCACGAGGGCCGCAAGGTCGAGGTCCTGGAGCCGCTCGACACCGCCGTCCGCCCGCTGGCCAAGCTTCCCACCGAGCCCCCGCCGCAGGTGCGGCTGGTGAAGGGCGAGGAAGGCTGATCCTGGCGCTGAGGCCATTCGCCCACCTTGACGGTCGGGAATAGGCCCCTTACGTCGCGGCCATGGCCATCAGAGACATCCTCGTCGTTCCCGACCCGATCCTGAAGAAGGTCTCGGCGCGCGTCGACGTGGTCGACGACGAACTGCGCGCGCTGATGGATGACATGCTCGAGACCATGTACGCCGCGCCCGGCATCGGCCTGGCGGCGATCCAGGTGGGCGTGCCCAAACGGGTGATCGTCATGGACATCTCCGGGCCCGAAGACGAGAAGGCGCCGCGCTTCTTCGTGAACCCGGAAATCCTCTGGGCCTCGGAAGAGACCGCCCCCTACGAAGAGGGCTGCCTGTCGGTGCCGGAGATCTATGACGAGGTCGAGCGGCCGGCGCGGGTGAAGCTGCGCTACCAGGACTATCAGGGACAAGTCATCGAGGAGGACGCCGAGGGCCTGTTCGCCGTCTGCATCCAGCACGAGATGGATCACCTGGACGGGGTCCTGTTCATCGACCACCTCTCGCGGCTGAAGCGCGAGCAGGCGGTGAAGAAGGTCAAGAAGCAGGCGAAGGCGGCCTGATGCTCCCCTTAGGGGGAGCTGTCAGCGAAGCTGACTGAGGGGGTTGCAGCCCACTCCGTTTTCCGCTGCGGGTGAAACCCCTCCGTCTCGACGCTTGCGCGCCGAGCCACCTCCCCCTGACGCGCGCGAGGCGCGCTGGTGGAGGATCTATTTTTTAGAGACGTCGTCCTTGGCCTTGTTGAGGGCCGCGTCGGTCTTGTCGCCCGCGTCCTTGGCGCCTTCCTTCAGCTTCTCGCCGGCTTCGTCGGCGGCGGCCTTGGTCTTGGCGGCGGCTTCTTCCGTTCCCTGCTTGATGTCCGAGCCCAGCTCCTTGGCGGCGGGCGCGTTGGTGACGTCCTTGGCGGCCGCCGCGGCGTCGTGGCCCACGGCCTTGAGGTCGTCGCCGGTCTTCTCGGTGGTGGCCTTGGAGCAGGCAGCCAACGCCAGCCAGAGTCCGAGCACGATGGCGAGGTGGGAATTGCGCATGACGAGTTTCGCTGCGGGCTTCATGGGGCGGGCGTCCTTCGAATTACGGTTAACCAACGGTTAAGCTCCGGCCGAGGTTCCGCTGGCTGCAAGTCCGGCGCCTTTGCGCGGGCATCCCCCGCGGGTAGAACCCGCCCATGCGGATCGCCTTCCTGGGAACTCCCGACTTCGCGCTGGCCGCGTTGCGCCGTCTGGTCGCCGGGGGCGAGCATGAGATCGCCTGCGTCTACTCCCAGCCGCCGGCGCCCCGCGGCCGCGGCCACACCCTGCAGCCCTCGCCGGTGCACGCCTTCGCGCTCGATTCTGGACTGATGGTGCGCACCCCTGTCTCAATGCGGGACCCGGGCGAGATCTTCGCCTTCGAGGCGCTTGAGCTGGACGCCGCTGTGGTGGTGGCCTTCGGCCAGATCCTCGTTCGAGAGGTGATCGAGGCGCCCCTGCTGGGGACCTTCAACCTGCACGGCTCGCTGCTGCCCCGCTGGCGGGGCGCGGCCCCGATCCAGCGCGCGGTGATGGCCGGCGACCCGGTGACTGGGGTGGAAGTGATGCGGCTTACCGAAGGCCTCGACGAGGGGCCGGTGCTGGCGTCGGAGACCCTGCGCATCGGGCCGCTGGACACGGCGGGCACGGTGCACGACCGGATGGCGGCGATCGGCGCGGAGCTCTTGGCCGCGACCCTGCCGCTGATCGAGGCGGGGACGGCCATCGAGCGCGCCCAGAGCGAGGACGGCGTCACCTACGCCAAGAAGATCCGGCCCAAGGAAGCCAGGCTCGACTGGGGCAAGACCGGCGCCGAAATCGACCGCAAGATCCGCGGGCTGTCGCCCTTTCCGGGCGCCTGGTTCCTGCTGCCGACCGACAAAGGGCCGGTGCGGGTCAAGGCGTTGCTCTCCGCCTTCGAGGACGCCGAGGGGCCTGCGGGCCAGGTGCTGGACGACCGGCTGCTGGTCGGGACAGGCGCCGGCGCGGTGCGGCTGCTGCGCGTGCAGCGCGAGGGCAAGGGGCCGCAGCACGCCGAGACCTTCCTGCGCGGATCGCCGGTGGCCGCCGGGACGCTGCTCTCCTGATGCCCCGCTACCGGCTCCTGCTGGAGTACGACGGCGGCCCGTACAACGGCTTTCAGGCCCAGGCCGACCAGCCGACGGTGCAGGGATCGCTGGAGCGCGCGGTCGCGGCCTTCTGCGGCGAGACGGTGCGGGTGCACGCGGCCGGGCGCACCGACACCGGCGTGCATGCCACGGGCCAGGTCTGCCACATCGATCTGGAGAAGGACTGGCCGGCGGAGACCGTGCGCAATGCGCTGAACGCCCACCTGCGCGGCGAGCCCATCGTGGTGCTGGCGGCGGACGTGGCGCCGGAGGGCTGGCACGCGCGCTTCACAGCGACCGAGCGGCGCTACCGCTACCGCATCCTCAACCGCGCCGCGCCGCCGGGGCTGGAGCGCGGCCATGTCTGGCACGTCAAGGCGGACCTGGATGCGGACGCCATGCACGCGGCGGCCCAGGCGCTGATCGGCCTGCACGACTTCACCACCTTCCGTGACGTGGCCTGCCAGGCGAAGTCGCCGGTGAAGACGCTGGACGTGGCGCGCGTGACCCGCGTGGGCGAGGAGGTCGTGCTGGTGTTCGAGGCGCGCTCGTTCCTGCATCGGCAGGTGCGGTCCATGACCGGCTCGATCGCCGAAGTGGGTCTTGGCCGGTGGACGGCGGAGGATTTGGCCGCCGCGCTCCAGGCCAGGGACCGCAAGGCCTGCGGCCAGGTGGCGCCGGCTGACGGGCTCTATCTGACCGGGGTGAGTTACTCGGCCGGGAACGACGCGAAATAGCGCTCGATCAGCTTTTCATAGACCGCCTGCAGCTGGCGGATCTCGGCGACGGGGGCGCCTTCGTCGACCTGGTGCATGGTCTTGCCGACCAGGCCCAGTTCGACCACCGGGCAGAGCGCGCGGATGAAGCGGGCGTCCGACGTGCCGCCGGAGGTGGAGAGCTCGGGGTCGCGGCCGGCCACGTCGCGCACCGCGGCGGCGGCGACGTCGGTGAAGGGCCCGGGCTCGGTCAGGAAGGCCTCGCCGCTGATCTGCGGGACCACGTCGACCTGGCCGTTGAAGCCCCTGCCGGCCTCGAAGGCCTCCGCCTCGATCCATTTGGCGAGGTCCTCGCCGGTGTGGTGCGGGTTGAAGCGGATGTTGAGCTTGGCCATCGCCACGCCCGGAATGACGTTGGTGGCGGTGTTGGGGACGTCGATCCGGGTGATCTCCAGGTTGGACGGCTGGAACTCGGGGTAGCCCTCGTCGAGCACATGCTCCTGCAGGCGCAGCAGCAGGCGCAGCAGCACCGGCACGGGGTTGGCGGCGCGGTGCGGATAGGCCACGTGGCCCTGCACGCCGGTGACGGTGATGTCGACGTTGATCGAGCCGCGCCGGCCGACCTTGATCATGTCGCCGAAGGCCTCCGACGAGGTGGGCTCGCCGACCACGCAGTGGCTGATGACCTCGTCTTCGATGTCCAGCGCCTCGACCACCATCTTGGTGCCGTGGGTGGCCACGCCCTCCTCGTCGCCGGTGATCAGGAAGGAGAGCGAGCCCAGGACCTGGCCCGCCGCGATGGCCTTTTCCGAGGCCGCGGCGAAGGCGGCGATGGCGGACTTCATGTCGACGGCGCCGCGGCCGATCAGGACGCCGTCCACCTCCTTGGCCTCGAAAGCGCCCTGGCTCCAGGCGGCCGCATCGCCCACCGGCACCACGTCGGTGTGGCCGGCGAAGCAGAGGTTGGGGCCGACCGTCCCGTAGCGGGCGTAGAGGTTCTCGATCTCGCCGAACTTCATGCGGCGGCAGGCGAAACCCAGGCCGCTCAGGGTCTGCTCGACGATGTCCATGGCGCCGGCGTCCGCGGGGGTCACCGAAGGCGCTCGGATCAGCTGTTTCGTCAGGTTGATCGCGTCGATCAATCTCGTCGCCCGTCGGGTTGATGCCTAAGCTAGGCGCCTCTCCTAGACCGGAAACCGCCCATGCCCAAGATCGACATCGAAACCGCGCCCACCCGCTTCGGGACCGGCTATCCGCCGCCCTATGACGCGCCTTGCAAGGACCGGCGGCGCTGGAAGCTGGGCGACGCGGCGGGCCTCACGCAATTCGGGGTCAATCTGCTGCGGCTCGCGCCCGGCGTCTGGTCGAGCCAGCGGCATTGGCACACGGCCGAGGACGAGTTCACCTGGGTGGTCTCGGGCGAGGTGGTGCTGGTGACCGACGAGGGCGAACAGGTGCTACGGGCCGGCGATTGCGCGGGCTTCCCGGCGGGTGCGCCCAATGGGCACCATTTCCAGAACCGCTCGGACGCCGAGGCGGTGCTGTTGGAGGTGGGGTCGCGGCGGCCGGACGAGGACGGCTGCGACTATCCGGACATCGACCTGATGCTGAAGGACGGCGCCAGCGAGTACAGCCACAAGGACGGCGCGCCCTACACGGATACGAAGAGCGCGCGCCGCCGCTAGGCCGCGCGGCGCTTGCCATCGGCGGCAGAACGCGGAATGTCGTCGGCCGACGAGGGATTTGCAGGTCATGGCCGAGACCACCACGCAGACGGATTCCGCAGCGATCCCGGCGGCGGCCGCCCACCCGCGGAAGGCGCTGCAGGGGCCGCCTTATCGCGACTTCGTGAAGGCGGTGACCGACGCCAAGGCGGCGCGCAACTATCTGGAGGTGGGCGTCCACAACGGCTCGACTCTGGCGCTCATCGAGAAACCCGCGATCGGCGTGGATCCGAACTTCGTGTTCGATCGCAACCCTGTGGGCCGCAAGCGGATCCTCCACCTGTTCCAGATGGGCAGCGACGAGTTCTTCCGGGACTACGATCCGCGGGCCATCTTCGGTGCGCCGGTGGACGTGGCCTTCCTCGATGGGATGCACCGCTTCGAGTACCTGCTGCGCGATTTCATGAACACCGAGCGGGTCTGCGACCGGAACGGCGTCATCCTGATGGACGACTGCCTGCCGGTGAACCTGGAGATGACCGAGCGCCTGCACCGGCCGGAGCAGCGGCAGGACAAGGCCCTGGCGGGCTGGTGGACGGGCGACGTCTGGAAGGTGGTGACGATCCTGCGAGAGTATCGGCCCGATCTGCGCATCACGCCGGTCGACGTTGTGCCGACGGGCAGCATCGTGGTCAGCAACCTCGACCCGTCCTCGACGCGGCTGGCGGACGCCTATTTCGAGATCGTCGACCGCTTCGCGGCGCAGACTCTGACGCCGAAGGACTATGAGGCCTACTGGAAGGTGAACCGGCCGACCACCGCCGCGGCCCTGCTCAACGACTTCGGCCTATCGCTGCATGTGCGGCCCTGACCGCACAGGCCTTTCCCCTCAGTCCCGCAGCAGCTCGTTGATCGAGGTCTTGCTCCGCGTGCGCTCGTCCACGGTCTTCATGATCACCGCGCAGTAGGTGGAGGGCAGCGACGGGTCGTGGGCGTTGGGCCGGCTGCCGGAGACGACGACGGAGTAGGGCGGCACCTCGCCGGTGGTCACCGCGCCGGTCTTGCGGTCGATGATCGGGGTGGTGGAGGTCAGGAAGGTGCCCATGGAGAGCACGCTGCCCTCGCGCACGATCACGCCCTCGGCCACCTCGGCGCGGGCGCCAATGAAGCAGTTGTCCTCGATGATGGTCGGGTTGGCCTGCAGGGGCTCCAGGACGCCGCCGATGCCCGCGCCGCCGGAGATGTGGCAGTGCTTGCCGATCTGGGCGCAGGAGCCGACCGTCGCCCAGGTGTCGACCATGGTGGCCTCGCCTACGTAGGCGCCGATATTGACGAAGCTGGGCGTCATCACCACGCCCTTGGCGATGTAGGCGCCCTTGCGCACCACGCAGCCCGGCACGGCGCGGAAGCCCGCGGCCTCGAAGCGGGCGGCGTCCCAGCCGGTGAACTTCAGCGGAACCTTGTCCCAGTAGGGGCCGGGCGCGTCGGCCTCGGTGAGCTGGTTCGGCGTCAGGCGGAAGAACAGCAGGATCGCCTGCTTGGCCCACTGGTGGGTGACCCAGGTCCCATCCGCCTCGCGGCTCGCGACGCGCAGGGTTCCGGCGTCCAGACGCTCGAGGGTCTCCATCACCGCGTCGCGCACCGGGCCCTTGGTCTGCTGGTTCACGGCGTCCCGGTCTTCCCAGCCGGCTTCGATGACCCGCTGCAGGTCGGCGTGATCGGAGATGCTCATCAGGCGGCGTCTTTCAGCTGGGCCTGCGCCAGGAAGGGCGCGAGCCGGTCGATCTTGTAGTCCACGAAGTCGGCGGTGGAAGCCTGGGCGTAGGGGCCGACCAGAACGGTGGTCATGCCAAGCACCGCGGCCGGCTTCAGATTGCGCTCGCTGTCCTCGAAGAAGGCGGTCTTGGCCGGGTCGATGCCGTGCTCGGCGCTGATCCGCGCGAAGGTGGCGGGCGCGGGCTTGGGCACATAGTCGGCGCTGCCGATGTCGAAGATGCCGTCGAAGAGCTCGGTCATGCCCAGGTGCTTGAGCACCCGCTCGGCATGGAAGGCGTCGGCGTTGGTGAAGATCAGCCGGCGGCCCGGCAACCGCGCGATGGCGGCGACCAGTTCCAGGTCCTGCGCCACCCCCTCCAGCGGCATGTCGTGGAAGATGGTGTGGAAGTCGGCCGGGTCGACCCCGTGGTGCTCGACCAGGCCGCCCAGCGTCAGGCCGTAGTCGGCGAGGTACTGCTTTTGCAGCCTATAGGCGTCGTCGCGCGGCAGGCCCGTGACCTGCATCACGTAAGCGGTCATGCGCCGCTCGATCTCCGCCATCAGGCCGCTCTCAGCCGGATAGAGGGTGTTGTCGAGGTCGAACAGCCAGGTGTCGACGTGCCGCAGATCGGCAGGCTGGGAATCGGGGCGCGGGTCGGCCGTCATTCTTTGACGAGCGTGCCCGCCCCGTGCTCGGTGAACAGCTCCACCAGCATGGCGTGCGGGCGGCGGCCGTCGAGGATGACCACGGCGCCGACGCCGGCCTCGACCGCGGCGATGCAGGTCTCGAGCTTGGGGATCATGCCGCCGGTGGCGACCTCGTCGACGATGGCCATGCGGGCCTCGGAGATGGTCATCTGGCGGACCAGCTCGCCCGCCTTGTCCAGCACCCCGGCGACGTCGGTCAGCAGCAGCATGCGCTTGGCGTTCAGCGCGCCGGCCAGCGCGCCGGCCACGGTGTCGGCGTTGATGTTATAGGTCTGGCCGTCCTCGGCGACGCCGATCGGCGCGATCACCGGGATGTAGTCCTCGTCGGCGTAGATCAGCGCCTCGATCAGCTTGGGATCGATCCGCGTGGGCTCGCCCACGAAGCCGAGGTCGACCTCCTTCTCGATCAGCGAGCCCGGGTCCTTCTTGGTGCGGGTGGCCTTCTGCACGGTGATCAGCCGGGCGTCCTTGCCCGAAAGGCCGACGCCGCGCACATCGGCTTCACGGCCGGCGAGCGTGATCCAGTTGGCGATCTCCTTGTTGATCGCGCCGGACAAGACCATCTCGGCCACTTCCATGGTCGCCGCGTCGGTGACTCGCAGGCCGTCGATGAAGGTCGACTTGACCCCGGCGCGCTCCAGCATCGCCGAAATCTGCGGCCCGCCGCCGTGCACGATCACCGGATGCAGGCCCAGCATCTTCAGCAGCACGCAGTCGGCGGCGAATTGCTTGGCGACCTCTTCCTCGCCCATGGCGTGGCCGCCGTACTTGATGACCACGGTCTCGCGGTCATAGCGCTGGATATAGGGGAGCGCCTCGGCCAGCGTGTGCGCCGTCGCCCATCCCTGGCCCTCATTGGCCTGGCTTTGGTCCTTGTCGGTCACGGCGCGCCTTCAGCCCTGTCGTTCGGAGCGCTCCGATAGCGGACGCCGGGCCCCCTGTCACCTTTGCGCGGCCATGCTAAGCGTGGGCGCAAGGCTCGGGGAGATACGTATGCGGATCGTGGCGGGTGTGGCGGCGGTTGCGGCCGTTTGGGCGCTGGCGGCCTCGGCGGAGGCCGCGACGGTCGCGGTGAGCGCCGAGCGGCTGCTGGACGTGGCCAGCGGCAAATATGTCGACAAGCCCCTGGTCGTGATCGTCGATGGACGGATCACGGCGGTCGAGCACCAGGGCGACACGGTCCCGGCGGGCGCGCAGCGGGTCGACCTGCCGGGCGTGACGCTGTTGCCGGGCCTGATCGACATGCACGTCCACCTGACCTCCTCGCCGCTGTTCGGCGGCTACAACCGGCTGGAGTTCACCGACAGCTTCTGGCCGATCCTGGGCACGACGCACGCCAAGGCGACGCTGGAGGCGGGCTTCACCACTGTGCGCAACGTCGGCTCCAAGGACTATGAGGACGTGGGGCTGCGGCAGGCCATCGATGCGGGCTTCATTCCAGGGCCGCGCATCGTCACCGCCACCTACGCCATTGGCTCGACTGGCGGTCACTGTGACTCGACCTTCTTCCCGCCGTCGATGAAGCAGAAGGGCGACGCGGTGATCGACAGCCCCGACGAAGGCCGCAAGATGGTCCGCCAACTGCACAAATACGGCGCCCAGGTGATCAAGATCTGCGCCACCGGCGGGGTCTTCAGCCACGGCGATACGCCCGGCGCCCAGCAGCTGACCCTCGACGAGATCAAGGCCATCGTCGATGAGGCCCACGCCACGGGCCTCAGGGTCGCCGCCCATGCCCATGGCGCCAGCGGCATCAAGGCCGCGATCCTGGGCGGCGTGGACACCATCGAGCACGCGAGCCTGGTGGACGACGAGGGCATCAAGCTCGCCATCGCGCACGGCAGCTACTTCGGCATGGACATCTACAACACCGACTACACCCAGGCCGAAGGCAAGAAGAACGGGGTGCTGGAGGAGAACCTGCAGAAGGACCGCGACATCGGCGACATCCAGCGGGAGAACTTCAGGAAGGCGCTGAAGGCCGGGGTGAAGATGATCTTCTCGACCGACGCCGGGGTCTATCCGCACGGGACCAACGCCCGCCAGTTCGCGGTGATGGTGCGCTATGGGGCGACGCCCTTGCAGGCGATCCGCACCGCGACGCTGACCGCCGCCGAGGCGCTCGACCGGTCAAAGGACGTGGGCCAGGCGACGCCCGGCCACTTTGGCGACCTGGTCGGTGTGACGGGCGACCCGCTGACCGACGTGACGGTGCTGGAGCATCCGGTGTTCGTGATGAAGGGCGGCGAGGTGGTGAAGCGGGTCCCGTGAGGGCGCGCGGCTTCACGCTGCTTCTCGCGCTCTCGGCGCCGCCGCTCTACGCGGCCTATGTCTATGGCTACAAGCTGACCGAATTCCTGAGCGCCTCGACCCGGATCGAAGGGGGCTTGCCCTGGCAAGCCTGGAGCCAGGTGGCGGTGGTGGGCCTGCAGACGGTGGTCATCGCCGCCGGCCTGGCGGTGGCCTGGCAAATGGCGCCGGCGAGGCGGTGGCGCCCCGCGGCCATCGCCATGGGCGTCTCCTGGCTGGCTTCCGCGCCGCTCTATGTGCTGCTGCTGGCGGCCCCGGCGATCTAGATCGCCCCTCTCAGATAGACCGCGCGACCACTTCTTTCATGATCTCGCTGGTGCCGCCGTAGATGCGCTGCACCCGGGCGTCGCGCCAGAGGCGGGCGATGGGGTACTCGTTCATGTAGCCGGCGCCGCCGTGCAGCTGGAGCGCCGCGTCGCAGACTTCCCATTGCAGCTCGGTGTGGAAGAGCTTGGCGGCGGACGCCTCGGCGGCGGTGAGTTCGCCCTTCAGGTGGCGCGCCATGCACCAGTCCAGATGCGCCCAGCCCGCCTGCAGCTTGGCCTTGAGCGCGCCGAGCGTGAAGCGGGTGTTCTGGAAGTCGAAGACGGTCTGTTTGAACGCCTTGCGCTCCTTGGTGAACTTCACCGCCTCGTCGAAGGCCCGCTGGGCGCCGGCCTGGCCCGCGATGGCGATCTGCAAGCGCTCCTGCGGCAGCTGGTTCATCAGATAGGCGAAGCCCTTGCCCTCTTCGCCCAGGCAGTTGGTGATCGGCACGCGCACGTCCTCGAAGAACAGCTCCGAGGTGTCGGCGGAGTTCTGGCCGATCTTGTCGAGGTTGCGGCCGCGCTTGAAGCCGGCCCGATCGCCCTCCACCAGGATCAGCGAGATGCCCTTGGAGCCCTGGGTCGGGTCGGTCTTGGCGACGACGACGATCAGGTCCGCCGACTGGCCGTTGGTGATGTAGGTCTTGGAGCCGGAGACCACATAGTGATTGCCGTCGCGCACGGCGGTGGTGCGCACGCCCTGCAGGTCGGAGCCGGCGCCGGGCTCGGTCATGGCAATGGCGCCGACCAGCTCGCCGCGCGCCATGCGCGGCAGGAAGCGCTGCTTCTGATCCTTGGTGCCGTGGTTGAGGATGTAGTGGGCGCAGATGCTGTGCACGCCCTGGCCGAAGCCGGACAGGCCGCGGCGCTGGGTTTCCTCGTACACCACCGCTTCATGGCGGAAATCGCCGCCGGCGCCGCCGTATTCGGCGGGGATGTC
>NZ_DATGEX010000058.1:0-18596 GCF_035309685.1 Phenylobacterium sp.
CGCTTGCGCCACAGGTCGATCTGCCAGAGCCGGTCGCGGGCGGCGTTGTAGCCCTGCAGGAAGAAGGCGTCGCGGGCGCTGGCCGCATAGATGTGCGGGATGCCCCAATGGTCGACGACCATCTGCGCCGGGGCGTTCAACCCCGCCACGCTCCAGGTCTCGCGCTTCACCGCCGTGGAGGCGGGCTCCTGCGCCGCCGCGGCGCCGGCCAGGCCAGCCACCGCGAGCACCAGAAGCATCGCCTTGCCGAACCTGCTCATCGCGCTTCCCCCGACTTACACATGTGAAGAGTTGACGACAGATCGCGTCTTTCGTCCACGCGGTCTTGCGGGCGCCCCCTTCTTGCAAGCAAAGGAGGGGCACGGTTTAGATTGCCGCCCTATCGAAAAGGAGACCGCCATGATCGGCTACGCCACCATCGGAACCAACGACCTCGAAAAGGCGAAGGTCTTCTACGACGCGGTGCTGGAGCCGCTGGGCGGGCGGCGCACCTTCGCCAACGGCGAGCGGATGCAGTTCTACGGCAGCAAGGAGACGCCCGGCATGATCGCCATCTCCAAGCCCTATGACGAAAAGCCGGCGACGGTGGGCAACGGCTCGATGTTCGGCCTGCCCGCGGCCACCAAGGAACAGGTCGACGCCACCCACGCCGCCGCCATCGCCGCCGGCGCCACCTGCGACGGCCCGCCCGGCCAGCGCCTGCCGACCTTCTACGGCGCCTACTTCCGCGACCTGGACGGCAACAAGGTCTGCGTCTTCAAGATGGGCTAGGGCCGCTTCGCCCCCGCCGGCGTGGGTGTGACCCGCCAGACGATGCCGCCCACGTCGTCGGCGACCAGGAGGGCGCCGGTCCGGTCGACGGCGACGCCGACCGGGCGGCCCTGGATCTTGTCGTGCTTGTCGAGGAAGCCGGTCAGGAAGGCCTGGGGCGCGTTCTGTGGCTGGCCGTTGGCGAAGGGGATGAACACCACCTGGTAGCCGTTGAGCGGCTTGCGGTTCCATGACCCGTGCTGGCCGATGAAGGCGCAGCCCCGGTACGACATCGGGAAGGCCGCGCCGGTGTAGAAGGTCAGGCCCAGCGAAGCGGTGTGGGCGCCCAGGCCGAAGTCCGGCGCGATGGCCTTGGCGACCATTTCAGGGTTTGCGGGCTTGGCGCGGACGTCGACGTTGTGGCCGTAGTAGCTCCAGGGCCAGCCGTAGAAGGCGCCGTCCTTGACGCTGGTCAGGAAGTCGGGCGGCAGGTCATTGCCGATCTCGTCGCGCTCGTTGGAGACCGTCCACATGACGTGCGTCGTCGGCTCGAAGTCGATGCCGTTGGGGTTGCGGATGCCGCTGGCGAAGATCCGCGTCTTGCCGGTCGCGAGGTCATATTCCCAGATCGCCGCGCGGCCGGTCTCGTTCTCCAGCCCGTTCTCGCCGACGTTCGAGTTGGAGCCCACGGTGGCGTAGAGCTTGGTCCTGTCGGGGCTGGCGACGACGTTCTTGGTCCAGTGGTGGTTGATTGGCCCGCCCGGCAGGTCGAAGACCTTCTGGCCGGTCCCGGTCTCGCTGGTCTGGCCGTCGGCGTAGGGGAAGCTGACGACGCCATCGCTGTTGGCGACGTAGAGGTTGGCGCCCACCAAGGTCATGCCGAACGGCTGCTTCAGCCCCTGGGCGAACAGCATCCGGCTCTCGGCCACGCCGTCGCCGTCAGCGTCGCGCAACAGGAAGATCTTGTTCGGGCTGGGCTTCGACGAGCCCACACTGGCCATCAGGTGCTTCTGAAACCAGCCCTTGACGCCCTTGTTCGTGACGTCCGCCGGACTGGGCTCCGAGGCGGATTCCGAGACGAGCACATCACCGTTCGGCAGCACGTAGAGCCAGCGCGGATGGTCGAGGCCCTCGGCGTAGCGGGCGACGGTGAAGCCAGGCGGCGCCTTGGGCGCGCCGTCCGCCGCCCAGCCCACGACCTTCGGGATGCCGACCGTAGGGATCAGCGCCTTGGCGGGCTTCGGCAGCGGCGGGTTGGGGCCATAGCCGGCCCAATGGTCCGGCGAGCCGGCGGGCATGCAGGCGGAAAGCGTCAGGGCCGCGAGCGTCGAGGCGGCGAAAAGGGTGGCTTTTGTCATCGGCGTTTCGTCTCCCTGCGGCCAGCATAGCCCAAGCTTGCGCTGGCGTGTTGCCTGCCGCCGCGAAAGGCGTCCAAGCTGGCCTTCAGGGAGATGCGACATGGACCTGAGCGAAACCTCCGAAATGGCGGCGTTCCGGGGTGAGGTGAGGAGCTTCCTCGACGCTCACAAGGGCGACTTCGCCGGCGGGGCGGCCAAGGACGTGCAGGCCTGGCAGCGCGAGCTGATCGCGGCGGGCTATGCGGCGCGGACGATCCCGCGCGAGTACGGCGGCTATGGCGCGCAGCCCGATATCCTGAAGTCGCGGATCATCGCCGAGGAGTTCATCGCCGCCGGCGCGCCGCGCGCCATGGCCGGGCAGGGAATCTCTATGCTGGTCCCAACCCTGCTGGAGGTGGGCTCAGAGGCGCAGAAGCAGCGCTGGATCGCGCCGACGCTGCGCGGCGAAATCCTCTGGTGCCAGGGCTATTCGGAGCCGGGCGCGGGGTCCGATCTCGCCAACCTGCAGACCAAGGCGGTGGAGGACGGCGACGACTTCATCATCTCCGGCAGCAAGATCTGGACGAGCACCGCGCACCTGGCCCAGATGATGTTCTGCCTGGTGCGCACCGAGCCGCAGGCCGCCAAGCACGAGGGCATCTCCTACATCCTGTTCCCGATGGACACGCCGGGGATCGAAGTGCGACCACTGAAGACCATGACCGGCGGTTCGGAGTTCAACGAGGTGTTCTTCACCGACGTCCGTGTGCCGCAGAGCGCGGTGGTCGGCGGACGCGGTCGCGGCTGGTTCGTGGCCAATACGACGCTCAAGCACGAGCGCGGCATGCTAGGCGATCCCAATGCGGCAGAAGCGCGGCTCAACGCTCTGATCGAGCTGATGAAAACCGAAACCGTGGACGGCCTGAGGGTGATCGACAATCCGGTGTTCCGGGATCGGCTGATGCAGCTTCAGGGTCGGGTCTTGTCGATGAAATTCAATGGGCTGAGGCTGCTGACCTCACAGATCACGCTAGAACCGGCGGGACTGGCGGCGATGATCGTCAAACTGCAGGGCTGTGAGCTCAATCACCAGCTGGCGGCGCTGGCGATCGATGCGCTGGGCGAGCTCGGCATCCTCTATACGGACGGGCCGCACCTGCGCGCCAAGGGCCGCTGGCAGTGGAACTACATGTTCGATCTGGGCCTGATCATCGGCGGCGGCACGGCGCAGATCCAGAAGAACATCATCTCCGAGCGCGGCCTGGGGATGCCGCGCGAGCCGAAGCCGGCGGCGGCCTGAACCATGGATTTCGCGCTCACCCAGGACCAGAAGCTGATGCAGGAGAGCCTGGCCCGCACGCTCGCCGACGCCAGCTCGCTGGACCGCGTCCGCAGGTTCGCCGGCGACCTCACCGACAAGGGCGGCGACATCTGGCAGGCGTTGGCCGACTTCGGCCTCATGGGCGTCGTGGTCCCGGAAGAGCATGGGGGCCTTGGCCTGACGATGCTGGACGCGGCCTTGGCGTCGGAGGCGCTGGGCGCGGCGGTGGCGCCGGTGGCGTTCATGGGGGTGGTGCTGGGGCCGCTGGCCCTGATGCGCGGCGGGACGGCGGCGCAGCAGGCCGAATGGCTGCCGAAGCTGGCCTCGGGCGCCGTGATGGCGGCCGCGGCGATCTCCGAGCCGATCGCCGGGGCGCGGGACGGCGCGGGCGTAGCGGCGAAAGACGGCGAACTCACCGGCAAGGCGTTGTTCGTCCCGGGCGGCCTGGCGGCGGGGCTGCTGATCGTCGCCGACACCGCCGGCGGCCTGCATCTGGTGCGGGGCGACGCTGCGGGGCTGACGCGCAGTCTGATGCCCGGGATCGACGAGACGCGGCGGCTGGCGGAACTCAGCTTCGACAACACGCCCGCCGAGCCGCTCGCCGGCGGGCCGGAATTGCTCGCCGCCCTGCGCGACGCCGGCTGGGTGCTGGTGGCCGCCGACAGCCTGGGCGCGGCGCAGGTGATGCTCGACAAGGCGGTCGCCTACGCCAAGGAGCGCCGTCAGTTCGACCGGGTCATCGGCTCGTTCCAGGCGGTGAAGCACATGTGCGCCGAGATGGCCGCCGAGCTCGAGCCGTGCCGATCGCTGGTCTGGTACGCGGCCTACGCCTTCGACGCCGCGCCTGCCGAAGCCTCGCTGATGGCGGCGCACGCCAAGGCGCTGACCAGCGAAGTCGGCCGCTTCGTGGCCCGCACGGCCACCGAGGCGCACGGCGGCATGGGGATCACCGACCTCCTGGGCCTGCACTTCTGGTTCAAGCGCCTGGGGCTGAACCGCCAGTTGCTGGGCGGGCCCGAGCGGGTGCGCGAGATCGCAGCAAGGCTGCAGGGGCTGGCCGCGTGAGGCGGCGCGGCGCTGCGGCCGGCGCGCTCGCGCTCCTGGTCCTCACCGGTTCGGCGACGGCGGCGCCCTACCACGCCCCGCGCACGACCTATGGCGCGCCGGACCTGCAGGGCGACTGGAACAACCTCAGCCTCACGCGCCTGGAGCGGCCCAAGGAGTTCAAAGGCCCGGTCGCGACCGAGGCGGAGGCCGCCGCGCAGGTCGTGAGATTCCACAACGTCCTGGATGGGAAAAAGCCCCTGCCGGCGTCGGGCGCGAACAACGCCGCGCCGCCACCCGACACCGACGACGTCGGTCAGGCCCCCAGCGAATTCCCCGACCGCGACGTCCAGCTGCTGAAGATCCGCGGCCAGTACCGCAGCTCGATCCTGGTCGAGCCGGCGGACGGCAAGATCGTCTACACGGACAAGGGCAAGGCCCTGGTGAAGGCCGCCGAGGACAGCGACGACCACGATTTCAGCGGGCCGGAAACCCGCCTGCCGGACGAGCGCTGCATCGACGGCACCGCCAGCTCCACCGGGCCGCCGATGATCGGCGAGCCGCAGAACGCCAACTACAAGATCGTCCAGACCAGGGGCGAGATCGCCATCCTGTCGGAGATGATCCACGACGTGCGGATCGTCCACATGGGCGCCAGGCACGCGGCCGTCCCGACGCATCCGCACATGGGCGACTCCATCGGCTGGTGGGAGGGCGAGACGCTGGTCATCGAGACGGTCGACCAGAGCCCGATCAGCGCGCCGCGGTTCGTCGGCCCGACGGTTCTCTATATTTCGCCGCAGGCCAAGGTGACGGAACGGCTGACCCGCATCTCGCCGGGCGAGATCCTCTATGGCTTCACGATCGAGGATCCGACGGTCTTCGCCCATCCCTTGCGCGGCGAGATGGTGCTGCGCGCGACCAAGGCGCGGCAGTACGAGTACGCCTGCCACGAGGGAAACTATGCCCTGGCGAACATCCTGGCCGGCGCACGGGCGACGGAGCGGGCCGCGGCGGGCAGCGGCGCGGCCGACGCCAAGTAGCCATCGCCGGCTTGCGCGGCGCCGGGGGCGTCATGATAGTGGCGGTGGGGCCGCGTCGTTGGAACGAGAAATCATGCGCAAACTCTTCATTCCGCTCCTGGTCTGCCTGCTCGCGGCGGGGGCGGCCTCAGCCCAGCCCGGCGGTGGCCGCGGGCGCGGCGGCGGCGGGCCGCCGCCTTCAGCGCCGAAGAAGCGGCCGGTCACGCCGGAATTCATCGGCGTCGTGAAGTCGATCGATGCGGCCACCGGGCGGCTGACGATCAGCTACGACCCGGTCGAGGTGATCAACTGGCCGGCTGGAACCCAGCCGTTCCCGGTCGCCAAGTCGGCCATGCTGGAGGGCGTGACGGTGGGCGAAAAGGTGCGCTTCACGCTGGACAGCGGCGAGATCGCGACCCTGAAGCCGTTCTAGCCTCGCCTAGGCATGGATGGGCGGGATGCGCTGGGCCCAGGGCGCGGCGGCTTCCAGCTCATAGGCCAATTCCAACAGCATGCGCTCCTGACCGGCGCGGGCGGCGAACTGAGTCCCGATAGGGAGGCCGGCGGGAGTCCAGTAGAGCGGCACGCTCATGGCCGGCGCGCCGACGATGTTGTGGATCGGCGTGTAGCCGACGTACTCGATGAGCCGCGCGATCAGGGTGTCGAAGGGGACGAGCGGCCCGACCTCGCCCAGCAGCGGCGGGCCTGACGACAGCACCGGCGAGAGCACCACGTCGAACTGATAGGCGGCAAACCAGGTGTCGTAGGCCAGCGCATTAGCCTGCAGGCGCTGCAGCACCGGACCCATGGCCGCCGGTCCGGCCTTGCGGGCCATCTCCACCAGGCCAAGGCTGAAGGGCTCCAGGTCCCGGCTGTCCGGCGCGCGGCCGATCAGGCCGGCGAGCCGGTCGTGGATTCTCTGCGCGCCGTTCGCCCAGAACAGCAGGAAGTCCTGCATGAACTGCCCGCCGTCATAGGGCAGGTGGACATCGTCGACATGGTGGCCGAGGCTGGCGACCAGCTTGGCGGCGTGCTCGTTGGCCGCCACGACCTCCGGCTGCGGGCTGTGGCCCGCCGCGTTTTCCAGCAGGACGCCGACCCGCAGTCGCCGCTTGGCGGAGCCGGTCACCAGGCCGGCCGGCGGGTATGGCGCGCGCGGCGCGGCGCTCTCGGTCAGCGCGAACAGGGCGGCGGAGTCCCGCACCGTGCGGGAGACGATGTTCTCCACGCCGAAGTCCAGGATCGTGTGCTCGGTCTCCGTGCCGACGATGCGGCCCCGCGAGGGCTTGAGGCCAACCAGACCGCAGTGCGACGAGGGGATGCGGATCGAGCCGCCGCCGTCGGTCGCGTGCGCCACGGGCACGATGCCGGCCGCCACCGCCACCGCCGAGCCGCCTGACGAGCCGCCGGATGAGCGCGTGAGGTCCCAGGGATTGTGCGTCAGGCCGGTCGCCAACGGCTCGGTGGTCGGCAGGAAGCCGAACTCCGGCGTCGCCGACTTGCCAAGCGTCACCAGGCCCGCGCGGTCGAAGGCGTCGATATTGGCGCCTTGCGTCTTGGGCATCGGTGCGTCGCGGCCCGACTGCGAGCCGCTGCGGGTCGGCAGGCCCTTGTAGTCCGCCAGGTCCTTGACCAGGAATGGCACGCCGGCGAACGGCCCGGGCGGCGGACCGGCCTTGGCCTTGGCGAGCGCCCGGTCGAAGTCGGAATTGACGATGACGTTGAGCGTGCCCTGCAGCGCCTCGCAGCGGCGGATGGCGGTCTCCACGGCCTCGGCGGCGGAGAGCCGGCCGGCGCGGATGTCGGCGGCCATGGCCGTGGCGTCGGGCCAGGGCGAAGCGGGCGGCGTCGCGGGCGCAGCGCCTGGCGTGGGCGCAGCAAGGGCGCGGCTTGCGGCGAACGCGGCCGGGAGGGCGGCCAGGGCGGCGCGGCGGGTGATCCTGGTCATGGCGACTCTTTCCTTCGCCGCCAGCTTGGCCGCCTAAAGCCTCCCGGGCAATGAAAGGCCGGCTAGTTGGACTTGCCCACGTGCTCCGGTTTTCCCTTCCGCTTGGTGTGGGCCATCTTTTCCAGCTCCTTTTCGCTCATCGACATCATCGATTTCGAGGCGCCCTGAAGCTTGGATTTCGGCGTGGCGCCGCGTTTGGCGGAGAGCGCGGCGCCGGCGGCCTTCTGCTGGGCGGCGGACTTGGCGGGCATGGATGTTCCTCCTCGGGTTGACGGGCGATCAACCCGCGAGGGGCGCTGCGGTTTCCCGCCCCGGCTCAGCGCGCGGCGCGCGGCCGGAAGTCCTGGTCCGGATAGGGCGAACCGACGGGCGACTTGATGACCACCTCGGGATGCTCGAGGCTCTTGTGGCAGGCGTTGCAGCCGTGGGTCGCCTGGGCGTAGGCGCGGGTGAAGGCGGCGGCGTCGCGGGCCTTGATCGCCGCGTCCAGGGCGTCGAGCGGGGCCTTCATGTTGTTGGCCGCGGCGCCGGCGATGTCGTTGTCCCGGTAGACGGGGATGGTCTTGGCGACGCGATCGAAGGCGTGGCGCAGCTCGCTGGCCTCATAGGCCGCATAGGTCCAGTTGCGCGCCTGCCCGGCGAGGCCGAGCTTGGTGTGGCGCGGCTGCACCGCCATGGTCATCAGGTCCCCCATGCTGGGGTGGTAGTCGACCAGCGGCGGCGCGGGCGCGGCCCGGGCGGCGGCGGTCAGGGTGGCGGCGAGCGCGAAGGCGAGGACGAGGCGGTGGGTCATGGCGCGACGATAGCCCGGGACGCCGGCGGCGCAACCACGGCGCCTCCCTCTCGCCACGAAGGGCGTATTAGGGTCTAACAGCGCAGCTGCGGATGGAACCCCGATGAAGCCTTCGCCGATCCTGATGGTCGCCTTCGCCGGCGCGCTCTTCGCGGGCGCGGCGCGGGCTCAGACCCATACGCCGTCTCTCTTCGATCTGCATCTGGCCCCGGCCAGCCATGCGCCCGTCGCCGCGGCGCCGGTTGCCCGGCCCGCCGGCGTGGCGGCCAAGGCGACGCCCGATCTCGCCGACCCGCTGGACCCGCTGGCCCGGCCCAAACTCGTGGCCGGCAGCCTGGACAGCGAGGTTTTCGCGACCACCGCCGTCGACCGCAAGTTCGGCAAGCGTGACGATCTCACCGGATCGTTGGGCCTGCTGTGCGGCCGCCAGCCGGAGCACACCGAGAGCGGCGGCGCGGCGGCCTACGGCTCTGACCCGCACGGCCGCTTCGTCGGCGCGAAGCTGAGCCTGGCGTTCTAAGGCAGCTTCCGGCGCCAGACGCCGTCGCCGACCAGCTCGAAGCCGTTGTCCTTGTAGACATTGCGCACCGGCGTGTTGCGCGAGGTCTCGATGATCCGCGCGGTGAGCTCAGCGTGATCGGCGCTGAGCGCATCGAGGATGAACTGCAGAAAGGCGTGCTCGACGCCAAGGCCCAGGACCCGGCAGCTGAGCGCGAGGCCCAGGATCTCGCCGCCTTCGATCACCGCCGCGCCGGTCAGGCCGTGGTCGCCGAAGCGGTCGGAGACCTGCACCGCGAAGACCGCCCCGCCACGGCCGATCAGCCCGTCGAGCTCGGCGGCGGTGAACTTGGCGCCGGTGGCGTTGAACTGGGTGGTGCGCTTGAAGAGCTCCTCGACCCGGTCGAGGGCCGGTGAGCCGGGCTCAAGGCGCGCGATATTGGTCTCAACGTTCAGTGAGGCCAGGAAGCTCTCGCGGTCCGGAGCATCGGCCTGGGTCCTTTGGCGGGCGAGCTGGGCCTGGGTCATGGCGGTCCGCTGCGCCGCGTCCTGCGTGACCCGCGGGACCTGCAGGCGCGGGTCGGTCAGCAGCCGCCGCCGCAGGCTGAACAGCTCCTCGCCCCAGACCTCGACCGCGGGCAGCCGCTGGCGGACGTTCTCGCGCTCCACCGGGTTGTCGTCGATGAACAGGAAGGCGTCGAGGGCGAAGCCGAGCTCGTCGGCGATGGAAGCGATGTTCTCGACCTTGTCGGTCCAGTTGACCCGCCAGGTGACGAAGTCGTCGGGGGTCAGCAGGCGTTCGCGGGGATAGTGGTCCTCGTAGGTCCAGAGTTCGCGGACCGTCGCCTCGTCGTTCTTGCTGACGCAGGCCAGCAGGACGCCGCGCGCCTTCAGCGCCAGCAGCGCCTCGTGCAGGCCGAAGAACAGGCCGATGTAGGAGAAGGGCCCGCTGATCTCCGGCGTCCAGGCAAACGGCGTCCCGGTCTCGGCCAGCACGCCCGGCCACAGCACCCCGTCGAGGTCGACGATGACGCACTTCTTGCGCCCGAGGCCGGTGACCACCTGCAGGGCGTCCAGGTGCGCCTTGGCCATCACCGCCTCGCGGCCATAGGGGTCGCCGCCGATCGCCTGGGCGAGCGGCGCGGTGTCGGGGAAGATGCCATGCACAGCGGCCCGCTCGTCGTCCGGCCGCTGCAGCATCCAGCCGGGCGAGCCGAAATGGGCGAAGCCCACTTGGCCGTCATCCAGCAGCCGCTCCGCGCCGACCGCCGCGAGCGCCGCGGCGGTATCGACCACATGGACGTCCGGGTAGTTCTCCGCCAGGTCGGAGAGCAGCACATTGGCCAGGCGGAAGCGGTTGCGGTGCCCATAGCCGCCGCGGTCGGCCATGCCGAGCGGCTGCACGGTCGGCTCGGGCAGGTTGTCGATCAGGATCGGCGCGGCGCTGTGCTCGCGCAGGCCCTCGATGATGTCGCGCGCCTGGGCGATGTAGGGCGTGGCGGGCGGCGCGAAGTTATCGGCCTGCAGCGGGTCGGTGATGGCGTAGCGGGCCGAAAGCGCGCCGATCAGGATGGCGTCGTGCTTACGCTCGGCGGCGAGGCGCAGGTCGTCGGGAAAGGACGCTGCGATGCGCAGGTCGATGCCGCGCGCCGCGGCCTCGCGGCGCAGGAAGTCAGCCTCCATCTGGATGTCGCAGTCGCCGAACAGCAGCACGTCCAGCCGCGTCCCGCCGCCCGCCAGGTCGCCCAGCGACTGCGCCGCGCCGGCGGACCAGTAGGCCTCGACGCCCGCCTTGGCTTCCCGGCGGAAGCGCTGGAGGGCCTCGTCGGGATCGCGGCCGTAGTAGAGGCCGAGCTCGCGGGTCTGCTCGGCGAGCTCCTCGTCAGGCGTCTTGTCGGTGAGGATGCCGCGCTCGATCAGGGCGGCGAAGCCGGCGGCGCCGGGGCCCTCGGCGTCGACCTCGCGGGGTTCGCGGAAGAACGCGATCATCTGCGCAAGTTCGGCGTCGGCCACCAGGCGCATGTGGGTGATGGCGTGGATCACCAGCACGCGCCCGTCGGCCACCGGCAGCAGGTGGGCGAATTGTGACAGGCGCAGGATCATCGGCAGGCTTCCATCGGCGGACAGGATAGGCCGATTCAGGTTGCGCGCGGGTTTCGGCGCCCGCGCCACGCCTGTCGCGCTCGCCAACCGCGCCGCAGATCGCTAGGCTGTCCTGACTAGGGGTCGTTGTGAACTCCGGGAGGCGGGACGGAACACCATGAAGATCGCATCGATGCTGACGGCCGGACTGGCAGGCGCGGCCCTGCTGAGCGCGGCGGGGGCCGCCGAGGCCAAGGACGTGCTGGGCGTGGCCTGCAAGAGCCCGCCGCCGGTCCATTGTTCGGGCGACGCCTGCCAGGCGGTGCTGGGCGACCCGGGCAATGCGGTCGATCCGAAGACCGGGCGCAAGTTCTGGCTCGACTACCCCTGTGACCTGAAGCCGGGCGACAAGGTCGTCTTCATCCTGAACATCCATGGCGCCGGCTCGATCGGCCAATGGCAGCGCCACTACTTCCCGGCCATGGACTACAAGGACAAGTACAAGCTGGTGGTGGCGACGCCGACCGCGGCGACCTCGCCCAGCCGCGTCCCCGGTCAGCCGGGCGTGCGGGTCTGGGTCCCGGCCGCCGACGACGAGCACCTGCAGAACATCACCACCGAAGTGTTCGAGGCTTTTGGCAAACAGAACATCAAGTCGTTCTGGCTGGCCGGCCATAGCCAGGGCGGGGCGACGAGCCACCGGATCGTCTGTTCCGACTTCTTCAAGGACAAGGTCGACGGCCTGCTCAGCCTGTCGGGCGGCCGGGTCGGGCGGGCCGAGATCAACCCGCGCTTCGGCCCGCCGAAGGCCGACGGCTCGCCGCCGGACCCGCGTCCGCCGGGGACCGGGCTGGGCGCGCCCGCACCGGGCGCCCCGGCGCTGCCCACCTGCCAGTTCAGCCACATCTTCGAGACCGGCGAGCATGAGATCGTCAGCCTGCCGGCCACCTCGCCGCTGGCTGAAGAGTTCGGTTGCGCGGCGCGGGTCGAGGAGAAGGAGATCGCCGACGACCAGCCGGGCTATGTCTGGGACTACGCCCGCCAGGGCTATCCGGTGTGGGGCATGAAGGCCCGGCCCGGCAAGGCCAAGGCGTGGATCTATCCCAAGTGCAAGGGCGGCCGCGTCGTGGCCGACTTCGAGCGGCTGGACAAGGGCCACACCGAGGGCCTGGAGCCGCACGTGACCGAGGCGATCGTCAAGCTGATGGTGGCAGCCCCGGGCGGCAAGGCGCAGCACGCGAGCTGAGGCTTTGGTTGGCGGCGGCGCGCGAAGCACCGCAGTGTAGCGGCCATGTATCCGCGCCACCGCCTCGAAGCCCTGGCTGACGGCATCTTCGGGGTCGCCATGACCCTGCTGGTGCTGGAGATCCGCATACCCGACGGCATGGATCCGAAGACCGACCGCGAGCTGGTCGCCCTGCTGATCAACCTGTGGCCGAAGATCTGGCCCTATATGCTGAGCTTCCTGGTCCTGGGCGTCCGCTGGCGCGAGCTGGTGGCCGAGCGGCCCTCGCAGCACGAGGTCGGCAAGCGCTATGTGAACTGGTCGCTGGCGAACCTGCTGCTGGTGACCTTCGTGCCGTTCTCGACCCTGCTGATCGGCCGCTATGCGTCGCTGGCGCCGGCCATCTGGCTCTATGCGGCCAACCTGGGCGGCATGGCCTTCTGCGCCTGGATGATCGGGCGCGCGGCGCCGAAGGGCGAGCGCTCCGCCGCCGAGGAGACCGCGGGCCTGATCGTCTTCCTGTTCGCCGCCGGGGCGACGGCCGTCCTGGGGTCGTTCCATACCGCCTGGGCGCCCATGGGCTTCATGTTGAACGCGCTGGCGCCGCCGATCGAACGCTACGTCCGCGCGCGAAACGGCGGGCCCGAAATCCGCGACAGCTAGCGGTCCGCGCCGCACGATGCTCTAGTCGCCGGCGCCTTGGGGAGACCTGCGTGACCGACACCGCCATCAAGCCCGCCGCCGCGACCAAGGGCGCGCGCGCCAAGCCGGCGAAACCGGCCTTCCGGCCGTTCATCCCGGCCAATGTCATCCTGCCTGAGTTCACCGTCCTGCACGTGCTGATGGGCGCGTTCCTGGGCGTGATCTTCGGGGCCTCGTCGCTCTACCTGGTGCTGAAGGTCGGCCTGACGGTCTCGGCCTCGATCCCCGTGGCGGTGATCTCGATCACCCTGTTCCGCCTGCTGCAGCGGCTGGGGATCGCCAAGGCGTCCATCTTGCAAAATAATATCGTCCAGACGGCCGGCTCTGCGGGCGAGAGCATCGCCTTTGGCCTGGGCGTCACCATGCCGGCGATCATGATCCTGGGCTTCGACATGGAGATCGCCCGGGTGATGCTGGTGGCGATCCTGGGCGGCCTGCTCGGCATATTGATGATGATCCCGCTGCGCCGCGCCCTGATCGTCGAGCAGCACGGCATTCTGAAATACCCGGAAGGCACGGCCTGCGCCGAGGTGCTGAAGGCCGGGGCGACCCGCGAGGAGCACGAGATCGGCCAGGAGGCCGGCGGCGCGCAGACCGAGGCGGAGGTGGCGCGCGGCGCCCGGACCATCGTCGCGGGCTTCGGCATCGGCCTGGTCTACAAGCTCTGCGAGGGCGTGTTCAAACTCTGGAAGGACACGCCGGAAAAGGTGTTCGCCGCCCCGCTGGCCAAGGCCTCGATCGCCGCGGAGATCTCGCCGGAACTCCTGGGCGTCGGCTACATCATCGGCCCCAGGATCGCCGCGACCATGGCCGCCGGCGGGGTGCTGGCCTACATGGTGCTGATCCCGGCCATCCAGTTCTTCGGCGCGGCGGCGACCGCGATCATCCCGCCCGGCAAGACCCTGATCAGCGCCATGTCGCCGGGCGATATCAGGAGCGCCTACATCCTCTACATCGGCGCCGGCGCGGTGACCGCGGGCGGGCTGATCAGCCTGGCCCGCGCGATGCCGACCATCTGGCGCAGCCTGAAGGCCAGCTTCGGCGATTTCGGCGTCAAGAGCGCCGACGCCGTCCCGGCCTCGGAGCTCCCGCGCACCGACCGCGACCTGTCGATGAAGTGGGTGGCGCTGGGCGTCGTGGTGCTGGTCGCCGGCATCCTGATGGCGCACTCGCTCAGGATGAACATCGCCGGCGCGCTGCTGATCGTCTTGTTCGGCTTCCTGTTCGTGACCGTGTCGTCGCGGCTGACCGGCGAGCTGGGTTCGTCCTCCAATCCGATCAGCGGCATGACGGTGGCGACGCTGCTGCTCACCTGCCTGATCTTCCTGCTGCTCGGCTGGACGGGCCCGACCTACTACGTCACCGCGCTTTCGGTGGGCGGCATCGTCTGCATCGCCGCCTCCAATGGCGGCACCACCTCGCAGGACCTGAAGACCGGCTTCCTGATCGGCTCGACGCCGCGCGCGCAGCAGCTGGCGATCATGGTCGGCGCGCTCGCCTCGGCGATCGCGCTCGGCCCCATCCTGCTGTCGCTGAACCAGGCGGCGACCGTCTATGTGCCGCAGCCGGCCGCCGCCGCGGCGATCACGCCGGCCGCCGCCGCGTCCCTGCCGACCGAGGCGCTCGCCGGGCCGCAGCATGTGCAGGACGCCGGTGTCTATCACGTGTGGCAGAAGGCCGATCCGTCGGGCGGGGCGGCCACCCGCTACCTGGTGCGCAATGACGGGACGCTCGCCTATCTGGTGGATCCGGGCATCAACGGCCATGTGAAGGTCCGCCCCGACGGCACCAGCGTCACCAAGTTCGACGCGCCCAAGGCCACCCTGATGAGCTACATCATCAAGGGCATCCTGAACCGCCAGCTGCCCTGGGCGCTGGTGCTGCTGGGGGTGATGATCGCGGTGGTGCTGGAGATGTGCGCCATCCCCTCGCTCGCCTTCGCGGTCGGGGTCTATCTGCCGGTGTCGTCCTCGCTGCCGATCTTCGTCGGCGGCGCCGTGCGCTGGCTGGTGGACCGGCGAAGCCGCAAGCAGTCGCCCAAGACCAGCGAGGGGGCCGAGACCCTGTCGGAGGCGGAGCTTGCCGCCCAGTCCGACCGCAGCCCCGGCGTTCTGATGGCCTCGGGCTATATCGCCGGCGGCGCGATCGCCGGGATCGGCATCGCGTTTTCGGCTGGTGTGCTCGGGAACTTCGACCGCGACATCACCAAGCTGATGGAAGGCGCCAACCCGGTGTTCAACGGCGCCTGGTCGGACCTGCTCTCCTGCCTGCCGTTCCTGGCGCTGATGGCGCTGCTGTTCAGGGCGGGGTCGGCGAAGAAGATCTAGCCTCGCCGCGCCGCAGGACCAGCCAGGCGACCAGGATCGTGAAGAGGGCGAGGCCGGCGCCGAACTCGGTGGTCAGGTAGAAGGCGCCGTGCCGATTGACCGTCGCCTGGTCGAACACCGACTGGACCAGCAGGTTGTGCGCGGCGTGCAGCATCGCCGCCGGCCAGACGCTGGCCGAGCGCAGCCTCAGCCACGCGTAGAGGAAGGACGAGCTCACCACCATCGTCGCGAAACAGGCGAGCTGGAAGGCGACCGGCGTGCCGGCGGCGTTGTAGTCGGCCAAGACGATCAGCGGGAAATGCCAGGCCGCCCAGATCACGCCCGAGATCAGGGCCGTGTTGCGAAAGGTCGTGACCTTCAGGAGTTCCGGGACCAGCAGGCCGCGCCAGCCGATCTCCTCGCCGAGCGCCCGGCTGATCTTATCGAACAGGCCGACGGTCAGGATCGCGCCCAACGCCGGCAGGACGCCGTCCACGTGCAGGCCATAGGGCAGCACCTCGGACCAGCGGGCGGGAACGAAGTCGGCCAGCCCGGCGCCCCAGGCGATGAGATAGGGCGGCAGGCCGTAAGCCAGCGGCAGGGCCGCGGCGATCCACAGCCACTTGGGGTCCTTCAGGCCAAAGCCGATGCCGGCCAGGCTGCGCTCGGTGACCAGCCGCACGATGATCGCCGACAGCGCCGGCCCGCCCCACATCAAGACCGCCGCCGACTGGCGCCCGGTGAGGCCGTGATGGTGCATGCCGAGGTAGTAGCCGGGCAGGCTGAGGATCGGCACCAGCAGGCAATAGGCGGCGATCTTGCGCCAGGCCGATTGCCGGGGCGTCAGGACGGCGTTCAGTTGCTCATGCTCCCCGTGAACCGGACGGCAGCTTAGCGCGATTTGATACTGGCGGAATTCGAGTCGCGATATATCCCGGTTCACTGATCGCAGGGATGCGCGCCGGGAGTCGGCCTTGAGCGAAAGCGCCAGACGGATCGATGGCTGGAAGGCGATCGCCGCTCACTTCCGGCGCGACCGCAGCACCGTCATGCGCTGGGCCTCAGCGAGCGATTTCCCGGTCCGGCGCGGTCCGGGCGGCAAGGGCGCCTCGGTGTGGGCCTATGCCCACGAACTCGACGCCTGGCTGGCAGGCCTGAGCGGCGGCGCGCCAAGCCCGGAGGCGCTGCAACCCGCGCAGCGCCGGCTTGGGCGCCCGATCCTGGTCGCCGCGGGCCTGTTGGCGGTGGCGGCCATGGGCGTCGGTGCGGCGCTCTACCTCGCGCGCGGCGCCGCCGCGCCGGCGGCGCCGCCGCAAAAGCTGCCCTCGGACCCAGCCGTCGCCGATCTTTACCTCCAGGCCCGCGACGACTGGGCCGCCCGGACGCCCGAGACCCTGCAGAAAGCGATGGCCGAGTTCGGCGAGGTCACCAGCCGAGATCCGGGTTTCGCGCCGGCCTACGCCGGGCTGGCGGATGTCCACCTGCTGACGCGGGAATATGAAGCCGTGCCCGACGCCGTGGCCTATCCCAAGGCCGAAGCCGCGGCGAAGCTCGCCCTGCGCCTCGATCCCCGGAGCGCCGACGCCAACCGCGCCCTAGGCTTCATCGATTTCGGGTGGCGCCACGACATCGCCGCCGCCCGCGTCCATTTCGGGCGATCCCTCCGCGCCGCGCCCAACGACGCCCAGACCCATTTCTGGTTCGGGAACATGCTGATCGGCGTCGGAGATGACGCCGCTGCGCTCGCCGAGTTGCGGACCGCGCGGCGGCTCGATCCGGGCTCGAGCGTGATCGAGGCGGCCTACGCCATGAGCGCCTGGACCATCGATCCCAGCGATGAGACCGTCGCGGCCCTCCGGGCGCTTGCGGCGCGCTATCCGGCCTCCAGCGACGCTCAGCTCTATCTGTCCTGGGGCTATCTCGTCCAAGGCGACGTCGCGGGGTATATCGATCAGAGGCAGAAGTACGCCGCCCTGGCGCACAACCGCTTTCTGAACGACAGGGTGGCGGCCGAGCGGGCGGCCTTGGCCCACGGCGGGGCGAGCGCGGCCCTGGACTTCATCGCCAACGCGCCGCCGGGCAACGATGACGCCTACGAGGTCGAAGCGGAATGGCCGGCGACAGCCGCCGCGATGCTCGGACAACGTAGCCGACTGCTGGCGCTCATGGCGCGAGACGTGGCGATCCACAATCGCTGGAGCACGTGGCGCGCCGGCCAGCCGCGCTTCGACAGATGGCGCGGGGACCGTGCGGTGATGGAAGGCCTGGCGCGACTGCACGCTCTGCCCAAGGCGGCCGGCTAGATTGTAACTCGCGCGCAGGGGGAAAACACCGGTCGCAAATCGTCGCGTTGCGTCGCAAATCGTCGAGGGCCGCCCTCAGCGCCTAGCACAACAGGGCGCTTCCGTAGTCTGACCCGACGCGCACATCGCGGCGTCCTTGGCCGTGGCTGAATGAGTTGGGGTGGTCATGAGCTATCGGTTGATTTCCCGCGGGCTGGCGCTCGCTTCGACGCTCCTCGCAGTGGGAGCCTCTGGGTCGGGCGCGTCGGCGGCGACCATCCAGTACATCTTCACCGTCACCGGTTCGGGTGACTTCAGCAACGACGGCGCGCTGACGTCCTTCACCGGTCTGACAGCCCAGCTCATCGGCTATGGGGACACAACGACCCTGGTCGACGATCCGGGCGTCGCCCGGGTGGTCCATCTGACCTCTGGGACGGTCAGCTATACTGGCGGGCCCCTGGAAGTCCTGACCACCGACGCCGGCGCGACCTTCGCCGTCTTCGAAGGCGCGTCCAACAGCGGCCTGATCGGCAACGGCGACTTCTCATCGGGCATGTTCGGAGGGACCTTCACCCTCTTCAACGGCCTCTTCAGCTCCGCCCTGGCGGGCTACGACGCGGTTTCCAGCACCGGGCCGGTTTCGGTCTCCGCCGTCGATCAGTTCCTCGGCTTCCCCTGGAAGTTCGAGGCGCCGACCAATGCGGCGAACGACTACATCGATTTCTACAGCGTCAGCAGCGCGACCTTCCAGGCAAACCGCGCTGGCTCTGCGGCGCCCGAGCCTGGCGCATGGGCGCTGATGCTGCTGGGTTTCGGCGGGCTGGGCGCCATGCTCCGCCGCCGCCGGGTCGTGCCGGCCTAGTTGATCACCTTTTCGGCGAACCGCTCCATCTCCTCGTACTGCGGGCTCATCTGCAGCAGGAGGAGGTCGAGGCCGGCGGCCTCGTAGGCGGCGATGCGCTGCTTGATCTGTTCGGCCGTGCCGATGAGGTCCGGGCGCAGGCCGCGGTTGGAGACCGAGTACTCGGCGATCTTCATCTCGCGCTCGAGCTGGGTGCCGCTGAGCCACTGGTCGTAGTTGCCAAAGCCCGGGGCGTTGGGGTCCAGGGTGGTGATCCGGGCGACCTCGGCGCGGGCCTCTTCCTCGGTGTCGCGCACGATGGCGTAGGCGGCCATGCCGAAGCTCATCGGCGGCTTGCCGGTCTTCTCCCGGCGCGCGCGCATGTCGGCGATCTTCTCGGCGATCACGTCGGCGGTGTCGCCGTGCATGACATAGGCGTCGC
>NZ_DATGEX010000059.1:0-18681 GCF_035309685.1 Phenylobacterium sp.
GCTATCCCTCGAAGAGTAAATCATGGGTTTCAATTGCGGAATCGTCGGCCTGCCCAACGTCGGCAAGTCGACCCTGTTCAACGCGCTCACCGAGACCGCTGCGGCGCAGGCGGCGAACTATCCGTTCTGCACGATCGAGCCCAACGTCGGCGACGTGGCCGTGCCCGAGCCACGGCTGGCGCCGCTGGCGAAGATCGCCCAGTCCAAGGAGATCATTGCGGCCCGGATCAACTTCGTCGACGTGGCGGGGCTGGTGAGGGGCGCCTCGCAAGGCGAGGGGCTGGGCAACCAGTTCCTCTCCCACATCCGCGACTGCGACGCCGTGGCCTTCGTCGCCCGCTGCTTCATCGACGACGACATCACCCACGTCGAGGGCAAGGTCGATCCGCTCGCCGACCTGGAGACCATCGAGATCGAGCTGATGCTGGCCGACCTGGAGAGCCTGGAAAAGCGGGTGGTCAACCTCGAGAAGCGCGCCAAGGCCGGCGACAAGGAAAGCGCCCAGACACTTCGCCTGGTGCAGCTGGCGCTGGCCGAGCTGAACGCCGGCCGCCCGGCCCGCAAGGCGACCGTGGCCGCCGAGGACCAGAAGGCCTGGCAGATGCTGCAGCTGCTGACCTCCAAGCCCGCCCTCTACGTCGCCAACGTCGACGAGGCCGCCGCCGCCGAGGGCAACGAAATGTCGAAGCTGGTGGCCGAGCGCGCCGCCCGCGACGGCGCCGACAGCGTCGCCATCTCCGCCCAGATCGAGAGCGAGATCGCCATGCTCGACGCCGCCGAACGCGGCGAGTTCCTGGAGACGCTTGGCCTCGCCGAACCAGGCCTCAACCGGCTGATCCGCGAGGCCTATCATCTGCTCGGCCTGCAGACCTACTTCACCGCCGGCCCGAAGGAGGCGCGCGCCTGGACCATCCACAAGGGCGACACCGCGCCCCAGGCCGCCGGGGTCATCCACACCGACTTCGAGAAGGGCTTCATCCGCGCCGAGACCATCGCGTTTGACGACTATGTCCGCCTGAAGGGCGAGGCGGGCGCCAGAGACGCCGGCAAGCTGCGCCAGGAAGGCAAGGACTATGTCGTCAAGGACGGCGACGTGATGAACTTCCGCTTCAACGTCTAAACTTCGAGAGATCACGACCATGGCCGAGACCATCAAGATCGCCGGCGCCGACGGCTTCGAGTTCAACGCCTACCACGAGCCGGCCATGACGCCGCGCAAGGGCGGGGTGATCGTGATCCAGGAGATCTTCGGCATCGACGAGTACGTCCGCGCCGACGTCGCCCGCTGGGCCAAGATGGGCTACGAGGCCATCGCGCCCTCCATGTACGACCGCCGCGAGCCCGGCTTTCTGGCCAAGCACGACGACGCCGGCATCAAGGCCGGCGTGGCGCACGCCATGGGCACGCCCCGCGAGCAGGCCATGGGCGACATCGCCGCCTGCGCGGCCTTCCTGCGCACCCGCGGCGAGAAGGTCTGCATCGTCGGCTACTGCTACGGCGGCTCGCTGGCCTGGCTCGCGGCCGGCGCGGTGGACGGCCTCGCCGCCGCCTCCAGCTACTACGGCTCCATGGTGCAGGCCAACGCCGCCCAGGCGCTGAAGTGCCCGGCCATCGTCCACCTGGGCCGCACCGACCACGGCATCCCCGCCGACGAGGTGGCCGCCGCAGTCGCCGAGCACCACCCGGACACGCCCGTCTACATCTACGAAGGCGCCGGCCACGGCTTCAACAACGAGAGCCCCGAGCGCTACAACGCCGAGGCCGCCGACCTCGCCCGGCACCGCACGCTCGAGCTGTTCGACAAGGCCTAGGGCTGATGGGCGAGACCGTTCGCCTGACCAGCGCCAAGGATGGCTTCGAATTCGAGGCCTATCGCGCGGGCGTCAGCGACGCCCGCCGCGGCGGCCTGGTCATCCTGCACGCCATCTGGGGCGTCACCCCGCACCTGCGCGCGCTCGCCGACGACTACGCTGAGGGCGGCTACGAGGTCCTGGTCCCGAGCCTCTTCGACCGCCTGCAGCCGGGCTTCGCCCAGCGCGACACCGACCCGGACCTGATGGCGCAACAGATGGGTTTCGCCGAACAGACCCATTGGGGCGCAGACGTGCTCGACCTCGTACAGGCGGCGGTCGACGCCCTGGCGCCGCCCGTCTTCGCCATGGGCTTCTGCTTCGGCGGCACGGGCGCCTGGCTGGCGGCGGCGCGCTGCTCAGGCCTCGCCGCCGTCTCGTCCTTCTACGGCGGCCAGATCCCCGACTACCTGGCCGAAACCCCCAGGGTCCCGACCATCCTGCACCTCGGCAAGACCGACGAACTCATCCCGCCGGACCGCGTCGAAGCGATCCGCGAAGCCCACCCCGACCTGCCCGTCCACCTCTACGACGCCGGCCACGCCTTTGTGGCGCCCAATGGCTACCACGAGGACTCGGCGCGGCTGTCGAAGCTGCGGACGCTCGCGCACTTCAGCAAGAATTCGGGCGTGCGGGGCGAGAGCTGACTTACCTCCCCCGCGGAGCGGCGGGAGGGGGACCATCGGCCGAAGAGCCGATGGTGGAGGGGGCGAACCTCAGCCTCGGCGGATGGACCAGATTGTGTAGGGCGCAGCGGATGGGGCTCGCCCCCTCCACCACGCCCTCTACGGGGCGCGGTCCCCCTCCCGCCGCTCCGCGGGGGAGGTGACGATCCGCGCGCGGACCTCGGGATCGCGCTCCAGCACGCGGACCAGCACCGCCTGGGCGGCCAGGATGCCGATGCCGGCGGCGTAGCAGGCGAAGAGGTCGACGCCGACCACGCCGGTCTGCACGGCGCGGCCGATCTGGCGGTAGATCAAGAGGCCAGCCCCGATCAGCAGCGCCATCCCCACGATCACCGACCCTGGCGTCTGGCCAAAGCCCGCCTTGAAACTCATCCAGACGTATTTGGTGAGCCACCGCTTCAGCGGCCCGACCAAAAGCGGGATCGCCAGCGAGAAGCCCAGATAGGCGGCCGGCCACAGCAGCGTCCAGCGCAGGGTGAGCGCCGGACTCGCCGGGAAGCGGCCGAGCGCGTGCACCACCGCGGCCGCATAGATCAGGCTGGCGGCGGCCACCGTCAGGTCCTGCATGCGCTTGAAGTTCCGCCAGGCGGGGGAAAAGGCCATGGGAGCCAAGGTAGGCGCCGGTTTTGGCGTTCGAAAGGCGCCCGCTGACTTGAGCGCCCGTCGCGATGGCCTTGCGGCGCAGCTATGCTTTGCTTCGTGAACCCACCGTGAGTCGCGCGAGCCTCGCCCTTTCCGCCGTCTTGGCGCTGACCGCCGGCCCCGCGCTGGCGGGCGAGGCGCGGTGCTGGTTCGAGAACAATGTCATCGTGGTCGGCGCCGAGGTGATGGGCTGGCCCGGGGACTACATCCTCGACACCGCCACGCCCCACACCATCCTGGCCGAGAGCCAGGCGCAGACCGCTGGCTATGTGGAGACGGCCCTGAACGGCGAGATCCGGCTGGCGGGCCTGACCCTCCCCAACCGCCCGGTGCAGGTCCTGGCCATCGACCTGCGCACCGGCGCGCTCCCGACGCCCATCTCCGGCGTCATTGGCGCCGACGTCCTGAAGGGCTTCGTCCTGGACGTGCAGTTCAGGCCCTGCCGCGTCACCCTGAGCCCTCGCCCCCGCAAAGGTTTCGGTCCCGCCATCACGCTCCCCATGGATTGGCTGGCCGACCGCCCGGTGGTGCGCGCCGCGGTGTCGGACGGCCCTCACGCCTTCTCCGGCGCCTTCACCCCAGGCATCGGCGCCGACACCGCGATCCGCCTCAGCGACGCGCTCGCCGCCGCCCCGGGCGCGCCCAAGCCCAAGGAGCTCTACCCCTATGGCATCGCCTTCCCACGCCTGCGCGCGCTGTCCTTCGCCGGCGCCCTGTCGGAGAACCTGCCCGCCGGCCTGATGAAAGCCGAGGACCCGGCGCTGGCCGGCCAGATCGGGACGCAGCTGCTGTCCCACTACCGCCTGCGCTTCGACTTCCCGGCGGGCAAACTGCTACTCGCCCCGGTGAAGCCCTAGCGCCCTAAGATCGGCCACGGAAAACACGGAAAGAGCACGGAAAGAGGATTCAACCACGGACGGACACAGACGCACACGGACGCGTTTTGCTCACCGCGAGCGCAGCTCGCCTTCTGATCCTAGGGCAGAGCCCACCGGAAGATGGCCTTCGGCCTTTCAAGCGGCAGGACAGGTCCGTGTGCGTCTGTGTCCGTCCGTGGTTGAATCTTCCACTTTCTTCTTCCGTGCTCTTTCCGTGCTTTCCGTGGCCAAAAAGAAAGGGCCCCGGCTCGCGCCGAGGCCCTCATGTTCGCGAAGAACACCGAGCTAGTGCTCGACGTTGCGCCACAGCCGCTTGTAGCTGGCGTAGAGCAGGCCCGAGAAGATCAAGAGATAGATCATCGCCCCGAAGCCGAACTGCTTGCGCTCCTCCATCTTGGGCTCGGCGGCCCACATCAGGAAGGCGGCCACGTCGGTGGCTTCCTCCTGCACCGTGGACGGCTTGCCGTCGTCGAAGGTCACCTTGCCGGGCGCCAGCGGCGGGGGCATGCCGATCATGCCGCCCTCGGGCACCGCCTTGGGCGAGCCGTGCCAGCTGCCCGACAGGTCGCCGGGGAAGTAGGGGTCGTAGTACTTGCCGGTCGGGATCGTCAGGCCCGCGGGCGGGTTCCTGAATCCGGTGAGCAGCGAATAGATGTAGCGCGGGCCGCCTTCGCGGGCCTTGGCCATCACCGACAGGTCAGGCGGAGCCTTGCCGCCATTGGAAGCGGCCGCGGCGTATTCGTTGGCGAAGGGCGCCGGGAACTTGTCGGCCGGCGTCGCCGGACGGCTGATCACGTCGCCCGTGTCGGTGTCGATGTCCTTGACCTGGATGTCATGGGCCAGCGACTTCACCACCGGGTTGTTGTTCGGGTTGGGGTACTTCGGGTCGTAGAACGGCCCGCCCTTCTGCCCGAGGTTGCGGAAGGACATCTGCTCCATCGAGTGGCAGGCCGAGCAGACCTCCCGATAGACCTTGTAGCCCCGCTGGACCTGTTCCTTGTCGAACTTGCCGAACGGGCCCTCGAACGACCAGTGGACGTCGGCGGGCTCCTTCTCGGTGGTGGCGCCGAGCGCCGGACCAGCCAGAAGGACGAGCCCGAGCGCCGCGAACGCGAAACCTTTGCGCAGCATCAGGCTCAACCCCTCTTTTCAGGCGACGCCACGGCGCCGGCGGGCGCGGAGGCGGGATGCGACAGGACGGGCGAGGAGATCGACTCCGGCACAGCCAGCGGGGTCTCGGTGAGCCCCAAGAGCGGTGTGATCACCCAGAAGTAGGCGAAGTAGTAGAGCGCCCCGATCCGCGAGAGCCACACGTAGCTGTCGAGGTCGGCGTCCAGGAACTGCACGCCGCCGCTGTGCGGGATCACCAGGTCGTCCGGCGCGTGGGCGCCGCAGACGCCCAGCACCAGGCAGGCCAGGATGAAGATGAAGTAGTAGATCCGCGCCGTCGGGCGGTAGCGCATGGAGCGCACCTTCGACGTGTCGAGCCAGGGCAGCACGAACAGCGTGCCGATGGCCGCGAACATGAACAGCACGCCCATCAGCTTGTTCGGGACGGCCCTCAGGATCGCGTAGAACGGCAACAGGTACCATTCCGGCACGATGTGCTGCGGGGTCTGCAAGGGGTTGGCCTTGACGTAGTTGGCCGCGTCGCCAAGCGCGTCGGGCATGTAGAAGACGAAGGCCGCGTAGACGATCAGGAACACCGAAATCGCGAAGCCGTCCTTCACCGTGTAGTACGGGTGGAAGGGCACCGTGTCGGTCTCGGACTTCACGTTCACGCCGGTCGGGTTGTTGTTCCCCGGCACGTGCAGCGCCCAGATGTGCAAGCCCACGACGCCGGCGATCATGAACGGCAGCAGGTAGTGCAGCGAGAAGAAGCGGTTCAGCGTCGGGTTATCCACCGCGAAACCGCCCCACAGTAGCGTGGTGATCGACGGGCCGACCACGGGGATCGCGCCGATCAGGTTGGTGATCACCACCGCGCCGTGGAAGCTCATCTGGCCCCAGGGCAGCACGTAGCCGAAGAAGCCGGTGGCCATCATCAGGAGGTAGATGATGCAACCCAGGATCCACAGCACCTCGCGCGGCGCCTTGTAGGAGCCGTAGTAGAGGTTGCGGAAGATGTGGATGTAGACCGCCAGGAAGAACATCGAGGCGCCGTTGGCGTGCATGAACTGCACGAGCCAGCCGTAGTTCACGTCGCGCCGGATGTGCTCGACCGAGTTGAAGGCGAGGTCCGCGTTGGGAACATAGTGCATCGCCAGGATGATGCCGGTGACGATCTGGATGCCCAGCATCAGCGAGAGCACCCCGCCGAAGGTCCACCAGTAGTTCAGGTTCTTCGGCGTCGGGAAGGTGACGATGGTGTCGTTGGCGAAGCGGATGATCGGCAGGCGAGAATCCAGCCAGCGCTCAAAACCCGACTTCGGCTCGTAGGTTGAATGTCCGCTCATGCTCAGCCGACCTTGATCTTGGAGTCAGAGAGGAACGCATAGTCCGGAACCGCCAGGTTCAGCGGGGCTGGGCCCCGGCGGATGCGGCCGGAGGTGTCGTAGACCGAGCCGTGGCAGGGGCAGAGCCAGCCGCCGTAGTCGCCGCCGCCGAAGGTCGGCACGCAGCCCAGGTGCGTGCAGACGCCGACCAGCACCAGGTACTGCGCCTTGCCGGGCTTGTGGCGGCTCTCGTCGGTCGCCGGATCGCGCAGATCGGCGTGATCGTCCTTGATCGCCGCTTCGATTTCCTTGGCCGTGCGGTAGCGGACGAAGAGCGGCTTGCCGCGCCACTTCACCACCACCTGCTGGCCCTCGACGACCTTCGACAGGTCGAACTCGATGGAGGCGAGCGCGAGCGTGTCGCCGGCCGGGTTCATCTGGTCGATGAACGGCCAGGCGAGACCGCCAACCGCGCCAAGCGCGGCGACGCCGGCGGCGATGTGGATGAAGTCACGACGGTTCGGGTCGTCACCCGAAGCGTGCAGATCGGGACTTGCGCCCGCGACGGTGTCAGCCACCTAAAACTACCCTTCGTTTCAAGGCCCGCCGCAGAGCTTGCGGGGCCTTAGTCTTTGGACCCAACCAGACGCTCTGGTAAGGCCTTTTTCGTCACGACAGGTTCGCACAGAACGCACTGACCGGGAGCCCCCTGGACGCCCGACCCGGCGCCTTGCGAGACCTCTCCCGTGATTCGTACTTCCACCCCGGCCTAACCCGTCGCGGATCGCTTAGAATGCGTTTGGCCCTTTTTCAACCGGACATTCCGCAAAACGTCGGCGCCGCCCTGCGCCTGGGCGCCTGTCTTGGCGTCCCGATCGACGTGATCGAGCCCTGCGGCTTCCCGCTTTCCGACGCCGGCGTGCGCCGCGCGGCCATGGACTACGGCGCTCTGGCCGACCTCACCCGCCACCCGTCCTGGGCCGATTTCCTTGGCAGCCCGCAGCGCGCGGCGGGCCGCCTGATCCTCTTCACCACCAAGGGCGCGGCGCCCCTGCACGGCTTCGAATTCCAGGCCGGCGACACCCTCCTCTTCGGCCGCGAGAGCTCGGGCGCGCCGCCGGAGGTGCATGAGGCCGCCGACGTGCGCCTGTTCATCCCGCTGGCGCCCGGCGCCCGCTCCTTGAACCTGACGGTCAGCGCCGCGATCGCCCTTTCCGAGGCGCTTCGGCAGACCGATGGCTTCCCAACAGGGGCGCCGAGCGGCTAGCAAGCGGGTCCATGACCACCACCTCCTCCAATCTGTCGCCCGAAATCCTCGCCCGCCGCGATCGCGCCAAGGCCTGGTTCGAGTCGCTGCAGACCCGCATCGTCGCCACCCTCGAACAGCTCGAGGACGAGGCGCCCTCGGAGCTCTATCCCGACCCGCCGGGCCGCTTCGACCTGCGCCCCTGGACGCGGGAGACCGGGACCGGCGGCGGCGTCGGCGGCCACTTCCGCGGGCGCCTGTTCGAGAAGGCCGGGGTCCACACCTCGGCGGCGACGGCGAAGTTCTCGCCGGAGATGGCCAAGACCATGCCGGGCGCCGAGGTCGACCCCTCCTACGTCTCGGCCTCGATCAGCCTGATCGTCCATCCGCGGTCGCCGCGCGTGCCCACCGTCCACATGAACACCCGCTTCCTGTCGACCGCGGAGAGCTGGTTCGGCGGCGGGGCGGACCTGACCCCCATGCTGGACGAGCAACGGACCCAGGAAGCCGACGACACGGTCCTCTTCCACAAGGCCATGCAGGACGCCTGCGATCCTTTCGACCCCGATTGGTATGGAAAGTACAAGGCCTGGTGCGAGGAGTACTTCTTCCTGCCGCACCGGGGCGAGATGCGCGGCGTCGGCGGCATCTTCTACGACCGCCACAACACCGGCGATTTCGAAAAGGACTTCGCCTTCACCCGCGCGGTCGGCGAGGCCTTCCTCGACGTCTATCCCAAGATCGTCCGCCACCACATGGACGAGCCCTGGGACGACGCCGACCGCGCCCAGCAGCTGGTCCGCCGCGGCCGCTACGTCGAGTTCAACCTGCTCTACGACCGCGGCACCATGTTCGGCCTGAAAGCCGGCGGCAACATCGAGACGATCCTGAGTTCCATGCCGCCGCTGGTCGCCTGGACCTAGGCGCTCTCCGCCAGGAACGCCGCGATCCAGCCGCCCAGCCGCGCCCGGTCGTCGGGCGCCTCGAAACTCGCCAGGCCCTGCTGGGCCTGCTCCGGCGTCAGCGGGCCGTCGACGCGGCTCTGGATCAGCGCCTTGGCGTAGGCTGGATCGAATTCCGGATGCGGCTGCATCGAGATCGCCCGCTCGCCCGGCCACACCAGCCCCGCGAAGGGCGTGAAGTCGCTGGCCGCCCAGACTTCGGCGCCCGGCGGCTGTTCCACCACCTGGTCCTGGTGGCTGGCCGGCAGGCGGATCGCCTGCGCCGGATCGCCCGCCATCCAGGGTTCCTGCCGCAGCACCCGGTAGTCGTGCTCGCCGACCGCCCAGCCCTTGGGCGACTTGATCACCTTGCCCCCGAAGGCCTGGGCCATGATCTGGTGGCCAAGGCAGACGCCGACCAGCGCCGCCTGCCCCTTGGCCGCCCGCAGGAAGTCCTCGAACGGCGCGATCCACGGCAGCGGCTCGTAGGCGCCCGCGGCACCGCCGGTGATCAGATAGCCGTCGCACGCGGTGGGACTGGCCGGCAGCTCGCCCTCGTCGACATTGAACGTCCGCCAGTCGTAGGCGTCCCGCCCCAGCAGCCCCTCGAACATGTCGGGATAGGTCCCGAACTCGGGAATGCAGGCCCTGGGCGGGCGGCCGGTCTTGAGGATTCCGATCCTGGTCATGGACCGGGGGCATAGCAGAAAGCCATGCCCCCGCGCAGCTACGGCCGCGCGTGGCGCTCGATCATCCCGTTCACGCCGACCGCGACGAGCCCGGCCAGGGCGCCCAGCCCCACCAGCAAGGCGATCTCCGCGATGCCCGGCGCCAGGTCTTTCGACGTCGCCGCCTGTGGAAGCCGCGCGATGGTCTGGGTCATGTGCAAGGCGTTCAGCGCGCCAGCGAGCAGGCCGAGCGCCGGTCCGGCGATGCACAGCTGCGACGCGAAGATCGATCGCGGCGCGCCGCGCCGCCACGCCCTGGCCGCCGCTACGAGCGCCGCCGGCAGGCTGAGGAGCAGGGCCGCCATCACCAGCTTCTGCGGCAAAGCCGCATCCGCGAACACGTCCGCCAACCCCAACATCGCCACCCCTCCAAGGTTCATCGCTCGCGACGGTGCCTGGAAATATGACAGATGTAAATCTCAATCGCGCCGCGCCGGCTAGAACGCCATCCCCTGCACCACCGACTTCAGCTTCTCGATGGTCGACATCCTGTCGTCGATGAAGTCGTGGTCGACCCACCAGTCCTCCACCTCGCGCAGCACCTGGCCGACCATCGGGCCCCTGGGCGCGCCGGCGGCGATGACGTCCTCACCGGTCAGCGGAAAGGCGGGCCGCGTCCAGCCTTCACCCAGCGCGATCATGCCGCGCCATTGCGGCGTGGTCGCCGACCGGTCGGCCCGCGCCCAGGCGAGCTTGGCGCGGTCGCGGAACGGCTGCGCGCCCAGGCGGTAGACCGTCCGCCGGATCTCGCGCGGGCTCATCCAGCTCTTGAACTCCGGCGTCCGCGCGAGCGCTGCGGCGATCCGGTCCCGCTCGGCGTTGGCCAGCCGCAGACGCTCGGCGAACCGCATCGCGCCCGCCTGGTCGTCCGGCAGCAGGGCCGCCAGCCGCAGCACTGGGTCGTTCTCGAACAGCTGATCGTCCTCGATGGCCACCAGGCCGTTGAACCGCTCCAGATCGATCGGCGCCGGCAGCACCTCGCCCAGCACCCCGCTCTGCGCCATCAACGCCACCGCCTCGCGCGGATCGTCGGCCGCCAGCAGCTTCAGCAGTTCCTTGGAGACCCGCTCCGCCGAGAGCGTCTCGATCCCGTCCTTCAGCGCCTCGCAGGCCTCCAGCGCCGCCGCGTCGGCCGGGCTGGCGCCATACCAAGCGAAGAAGCGGAAGAACCGCAGGATGCGCAGGTAGTCCTCCCGCACCCGTTCCTCGGCCTCGCCCACGAAGACGATGCGCCCGGCCCGCGCGTCGGCGCAGCCGTGCCCCGTCGGGTCGAACACGCTCCCGTCGCGGCTGGCGTAGAGGCTGTTCAGGGTGAAGTCGCGGCGTCGCGCGTCTTCCGCCCAATCGTCGGTGAAGGCCACCACCGCACGCCGGCCATCGGTCGCGACGTCGCGGCGCAGGGTGGTGATCTCGAACGGCTTGCCGCCGGCGACCGCCGTCACCGTGCCATGCTCGACGCCGGTCGGCACGGCCTTCAGTCCGGCCGCTTTCAGCGCGGCGGTCACCTCGTCGGGCGTCAGTCGCGTGGCGATGTCGATGTCGCTGACCGGCTTGCCGATCAGGGTGTTGCGCACGCAGCCGCCCACGAAGCGCGCACAGTCGGCGCCGCCCGCCGCCTCCAGGGCGTCCAGCACCGCCGCCGTGTCGGCTGCGGTCATCCAGGGGCGTTGGCCGAGGGTCTCGCTCATTTGGCCCAGTTCCTAGGCGAAGGCGGCCCAGGCGCTCGCGGGCCCTTCTCGAAATAGCCCTTGCTCACCGTGCCGTCGGGGCGGACCTGGCCCGGCACATAGACCTCGCGCCGGTTGTCGGGATGGAAGATGGCCGTCGCGACCAGCGAAAGGCCGACCAGCACCAGCCCGATCACCGCCAGCCAGGCCCAGGGCGTCGAGCCCATCGGCCGGCCCGTGCGCTTCGCCCAGAAACCCCAGACGAACCACACCGCGAACGGGGCGGCGACCAGCAGCAGGCGCCAGAAGACGATCTCAGGCAACGGCGGCTCCATAGAGCCGGTCGTAGAGCGCCCGCAGCATCCCCGCCGTGGCGCCCCAGATGAACCGGTCCTCGTGGGTATAGGCGTAGAAGCGCCGCTTTTCACCGGACGGCAGCTCCCGCTCGTGCTCCTCCAGATTGGCCGGGTCCATCAGGAAGCCGAACGGCGTCTCGAAGATGTCGGCCACCTCGTCGGGATTGGCCGTGAGCGTGAAGCCCGGCCGCACGAAGCCCACGACCGGCGTGATCAGATAGCCGGTGCCGGTGCGGTAGGGCGTCGAGAGGCCCGCCACGCTGACGAACCCCGGCTCCAGCCCGATCTCCTCGTGCGCCTCGCGCAGCGCCGTCTGCCAGGGCGTCTCGCCGGGATCGCGCCTGCCGCCCGGCAGCGCGATCTGGCCGGTGTGGCGGCGCAGCGTGTCGGCCCGCCGGGTCAGGATCACGTTCAGCCCCTGCTCGCGTTCCACCAGCGCGATCAGGACCGCGGCCGGGGTAGGCGGACCCTCGCTCGGATCGGGGTAGGCGCGCGAGAGGTCGAAGTCGGAGCGCTGCGGCCCGGCCTGCGACTGTTCGTAGGTCTCCAGCGGATCCAGATGGTCGCCGATCCAGTCCCGCAGGTCGCCCCGCCCGCCCAGCAGGCTCACAGCTGGTGCGCTCTCGCCGGGCCCACCGGATACCAGGCGCCGTTCGAGGCCACGCCCAGCGTCGGGCCGTCGCTCGTCTCCCGCTCCTCGGCCAGCTCCACCAGTTCGTAGAACACCGGCCGCGCGATCAGCGCCTCCAGGCCGCGCCGCACATGCAGATAGGGCCGCGGCTCGCCGTCCTGGCCCATCTCGACGCGGATGTAGTTCTCCGGCCCCGCTTCGACCTCGTCGCCGACGTTGGTCAGGAAGCGCAGGGCCTCGCCCACCCGGTCCACCCGGGTGGCGATGAATGGCGCGTCCTCGACGGTGATCTTCATCTTCTCCACCGGGGTCACCAGGTGGATGCCGTCGGGGTCCTTGCGCAGCACCGTGGAGAACAGGCGCACCAGCGCCTCGCGCCCGATCGGCGTCCCCTCGTGGAACCAGACCCCGTCCTTGCGGATGACGATGTCGATCTCGCCGCAGTGCGCCGGATTCCACAGATGCACCGGCGGCAAGCCGCGGCCCGGCGCCTGCTTCGCCGCCGCGACGATCCCCTCGAGTCCCGGTCTCACCGCTTCGTCGGCCATGCGGTGAAGGTAGGCGCGCCCGCCGGTCGCCTCAAGCGGGCTCGACGGGCCCGGCGAGCTCGCCGGCCTCGGCGGTCAGCGCACGCACCAGCACGCGCCGCTGATCCACCGGCCCGGGCAGGATGACCGCCCGGCCGGGCGCGGTGGCGAAGCCCACGCGGCTGAAGTAGGTCTCGTCGCCCACCAGCACCACATGGCTCTGGCCGGCGGCCTGCGCGGCCTCGCAGGCGCGCGCGATCAGCCGCGCGCCAAAGCCAGCGTTGCGCTCCCCCAGCTCGACGGCGAAGGGGCCCAGGAACATCACCGGCTGGCCGCCCACGCGGACATGCCACATGCGCGCACAGCCCAGCAGGCGCAGGTCCCCCCGCGACTCCGGGCTCCAGGCGCAGACGGACATCTCCGGCGCGAAGGTCGCGAACTCGCGCACCCGCTCGGAGGACTTGGCGTAGCGGCCGGGGCCGAAGGCGCGCTCGATTAGCGCGTCGACCAGCGGCCCGTCTTCGGGCCGTTCGAACTGCAGGGTGATCGCCGGCGGCGACGCCCCCGGCTGGGCTGGGGTGGACTGGGCGGACATGGGCTTTGGGATACTCGACAGGGACGACGAAAATCCGAACGCGCGGCCCTGAAATGGGCGCGCATCCGGAGGCGGATTAGCAGGCGCGGGTCGCGCGCCCGGTTCGTCGCAGTCGTCGCATGGCCGGAAGACCTGTGGTCGAGGCCGGCGCAAATAGGGGCGATTGGCCCCAAGGTCAATCTCGGGGCCGCCTCACCGTCAGGCCGGAGCCTTCCGCCGCCGGCTTCGCAGCGCCGCGCCGGCTAGGCCGAAGCCCGCGATCATCAGCGCCCAGGCGGCGGGTTCGGGCGCCGCGCCGCCGACGGCCTGGAGCCCATCGAAACTGTCCCCCGTGATGGTGAAGTTGCTCCAGCTTGTGCTGCCGGCGGCGCCGTTGTTGTTGCCGTTCTCGAAATAGAATTCGAGGGCGACGGGCCCCTGGAGATTGGCGGCGGAGGACGTCTGGCGGACGTCGAAGGAATTCCCGCCGCCGATGCCGACGCCGATGGTCACCACGCCGCCGATCCGCCGGATCTGGAATGAGTTCACGAAATCGCCGCCGGAATGGAAGAAGCCGCGCTCGATCTGGGCCGGGTTGTCGTCCATGTTGTCACCGAGGCCGACGGCGAAATTCTCGTCGCTGACCCCAAACAGGTTGGCGACGCCGCCGGCGTTGAAATTGGCCTGGAAGACTCCCGCCTCCTGGTTGCCGCAGAGATTGCAGGCCGGCGCGAACCCGGAGAAGTCGCCGGTGATGGTGGCGGTGAAGTCGCCGTTCACCGTGAAATTCGTGGAGACGATGCCAACCGCCGTGCCGGCGCCCCTGCCCTGGCCGATCGCCGCCACGCCGCCGCCGACCGCGACGCCGACACTGCCTGTCGGGGAAAAGCTAAGGTTCGGGTCCAGGCCTGGACCGGAAAAGTCAGCCGTGAACGTGGTCGCGCCCGCCGCGCTCGCGGAAAGCAGCGCGGCCGTCAAAGCCACGGCGGCGAAACCTGACGGTCGCCGCGATCCCAACATCTTCAAGCCCGTCATCACCCAACCCCTTGCCTGCTGTTCCAGCGGAACGATGGCGCAAGGTTAGGCGCCCGACCGGACGCGTCGTCTCCCAAATGGGGTATGAAAATCGGATTTTATGCGCCTCGAAGGCGAGCGCCCGCCGGGCTCAGGGCCGCGGGACAATCGCCGCCAGCGCGCCCTGCCGATTGACCCCGGTCTTGGCGAAGACCGACTGGCTGCGGGCCGCGCCCACCGAAGCCGGCGAGCCTGGCTCGCCCGAGGGGGGAAGATGGTGGCGTTTTCATACCCCATTTGGGGGATGTCGCCACAAGCGAGGCCGTTACGGTCACTCGTCGCGGTTGTGCGGCCGATGGGGGAAACTCATGAAACCGTTCTTGGCCGGGGCCAGCGCCAAATTCCGTCTTGCGGGCCTCGCGCTCGCCCTTGCCACCGCAGCAACCGCCGGCGCGGCCCGCGCCCAGGACGGGCACGTCTATCTCACCGAACGGGGCGGTGTCCTGACCTACGACCTGTCGCTGCACGGCTACGCCGCCACCGGGACGGCCGACGCCGCGCCGCAGGGGGACCAGTGGGGCATCGGCAGCGGGGATGGGCCGCTCCCCCTGGTCTATCCTTTCGCCAACCACGACGGTTCCGTCACGGCGGCCTACTACGAAATCGCCTGGCGCGAGCCGGGCGGCAGGGACCTCTACAATATCCTGTTCTGGTCGCCGAGCGGCAACCGCGGCACGACGGTCCTCACGATATTGAGCGATGCGCCGGCCGCCGGGCCAATCTTCGTCTTCAACTACAGCCTGGGCGGCGACTGCGGCGCGCCGAGCCCCGGCGGCCCGATGGCCTGCCCGATCCTCGACAACAATCAGACCTTCACCTTCGCGGACGAAGCCATCGTGAATTCCACCGCCTATTTCGGCAATGTGACGGTGAGCTTCAACGACCTCGGCGACACCGCCGCCGGCGCGCCGGAGCCGGGGACGTGGGCGCTGATGGCCGTCGGCTTCGGCGGCCTGGGCCTCATGCTGCGCAGCCGCCGCACGGCCGCGGCATGCGCCTAGGGCGTCGTCGGTGGTCGCGCGCCGGGGGCGGCGAACGGCTCAGGGCCGCGGGACGATCGCCGCCAGCGCGCCCTGCCGATTGACGCCGGTCTTGGCGAAGACCGACTTCAGCTGGCTGCGCACCGTGCTGACCGCGACGCCGAACACCTCGGCATAGCCGGCCACCGAGCCGCCTTCGCCCAGGTACATGGCCAACCTGGCCTCGGTGATCGTCAGGCCGAAATCGCGCATCAGTTTCTCGTGCCGCTTGGCCTGGTTGGCCACCTCCGCCGCCTTGAGCGCGCTGAGGCGCCGCCGGATCTCCGGGCGGCTCGAATTCAGCGCCGCCTCCAGCCGTCGGCCGATGCTGGGATAGAGCTCGGCATAGGCGATTCCCTCGCCGAATAGGCGGGATCGGGACTTCGGGCTATCCTCCGGCATTGCAGCGTTATCCAGCGGGCGGTGGGGCCGAGTATGGACGCAACTGTTTTCGACGGCCAGATCGAGCAAGCAGGTCAGGGCGTGCGCCTGATCGACATGGAGTTGGCCACGCCGCTCGGCCGCCTGCGCGCGCTCGCGCGGCGCCTGCGTTTCCGCCGCGATCAGGCGCTCATCACCCTTGGGCTGCGCCACGGCCTGAAGCTTTGGCTGCGCGACCGCGCCGCGGCGACCGACTTCATCGCGCGCGGCCGCGACAAGCACGCGCGCCTGAGCGCCGCCCTTTCGGCGATCGTCGACGCCAACGCCGTGCGCGTCGCCGCCCCCTATTCTCCGCTCGCCGCCCCGCCGGCCCCCAGCGAATGGTTCGCACCCGTGAAGGGCGAGCCGGACGGCTTCGTCTTCTACGTGCACGGCGGCTCGTTCATCGCCGAGCGCAGCGCCCGGCTCACCGCCATGGTGGCGCGCTTCGCGGCGGCGGCGAACGCGCGGGTGTTCGCCCCCAGCTACCGCCTGGCGCCGGAGGATCCCTGCCCCGCGGCGGTGGACGACATCGTCGCCGCCTACCGCTGGTTCCGCGAGACCTGGCCGGACGAGCCGATGGTCGCGCTGGCCGACTCCGCCGGCTCCGCCGTCCTGCTGGCCGCCCTGCAGGAGCTGCGCGACGACGGCGACGCCCTGCCCGACGGCATCGTCCTGCTGTCCCCCTGGGTGGACCTGTCGCTGCAGAGCTGGTCGGTGGTCGCCGCCAGCATGAGCGGCACGACCGGCTCGACCATGGAGTCCCTGGCGCTGATGGCGCATCTCTACCTGCAGGGCAAATGCGCCACCGATCCCATCGCCTCCCCGCTCTACGGCGACTTCTCCGGCTTCCCGCCGATGCTGATCCACGCGTCGAAGGGCGACATCCTGTTCGACGACGCCGTGCGGCTGGCCGACCGGATGCGCGAATTCGGCGGCGATCTCACCGTGCGCCTGTGGGAGGCCGAAACCCACGTCTGGGAGCAGACCAGCACGCCCTGCGCGCGCCAGTCCATCGAACTGGCCTCCGGCTTCATCCGCCGCTGCCTGGACTGAGGCGTTAGGCGGTAACGCAGGCGTTGCGGGCCGGCGCCGGTTTGAGGCAGGTTGCACCTGCCCATGGCCGAGACCGTTCCCCTGCCCGTCCCCTCGGCCCGCGCTCTCCTGAAGGAGCGCGACTACCTGTTCTTCTGGGTCTCGCGCTGGACCGGCGGGTTCGCCGCCCAGATCCAGAGCGTCGCCATGGGCTGGCAGATGTACGCCTTGGCGCGCCTGACCCACACGGTGAAGGAAAGCTCGTTCCTGGTGGGGATGATCGGGCTCGCCGCCTTCATTCCGGTGTTCCTGCTCACCCTGCCGGCGGGCGAGATCGCCGACCGCCACGACCGCAAGAAGGTGCTGCTGGTCTGCTACGCCGGCGAGGTCGCCACCGTCCTGACGCTCGCCGTCGCCACCTGGCGCGGAGCCGCCTCGGTCCCCATGCTGCTGATCGTCGGCTTCCTGTTCGGGGCGGCGCGGGCCTTCTTCAACCCCGCCTCGACCGCGCTCGGACCGATGCTGGTGCCGCGAGACCTCCTGCCGCGGTCGATCGCCTGGAATTCCCTGGCCTGGCAGACCGCCTCGATCATCGGCCCCGCGGCCGGCGGCCTCCTGGTCGCGACCTCGCCGGCCTGGGCCTATTTCACCACCTTCGCCCTCTATGGCGTCGCCGCCGCCTGCACGCTCGCCGTCCGCAAGAGCGGCCAGCCGGTGGTCAATCCCGGCTCGCGCTGGACCCTCATGAAAGAGGGCCTCGCCTACGTCTGGAACCAGAAGATCGTCTTTGGCGCCATCAGCCTCGACCTCTTCGCGGTGCTGCTGGGCGGCGCGACCGCGCTGCTGCCGGTCTTCGCCCGCGACATCCTGCACGTAGGGCCCCAGGGCTTCGGCCTCCTGCGCTCCGGCCCGGCCATCGGGGCGACGGTCGTGGCCCTGCTGCTGGCGGCCAATCCGATCCGCAAGAAGGCCGGGGTGTTCATGTTCGCCGGCGTGGCGACCTTCGGCGTCGCCACCTGCGTCTTCGCGCTCTCGAAGAGCCTGGCGCTGTCGGTGGCGGCGCTGGCCATCCTCGGCGGGGCCGACATGCTCAGCGTCTACGTCCGCCAGACGCTGGTCCAGCTGGTCACGCCCGACGCCATGCGCGGCCGGGTCGCCGCCGTCTCATCGGTGTTCATCGGCGCCTCCAACGAGCTGGGCGAATTCGAGAGCGGAGTCGCGGCCCGCTTCTTGGGTCCCGTCGGCGCGGCCCTGTTCGGCGGGGTCGGCGCGGTGATCGTCACCGGCTCGTGGGCCTTCCTGTTTCCCGCCTTGCGCAAGGCGGACCGCCTCGAATAACTGTCGCCCCATAGATCCTAGGGAGAATTCAGATGGGCGCGTTAGACGGCAAGGTGGTCCTGGTTACAGGCGGCGGCAACGGCATCGGGCGCGACTGCGCCCTGATCGCGGCCCAGGAAGGCGCGAAGGTCGTGGTCAACGACCTCGGCGGCAGCCTCAAGGGCGACGACGAAGGCTCCGCCTCGGCGGCCGAGAAGGTCTGCGAAGAAATCCGCGCCGCCGGCGGCGAAGCCGTCTCCAACTCCGACAGCGTGACCAACCTCGACGCCGTCTACGGCATGGTCGACCTGGCCAAGAAGACCTTCGGCGGCCTGCACGCGGTGATCAATCCGGCGGGCATCCTGCGCGACGTGATGTTCCACAAGATGACCGAGCAGGACTGGGACGCGGTGATCGCGGTCCACATGCGCGGCTCCTTCAACGTGGCCCGCGCCACCATCGAGCTGTTCCGCGAACAGAACGACGGCGCCTATATGTTCTTCACCTCGACCAGCGGCCTGTTCGGCAACATCGGCCAGGCCAACTATGGCGCGGCCAAGATGGGCATCGCGGGCCTCTCGCGGATCATCGCCATGGAGGGCGCCCGCAACAACGTGCGCTCCAACTGCCTGGCGCCGGTCGCCTGGACGCGGAT
>NZ_DATGEX010000060.1:0-50411 GCF_035309685.1 Phenylobacterium sp.
TGCTTGCCGCGAAGACGGTTGGCGATGAAGGTCGCGAGGCGGCCGACCACGGCGTTCTCGGCGTCGATCACGATCCACTTCTTCTCGACCTCGGCGGGCTTCAGCGAAGCCGTGGTCTTCATCATGGGAAACTCATCCGGATCTTGGGCGGCGACAAAGGGGTCTCCGCGTGAGCCGGCGCATATGCCGACAATGCCGGACGCTGTCAACTCGCGCGGCGCGATTTATATCTAGATCGTTGAAAATAAGAACTTTTCTTGATACGGTAGTATAATACCGTCTGGGTCACCCCTACTTCGCCTTGGAGGCCGCCGCCTCTTCCGCCAGATAGGCGGCGCTGTAGGTTTTCATCTGCGCCGCCTTCTCCTGCAGCGTCGGGTAGAACTGCACGAAGGTGGTGTCCACCGCGCCGTGCTGCTCGTGGCAAACGTTGCATTGCGAGGTCTGCGGCAGCGCCGCGCCGGGCGTGTCGCCGTTCAGCGGGAAGAAGGCCCAGCCGCTCTTGAAGCGCGCGGTATCCTTCACGTGCGCCTCGCGGCCCATCACCAGCGGCGCCTGGTACAGGCCGTTCTTGTTGATCGAGCCCCGCTGCTGGCCCATGCGGGCCTCCAGGACAAAGATCGTCTTGTCGGGCCAGGTCCCGGTCTTCTGGTAGGCCGCGTAGGCCTCGCGGTTGACGAAGACGTTGTCGAACATGTGGTGGTCGGCCGCGCCAGGGGCGTCGCTGTAGGACATGTCCATGCCGCTGGAGAGATAGATCCAGGACCGGTAGTCCTTCGGCGGGATCAGCTTGCCGTCGGGCGTGTAGCTCACGGCGGGCGCGGCCGGCTGGGCCTGCGAAACCGCCGCGGCGGCGAGACCGCCGGCCAGCGCGATGGCCAGGACGGCGGCGAAGGTGCGGATCTGGGGCGTCATCGGGGCGTCTCCGGCCAAGCTGGGCTTACACAGGGTTCTGGCCTGAGCCGCACCCAGCCGCAATGACGGGTTTCCCGCGATTCCTGCCGCGCCGTCAGACCCGCCGCACCCGCCAGGCGAAGGCGGTGGCCAGGCAGAGGGTGAGCGCCGCCATCAGCTGGTGGGCCACGCCCAGGCCGAGCGGCACGCGCGCCATCAGGGTGGCGACGCCCAGCAGGGCCTGCACGACCACGGCGCCCGCGACGATCGCGCCCAGCGCCTTGGCCGGCGCCGCCAGATAGGCGGAGCGCCAGGCGGCGGCGCCCAGGCCCACGGCCACGATCAGCAGCAGGTAGGCGACCAGCCTGTGATGCAGCTGCACAGCGCCCTGGCTGTGCGCCAGCGTCGCCCACAGGCTCGGCCCCGCGTAGTCGCCCGGCAGCAGATGGCCCGCGAACAGCGGCCAGTCGTTGTAGACCAGCCCCGCCTGGTTGCCGGCCACCAGGGCGCCCAGCAGGATCTGGACATAGATCAGGCCCAGCAATCCCAGCGCTCGGCCGCCCCAAGGGCTCGGCAGGGTCTGGCGCGCCCAGCCGGCCCAGGCGTCCAGCGCGGTCCAGACCAGCGCGGCCAATAGCGCGAAGGCCAGGCCCAGGTGGATCATCAGCCGCTCGGGGGCGACCGAGACCCGGGTCACCAGCCCGCTCGCCACCATCCACCAGCCGACCAGCCCCTGCAGGCCGCCCAGCAGGAAGAGTCCGCCCAGGCGCCAGAACAGCCGGCGCGGGATCTCGCGGCGGACCGCGAACCACAGGAAGGGAACAAGGAACGCCACGCCCAAGAGACGCCCCAGCAAACGGTGCGACCACTCCCACCAGTAGATGAAGCGGAACTGGTCCAGCGTCATGGTCGGATTGACGAAGCGGAACTGCGGGATCGCCTGGTAGCGCGCGAACTCCGCCTGCCAGTCGGCGAGGCTGAGCGGCGGCAGGGCGCCGGTGATCGGCTTCCACTGGGTGATCGACAGGCCCGAACCGGTCAGCCGCGTCGTCCCGCCCAGCACCACCATGCCCAGCACCAGCACGGCGACGGTGAGCAGCCAGATCGCCACGGCGCGCGAACGGTCGGAACGCAGGAACGAGGTCATCGGCGCGCCCTACCCCGGAAAGCCGGCGCCGTCCACTTAACGCCTGTCCATGCTTCCGCCGGACCCGGTCAGCGGCTAAGCAGCGCCCATGTCCCCGCGCCTGCGCAAGCTCATCGGCCTCTTCGGCGTCCTGGCCTTCCTGCTGGCCTACATCGTCCTGGTCGCCGACATCGCGCCGCACGTGCCGACCCACGGCCCGCTGCAGTTCGCCTTCTACGCCCTGGCCGGCGTGTGCTGGGGGATTCCGATCCTGCCGCTGCTGAGCTGGATGAACCGGGCGCCGCGCGCCTAGCTCAAATTAGCGTTTGCCCCCATCGGAGAAGCCGCTAGAAGACCCGCTCGCCGCGAGGCGTCGGAGCGTAGCGCAGCCTGGTAGCGCACTTGACTGGGGGTCAAGGGGTCGCAGGTTCAAATCCTGTCGCTCCGACCATTCGCCGGCGAGACTTCCCCCTTAGAGTCTCACTTCAGAAGCGCGTCGAGCCGCTGCTTGGCGGCCTCCAGGGCGCGCAGGGCGTCGTAGAGGCCATCGCGTCCCGCGGCGGGCGCTGCAGGCGATGATGCCGCGCCCTGCGCCGGCGCCGGCCCGGCCTCGCCCCCAGCGCTGACCAGCCGGCGCAGACCTTCCTCGCGGTGCAGCCGCTGGACGCCCTTGATGGTGTAGCCCTCGTCGTGCAGCAGGCGCCTGACGCCACGCAGGACCGCGATGTCGGAGGGGCGATAGAACCGGCGCCCGCCGGCCCGCTTCATCGGCCGGATGAAGGCGAACTTGGTTTCCCAGAACCGCAGGACATGTTGCGGCACGTGAAGCTCGTCCGCCGCTTCGGAGATTGTCCGAAAGGCTTCCGGCCCCTTGGCCACGGCCTAGGCCGTCCTCACAGCGCCGCCGTCATCGGGCCAGCGCGTTGTCGACGCGCGCCTTCATGACCTGGGAGGCGCGGAAACCAATCACCCGGCGCGGCTCGATGGCGGCCGGTTCGCCGGTCTTGGGATTGCGCCCCATGCGCGCGCGCTTGGCCCGTACCTGGAAGACGCCGAAGCCGGAAAGCTTGACCTGCTGACCCTTCTCCAGGGCCACGGCCATCAGTTCGAGGACGCGTTCGACCAGTTCGCCGCAATCCTGGCGCGTCAGACCCACTTCCTCATGGACCGCTTCGCAGAGGTCCGCCCGCGTAACCGTCGCGCCCTTCATGCTCACTCGTGCCCCCATAGCGACGCCACCAACGTGCCTTGATTGTCCCATCGCGTCAAAGACTTCAAGCGTCAGATTGCCGACTTTGCTTAACCTAGAGCCGAAGGACGCAGGCGCCCCAGGTCAGGCCGCCGCCCATAGCTTCCAGAAGCAGCATCTGGCCGGGCTGGATGCGCCCATCGCGCACGCCCTGGTCCAGGGCGAGCGGAATCGACGCCGCCGAGGTGTTGGCGTGCTGATCCAGCGTCGTGATGACCTTGGCCTCGTCGATGCCGACCCGCTTGGCGACCCCTTGCAGGATGCGCAGGTTGGCCTGGTGCGGCACGAACCAGTCGACGCTGGCCACCTCGATGCCGGCGTCGGCGGCGGCGGCGGTGATCGCCTCGGAAATGTTGACGACCGCGTGGCGGAACACCTGGTTGCCCTGCATGCGCAGCTTGCCGACCTGGCCGTTGGTCGACGGCCCGCCATCGACGAACAGCAGCTCCTGCTTGGTGCCGTCGGCGCGCAGCGCGAAGCCCAGCAGGCCGCGGTCGGCGGTGGTCCCCTCGCCTTCCTGCGGCTCCAGCACCACCGCGCCGGCTCCGTCGCCGAACAGCACGCAGGTGCCGCGGTCGCTCCAGTCCATCAGCCGAGTCATGGTCTCGGCGCCGATCACCAGGGCGACCTTGGACCGGTTGCGGGCCACGAAGCCGTCGGCGACCGAGAGCGCGTAGACGAAGCCCGAGCACACCGCCTGGACGTCGAAGGCGATGCCTACGGGACAGCCCAGCTTGCGCTGCACGATGGTGGCGGCCGCCGGAAAGGTCAGGTCCGGGGTGGTGGTGGCCACGATGATCAGGTCGACCTCGTCCGGCGTGCGGCCGGCGGCGGCGAGCGCGCGGCGCGCGGCCTCCACGGCGAGGTCGGAGACCGGCTCGTCGTCGCGGACCTGGTGTCGCTGGCGGATGCCGGTGCGCTCGACGATCCACTCATCCGAGGTGTCGACGAACTTCGCCAGGTCGTCGTTGGTCACCACCCGCTCAGGCAGATAGCCGCCGACGCCGGTCACCACACTCCGCAGCACGCTCGTCACTCGCTGGCTCCTTGGGCGGCTCCCTCAGAGCCCCCAGAAGCTGGGGTTTCGGTCGGGAGCGCCTCAATCGTCGGCGCAGGCGCAGGTTCGGCGAGCGCATCGGGGAGCCGTCTCATATTCCTTTCGATCTCGGCGGAGAAGTCGCTCCGCGCCAAATCGGCGGCCAATCTGATGGCCATGGCGAAATCCCGGTCGCTGGCGCCGCCGTGGCACTTCACCACGATGCCGTTCAGGCCCAGCAGCGGCGCGGCCGGCGTCGGCGAGAGCCGCTCGCGGAACTTGAGCAGCGCCGGGCGCGCCAGCATGTAGCCCAGGCTGGCGAACACGCCCGAGGCGAAGGCGCTGCGCAGCTCGGCGATCATGAACCCCGCCGCGCCCTCCATGGCCTTCAACGCCACGTTGCCGGTGAAGCCATCGGTGACGACCACGTCCACCGCGCCGTGGGTGATGTCGTCGCCCTCCACGAAGCCGCGGTAGTCGAGATCGATCTTGCCCTCGCGAAGGATGCGGTTGGCCTCGCGGACCTCCTCATGGCCCTTCATCTCCTCGGACCCGACGTTCAGCAGGCCGACAGTTGGCTTTGACAACCCATGGGCGGCGCGGTGATAGGCCTCGCCCATGATGGCGAACTCGACGAGCCGCTCGGCGTCGCAGTCGATGTTGGCGCCCGCGTCCAGCAAGGTGGTCGGGCCCCTAGGCGTCGGGATGCTGGTGACCAACGCCGGCCGCTCCAGGTCGCCGGTCATCCGTAGGATCAGCTTGGAGATCGCCACCAGAGCGCCGGTGTTGCCGGCAGAGACCGCCGCGGTGGCCTGGCCTTCGCGGATCGCCTCGACCGCGGCCCACATCGAGGTGCCCTTGCCGCGGCGGAGCGCCTGGGCGGGCTTTTCGTCCATGGCGATGACGCGCTCGGCGTGGCGGATCTCGACGCGCCGGGCGGCGTCGCGGTGCTTGGCCAGCGCCGCGGTCAGCACCGCTTCGTCGCCATGCAGGAGGAAGCGGACATCCTCCGGCAGCGAGGCGAGCGCGCGGACCAGCGCCGGTATGACCACGGGCGGTCCGTGGTCTCCGCCCATGGCGTCGATGGAAATCACCAGTGGTTGGGTCAAGACGGCGCTTTGGTCCTTCGACGGGTCCCGCCGGATTCGCCCGGGACGATAGCGTCCTGCCCCGCCAAAGCAAACAAGCCCCGGCAAAGCAAACAAGCCCTCAGGCGTTCATGTCTCCTCGCCCCTCAGTTTCTTGAGCACCGCGAAGGGCGAATCCGGTTCCTGCGGCGGCGTATAGTCGAACTCGACGCCCGGTTTGCGGGCGAAGGGGTCGATTTCCAGGGCCAGATGCTCGACCACATAGCCGGCCAGGTCGATGGCGTCGCCCTCCAGCACATCCGGCGGATCGGGCGCTTCGGGGTCGTAGTCCACCTCGCCGCCGGTGGGCTCCGGAGCCTGCGGGCTGCCGGCCGGGACGGCGCGGACCTCGATCCCGCCGCTGAGCGGATGTTCGAACGGGTCCAGCGAGACGGCGCAGAGCTGTTCGACCACGGCGTCGAAGCGGCCGGTGATCTCCACGCCCTCCATCCACGGCTTCACGGTCAATTGTGCGGTGAGCGCCGGCAGGCCCTGCAGATCGAGCGCCTTGGCGATCCCGGCGCGCTGGGCCTCGTCCGGCTCCAGGCGCACGGTGACCGCGCCGCGGGCGACCTCGTGCAGCCGAAGCGGCGTGGTCCAGGACGATGTGGCAGGCGGGCTCATAGAGGTTTCCAGGCGACCTGGCCGGCGGCCAGCACCTCGATCGGCTGCGAGGCCAACGCCGCGCGCTGCGCCAACACATAGGCGGTCAGCCTGGGCGCCGACGCGGGGTCGGTCTCGGCATAGACGGTGCGGACGATCAGCGCCTGCAGCGGCGCCTCGTCCGGCAGGGCGGTGAAGGCGGCCTCATAGGACTTGCCCCGGCCGTAGAAGGCCTCGCCCAACTTGCGCATCTTGCGCCCCACCGAGAGGTCGCCGACGCCCAGTTCCCGCAGCGCGTGATCGAGGTCCTTCAAATAGGCGTCGAACAAGGCCTGCGAGACATCGGTCGCCGCCGCGCCCCACGCCTGGCCATCGGGGCCCCGCAGACGATCCAGCAGGAGCACCACGTGCAGGCTGTAGATCTCGAATCGACCCTCGGCGGTGTCCGGCGCGCCCAGGTCGGCATAGAGGCCGCTCGTGCGCGATTGCTCGACCGCCCGGGCGTAGAGCGCACGGCCGGCCGCCTGCGCGGCGCGGGGTCGGAACAGTCGGTCCAGCAGCATGACGCCTCGATTTCGCCCGATCCGTTCCATAAAGCCGCATTGAACTAAGGGGCGAGCGACGATAGGTCAAAGCCCCAGGACAGCCGTCCGATCAAACCCACTGGCGCACAGAGCAGGTTCCAAGCTTCCGATGACCGCACGAACCGCCTTCGCCGCCCTGGCCGCCACCCTGCTGATCCCGGCCGCCGCCGGCCTATCGGCCTGCGCCCCGGTCACCAACTATTCCGGCTTCCAGGCCATCGAGTCCGACCCGAAGGACGTGAAGATCGGCACCGACACCAAGTCGACGGTCCGCACCCGCCTGGGCTCGCCCTCGGCGACGGGCGCCTTCGACACCAACACCTGGATCTACATGAACCAGCTGAAGTCCCGCGTGGCCTTCAAGAAGCCCGAGGTGATCGCACGCAACGTGACGCAGATCACCTTCAACAAGGACTCCGAGCTGGTGGAGAGCGTCAACAGCCTGACGCTGAAGGACGGCAAGGTCGTGGCCTTCAACGGCCGCGAGACGCCCACCCGTGGCCGCGAGCTGACCATCCTCGAACAGATCCTCGGTAACGTCGGCCGCGGCGGCTTCCTGCCCAACCAGGACGAAGGCGTCCCCGGCAACCGCCCCGGCGACCGGCGGAATTAGAATCATCCCTCCTCTTTAGGGGAGGGACAGATCGCGAAGCGATCAGGGTGGGGGACTCGCGTTCAAGCGCGGACTCAGCACGCCGGCCCACCCTTCCCCACCCGTCTCGGCTTCGCCTCGCCACCCTCCCCTAAAGAGGAGGGATGACTCCCAGAATCAAAAACGCCCCGGAGATCGCTCTCCGGGGCGCTTCTGTCTCGGCCTAAGCCGATCGCCTAGTGGATCACGCCGTGGGCCAGGACCGCCAGCAGCAGCAGGGCCACGATGTTGGTGATCTTGATCATCGGGTTCACCGCGGGACCCGAGGTGTCCTTGTAGGGGTCGCCGACGGTGTCGCCGGTCACGGCCGCCTTGTGGGCTTCCGAACCCTTGCCGCCGTAGTGGCCTTCCTCGATCAGCTTCTTGGCGTTGTCCCAGGCGCCGCCGCCCGAGGTCATCGAGATGGCGACGAAGAGGCCCGTGACGATCACGCCCATCAGCATGGCGCCGACGGACGCGAAGGCGTCGACCTTGCCGGCGATGGCGCGGATCACGAAGAACAGCACGATGGGCGAGAGCACCGGCAGCAGCGAGGGGACGATCATTTCCTTGATCGCCGCCTGGGTCAGGATGGCCACGGCGCGGCCGTACTCCGGCTTCACCTCGCCGGTCATGATCCCGGGGTTCTCACGGAACTGGCGGCGGACTTCCTCCACCACCGATTCCGCGGCGCGGCCCACAGCGGTCATGCTGAGGCCGCCGAACAGGAAGGGCAGCAGGCCCCCGAACAGCAGGCCGACCACGACGTAGGGGTTGGAGAGGTCGAAGGCCACCGGGCCCAGCTGGTCGAAGAAGCTGCCCGGCGCGGCGGTCGCGGCGAAGAACTTCAGGTCCTGGGTGTAGCAGGCGAACAGCACCAGGGCGCCGAGACCGGCGGAGCCGATCGCATAGCCCTTGGTCACCGCCTTGGTGGTGTTGCCGACCGCATCGAGCGCGTCGGTGGTGACGCGCACTTCCGGCGGCAGGCCGGCCATTTCGGCGATGCCGCCGGCGTTGTCCGTCACCGGTCCGAAGGCGTCCAGCGCCACGATGAAGCCGGCCAGCGACAGCATCGAGGTGGTGGCGATGGCGATGCCGAACAGGCCCGCCAGGTTATAGGTGACGATGATGCCGACGATGATCGTCAGCGCCGGCAGGGCGGTGGATTCCAGCGACATGGCCAAGCCCTGGATCACGTTGGTGCCGTGACCGGAGACGGACGCCTTGGCCACCGACTTCACCGGACGGAAGCCCGTGCCGGTGTAGTATTCGGTGATCACCACGATGGCGGCGGTGACCACCAGGCCGGCGATCCCGCACCAGAACAGGCTCATGGCGTCGAAGGACTTGTCCCCCACCGTCAGCGTGGTGGTGACCAACTTGGTCATCACCCAGTAGATCGCGCCCACCGACAGCACGCCGGTGACGATCAGGCCCTGGTAGAGGGCCCCCATGATGTTGTTGTTCTTGCCCAGACGCACGGCGAAGGTGCCGATGATCGAGGTGACGATGCAGACGCCGCAGATGGCCAGCGGCAGCAGCATCATGTTGGTGACGACCTCGGTCCCGGCGCTGGCGAAGAAGATCGCCGCCAGCACCATGGTGGCGACCGTGGTCACCGCGTAGGTCTCGAACAGGTCCGCGGCCATGCCGGCGCAGTCGCCGACGTTGTCGCCCACGTTGTCGGCGATGGTCGCGGCGTTGCGGGGGTCGTCTTCCGGAATGCCGGCCTCGACCTTGCCCACCATGTCGCCGCCGACGTCGGCGCCCTTGGTGAAGATGCCGCCGCCGAGACGCGCGAAGATCGAGATCAGCGAGGCGCCGAAGCCCAGCGCGACCATGGAGTCGACCACTTCGCGGCTGGTGTTCTCATGGCCCAGCGGGCCTGTGAGCAGGGCGAAGTAGCCGGCCACGCCGATCAGCGCGAAGCCCGCCACCAGCATGCCGGTGATGGCGCCCGAGCGGAACGCCAGCGACAGGCCCTTGGCCAGGCCTTCCGACGCCGCCTGCGCGGTCCGCACATTGGCGCGGACCGAGATCAGCATGCCGACGAAGCCCGCCGCGCCCGACAGCACCGCGCCGATGGCGAAGCCCGCTGCGGCCAGCGGACCGATGAGGAAGAAGACCGCGATCAGGATGACCACGCCCACCACGCCGATCGCGGTGTACTGCTTGTTCAGATAGGCCTGCGCACCCTCTTGGATGGCGGCGGCGATTTCCTGCATCTTCGCATTGCCGGGCGAGGCCCGGAGCAGCGAAGCGGTCTGCACGGCGCCGTACAGCACGGCCAGCAGGCCGGCCCCGATCACCAGCATCAAGATAGAACTCATGTCGTGCGCACCCCTTTACGATCGCGCGGAGGGGGATCGATCGCCGCGCGATGCGCACGGCCCCGGCTCGCTCCCAGCCCCATTTTTCCCCAAATGTTCAGGGCGCGCTCTCATAGCGCCCCGAACGAGAGGGCGGAAAGTGCCAAAGTTGGCCCGCGCACGCAACCTGCGCCTCGGGCGGCCTCCCAGGGTGCGTGCTTACGGCGTCTCCGGCGGCGCGGGACGCGGTGGCATCACATGCTTCTGCGGGGTCTGCGAGGTGACCACCACCGACGCCACGATGCCCGGTCCGGCGATGGCGCTGGCGTCGCGGGTCATCGCGGCGATCAGCTTGGCTTCGTCCAGCTTCTGCCAGTCGGTGGCGACCACGAAGGGGGTCTTGTGCCCGTCGCGCACCAGGGCGTCGCGGAAGGCTGGCTCCTTGTCGCGCACCTTGGTCACGTCGGCGCTGGGCCGCAGGTTCACCCGCACATAGACGAAGACATAGTTCACCAGCCGCCCGTCGACGACGATCGGCAGGCCCACCGGCTGCAGGTCGACGTACTGGCCGACCTCCTTGGGCTTCTTGTCGTCGGCCGCATGGCCCGGCCCGGCGAGGGCCAGCAGGGGCGCGGCGAGAATCAGCAGGCGCTTGAACATGACCGCGAGCTTGCGCCTGCCGGGTTGCCGGAAGGTTGAGGGGCGAACGCGACCGCCAAGATGCTAAGCTGAAAGAGAAGACCCGGAGGATTCCGCGCCATGCGTCTTAGCCGCCGTCAGGCCGCCGCGGGTTTGATCGCCCTGGGAAGCGCCGCGACGCCGCTCGACCGCGCCTTTGCACAGACGCCGACGCCGCCGGCGTCGGCCGAGGAGACGCCGACCGAACTTGGGACCGGCCGCGACGGCTTCGAGCACATGCTGGCGCCGGTGACGGTCAACGGTCAGGGGCCGTTCCAATTCCTCATGGACACCGGGGCCAACACCTCCTGCATCTCCCGCGACCTCGCCCAGCGCCTGGCGCTCGCCGCGACCGAACCGGCGCGGGTGCATACGGTGGTCGGCGTGCGCGAGCGGCCGGGCGTCCTGATCGAAAAGCTGCAGGTGGGCGAGCGTAGCCGCCGCTCGGTGCGCGCGGCCTCCCTCCCCCTGGAAGCGGGGCTGGACGGGGTGCTCGGCGTCGACTGGCTGAAGGGCCAGCGGCTGGAGCTGGGCTTCAAGACCAGGAGCCTGTCGATCACCCGCTCGCACAGTGACGTCTCGCGCGAAGGCGTGGCGGTTGTGCCGGCGCGGCGCAGCGACGGCCAGCTGACCATCGTCGACGCCGATCTTTCCGGCCGGCGCATCAGCGCCATGATCGATTCCGGGTCGCAGATGACCATCTGCAACAGCGCGCTGAGGGCGCTGGTTTCCGACTTCAACCGCCACACCCAGCGCGACGACACCTACCGGCGCGTGAACCTGGAGACCGTGATCGGCGAGTCCTTCTCGGGCGAGCTGATCTACCTGCCGTTCCTGCGGCTGGGCGGGCTGCAGCTGGGCAATGTGCCGACGGTCTGGGCCGACATGCACGTCTTCGAACTCTGGGGCCTGAAGGAAACGCCCGCCCTCGTGATCGGCATGGACCTGCTCACCCAGTTCGACACCGTCTCCCTGGACTTCGGCCGCTCCCAGGTGCGCTTCGACCTGTCACAGGCGCAGCTGAACCCGGCGAGCGCGCCGCGGCCGGCCTAGCCAAGGCCCGGCGAGTCCGCCTACCGTCGCCGCCAGTGAACCGCTGGGGGCGGCATGGACATCCACAAACCCAAAAGCTCTTCGACATCCCGCCGTTGTTTCGCCCCCGCGCTGGCGGTGCTGGGCCTGCTGGCGGCGGCGGCTCCGGCCTGGGCGGCGGATGCGCCCGACCGCTCGCAGCAGCAGGCCGCCTTCCAAGGCTACACCAACGCCTGGCAAGCGACCTCCGACGGCGCGCGTCAGCAGCTCCTGAAGGACGCCCTGGCGCCCGGCATGACCTACCAGGACGCCTCGGTCCGCGCCGAGGGCGTCGCCGGCGTCGACGCCATGATCGCCCGGTTCCAGCATCAGAGCCCCGGCGTCGGCCTGCGCCTCGACGATCAGCTGCTTTGGGCCGATCACGGCCTGGCCAGATGGTCGATGACCGATCCCAAGGGCGGGCTGATCATGCACGGCTACGATGTTGTGACCTACGACGCAGCCGGCCGCATCAAGAGCATCGTCGGCTTCTTCGACATTCCTGGGCAGCGGCAGGCGGCCGCGCGCTAGCTGGGCGCGTTGGGCTTCCGCTTCGGCTTGCCCCCGGGCTTTCTCACGAACTTGCCCGCTGGCGGGGGCCTCGGCCCATTGGGGCGCGGCGAGATCTGCGGCCGCGGTCCTGTGTGCGGCGGACGGTCGGGGCGCGGCCCGCGCGGACGGTCGGCGGCCGGCGGGGCGGCGGCGGGCTCGATGCGGATATCGCCCTCGGCCGCGCCCTTCACCGCCTGGCGGAAGCGGGCTTCCGTCTCGGCGATGATTTCGAACTTGGTCTCGCGGTCGAAGATGCGGATCTGGCCGATGTCCTTCTTGGTGACATGGCCCAGACGGCAGATCAGCGGGATCAGCCACTTGGGGTCGGCGTTGTTCTGCCGCCCGATCGGCATGCGGAACCACTCGGCGCCGACGCTTTCCGGACGGGGCTCGCGGGACGGACCGGGGCCCTCCCGCATCGGATCGTAGTTCGTGCCGCCACGCTGCGGCCGGGCCGAAGGGATGGTCTGGCCGGTCTCGCGGACGTCGTCGAACAGGTCCTCCGGCTCAGGCAGGCGTTGGCGGTGCAGGCGGATAAGCGCGGTCGCCACCAGTTCCGGCGAGCTGTCGGCCAGGATCTTCTGAGCCAGGGCGAGGTCTTCCTCTGACGCCGGTTCGGTCAGGATCGGGTCGGCCAGCAGGCGCTGCTGGTCCTTGGCGCGGATCTCGTCGGCCAGCGGCGGGCCGGACCAGCCGGCGTCGATGCTGGCGCTGTCCAGCAGCCGCTCGGCGAACCGGCGCTTGTTGTAGGGGACGACCAGGACCGAGGTCCCCTTCTTGCCCGCCCGGCCCGTGCGGCCGCTCCGGTGCAGCAGACCGGCCTTGTTGACCGGCAGCTCAGCGTGGATGACCAGACCCAGGTCCGGCAGGTCGAGGCCGCGGGCGGCCACGTCGGTGGCGACACAGGCCCGCGCATGGCCGTCTCGCAGCGCCTGCAAGGCGTCGGACCGCTCCTTCTGGGTCATCTCGCCCGACAGGCCGACGGCGGAGAAGCCGCGTTCGCGCAGCGCACTGTGCAGCCGGCGCACCGCCTCGCGGGTGTTGCAGAACACCAGGGCGCCGGGGCTCTCGAAATAACGCAGCAGATTGACCACGGCGTGCTCGATCTCGCCGGGCGCCACGCGGATCGCGCGATATTCGATGTCGCCGTGCGCCTCGTCGCGGCGCAGGGTGTCGATGCGGGCGGCGTCCTTCTGATAGCGCCGCGCGAGGTTGGCGATCTCCTTGGCGATGGTCGCGGAGAACAGGAGGGTCCGGCGTTCCTTGGGCGTCGAATCGAGGATCTCTTCAAGGTCTTCCCGGAAGCCGAGGTCGAGCATCTCGTCGGCCTCGTCCAGCACCACGACCTCCAGCGCCGAAAGGTCGAGCGCGCCGCGCTCGATATGGTCGCGCAGGCGGCCGGGGGTTCCGACCACCACATGGGCGCCGGCCTGCAGGGCGCGGCGCTCGGCGCGCGGATCCATGCCGCCGACGCAGGTGGCGACGCGGGCCCCGGCCTGGGCGAAAAGCCAGGTGAGTTCGCGGCTGACCTGCAGGGCGAGCTCGCGAGTGGGCGCGATCACCAGGGCGAGCGGCGCCTCGGCGCGCCCGAACCGCTCCGCCTGCCCCAGGATGCCGCGGGCCAGCGCCAGGCCGAACGCCACGGTCTTGCCGGAGCCGGTCTGGGCCGAGACCAGCAGATCGCGATCGTCAGGCTCGCGCAGCACGGCGGCCTGTACGGGCGTCGGTTCGAGATAGCCCTGTTGCTCGAGCGCGCGCTCGAGGGCGGGATGGGTGGCGGGAAACGGCATGGCGATCTTTGGGGAGGTCCTTGGGCCCGCCGGCAAACCGCAGCGGACGCGCCAAAAGCCGCAACATGCTCCACAAAGCAAGTCCAGCGTTAGGTCTGCGTCGACGTGGCGTCCGCAAGAGCGGCGTTCTCGGCGCCGATGCGCAGCCACAGCATCGCGGCGTTCAGGACCGAAAACACTGCCGCATAGCCGGTCAGGCCGAAGACCAACGGCAGCACCGCGATCTCGCCGGCCACGACCGCGTAGTTCGGGTGCGGGATCAGCCGGTAGGGCCCTTTGCGCACCAGGGTCTCGCCCGGGACGACGATGATCCGCGTGGTCCAGCGCCGGCCGATGGAGGTCAGGACCCACACACGCAGAACCTCCAGCAGCGCATAGGCCATGACCCACCAGAGGTTGGCCGGCCGGTTCCAAGCGAGCGTCCAGAGCCCGCCCAGCCAGGCGGCGTGCAGGGCGACCATCAGCGGATAGTGCTCGGCCCCGCGCTCGACGCCGCCCTGCGCCAGCAGCCGCCGCGTGTTGCGCTGGGCGACCACCAGCTCGCCCAGCCGCTGCGCCGTCACCAGGGCCAGGATGGCGATGGAAAGGATCATGCCGCCGCCAGGGTCACCGTGCTGGCCGTGAAACCCGGGCCCAGGGCGGAGAGCACCGTGCGCCTGGGCAGGCCGCGCCGCCGCGCGCGGTCCAGCACGAACAGCGCCGTGGGCGAGGACATGTTGCCGTGGTCGGCCAGCACCTCGCGCTCCAGATCCAGCGCGCCCTGCCCCAGGCCGAAGGCGCCTTCGATCGCCTCGATCACCTTCATCCCGCCCGGATGGCAGAGGAAGCGGTCGACATCGTCCAGGCCCAAGCCCTGGCGCGCCAACATCGACTCCATCGCCGTCTTGATCTCTCTGGAGATGAACGGCGGCAGAGCGCGGGCCAGGACGACGCCCAGGCCGGTGGCGTCCACGCGCCAGCCCATGATGTCCAGCGTGTCGGGCCAGGTGTGCTCGGCGGCGCCGGTAACCTCCGCGAACCCTTCGGCGCCACTCGACAGCACGCAGGCCGCCGCTCCGTCACCGAAGATCGCGGTTGAGATGATGTCGGTCTGGGTCAGGTCCTCCAGCCGAAAGGCCAGCGAGCAGAGTTCGACGCAGACCAGCAGCACGGTCGATCCGGGCTGCGCCCGGGCCAGCCGCGCGGCAAGACTTAAGCCGGTCACGCCGCCCGCGCAGCCCACGCCGAACACGGGAACCCGCGCCGCGTCGCTCCGAAAGCCTATCCGGGTCACGGCGCGGGCCTCGAGGCTCGGCGTCGAGATGCCGGTCGTCGAGACGGTGACGATGGTGTCGATGTCGCCGCCGGTCAGGCCCGCCTCCGCCAGCGCCGCCGTCGCCGCTTCGCAGAACAGGTCCAGCGCCACCTCATCATAGACCTGGGCGCGGTCGGGCCAGGTGCGCGGTTTGAGATACCAGTCGATCGGCCTCGCCATCTGGCGGGCGCGGACGCCGGCGTGGTGGAACACCGGCGTCATCCGCTCGAACGCCGGGAAACGGGCGCTGAAGATCTGGGTCGCGGCCTCGACCACGTCATCCTGATCGAGAACGTTCGGCGGCGTGGCGGTGGCGAGGGACAGCAGATGTACGGCGGCGGTCATGGCGGTCTCTGCGGTTAAGGTCCCGCTCCCGCAACCCTCAGTCCTGATTGAGGTTCCGCCTCAGACGTGCCGCCAGCCTTTATGTACGGCGTCAAGTTTCGAGGGGCCCGCGAAGACCTCGATTTCAGAACCCGCGACGACCTCGCCGATGGCCGTGAAACCTTCTGGCGCGGGACCGCCTACCGTGCAGACGACCTCGTAGTCGTCGCCGCTGGCCGCCAGGCGCAGGAGGGCTGCATTGCGGTCGGGCTGCGCATCCAGCCAAAGACGCCCGGCTTTCGACACCGGCAGCCTGTGGAGATCGAGCCGCATCCCGACCCCGCTCGCCTCGCCGATATGGCCCGCGTCGGCGATCAGTCCGTCGGACACGTCCGCCGCGGCGGTGGCCCGGTCGCGCAGGGTCTCGCGCAGGTCCAGACGCGGCGTCGGCAGGCGATAGCGCCCAGCGAGCCAGCCGTCCGCGTCGTCGATCTCGCCCTGAACCGCCGCCAGCCCCAGCGCCCCGTCGCCGATCGTGCCGCTGACCGCCACGGTGTCCCCGACCCGCGCGCCGGCGCGCCGCACCATCCGCCCTTCCGGGACCCAGCCCAGGGCGGTCAGGCTCGCCGTGAACGGCCCCGGCGTCGAGACGGTGTCGCCGCCCAGCAGGGCGACGCCGAACGCCTTCAGGTCCTCGCCCAGGCCCCGCGCGAAGGCCGCGCGGTCCGCGGCGCTGAACCCCTTGGGCCAGGCCACCGCCAGGAAGCAGCCGAACGGCTCGGCCGCCTTGGCCGCCAGGTCGGAGAGGTTCACGCGCACCAGTTTGCGGGCGATCAGGTCCGGCGCCTCGCCAACCGGGAAATGCACGCCACCCACGATGGCGTCCTTGGTGACCACCAGGTCGAAGCCCGGCCGCTGCGGCACGACAGCCGCGTCATCCATCAGGTCGAACGCGCCCGCCGCCCCGCCGGTCAGCGGGCGGAACAGCCGCGCGATTTCGGAGAATTCATCCTCACCTGGCGGCTTAGCGTCGGGCATCCTGCGCCACCGCGTCCAGGGCGCCGTTCACGAACCCCGGTTCCGGCCCTTCGAAGAAGGATTTGGCGAGCTCGACATATTCGTCGATCACCACCTCGACCGGCACGTCGGGCCGATGGATCAGCTCATAGGCGCCGGCCCGCAGGATCGCGCGCGCCGTGGCGTCGAGGCGGTCGAGCCGCCAGCCGGTGGCAAGCTTCTTGGCGACCGCCGCGTCCACCGCCTTCTGATGCTCCACGACGCCGCGCACCAGGTCGGCGAAGAAGGCCTCGTCGGCGGTGGCCAGCGGCGCGTCGTCTTCCTCGGCGCTGCGGTCGAAGCGGTGCTCGGCGAATTCGCGGATCACCGCTTCCGCGCCCACGCTGGAGACCTCCATCTGATAGAGCGCCTGGACGGCCGCCAGCCGCGCGACGGAACGGGCCTGCTTGGGGGGAACGCTCACCCTAGAGGCCGATCAGCAATTGCTGGCGTAGCGCGATCATCGTCAGGGCCGCACGCGCCGCGCCGCCGCCCTTGTCGCCTTCGCTGGCCCGCGCCCGCGCCCAGGCCTGCGCCTCGTCCTCGACCGTCAGGATGCCGTTGCCCAGGCAAAGCATCTTGTTGACCGAGAGATCCATCAGGCCGCGCGCCGATTCATTGGCGACGATTTCAAAATGATAGGTCTCGCCGCGGATCACCGTCCCCAGCGCCACATAGCCGTCGTAGCGGCCGCCCTCCTCGGCGAGGGCGATCGCCGCCGGGATCTCCAGCGCGCCCGGCACCGTCACCACGTCATAGGCGGCCCCGAACGCCTCAAGCGCATCCTGCGCGCCCTTCAGCAGCTCGTCGGCCAGGTCGGAATAGAACCGCGCCTCGACGATCAGGATGCGGACTTGGTCTTCACTCATCGAGAGGCCCTTCAGCGTGTGTGGCGCAGCCTTAGGCCGTTTCTTGAAAGCGCGCGAGATAGCGCGCCAGCATGTCGATCTCCAGGTTCACGCGCGACCCGGCCTTCAGCTCACCCAGAGTCGTCACGTCCCAGGTGTGCGGGATCAGGTTCACGCCGAAGACGTCGTCCTCCACCTCGTTGACCGTCAGCGACACGCCCTCGACCGTGATCGACCCCTTCGGCGCGATGAACCGGTGCAGTGGCCGCGGCGCCCGGATCCGCACCCGGTGCGAGCCGCCTTCGCTCGCCACCGACAGCACCTCGCCGATCCCGTCCACGTGGCCGGAGACAATGTGGCCGCCGAGCTCGTCGCCCACGCGGGCGGCGCGCTCCAGATTGATCCGCCGCCCCTCCCGCCAGCCGTCCAGCGTGGTCAGCGACAGGGTCTCGCCCGAAACCTCCACCGCGAACCAGTCCGGGCCCTTCTCGACCACCGTCAGGCAGCAGCCCGCGTGGCTGATTGAGGCGCCGATGTCGATCGTCGCGAGGTCGAACGCCGTCTCGATCTCGAACCGGCGGTCGCGGTTGGTCTCGCGCACGCTGCGTACACGCCCCACATCGGTGACGATTCCCGTGAACATTCAGCCCCTCGCGTAGCGTTCCCAGAGGTCGTCGCCGACCTCGCGGGTTTCCGTGCGCCGGAAATGGGGCGCCTGCGCCAAGGCCGCAACCGCCAAGGCGCCGACGCCCGGCCGCCCCTCGCCGCCGATCAGGATCGGGGCCCGGAACCATTCCAGCCTGTCGACCAGGCCGCAACGCAGGAAGCTCGCCGCCACCTGGCCGCCGCCCTCGACGAACAGCCGATGCAGGCCTTCCGCCGCCAGGCTCTCGACGACCGTCTTCAGCTCCGGCCGGTCTTCGCCAACCGCGCGCACGGTCAACACCCGCACGCCGGCCGCCACCAGGGCTGCATCCGGCTCGCCGGTCGCGACGACAAAGGTCGGAATCTCGCGCGCGGTTCTTGCAAGTTTGCCGTCGGGCGGCAGGCGCTGGCGGCTGTCCAGAACCACCCGCGCCGGCTGGGCGCCGGCATATCCCGGCAGCCGAACCGTCAGCTCCGGATCGTCGGCGAGCGCCGTCTCGATGCCGACGAGCACCGCATCGTGCTCGGCGCGCAGGCAATGCACCGCCTCCCGCGCCTTCGCCCCGGTGATCCAGCGGCTCTCGCCGCCCGCCGTGGCGATACGGCCGTCCAGCGACGTGGCGAGCTTCAGGGTGACCGCCACGCCTAGTCCTCGGCGACCTCGGTCAGCCCCTCCTCGCCCAGGAACTTGGCGAAGTCCTCGGTTTCGCGGAAGTCGCGGTAGACGGAGGCGTAGCGGACATAGGCCACGTCATCGAGCGCCTTCAGTTGCTTCATCACCAGCTCGCCCACGGCCGACGACGGCAGCTCCGTCTCGCCCATGCTCTCCAGCTGCCGCACGATCGAGGAGATCATCCGCTCCACCCGCTCCGGATCGATCGGCCGCTTGCGGATCGCCACCGAGATCGAGCGGGCGAGCTTGTCGCGCTCGAAGGGCGTGCGACGGCCCGACCGCTTCAGGATGGTCAGTTCGCGCAGCTGCACGCGCTCGAAGGTGGTGAAGCGGCCACCGCATTCGGGACAGAGCCGGCGACGGCGAATAGCCGCGCCGTCTTCCGACGGACGGCTGTCCTTCACCTGGCTTTCGGCGTGACCGCAGAACGGACAGCGCATGATCTAGCCCCCTTGGGCTGAAGCAAACCCTATCCGTTGTAGATAGGGAAGCGCGCCGTCAAGGCCAGGACCTCGCCGCGGACCTTCTGCTCGACGGCGGAATTGTCGCCGCCGGCCTTCAGACCGTCGAGCACCTGGCCGATCCAGGTCCCCACCTGGCGGAACTCCGCCGGGCCGAAGCCCCGCGTCGTGCCGGCCGGCGAGCCGACCCGCAAGCCCGAGGTCTGCATGGCCGGCAGCGGGTCGCCGGGGATCGAGTTCTTGTTGGTGGTGATCCCGGCGCGCTCCAGGGCGATCTCGGCGTCGGCGCCGGAGACGTTCTTCGGCGTCAGGTCCACCAGCATCAGATGGCTGTCGGTGCCGTTGGAGACGATCTTGAAGCCGGCGCTCTGTAGGCTGTCGGCCAGCGCGCGGGCGTTTTCGATCACGTTCCTCGCATAGACCTTGAACTCCGGCCGCAGGGCCTCGCCAAAGGCCACGGCCTTGGCGGCGATCACGTGCATCAGCGGGCCGCCCTGCAGCCCGGGGAACACCGCCGAGTTGATCTTCTGGTTCCACTTCTTCGAGTTGGTCAGGATCATGCCGCCGCGCGGGCCGCGCAGGGTCTTGTGCGTGGTGGTGGTGACGATGTGGGCGTGGGGGAACGGGTTCGGATAGACCCCGCCCGCCACCAGGCCCGCGTAGTGGGCGATGTCGACCATCAGGAGCGCCTCGACCTCGTCGGCGATGGCGCGGAACTGCTCGAAGTCGATGGCCCGCGAATAGGCCGACCCGCCGGCGATGATCACCTTGGGCTTGTGTTCGCGCGCCACCTCCCAGGCCTGTTCGTAGTCGATCAGGTGGTCCTGCATCCGCACGCCATAGGCCACCGGATTGAACCACTTGCCCGACTGGTTGACGCTCTTGCCGTGGGTCAGGTGGCCGCCGTGGTCCAGGTTCATGCCCATGAAGGTGTCGCCCGGCGTCATGGTCGCCATGAACACCGCCTGGTTCGCCTGGCTGCCGGAGTGCGGCTGGACGTTGGCGTATTCGCAGCCGAACAGCTGCTTGGCCCGCTCGATGGCCAACAGTTCGACCTCGTCCACCACCTCGCAGCCGCCGTAGTAGCGCTTGCCCGGATAGCCTTCGGCGTACTTGTTGGTCAGCACGCTCCCCTGCGCATCCAGGACGGCGCGCGAGACGATGTTCTCCGACGCGATCAGCTCGATCTGGTCCTGCTGGCGCTTCAGCTCGGCATCCAGGATCTGCGATACGGCCGGGTCCCCCTCGGCGACGCCCTGTCCGAAGAAGCCGTCGGCGGCGGCGGAACTGGCGGAGAGCGACTGAGACTGCATGCGGAGCGTCAAGGGCGGCGCCTTTCGGGCTGACGATTCTCTGAGACCGGCGGAGAGCGCTCTTTACCCCCAAACCCGCGCAGCCTCCACCGGCTGTTCCCGCGAAAAGCTCACAGAACGTCTGAAAGCCACCCGGCGGGAACAAACGTTCAGAACCGGCGTTGAACCCTGACCGGCCGCGCGGGTTCCGTCGCCGCGGGCCTTGTGTGCGCCAAAACAGTGGGGGACTTGCATGAGCGTTGCGCCAGACCCGGAAGGGCCTTCGGGCGAAGACCTGATGAGGTTGGGGACCGGCATCGTCGCCGCCTTCGTCAGCCGCAACGCCGTCCCTGCCGAGGCCCTGCCCGACGTCATCCGCACCGTGCACCAGGCGCTGCTGAGCCTTTCGGGAGATGTCGTCGCGGTCGCCGAGGAGCGCCCCAAGCCCGCCGTCACGATCGGCCGCAGCGTACAGCACGACTTCATCGTCTGCCTGGAGGACGGCAAGAAGCTGAAGATGCTCAAGCGCTACCTGCGCTCGCGCTACAACATGAGCCCGGACGACTACCGCAAGCGCTGGGGCCTCGCCGCCGACTATCCGATGGTCGCCCCGGCCTATGCCGCGCGCCGCTCCGACTTCGCCAAGCAGATCGGCCTTGGCCGCGGCGTGCGGCGCCGTAAGTAGCGCCCGCTTTCCCGCCGGGGCGCACGGGCGTAGCCTTCGGCAAAACGAAGGTGGGAGAAACGCACATGTCGGTCGCCGAAGGGCTGGTCTGGACCAGCGAATTCCGCTCGCCCCGTAATTCCGCCGCCGAGGTGAAGGGCTCGATCCACGACGACGCCACCGCGTCAAAGCTGGGCTTCCGGGGCGGCACTGTGGCCGGCTCGATCCACATGGACCAGTTCGCGCCGGGCCTCCTGGAGCTCTATGGCGAGGCTTGGTTCGCGACCGGCGGCATGTCGCTCTACTTCACCAAGGCGACCACCGACGGGGAGCCCGTGCAGGCGACGGTCGAGGCCGGCGCTGAGCGCGCACGGCTGACCATGCACGACGTTCCGGGCGACCAGATCTGCGAGGGAACCGCCAGCCTGGGCCCCGACGCGCGGTCGGAACTCAGCAAGCGCATCGAGAGCCAGGCGCCGGCCGCGCCGGGATCCTTGCGCATCCTGGGCCAGATCGCCGTCGGCGAGGAGCACAGGGACATCCCGGTCCGCGTCGAGGCCGAGCATCTGCTGAAATCGCTGGAAACGCTCACCGAGCCCCTGCCCGCCTATCGCGACGGCCTGGTCCTGCCGCCCTCGCATCTGATCCGCCTCACGCACCAGGTCCGCAAGCATACGGTCGGCAAGGCGGGGACGTCGGTGGGTCTGTTCGGGGCTCTGGAGACGCAGGCGCTCGCCGGTCCGCTCAGGGCCGGCGTCGACTATGTCGCCCGCACCAAGATGCTGAAGCTCACCGAGAGCCCGAAGACCGAGAACGCCTGGTACGAGGTGCTGGTGGCCGACAAGGCGGGCCAGGACGTCGCCCGGGTCGTTTACTACCTGCGCTTCATGAAGGCGTCGTCGCCGCTTTGGGCTTAGGCGGCCACGCCGCCGACGCGCTGGATGTTGCAGTGGACCCAGAGCTCTTCCAGGGCGGCCACCAGCTTGTCCATCATCTCGTCCGTGTGGGCCGGTGACGGGGTGAAGCGCAGACGCTCGGTCCCGCGCGGCACGGTCGGATAGTTGATCGGCTGGACGTAGATGCCGTGCTCTTCCAGCAGGATGTCGCTGATCATCTTGCAGTGGACCGCGTCGCCCACCAGCACCGGCACGATGTGGCAGACGCTGGGCATCACCGGCAGGCCGGCCTTGGTCAGGCGTTCCTTCAGCGAGGCCGCGCGCTCCTGGTGGGCCTCGCGGATCTCGTTGTGCTCTTTCAGATAGCGGATCGAGGCCACCGCGCCCGCGGCCAGCGCCGGCGGGATGGAGGTGGTGAAGATGAAGCCGTCGGCGTAGCTGCGGATCGCGTCGCAGATCACCGCGTCGGCGGCGATATAGCCGCCCATCACGCCGAACGCCTTGCCCAGCGTGCCTTCGATGATGTCGATGTCGGCCATCGCCCCGTCGCGCTCGGCGACGCCCGCGCCGCGCGGGCCGTACATGCCCACCGCATGGACCTCGTCGATGTAGGTCATGGCGCCGTACTTCTTGGCCAGCGCCACGGTGGCCGGGATGTCGGCCACGTCGCCGTCCATGGAGTAGACGCTCTCGAAGGCGATCAGCTTCGGCAGCGCCGGGTCCGTGGCGGCCAGCAGCTCTTCCAGGTGCTCGAGATCGTTGTGGCGGAAGATGTGCTTCTCGCCCTTGTGCGCGCGGATGCCGCTGATCATCGAGTTGTGGTTCAGCGCGTCGGAGAAGATCACCAGACCGGGGAGGATCTTGTGCAGGGTCGAGAGCGACGCCTCGTTGGAGACGTAGCCCGAGGTGAACAGCAGCGCCGCTTCCTTCTGGTGAAGGTCGGCGAGCTCGCGCTCCAGCTCCACATGATAGTGGGTCGTGCCGGAGATATTGCGCGTGCCGCCCGAGCCGGAGCCGGCCTCATCCAACACCCTGTGCATTGCGTCCAGGACGACCGGGTTCTGGCCCTGGCCGAGATAGTCGTTCGAACACCAGACGGTGACGTCGGCTTCCGAGCCGTCGGCCTTGGTCCAGGTGGCGCGGGGGAACTGGCCACGATGGCGCTTCAGGTCGGCGAAGACCCGGTAGCGGCCCTCGGCGCGGACCTTTTCAACGGCTTGCTGAAACGCGGCGCGGTAATCCATCGACGTCCAATCCCGGGTCCCGCGATCGATTGAGCTCGCGCGGGCGGCCGGTTCCCTCTGATGCGGCCTCGGTTTTGGCGCCGATGGCCTTAGTTGTCCATAAGACGGGCGGTCGCGGTTGACGACCTTTCGTCACGGACGGCTGAAAATTCGTGAACGGCGGTTAGTTAGGCTGAGTCTTAAGCCGGGGCATGGCCCCTGAAAAGCTCCAGTATGGCCGAGAAGTCCTTGCCCCCGCCGCCGAGGCGGTCGAACAGGGCGTAGAGCCCCTCGGCCTGGGCGCCCAGCGGGGTCGCCGCGCCGGCCTTGGCCGCGGCCTCCTGCGCCAGCTTCAGGTCCTTCAGCATCATGGCGGTGGCGAATCCGCCCTCGTAGTTGCGGTTCGACGGCGCCGCCGGGACCGGCCCCGGCCAGGGGCAGTAGCTGGTCAGGCTCCAGCTCTGGCCGGAGGACTTCGACGCGATCTCGAAGAACCGCTCGGCGTCCAGCCCCAGCTTCTCGGCCAGCGCGAAAGCCTCGCAGGTGGCGATCATCGTCGCCCCCAGCACCATGTTGTTGCAGATCTTGGCCGCCTGGCCCGCGCCGTGGTCGCCGGCGCGGATGGTGATCCGCGACATCGGCCCGATCAGCGCCTCCACCGCGGCGAAATCGGCCTCGGCGCAGCCGACCATGAAGGCCAGCGTGCCGGCCTCGGCGCCCGCCTGGCCGCCGGAGACCGGGGCGTCGGCGAAGCGGAAGCCGGCGTCGCTCACCTGTTTGGCCACCGCGCGGGCGCTTTCCACGTCGATCGTCGAGCAGTCGATCATCAAGGCGCCGGGCTTTGCGTTCGGGATGATCTCGTTCGCATAGACGGCGCGGACGTGCTGGCCGGCCGGCAGCATGGTGATCACCGCGTCGGCGGCCTTCACCGCCTCGGCGGCCGAGCCGGCGGCGACGCAGCCCGCGCCGACCGCCTTCTCCAGCGCGGCCTTCGACAGGTCGAACGCCAGGACCTCATGACCCGCCTTGGCCTGGTTGGCGGCCATGCCGCCGCCCATGTTGCCAAGGCCGATAAAGGCGATGCGGGTCATGAAAATCCTCTTGGGTACTGAGACTTACTTGGGCTTGCGGAACTTGTAGACGAACTGATCCGTCTGGCCCTGGGAGAAGCCGTCGCGAATGCCCTTGGTGTGGTCATCGGCCGGGTTCTTCAGGACGGTGCTCTCGCCCTCGTATTTGAAGCCCGCGGCGGTCACCTCCGCCTTCACCACCGCCGGGTCGATGCGGTGCAGGGTCTTGGTCGAGCTCGGATCGCCCGCATTGGCCACGTGGTCGAGGACGATGAACACGCCGCCCGGCTTCAGCGAATTGTAGATCGCCTTGTCGAAGGCCAGCATGTCGACGCCCGCGATGTTCTTGACGTCGTGATAGTTCTGCGAGGTCCAGATCACGTCGGCGGGCGTCGGAACCGACAGGCCGTTCTGCAGCGGCTGGTGGATCGACTTGACGTTGGAATAGTTGGCGTCGGCGGCCAGGACGTCGATGGCCGGGGGCGGCGGCGGCTTGGCCGGATCGGTGGCCGGGCGCGGCGGGCCGCTCACGGCATAGACGGTTCCCTTGGCGCCCACGGCCTTGGAGAACAGGCGGGTGAAATAGCCGCCGCCCGGCAGCATATCGACGACGGTCTGGCCCGGCTTCACGCCGGCGAATTCCAGCATCTCGGCCGGCTTGCGGTCGGCGTCGCGCTTGGTGTCGGCCTCGGGCCGGCCCTTGTCGGCCACCGCAGCCATCTGGTTGGCGTCCGGCTTGGCGTAGGCAAGGCCCGCGGTCGCGATCACGGCCAGTGCGGCCGCGGCAAGCAGCTTGGATTTCATTCGTCGTCCTCCCGATGGCGGCCCGTTTGGAAACCGCCCTGACGTCAAGGTAAGGGCGTCCACTCCTCAGTGGAAGGCAGGGGCGCGAAAATGCCGTCGATCAGCGTTTCGCTGACCGCTTCCAGCGTCGGCGGGTCCCATTTCGGCGCGTTGTCCTTGTCGACGATCACCGCGCGCACGCCTTCGAGGAAGTCGTGCCGCTGCACGACCCGCGCGCCGATCCGGTACTCCATGGCCATGTTGTCGGCGAACCGGGTCATGGCGCCGCCGAGCTTCAGCTGGCGGAAGGCGACCTTCATGGTCTGCGGCGACTTGGTGGCCAGCACCGCCAGCTGCTCCCGCGCCCAGTCGGTGTCGGCGGCTTTCAGGTTCGCGGCGATGGCCTCGACGCTGTCCCCGGCGAACAGCCGGGCGATCTCGTCCTGATGCGCCGCCAGGGGCGGACGGCCGGCGTCGCCCTCGAACTCGGTCAGGATGGTCTCGATGGCGCTCGGCTCCGCCAGGATCGCCGCCTTCAGCGCCGGAAGCTGGGAGCTCTCCACATAGTCGGTGGCGAGGCCGGTGAGTTCGCAGTCCGCCGCCTTGATCCTGGCCCCGGTCAACGCCAGCCAAAGCCCGATGTGGTCGCTCATCCGCGACAGGTACCAGCCGCCGCCGACGTCGGGGAAAAGCCCGATGCCGGTTTCCGGCATGGCGAAGGTCGTGCGCTCGGTCGCCACGCGGTAGCGACAGGGCCGCGAAAGCCCCACGCCGCCGCCCATGGTGATCCCGTCCATGATCGCCACCAGAGGCTTGGGGTAGTCGTGGAGCAGGCTGTTCAGCCGGTACTCGGTGAAGAAGAATTCGCGGGCCTCGCGCCCATCACCGGCCCCGCTCTCGGCCAGCATGCGGATGTCGCCGCCGGCGCAGAAGCCGCGCTCGCCCGAATGGTCGATCAGCACCAGCCGCACGCCCGGATTGTCGATCCAGGCCAGCAGGGCCTGGGTCATCAGGGCGATCATGTTGCTGGTGAGCGCATGCAGCGCCTGCGGCCGGTTCAGGGTGATCCGGCCGACCTTGCCCTCGACGCGGGTGATGACTTCAGGTTCGTCACTCATTGCCGGAACAGCTTCATTGTCTGAACAACTCTCGGGCCGTGATCACCCGCATGATCTCGTTGGTGCCTTCCAGGATCTGGTGGACGCGCAGGTCGCGCACGATCCGCTCCAGCGGGAAGTCGGCCAGATAGCCGTATCCGCCGTGCAGCTGCAGGGCCTGGTTGGCCACCTCGAAGCCGGTGTCGGTGGCCAGCCGCTTGGCCATGGCGCAGTATTTGGTCGCCTGCGGGTCGCGGTTGTCCAGCGCGTTGGCCGCGCGCCGCACCATCAGCCGCGCCGCCTCCAGGTCGGTCGCCATGTCGGCCAGGCGCCATTGCAGGCCCTGGAAGTCCTTCAAGGGATTTCCGAACTGGTTGCGGGTCTCCAGGTGCGATTTGGCCGTGTCGAGCGCCAGGCCCGCGCCGCCCAGTGAGCACGACGCGATGTTGATCCGCCCGCCGTCGAGGCCCGCCATGGCGAAGCGGAACCCCTCGCCCTCCCCGCCGATGCGGTTTTCCACCGGCACGCGGCAGTCGTCGAAATTGACCTGCGCCGTGGGCTGCGACTTCCAGCCCATCTTCTTTTCCTGCCCGCCGAACGACAGCCCCGGCATCCCGTTCTCCACCACCAGCGCCGAGACGCCCTTGGGTCCCGGCCCGCCGGTGCGGACCATCACCACGTAGACGTCCGAGGTCCCGGCGCCGGAGATGAAGGCCTTGGACCCATTCAGGACGTAGTGGTCGCCGTCCAGCCGCGCCGTGGTCTTCAAGGCTGCGGCGTCCGAGCCGGACCCCGGTTCGGTCAGGCAATAAGACGCGATCAGCTCCATGGTGGTCAGCCGCGGCAGGTATTTGCGGCGCAACTCGTCGGCGCCGAACCGGTCGATCATCCAGCTCGCCATGTTGTGGATCGAGATGAAGGCCGCCGTCGAGACGTCGCCATAGCTCAACTGCTCGAAGACGATCGAGGCGTCGAGCCGGCTCAGCGCCGAGCCGCCCACGTCCTCCTGCACATAGAGGCCCGCGAACCCCAGCTCGGCGGCCTTCCTGAGCACATCGACGGGGAAATAGCTCTCGGCGTCCCAGCGCGCGGAATGGGGCGCGAGCTCGGCGGCGGCGAAGGCGCGCGCGGCGTCCTCGATGGCCCGCTGGTCGTCGGTGAGGGTGAAATCCATGAGGGCGGAGTCAGCGCGCGTCGCCGCGCCTGTCAATCGCCGCGTGACGCCAATCAGGCCTGATACATCACCGTCCCGCCGGTCACGGTGCGCAGGATCTTGATGTCCTTGATCTTGTCCGGATCGACGGTGTGCGGGTCGTCGGCGAGGATCACATAGTCGGCGAGCTTGCCGGGCGTGATCGAGCCCTTGAGGCCCTCCTCATGGCTGGCGTAGGCGCCGTTCAGGGTGTTGACCCGCAGCGCCTCGTCGACGGTGATCTTCTGGTTCGCGCCCCAGGTCTTGCCGTCCCAGCCCTTGCGCGTGACCATCGCCTGCATCGCCATCAGCGGCGAGAACGGGCCCGGGTTGAAGTCGGAGCCGGCGCAGACCGGCACGCCGGCGTCCAGCAGGTCACGGAAGCACATGGCCTGGCGGATCGTGGCCTCGCCGTAGAACGGGAACTTGTCGGAGTTGTAGTAGGCGTAGGTCGAGAACACCGCCGGCACGACGCCCGCCGCCTTGATCCGCGCGATCAGCGAAGGGTTGAGAAGCGTGCAGTGGGTGATCTTCGGCCGCGCGCCCGGCCGGGGATAGAGCTTCTGGGCGCGCTCCACGGCTGTCAGCACCCGGTCGATCGCCACGTCGCCGTTGGCGTGGCAGTTCACATCGATCCCGGCGCGGTGCACCCGCTCGATCCAGGCGTTCAGCACCTCCGGCGTTTCGGTGAGGTTGCCGAAATAGGGCGGCGAGACCCCGGCGTAGGGATGGCTCATGGCCATGGTGCGTTCCGAGAACGAGCCATCGACCAGGTGCTCGGAGGTCGCGCCCAGCTTGATCCACTCATCGCCGAAGCCGGTCTGCAGGCCCGAGCGGATCATCGCCTCCATGACCAGCGCCTGCGGCTCGTAACTCACCCGGTGCTTGAGGTCGCCGCGCGCGCGGACGTCCTGCAGCGCGCTGAGATCGCCGCCCTCGTGATGCACGCTGGTCAGGCCGTAACGCACGAACTGCTTGGACATGTGCGCCTGGCCGTCGCGTCCGCGCCGCGCGGCCTCTTCCGGCGAAAAGGTCTGGCGCAGGCCGATCCTCTCGATCGGCGCGCTCGCCAGGTCGGTCACACGGCCGTTGAGCTCCCCGTCGGGGCCCTTGTCGTAGGTGCCGCCCGGCGGGTTCGGGGTCGCCTTGGTGATCCCCGCCATGGCGAAGGCCCTGGAGTTGTAGAACATGGTGTGGCCGCCGCGGTGGCGCACGCCGACCGGCTGGGTGGTCGACACCTTGTCGAGGTCGTGGACGTTGAGCAGGCGCCCGTCCTTGACCTTGATGTCGTCGAAGAACTCGCCGCGGACCCAGGTGTCGGGCGGCAGCGTCTGGGCCCGGGCGCGCAGTTTCTCGACGATGCTGTCGATGGTGACGAACTCGACCTCGAACGGATTGCCCACCAGCACGTCGTAGAGCAGCGTCTCGCCCGGCGCGTGGTTGTGGCAGTCGATAAAGCCGGGCGTGACGGTCGCCCCCTGGGCGTCGAAGGTCTGGGTCCGGGGCCCCGCCAGCGCGCGCATGTCGTCGCTGGAGCCCACCGCGACGAACCGGCCGGCCCGGACCGCGAAGGCCTGGGCGCGCGGCGTCTTGCCGTCAACGGTGTAGACCTTGGCGTTCAGCACCAAGAGATCGGGCGCATCGGACCCCGCGCCGAAGACGGGCGCGGACCAGGCCGCGCCCAACCCCGCGCCTGCGAAACCCAGAAATCCCCGACGATTTGGTTGCATGGCCGCCCTCCCCGCTCACCGCCATTAGCCCCCAGCCGCGGGCGCAGGTCAAAACGATGGTTGCGCCGGGCGGGCTTGCGGGTGCAAAGGCGCGAACCATGAGCAAAGCGCCCCTCGCCGCCTACCCCGCCCTGCGTCTGCGCCGCCTGCGCCAGGCCGACTGGGTCCGCCGCCTGGTCCGCGAGACCGTGCTGACGCCGTCGGACCTGATCTGGTCGATGGTGGTGCACGAGGGGGAAGGCCAGATCCCGGTCGCCTCCATGCCGGGCGTCAGCCGCCTGTCGGTCAAGGACTGCGCCGCAGCCGCCAAGGAAGCGCGGACGCTCGGCATCCCGGCCATCGCCATCTTCCCGCACATCGACGGCGGCAAGAAGGACGCCCGGGGCTCGCTCGCCCACGACGCCGACGGGGTGATCCCGCGCGCCATCAAGGCCATGAAGGACGCCGCGCCCGAGGTCGGCATCATGTGCGACGTGGCGCTCGACCCCTTCACCGACCACGGCCACGACGGCCTGATCGAGAACGGCAGGATTCTCAACGACCCGACCATCGAGGCCCTGGTCGCCCAGGGGATCATGCAGGCCAAGGCCGGCTGCGACATCCTGGCGCCCAGCGACATGATGGACGGCCGCTGCGGCGCGCTCCGGCAGGCGCTGGAGAGCGAGGGCCTGCAGGACGTGATGATCATGTCCTATGCCGCCAAGTACGCGTCGGCCTTCTACGGCCCCTACCGCGAGGCCATCGGCTCGGGGAAGCTCGGCACGGGCTCGGTCGACAACCCCGGCGACAAGAAGACCTACCAGATGGACTCGGCCAACCACGCCGAGGCCCTGCGCGAGGTCGCCCTCGACATCGCCGAGGGGGCCGACATGGTGATGGTCAAGCCGGGGATGCCGTACCTCGACATCGTGCGCCAGGTGGTCGACGCCTTCGCCATGCCGACCTTCGCCTTCCAGGTCAGCGGCGAGTACGCCATGCTGATGGCCGCCGCCCAGAACGGCTGGCTCGACGAAGAGCGGGCGATCATGGAGAGCCTTGGGGCCTTCAAGCGCGCCGGCGCCGCGGGGGTCATCACCTACTTCGCGCCGCGGGCCGCCAGGCTATTGGGCGCCTAGCCTAGGGCCGTCCGGCGTGCGGGCTGTCGACCTGCGCGACGAGGATCTTGCCGGTCGGCGCGGCGGCCTCCGCGCCGTCCAGGGCCGCGGCGGTCAGGATGAACAGCGTCCGGCCGTCATCGCCGCCCAACATGCAGGCGTAGCAGGGCTGGCCGGTCTCGATGATCTCCAGCACCTCGCCGCCGGCGGCGATGCGCAGGCATTGCGGCGCGTTCGGATTGGCGATCCAGACCGCGCCGGCGGCGTCCAGGCAGGCGCCGTCCGGGATCGCCGGCGCCGTCGAGGCCCAGACCCGGCGGTTGGAAAGGTCGCCGTTCGGGCCGATATCGAAGGCGGTCATGACGCCTGCTAGGGTTTCGCCGACGATCAGCGTCTTGCCGTCCGGCGTGATCATCGAGCCGTTGGGGAAATGCAGGTCCTCGGCCGCCACGCGGGTCTGACCGTCCGGCGTCACATAGGCGAGCTTGGCGGTGGCGTGGTTCGCCAGGACGTCCGGCACGCCGCGTTCAGCGATCGCCGCGCCCAGGTCGAAGCCGAAATTGCCGACATAGGCGCCGCCGGCCGCGTCGACCACCATGTCGTTGCAGTGGAAGGTGGCGATATGGCCAAGGTCCGCGTGGACGCCGACCTGCCCATCGAGCCCCCGCCGCAGCACCCGCCGCTTGGTCATTCCGACGATCAGCAGCGTGCCATCGGGCATCCAGCCGAGACCGGACGGCTGGTCGTCGATCTCGACCTCGGTGCGCAGGTCACCCGCCGGCGACACCGAGTAGACCGTGTGGGCGTAGAAATCGCTGAACCACAGCCGCCCGTCCCGCCAGCGCGGCCCCTCCCCGAACTGCAGGCCTTCGACCAGAAGCCGCGTCGTCCGTCCCATCGCGTCGCCTTTCTCTCCGGAAGGTCTTGCCGCCATGATCGTCGAGGTGACCACCCGTGTCACGCCGGCCGCGGCGTCTCCAGCCAGGCCTTCAGGATCGCGTTGACCTTCTCGGGCGCCTCCTGCTGCACCCAGTGCGAAACGCCGGGCAGGCGTTCGATCGTCAGGTCGCGGACATGCGCCTGCGTCCCCTCCAGCAGCTCGATCCCCAGCGCCGCGTCCTCCTCGCCCCAGACGATCAGGGTCGGCGTCTCGATGACCGGCCAGGGCCCGGCGAGCTTGCCCTGCGCCCGCATGGCCGCCCGGTACCAGTTGATCATGCCGCGGATCGCGCCCGGCCGCTGGGCGTCGGCGGCATAGCGGGCCAGCACGTCGGGCGTGAAGTTCGTCTTGTCGACCGCCATGCCGTGAAAGGCTTGTCTGATCGCCCGCGCATCGTTGGCGGTCATCGCGCGCTCCGGCAGGCCAGGAAGCTGGAAGAAGAACATGTACCAGGACCTCTTCAGCTGGGCCCACGAGCGCCTCAGGTGCTCGGCCATCACCGCCGGATGCGGCACGTTCATGATCACCAGCCGCTCCAGCGGCCGGACCCGGTTGGCGGCGAAGGTCCAGGCCAGGCCCGCACCCCAGTCATGGCCGATCAGGGTGACGCGCTTGGCGCCGCTGGCGTCGATCAGGGCGGCGACGTCCTCCATCAGCCGGTCGATGCTGTAGGCCGGCACGTCCGCCGGCTTCGGCTCGGTCTCGCCATAGCCGCGCAGGTCCGGCGCCCAGGCGCGGTAGCCCATCGAAGCCAACAGCGGCAGCTGATAGCGCCAGGAGAACCGGCTCTCCGGAAAGCCATGCAGGCAGAGCGCCAGATGGTCGCCTTCCCCAGCCTCGTCCACCGCGAAGTCGAAGCCGCCCACGGCAATCCGGCGCGTCGTGATGGTCATGGCCCCCGCCTCAGGTGGTGAAGTAGCAGCTCTCTTCGTCATGGCCCGGAATGAGGATCATGCCCGCATCCCGCATCCCGATCTTCTTCAACACCGCGATGGAGCCGAGGTTCGCCGGCTTGGTGATCGCCACGATGGTCGAAAGCCCCAGCCGGTCGCGGCCATAGGCCAGGCTCGCGGCGGCGGCTTCCGAGGCCAGACCCTGGCCCCAGAACGGCTCCAGGAAGGCGTAGCCGACGTCGGGATGCTCCAGCCCGTCGCGCTTGACGAGGCCCGCCAGGCCCGTCGCCTCGCCGCTCGCCTTCAGGTCGGCGCGCCACAGCCCAAAGCCGTTGGCCTCATAGCCGGCCCGCGCGCGCTCGATATAGCCGCGCGCGCCCTCCAGATCGCTGACGCCCCGGTCGCCGATGTTCTCGCGGAACCCCGGACTCAACAGCAGCTCCAGGATGAACGGCGCGTCGGCCTCGGTCAGTTCGTGCAGCGCCAGGCGCTCGGTCTCGAGGATCACGCCTCGGCCTCGCCGGGAGTCTTGGGGGGCTTTTCCAGCCGCGCCACCAGGCTGGAGGTGTCCCAGCGCCGGCCGCCCAGGGCCTGCACCTCGGCGTAAAACCCGTCGACCATGGCGGTCATGTCCAGCGCCGCGCCATTGCGGCCGGCCTCGTCCAGCACCAGGCCCAGGTCCTTGCGCATCCAGTCGACCGCGAAGCCGAAGTCGAACTTGCCCTCGGTCATGGTCTTCCAGCGGTTGTCCATCTGCCAGGACTGCGCCGCCCCCTTGGAGATCGCGTCATAGACCAGCTGCGGATCGAGCCCGGCGCGCTTGGCGAAATGCAGGCCTTCTGCGAGTCCCTGGACGACGCCGGCGATGCAGATCTGGTTGACCATCTTGGCGAGCTGGCCCGAGCCCGAGGCGCCCATCAGCTTGGTCGCCTTGGCGTAGGCGGCGATCACCGGCTCGGCCTTGCTAAAGGCCTCGGGCGTCCCGCCGCACATGATGGTCAGCTGGCCGTTCTCCGCGCCCGCCTGACCGCCGCTGACCGGCGCGTCGACGAAGGCGCGGCCGCCATCGGCCGCCAGCGCCGCCATGTCGCGGGCCACCACCGCCGAGGTCGTGGTGTGGTCGACCACCACGCCGCCCGGGGCCATGGCCGGCAGGGCCTCGCTCACCACCTGGCGCACATCGGCGTCATTTCCCACGCAGAGGATGAAAAGCTCCGCCCCGGCGGCCGCCTCCGCCGCCGTCTCGCCGGCCCGGCCGCCGTTCGCCGCCACCCAGCGCTGCGCCTTGTCGGCGCTGCGGTTATAGACCGCCATCTCATGGCCGGCCTTGGCCAGGTGTCCCGCCATCGGGAAGCCCATCACGCCGAGACCGGCGAACGCCACTTTCATTCAAAAAGCTCCTTAACCAAGTGCAACGCCAATTTAACCTGGGGCTGCGCATTTGAGTCCCTCGTAACAGGCGACGGCGGGGCGGACCATGTCGGTGAGCGGCGAACGGCCGATCATCATCAAGCGCATCAAGAAGAGCGGCGGCGGGGGTCACCACGGCGGCGCTTGGAAGGTGGCCTATGCGGACTTCGTGACCGCGATGATGGCCTTCTTCCTCCTGATGTGGCTGATCAACACCACCTCGCCGGAGCAGAAGCGCGGCATCGCCGACTATTTCGCGCCGGCCAGCGTCTCCGAGACCACGTCCGGCGCCGGCGGCATCCTGTCCGGCACGGCGCTTGGCAACGACGGCGCCAAGCAGAACGGCTCCCAGTCGATCGTCCAGGACGCCAGCCCCGACGTGAAGAACCCGGACGACGGCAAGGCCAAGGACGCGGCCAAGGCCTCCGCGGGCGACCCGACGAAGATGGAACAGGCCAAGAAGGAGGCCGCCGCCTTCGCCTCGGCTGAGGAATCGCTGAAGCAGGCGCTGCAGGACATGCCGGAGCTCGCCGAGCTGTCGAAGCAGATCATCGTCGACCAGACGCCGGAAGGGCTGCGCATCCAGCTGATCGATCAGGAAGGCCGCCCGATGTTCAACCAGGGCACCGCCAACCCCAACGACCGCGCCAAGATCCTGCTGCGCGCCGTCTCCAAGGTCATCAACCAGCTGCCCAACCGGATCAGCATCTACGGCCACACCAGCGCCAACGCCGGCTCGGTCAAGAAGGCCAAGGGCGACTGGCCGCTCTCGACCAACCGCGCGCTGGCCTCGCGCGACATTCTGGAGAGCGCCGGCGTCGATCCCGACCGGTTCTATCTGAGTGGCGGCAAGGCCACCTCCGAGCCGCTCTATCCGGACGACCCGACGCTTCCCGGCAACCGCCGGATCGCCATCGTGTTGTTGCGTGAGGCGCCTGTGCTGCCGCCGGACCGCGGCCCTTAGTCCCACGGCCTGTTGCGGAGCTGTAACAGCCCTTGCGCCGCGGCGCGGCATGACGCCTAATCGAAGTTCAAGCGCTAGTGATACGAAGGCGACCGCAGGTCCGTGACGCAGCATTTTCCGTCCCGACAGCTCAGGTTCTTCCTGACCGCGCCGTCGCCCTGCCCGTACCTCCCGGAACGATTCGAGCGGAAGGTGTTCGCCCACCTGCCGCTCTCCGACGGCGCCAGCGTCAACGACAGCCTGACCCAGGTCGGTTTCCGCCGCTCGCAGAACATCGCCTACCGCCCGGCCTGCGAGGCCTGCACGGCCTGCGTCTCGGCGCGGATTCCAGCCGCCGACTACATCTTCTCGCGCTCCGAACGTAAGGCGATCGCCCGCAACGAGGACCTGGAGCGCAACCTCGTCGAGGCCGAGGCGACCATGGAGCAGTTCGATCTGCTCCGCCGCTATCTGCTGACCCGCCACGCCGACGGCGGCATGGCCGAGATGACCTGGCCGGACTACGTCGCCATGGTCGAGGACACCGCGGTCCGCACCCACATCATCGAGTACCGCGTCCGCGCGCGGGGCCCCGGTGCGGGCGACCTGGTGGCCTGCGCCCTGGTCGACGTGATGAGCGACGGCCTGTCGCTGGTCTACAGCTTCTACGACCCGACCCAGAGCCGGCGGTCCCTGGGCTCCTTCGTGATCCTCGACCACGTGGTCCAGGCCTGCCTGATGGACCTGCCCTACGTCTATCTGGGCTACTGGGTGCGCGGCTCGGAGAAGATGGACTACAAGGTCCGCTTCTCGCCCATCGAGCTCCTGAAGCCCGAGGGCTGGACGCTGGTGGTCGGCGGCGCGGCCAAGGCGGCCAACGACACGCTTTAGGACCTCAGGATGGCGAGGCAGCTTCGTCTGGGCCTTCGCCGGCCCACGGCCCATACCCGCGACAGCTTCGTCTGCGGCGCATCGAACGCGCAGGCGAGGAGCGCGCTCGACGCCTGGCCGCGCTGGCCGGGTGGCGCGCTGGTGCTGGTCGGACCCGAAGGCGTCGGCAAGACGCATCTGGCGCGGGCCTGGGCCGCCGGCGCCAAGGCCGCGGTCCTCGACCGCGCCCAACCCCACGTGGCCGCCGCCGCCGGCCGGCCGGCCCTGCTGGAGGACGTCGATCAGGGCGTCGAAGCCGAGGCCCTGTTCCACCTGATCAACCAGGCCGCCCAGGATGGCGCGAGCCTGCTGCTCACCGCGCGGCTGACCCCCACCGCCTGGCCCGCCGAGCTGCCCGACCTGCGCTCGCGCTTGAACGCCCTGATGGTCGCGGAGATCGCCCCGCCGGATGACGAAGTCTTAGGCGGCGTCCTGAAGAAATTCTTCCGTGAGCGGAACATCCGGCCGCATGACGATGTCTATCCCTATCTGCTGCGGCGCATGGAAAGGTCGATCCCCGGCGCGGCCGAGATCGTGCGGCGCCTCGATGAGACCGAAGATGGTCAGATGCGGCCGGTTTCACGGGTGCTGGCCCGCGAGATCCTTGAGGACGGTTCCGAAAATCTTGATCTTTTCGAGGGATGACTTGAAGCGGTCACACGCTGGGCTCAAAATCCCGGCTCCGTGACCTGGGGTGGAGACCTGCCGATGAGCTATGCCGAGCCGATCGCCGCGGATCCCGCGAACGAGGCCGGCGTCGCGCCTGGGCGGTCCCCGCTGAGCTGGAACGAGGAACTGGCCGCCTCGCCGACCCGGTTCTTCAATCGTGAACTCTCCTGGCTCGCCTTCAACCGCCGGGTGCTGGCCGAGAGCAAGAACCCGCGCCACCCGCTGTTCGAGCGCCTGCGCTTCCTGTCGATCAGCGCCAACAACCTCGATGAGTTCTACATGGTCCGCGTGGCCGGCCTGCGGGCTCAGGAGCGCGAGGGCGTCCGCACTCAGAGCCAGGACGGGCTGACCTCCAGCGAACAGCTCGAACGGGTCAACGCCGAGGCGGCGGACCTGATGGCCGATCAGCAGACCCGCTGGCGGGAGCTTCGTGAAGAACTGGCCGAAGAGCGCCTGCGGGTGACCCCGGCGATCGATGTCACCAACGCCGAGCTGGACGCCCTTGAGGAGCCCTTCGTCTCGCAGATCTTCCCGGTCCTGACGCCGCTGGCCATCGACCCGGCCCATCCCTTCCCGTTCATCCCGAACCTCGCCTTCTGTCTGGCGCTCAAGCTGCGGCGGCTGGCGGACAATCGGGTGCTCTACGCGCTCGTGCCCATTCCGGCCCAGGTGGCCCGCTTCTGGGAACTGCCCGCCCACCGCAACGGCCGGCGCAAGATGGAGCGCCGGTTTGTGTCCCTGGAGACCCTGGTCAGCCTGTTCCTCGACCACCTGTTCCCGGGCTGCGAGGTCCAGGGCCAGGGCGTGTTCCGGGTGATCCGCGACTCCGACATGGAAATCGAGGAAGAGGCCGAGGACCTGGTCCGCGAGTTCGAACTCGCGCTGAAGCAACGCCGCCTGGGCAGCGTGGTCCGTGTCGAGATCGACGCCTCGATGCCCGAGGAACTGCAGGGGTTCATCACCGCCAGCCTGCATGCCGAGCCGCAGGACATCATCCTGATCGACGGTCTGCTGGGCCTGGACGAACTCAGCCAGCTGATTCCCGCCGACCGGCCCGACCTGAAGTTCAAGCCCTTCGAGCCGCGCTTCCCCGAGCGCATCCGCGACCATGGCGGCGACTGCTTCGCGGCCATCGGCGAGAAGGACATCCTGGTCCACCACCCCTTCGAGAGCTTCGATGTGGTGGTGCAGTTCCTGCGTCAAGCCGCCCGCGACCCCAATGTGCTGGCCATCAAGCAGACCCTTTACCGCACCAGCCACGACAGCCCGATCGTCGCGGCCCTCATCGAGGCCGCCGACGCCGGCAAGAACGTCACCGCGGTGATCGAGATCAAGGCCCGTTTCGACGAGGCCGCCAACCTCAAGTGGGCCCGCGACCTGGAGCGCGCCGGCGTGCACGTGGTCTTCGGCTTCGTGGAATATAAGACCCACGCCAAGCTCTCGACCGTGGTGCGCCGGGAGGGCGACGTGCTGCGCTCCTACTGCCACTTCGGGACCGGCAACTACCACCCGATCACCGCGCGCTTCTACACCGACCTCTCGCTGTTCACGACCGACCCGGCGTTGGGGCGCGACTCGGCGCGCCTGTTCAACTTCGTCACCGGCTACGCCCAGCCGGAAGGCGGACTGGAGAAGCTCTCCTATTCGCCGATCACCATGAAGCCCGACTTGCTGTCGCATATCGCCCGCGAGGTTCTGAACCGCGCCGAGGGCAAGCCGGCGGGCATCTGGGCCAAGCTCAATTCGCTGGTGGATCCGCAGATCATCGACGCCCTCTACGCCGCCAGCCAGGCGGGGGTGGAGATCGACCTGGTGGTGCGCGGCATCTGCTGCCTGCGCCCCGGCATCGCGGGCCTCTCCGAAAACATCCGCGTGAAGTCGATCGTCGGCCGCTTCCTGGAGCACGGCCGGATCGTCGCCTTCGCCAACGGCGCGCCCCTGCCCTCGTCCGAGGCCCGGGTCTACATCTCCTCGGCCGACTGGATGCCGCGCAACCTCGACCGCCGCGTCGAGGCGCTGACGCCCATCGAAAATCCCACCGTCCACCAGCAGGTCCTGCAACAGATCATGCTGGCGAATCTGAAAGACGAGGCTCAGAGCTGGGCCCTCGACGCGACCGGCCACTACAGCCGCGACCCGTCCTGGGACCACCCGAGCGCCTTTTCCGCGCACGAGTATTTCATGACCAACCCCAGCCTTTCGGGTAGAGGGCAGAAGGTGAAGGACATGCCGCGCGCGATCGATCATGTGGCCTCGCGGGGATAGCGGGCCCTCCTCCCGGCAAGCCGCCGTCATCGACGTCGGTTCAAACTCGGTCCGCCTGGTGATCTACCGGCTGGACGGGCGCGCCATTTGGACCGTCTACAACGAAAAAGCGCTGGCCGGCCTCGGCCGCGACCTGCCGACCACCGGACGCCTGTCGCCGGAAGGGGTCGAGGTGGCGCTCACCGCCATCCGCCGCTTCCGCGCCCTGCTGGACGGCTGGCGGGCCGAGGACGTCACCGCCGCGGCCACCGCCGCCGTGCGCGAGGCCGCCGACGGCCCTTATTTCCTCAAGCGGATCCGCGAGGAGACCGGCCTGAACGTCCGCGTCCTCACCGGCGACGAGGAAGCCCGCTACGCTGCGCTGGGCGTCATCGCCGGCCAGCCGGACGCGCAGGGCGTGGTCGGCGATCTTGGCGGCTCCAGCCTGGAGCTCATCCGCCTTGGCGCGCTGGATGGCGGCGGTCGGCGTGAGGCCGACGCCGGCGCGACCCTGCCGCTCGGTCCGTTTGCGCTAGGCGCCCCGCGCGCGCTCGACGCCGACCGCACGCGCCGCCTGATCGAAAACGCGCTGGCGCCCCACGCCGCCCGCTTCGCCACCCGCCACTTTCACGCGGTCGGCGGCGCCTGGCGCAACCTGGCGCTCTTCCAGATGGAGCTGATCGACTACCCGCTGCACGTGGCCCACCAGTACGAAATGAGCCGGGCGGACGCGCTCAGCGTCTCGCGCCTGGTCGCCCGCCAGTCCCGCGCCTCGCTGGAGCGCATGCAGGGCCTGTCGAAGAAGCGCATCGAGACCCTGCCCTATTCGGCGGTGGTGCTGGAGGCGCTGATCGAAAGTCTGGGCGTCGAACGGGTCACCATCTCGGCCTTCGGCGTGCGCGAGGGGCTGTTGCTCGACGCCATGGATGCCGAGCTGCGCGACCGCGACCCGCTGATCGAGGGCTGCGAGGCCCTGACCGCGGCCCGCGGCAGTTCGCCCGAACTGGGCGCGGCGCTGGAGGCGTGGCTGACCCCGGCCTTCGAAAAGCTCAGCCCGGTGTTCGGCGCGCGCGACCCGGTGCTGCTGGCCGCTGCCTGCCGCCTGGCCGACCTCGGCGCGCGCCTGCACCCCGACCACCGCGCCGACCTCGCCTTCGAACAGGTGCTGCGCGCGCCCATCGCCGGCATGAATCACCCCGAGCGCGCGTTCCTGGCCAGCGTCGCCTTCTCCCGCCACACCTCGGCGACCACGCCGCCGGAGGCCGACGCCGTCGCCCGCGTCATCGGCGCCGACCGCCGCCAGCGCGCCCGCGCGCTGGGCGCGGCGGTGCGCCTGGGCTGCGACCTCTCGGGGCGCAATCCGCGCCTCCTGGAGAAGTCCAGCCTGTCCATCCAGGCCGAGCGTCTGGTGCTGACGGCGGCCGGCGGCTGGACCGACATGCTGCTGGGCGAACAGACCGCCAAGCGCGCCCAGACCCTGGCCTCGGCGCTGAAACTCAAACTCGAACTCGGATGATCCCATGCAGATCCTGATGACCAAGGCGGCCTATGGGCGCGTGGGCGAGCGGCTGGCGAAGGTCGCGCCGGACGCGCAGGTGGTGACCGCCGGCCCGGACGACGCCTACGAGCTGAACGGCGAGCCCATCGACAAGGACACCATCGACCCCGAGGTCGTCTGGCTCAGCCTCGACAGCTACGCCTCTGGCACGCTTGGCGGTCTCTATGGCCGGCTGATGAAGGCGCAGGCGCCGCGCTGGACCCAGATCATGGCCGCCGGCATCGACAACCCGATCTTCCGCAACATCATCGAAAAAGGCGTCCGCCTCTCCAAGTCGAGCGCCCAGGCGACGCCCATCGCCGAATATGTGGTCGCGCACGCGCTCAGCCTGCAGGTCCCGATCCAGGTCCAGGCCGATCTGCAAGCCAAGCACGAGTGGAAGTCGACGCCCTACCGCGAACTCGGCAACACCCGCTGGGTGCTGGTCGGCTTCGGCAACATCGGCCACGAAATCGCCAAGCGGATCAAACCCTTCGGCGTCGATCTTACCGTGGTCCGGCGCAGCCCGAAGGCCGATGGCGACCTCGCCGACCGGGTCATCACGCTTGCCGATCTTCGCCCGGTCCTGCCCGACGCCGACGTCATCGTCCTGGCCTGCGCGCTCAACGACGAGACCCGCGACATGTGCGACGCCGCCTTCTTCCAGGCCCTGAAGCCCGGCGCGATCCTGATCAACATCGGCCGCGGCGGCCTGGTGGACGAAGACGCGCTCAAGGCCGGCCTCGACCGCGACCAGCCGGCCCAAGCCGTGCTCGATGTCTTCCAGACCGAGCCGCTTCCGGGGGACAGCTGGATCTGGGACCACCCCAAGATCCGGGTCAGCGCCCACACCTCCAACTCCGGCGACGGCAACCTTGGCCGTGGCGACGAGCTCTTCCTCGAGAACCTGCGCCGCTATCTGGCCAAGGAGCCGCTGCTCAACGAGGCCGACAAGAGCGAGGTCGGGCTCTAGAGGAAGGGATCGATCTTCGCCAGTTGCGCCTGCAGGCCGGTCAGGTCGACCGTGGTTCCCTCGCCGTGTGCGACCGCGGTGTAGATTCCGTCGCCATTGCCGTCGGCGAACACTTCGAAGCTGGTATGCGAGCCGTGCGTGAACGTCTCCTCGACGATCCCCGGCGCGAGCTGGGTGAAGGCCTCACCGCTGTGGGGTGTGAAAGCGGTGACCGTTCCATCGGCGTGGACCGTGGAGATCGACGCCACGGCCCCACCCGCGCCAAAGGTGAACTCCGCCCGCTCGAACGGCTCTACCGACAGGGCTGTCGTCGCCGATCCTTCGGGGATGACCGTCTCCGTCCGGGAGGCGACCGCGAACAGGCCGGAGGCGCCTGTCTGCACATAGGTGGTGGTGTCGACCTCGTGGCCCTCCACGGCCGTTTCAGTGACGGTCGCGCCGCTGGCCGTAAAGGTCGCGTCCGGCGGCGCATGCAGGGCGTGCGTGTGCTCGTTGGCGGCGCTGGAGCCGGACACCACCTGCTCGGCGGTCACCGTCCCGTTGCTCACGGTGAAGCTGAAGCCGAAAACGTGGCCGGCGGCGTCGGTGGTCGTGGGGGTCAGGACCGTCTGGGTCTCCGACGTGATCTGGTAGAGGCTGGCGTTACCGGCCTCGGCGGTGAACTGGATCGTGTCGGTGGCGTGGGCGCCGGCCAGGGTCTCGGTGACCGTCCCCGCGCCGACCGCGAAGGTCGCGTCGCTGGGGATGCGAAGGGTCTCGGTGTGCTGGCCGAACACCGCCTCCTCGGCCGTCACCTGGTTGTTGACGATGGTGAATTCGAAGGTCCTGCTCATGAACTGCTCTCCTCAAGCCCGGTCCCCCGAGGCTCAAGGATCGCGCGGAATTCGGCGGAAATTCGGTGGCGGCGCGCCGAACCTGCAAAAGTCGGCGCTTGCGTCTACTTCGCCGGACACTTCGGCGGTCCATGGTCGAGACACAGCGCCTCGCCGCCGGCCGGCACGCGCCCCGTCTTGTCCAGCACCCCATCCAGCCGCAGGTTGGCGATCGACGGGCCGTCTTTGGTCATGGTCACCCACAGGAAGTGATCCATGGCGCCCGGCGAACCGTCCATGGCCCGGCCGCCGCCGGTCGTCCCCAGCATGATGTAGTCGCGCCCGCTGCGGACCGTGTAGCTGTAGCGGTGCAGGTGCCCGTTGATGAGCGTGTAGGGCCGGCCCTTCAGCGCCGCCTCGATCCGCCCCAGCCCGCCCTCGCCCGGCCGGTTCCACACCGGCTTGTGCATCAGGAGCACCGTCCAGCGGGCCTTCGGCGTCGCCTTCAGGACCTTCTCGAAATAGGCGTCCTGCTCCGGCCCGATCTCGCCGACTTTGGCCTCCATCAGGTCGGCGTAGGGCAGCGTTTCCGCCTTCTTCGGGTCGGTCTTCGAAGTCTGCAGATAGTCGTCGCGCAGGCGGTAGATCTCCTGCATCCGTGCAGCCGGATAGTCCTCGGTGTCCAGCACCAGGAACAGCACGCCCTTGTAGCTGAAATGGTAGTAGCGCCGCCCGTAGCGGGCCTCGAACACCTGCCGTTGCGCGAGGTTCGTCAGGTCGTGATTGCCGCCGACGTGGAAATAGGGCGCGTGCGTCGCAGCCAGCCGCGCGTCGAACTCGTCCCACTCGCGGTTCAGCAGGGCCTTGTCCTCGGTCCCGCCCTCGATCTGGTCGCCGATGGTGGTGATGAAGGCCGGATGCAGCAGGCCAAGCTCGGCCGCCGCCACCTCGAACACGCCCTTGCGGTAACCGGAGTAGAGGTCGGTCACCACGGCGAAGCTGAAGTTCCCGGGCGAATCGTCGAAGGGCTTGCCGGACCACGGCTTGGCGCCCTCGATCTTCGGCGGCTGGAAGTTCGGCGCCTTCGCCGCGTCGGCGGCCCCGACGAATGCCATCACAGCCACGGCCACCGCCGCCGCCGACCATCCGAATCCCCGCCGCATCCGCTCTGCCCCCGCTGTTCGTGCGATCATAGCGGCGCAGGGAAACGCGCATAGCAAGAGGGCGGCGCCTCGGTTGCCCGAAACACCGCCCTCTGAACCAGATCCGTTGGGGGATCTGAGCTTTCAAGGTCGAAGGGAATTTTGGGCTTCGCTGGATTGCTCCAGCTCGACTTCGATCCGTCTTCGGTGTCCCCGGGATCGAAAGGTTCGGGTTGCCCTGAGCCATCCTACCCCCGGGAGCCTCCTGTCCGCTCTCGTCCCGGTCGCCCGGTCCGCCGCGCCTCAGTCCCTCTCGGCAAATTCAGAATTGCGCCGATCCCGGACGGGCGCAACGGCCCGTTCGAAACACCCTGTGCGCGGACTCCGGCATGGGCGGTGCATGGGCTGTGGAGAACCCCGGGAGGCGGCCCGAAAGCCGCGGGAAATCAAGGCGGCGCGCTTATCCTCAGGAACCGTGAAATCGAACCCAAATGGGTGGCGGGTCAGCCTGCGCTGACGGCCTTCGGGGCGCGGCGAACCTCGACGACCCGCACGCGAGCGCCGTCCAGCACCAGGGCCAGTTCGCCCCGCTTCAGCTTCAGCGCGTCCTCGCCGAACGCCTCGCGCCGCCAGCCCTTCAGCGCCGGGGTGTCGGCCTCGTCGTCGTTGGCGATCAGGTCGAGGTCGGAGACCGTGGCGATCAGCTTGGACGCCACGCCCGCCTCCTCCGCCCGCGCCTTCAGGAGCACCTTGAGCAATTCGACCACCGCGCCCGCGGCGGGCGACGGCGCGGTGCGCGCCCGCTCGACAACCGGGGCGTAGGCCTCCGGATCCTTCAGCGCCTCGCGCACGGCGGCCAGCAGGTCCGGTCCGAACCGCGAACCGGAGAAGCCCTTGGGAACCGAGCGCAGGCGGTCCAGCTGGTCGGCATCGGTCGGGGCCTGGGTCGCCACCTCGTCGATGGCCTCGTCCTTCAGGATGCGCCCGCGCGGTTGGTCTCGGGTCTGCGCCATCCGCTCGCGCCAGGCGGCGACGGCCTTGTAGACCGCCATGTACTTGGCCGCGTGCTTGCGCGGCCGAAGCCGCTTCCAGGCGTTTTCCGGCTCGACGTCATAGACCGCCGGGTCGGTCAGATTGGCCATCTCGTCGGTGACCCAGCCCAGCCGGCCTTCCTTCTCCAGCCGCTCGCGCAGCATCGGATAGAGCGAGGCCAGGTGGGTCACGTCGGCCAGCGCATAGGTCAGCTGATTGTCCGACAGCGGCCGGCGCGCCCAGTCAGTGAAGCGCGAACTCTTGTCGAGCTCGATCTTCAGCATCTGGCGAACCAGCGCGTCATAGGCGATCTGCTCGCCGAACCCCGCGGCCATGCCGGCCACCTGAGTGTCGAACAGCGGCCTGGGCATGGCCTGCAGGTTGTTGAAGATTTCCACGTCCTGGCGCGCGGCATGGAAGACCTTGAGGATTTTCTCATCGCGCATGATGGCCAGGAACGGCTCAAGGTCGATGCCCTCGGCCAGCGGATCGATGCAGGCCTCGACGCCATTGGCGCCGGCGGCCTGGATCAGGCACAGCTTCGGCCAGTAGGTCGTCTCGCGCATGAACTCGGTGTCCACGGCGACGAACGGCTGGCCCTTGAGCTTGTCGCAAAACACCGCCAGTTCCGCGGTGGTCGTAATCGGCGTCATCGATTAGCTATAGCCCGGCGAGGCGGCGAGTCTGCAAGCCCGCGTTTGACCTGCGGTAATTTTCTCTCGAAGGCGTCGAAGATGTCCGACCGGCCCAATGGCCTTACCTATGCTGAGGCCGGCGTCGACATCGACGCCGGAAACGCTCTCGTCGAGCGCATCAAGCCGCTGGCCAAGTCGACCCGCCGCGCCGGCGCGGAGGCGTCCCTGGGCGGTTTCGGCGCGCTCTTCGATCTCAAGGCCGCGGGCTATGACGATCCGCTGCTGGTCACCACCACCGACGGGGTCGGCACCAAGCTGAAGGTCGCCATCGAGACCGGCATCCACGACACGGTGGGCGTCGACCTGGTGGCCATGTGCGTCAACGACCTCCTGGCCCAGGGCGCCGAGCCCTTGATGTTCCTGGACTATTTCGCCACCGGCAAGCTCGACGTCGAGGCCGCCGCCACGGTGGTCGCCGGGATCGCCGAGGGCTGCCGCCAGGCCGGCTGCGCGCTGGTGGGCGGCGAGACCGCCGAGATGCCGGGCATGTACGCGGCCGGCGACTATGACATGGCCGGCTTCTGCGTCGGCGCCGTGGACCGCGACAAGGTGCTGCCGCGCCTGGGCGACCAGAAGGTCGGCGACATCCTGGTCGGCCTGGGCTCCTCCGGCCCGCATTCCAATGGCTATTCCCTGGTTCGCCGCATTGTCGAGCGCTCGGGCCTGGCCTGGGACGCGCCGGCGCCGTTTGAAGGGGGCAAGACCCTCGCCCAGGCGTTGCTCGCCCCCACGCGGATCTATGTGAAGACCGTGTTGCCGCACCTGAAGGCCGGCCGCATCGAGGGTCTGGCCCACATCACCGGCGGCGGCCTGATCGAGAACCCGCCGCGCGCCATCGCCGAGGGCCTGGTCGCCAGGTTCGACTGGAACGCCTGGGTTCCCCCGCCGGTGTTCGGCTGGCTGCAGGAGGTCGGCGGCGTTTCCGACCTGGAGCTTCGGCGCACCTTCAACTGCGGCGTCGGCCTGATGCTGATCGTCGATCCGCACGACCTGCCCGACGTGCTCGAAGGCCTGGTTCGCGACGGCGAGGACGCCTTCGTGATCGGCGAACTCGCGAAGGCCTAGGCCGTCCCCGCGATCAGCGGGTCCAGGAAGAAGCGGAGCGCCGACAGCACCAGCTGCGGCGCATCGACGTGCAGATGATGGCCAGCGCCGGGCGCGACCTGGGTGCGGATGGCGGGATGCGCGGCGAGCAACGCGCGGTCGGCCTCAGTCACGATGCTGGGTTCCAGCGCCGTCGTCTCGTCCGGAGGGGCGCCGAACAGGCACAAGGTCGGGGTTCTCAGGCCGTCGAGCACGCCCGCGTAGCTGCGCGTCTCCACGGTGTCGGCCGATATTCCGAACACGGTCCAGATCAGGTCGACGGCGTCTTGCGGTGGCCGCCGCGCGAGCGCGGCGCGGAACTCTGGAAGAGCGTAGGCCAGGCCAGACGTGCGGATCAGTGGATCGAGCACAACCAAGCCCCGCACATTCGGCGCGCGCAGACCCATCGCCACCAAACCTCCCAGCGACGCGCCGCAGACGACGGTTGGACGGCCAAGCTGCGCAATCGCGGACGAATAGGCGGCCATGAAGACGCCCGGCGTGTTCGCCGTGAGGTTCGGACAGTGATTTCCCGGAATATGTCCCTGCAGCACCGCCGCTTGCGGCAGCCGCTGCGGAAGCAGGTCAAATGCGTCGATGGGCGCAAAGGCTCCGGCGATCACCACCACGACAGGCCGATCGTCGTCGAAGGCGGCCGGCTCGCCTCGCAGCCAGATCGGTCCAAGCGATGTCTCGAAGGCGCGAGTCTCCATGCCCTTGTTTGACACGCTCAGCCGAGGTGGAAACCCCAGACGATCGCAGCGAACAGGACGTAGAAGCCCGCCATCGCGGCCAGGAACCCGCGGCTGATCATCCCGCGCCGGAACGCCAGGAACATCGCTGCGACCGCGAGCGCGGTCACCGCGGCGCCCACCAGCAACGACCTGTCCAGGATCCAAGGCGTGAAGAACAGGCCAAGGGCGGTCGGCACCGTCGCCTGGATCATCATCGCGCCGGAGATGTTAGCGAGCGCCAGGCGGTGTTTGCCCTGCCGCACCCAGATGATCGCGTTCAGCGTCTCCGGCAGTTCAGTGGCGATGGGGCTCAGCAGCAAGGCCAGCAGCTGTGGCTTGATCCCCAGCGCAGGGCCCAGCACGTCGAGTTGCTTCACGAAATATCGGCTGGCCAGGAAGATCACGGCCAGGGCCAACAGCGTTTGGACGACGGCCACCCAGGTCTTGGGCTCGGCCGCCTGCGGCGTCAGCTTGAGGGGTTCGAGCTCGTCTTCCTCAAGGCTGCCCTCGCCACGCATCTCCTTCCAGAAGTAGGCGCCGTAGGCCGCCAGGAAGAGCGCGCCGAGCCAGGGCTTGAAGGCGAAGGCCACGACGCCGAGCGCGATCTTCCCGGCGAAGATCACCAGGAACCAGCCCTGATCGCGGCTCAGGTTCTTGAAGTCAGCGCGGATCGCCGCGGTTTTCGGGAGCTGGGTGCGGCAAAGGATCAGCACCACCCCGACCGTGGCGTAGGCGATGGTCGAGAGCACCAGTGGGCCGCCCAGCGCCGCGCCGATGCCGATCTGCTTCTGGGCGGCGGTCGCTCCGAACACCACGGCGACGAAGGTGACCACGCTCTCCGGCAGGGCGGTGCCGAACGCCGCCAGGATCGAGCCCGTGGCCTGCTCGCCCACGGCGAAGCGGCGGCCGACCCACTCGACGCCGTTCACGAAGAACTCGCAGGCGAGATAGATCACGGCCGCTGAGCCCAGCAGCAGGGCGACGGTCAGGAACAGCGGGTTCATCGAATCTCTTTAGGGGGTCGGACGCAGGCCAAGGGGATCGGCGCCCTCGCCCAACCCAGGACGAACGCCGAACCCATTGGTCTCACCAGGTCCGTTTGGACTGTCCGCGCCATGACGAAAGTCAGGTGTGTTGACGCGAGCGCCTCTGGGATACGAGGCCGGCTACTCCCCAAAGAGTGGGTGGGTCTTACGTAGCCTGCCGCGGGCGGTCAACGCCGAAGCTAGCGCAAGCCGGCGTTGATCGCCGCCAACGCCTTGGAGCCCGGCACCAGGGCGGCGTTGTCGAGCTCGTTCAGCGGCGTCGCCACGGTGTCGAGCGCATCGTGCAGATCGCCGGCGTCCGGATCGACGTAGAGCAGGCCGGTGACGATCTCGCCTTTGATCTGCCGCGACCCCAGGAAGCCCAGCGCCTGGGCGCGGTCGGAGGGATCGTAGAGCTCGGCCAGCTTGTGCAGCGAGAGCACCGAGCCGTCGTGTTGGGTGACCATCACCGTCTCGCCCGGCTGATAGTTCACATGGATCGGCGAACGCGCCGGGATCATGTCCAGCTGGTTCACCGCCTCATTGTGCTCGCGGACATAGTCGAAGCTCTTGGTCGAGCCCACGTGGTTGTTGAACTGCACGCAGGGGCTGATCACGTCGATGAAGGCCGCGCCCTTGTGCGCCAAGCCCGCCTTGATCAGCGGGATCAGCTGGTCCTTGTCGCCGGAGAACGAGCGGCCGACGAAGGTGGCGCCGAGCTGCAGGGCCATGCCGACCAGGTCGATGCCGGCGTCGTGGTTGACCACGCCCTTCTTGGACTTGCTGCCCTTGTCGGAGGTCGCCGAGAACTGGCCCTTGGTCAGGCCATAGACCCCGTTGTTCTCGACGATGTAGAGCATGTTGACGCCGCGCCGAACGGCGTGGGCGAATTGGCCCAATCCGATGGACGCGGAATCGCCGTCGCCGGAAACACCCAGGTAAATCAGATCCTTGTTGGCAAGGTTGGCGCCGGTCAGGACGGACGGCATTCGACCGTGCACGGTGTTGAAACCGTGGCTCGCGCCCATGAAATAGTCGGGCGTTTTCGAGGAGCAGCCGATGCCGGAAAGCTTGGCGATCCGGTGCGGCGGCAGGTCGAGCTCGAAGGCCGCCTGGATGATCGCCGACGAGATCGAGTCGTGGCCGCAACCGGCGCAAAGGGTCGAGACCGAGCCCTCGTAATCGCGGCGCGTGAACCCGCGCGCGTTGGTCGGCAGGTTCGGGTGATGCAGCTGGGGTTTCAGGATGTAGGTCATTCGGCGGCCTCGGTCTGGCCTAGGGCCAGGATCTGGCCGATCTCGCGGGCGATGAACCGCGCGGTGATCGGCGTTCCGTCGTAGTGCAGCACCGGCGCGAGCTTGGCCGGATCGATCTCGCCTTCGTTGACCAGCAGGGTGCGCAGCTGCGCGTCGCGGTTCTGCTCGACCACGAAGACGCGGTCGTGGGCGGCGATGAAGTCGTAGACCTCGTCACTGAACGGGAAGCCACGCACGCGCAGGGCGTCCAGATGGCGGCCTTGCGCCTCCAGGGTCTCCAGCGCCTCGTGCATCGAGGGCGTCGTGGAGCCGAAGTAGATCACGCCATCGGAGGTCTTGCGCTTGGCGGGCCGCGCGACCGGCGCCGGGATCAGCGACTTGGCGGTCTCGAACTTGCGCAAGAGGCGCTGCATGTTGTCGACATAGACCGCGCCCTCCTCGGAGTAGCGCGCGTAGGGATTGCGCGAGGTGCCGCGGGTGAAATAGGCGCCCTTGTTGGGGTGCACGCCGGGATAGGTGCGGTAGGGGACGCCGTCCCCGTCCACGTCCTTGTAGCGGCCGAAGTCGGCGCCCGCCTCCAGCTCGTCGTGGGTCATCACCTTGCCGCGGTCGAGCTGGCGGCTGTCGTCCCAGGCGAAGGGCTTGGTCAGCCACTCGTTCATGCCGATGTCGAGGTCGAGCATGACGAAGATGGTGGTCTGCAGCCGGTCCGCCAGGTCGAAGGCCAAGGCCCCGAACTCGAAGCATTCGCCCGGATCGCAGGGCAGCAGCATCGGGTGCTTGGTGTCGCCGTGGCTGGCGTAGGCGGCGCCGATCAGGTCGGCCTGCTGGGTCCGGGTCGGCATGCCGGTCGACGGCCCGCCCCGCTGCACGTCGAAGATCACCGCCGGAATCTCGGCAAAGTAGGAAAGGCCGATGAACTCGGTCATCAGCGAGATGCCGGGCCCGGACGTGCAAGTGAAAGCGCGCGCGCCGTTCCAGCCCGCGCCCACCACGATGCCGATGGAGGCGATCTCGTCTTCGGCCTGGACGATGGCGTAGCGGGCCTTGCCGTCAGGGTCGGTGCGTAGGTCCTCGCAGTAACTGGTGAACGCCTCGGCCAGCGAGGTGGACGGCGTGATCGGATACCAGGCGCAGACCGTGGCGCCGCCATAGACTGCGCCGAGCGCGGACGCGGCGTTGCCTTCCACATAGATGCGGTCGCCCACCTTGTCGGCCTTGCGGACCTGCAGGCGGATCGGCTGCAGGTGCTCGTGCACATAGGCGACCCCCATGTGCAGGGCCTCGAAATTGGCGTCGATCAGCTTCTGGCGCCCGGCGAACTGCTCCGAAAGGATGGTCTCGATCACCTTGGGATCGATGCCCAGCAGGGCTGCCAGCGAACCCAGGTAGACGATGTTCTTGAACAGCTGACGCTCGCGTGGCAGCTGGTAGCGCGCGTTGCACATCGCCGTCAGCGGCACGCCCAGCACGGTGATGTCGTCGCGGAACTTGCTGGGCGGCAACGGCTTGGTGGAATCGTAGAACAGGAAGCCGCCGGGCTCGATCTCGGCCACGTCCTTGTCCCAGGTCTGCGGGTTCATCGCGACCAGCAGATCGGTGCCGCCGCGGCAGCCGAGATGGCCGGCCTCCGAAACGCGCACCTCGAACCAGGTCGGCAGGCCCTGGATGTTCGACGGGAAGATGTTCCGGGACACGACCGAAATCCCCATGCGCAGGATCGCCTTGGCGAAGAGCTGGTTCGAGCTGGCCGAGCCCGAGCCGTTGACGTTGGCGAACTTCACGACGAAGTCGTTGATCCGCTCGAGGGCGCGCGGCGCCCGTTCCATCATTTGTGGCATGCCGGTCCGGCCTGAGTCATCTCGAGGAAGAATTTCTGCATGTCCCAAGCGCCCGTCGGACAGCGTTCGGCGCACAGCCCGCAATGCAGGCAGACATCCTCGTCCTTCGCCATGATGCGGCCGGTCTTCAGCGCCTCGGACAGATAGAGATCCTGCGTCACATTGCTTGCCGGGGCGTTAAGGCGCGTCCGCAGCTCCTCCTCCGGCCCATTTGCGGTGAAGGTGATGCAGTCCATCGGACAGATGTCGACGCAGGCGTC
>NZ_DATGEX010000061.1:0-46390 GCF_035309685.1 Phenylobacterium sp.
CGGCGGAAAGACCAGGGTCCCGTCGATGCGTCCCTCGACCACCACGGCGGGCCCGTCCGGCCAGGCGACCGCCAGGGCGCAGGTGAACCAGGCGGAGCGGTCGTCGCTCTCCACCGCCTCCAGCCGCTCTTCGACCTTCGCCATGGCCGTCGCGAAGTCCCGGCCGGGGCCGGCCCAGCGCGCCGAATAGATTCCCGGCGCGCCGTCCAGCGCCCGCACCGACAGCCCGGAATCGTCGGCCAGGGCGATCAGGCCGCTGGCCTCGGCCGCCGCGCGGGCCTTCAGCAGGGCGTTGCCGGCGAAGGTCGTCTCGGTCTCGTCCGGTTCGGCCAGGCCCAGCTCGCCCGCGCTCACCAGCGCGAAGCGGTTCTCCAGGATCTCGCCCAGTTCGCGGGCCTTGCCGGGGTTGTGGGTGGCCACCACCAGGCGGGTTCCGGGCTCCAGCTTCAGCGCCATCGATTCACCGCTCCTTTACGCCGGTGGGACCATAGACCCGGCCCGCTCTGTTGCATTGCAAAACTTTAATATCGTTACTCGATATTAATTTGATCGCTAATCGATGCGGGAATAGAAGTTGCGGCCATAGGAACGGTCAATCCGCTCCAAATTGTGCTGCATCGCAGCAAAACACAAAGGACTACGATCATGACGATGAAAACCTACGACCGGCTTCTCCTCAGCGTCTTCATGGTGCTCGCCACCACGCCGATGCTGGCTCTCGCCGTCTCCGCCGCGACCCACTAGGCTTGGCGCCTTGGGGTTCGTCCGACCCGCTTCCGCTGCCGCCACCGATGCGCGCGCAGCCGGAGCGGGTTTTGGCGTTCAACGTCCTATGTGGCGGAGGCATCGGATGCGCGCGCTCGGACCGGGATCGGTCTCCAGTTTCCTGAAGATCATCCTCGATGTGGTGTTCGCCGCGCTGTGGATCGCCCTTGGCGCCGTGGCGCTGGCCCTGCTGGCCGCCCTGCTGTTCAGCTTCAATCCCGACCTTTTCCCAGACGTCCTCTCGTCGAACGCCGCGGTGGTGGCGAGCCGGGGGCCGCTGTTCGCCGGCATGCTGCTGGTGTTTGGCCTCTCCATCGGCGGCGTGCTGGTGATCGTCCATTCGCTGCGCCAGATTTTCGTGACGCTGACCGCCGGCGACCCCTTCCATCCCACCAATGTGCGGCGTCTGCGGCTGATCGGCCTGATGCTCGCCGCCCTAGAGGTCGGCCGCTACTGCGTCTGGGGTCTGAGCCCGCTGCTCCCCTGGGTGAAGAAGGTCGAGCCCAACTTCAATCTCACGGCTTGGTTCTCGGTGCTGGTCGTGTTCGTCTTGGCCGAGGTGTTCCGTGAGGGCGCCCGTCTGCGCCGCGAAGCCGAACTGACGATCTGAGAGCCGTCCTTAGAATGCCGATCCGCGTCCAACTCGACCGCGTGCTGCTCGAACGCCGCATGTCGCTGACGGAACTGGCCGACCGGGTCGGCGTCACCATCGCCAACCTCTCGATTCTGAAGACCGGCAAGGCCCGCGCGGTGCGGTTCTCGACACTCGCCGCCCTCTGCCGCGAACTGGACTGCCAACCGGGCGACATCCTGCTCTACGAACCCGGCCCCTCCGACGAACTGCCGGACGACGACGAGGACGCGTGATTGCCGCACTGCGGTGCGGCAAATCGGCTTGGCCTTGGGAATCCTTGCAATCTCAAGGGGTGGTCCCTATATGCAGCGCACAATATTGCGATGCACAAAGGAGTGCCCCGATGATCGCTTCGATCGAACGCGCCCTGAACGCCCTCTTCGCGCCGCTGGCGCGCGAGCTGGACCGGATGCCGCCCGCGGCCTTCCGCCACCTGCTGGCCGGGCTCTAGGGCTTAGACGAACAAGCGCTGCTCTTAAGGAGCGGCGGCGAGCGGGCGGCCGAGTGATCGGCCGCCCGTTTTGCGTCTAGCCGCCCGCCTTAGCCGCCGGTGGCCGCGCGCTGCAGGGCGACCAGTTCGCCGATGCCCTTCTTGGCCAGGCTGTAGAGGCTCTCGAACTCGCCCTCGGAGAAGCCGCGCTTCTCGCCGGTGGCCTGGATCTCCACGATCGCGCCTGAGCCGGTGAGCACGAAGTTGGCGTCGGCCTCGGCGTTGGAGTCCTCCTCGTAGTCGAGGTCGAGCACCGGGGTGTTGTTGAACACCCCGCAACTGACGGCCGCCACCTGGTCGAGGATCGGGTCGGCGGCGATCAGCCCCTCGTCCATCAGGTAGCGGGTGCACAGGCGCAGCGCGACCCAGGCGCCGGTGACCGAGGCGGTGCGCGTGCCGCCGTCGGCCTGGATCACGTCGCAGTCGATGGAGATCTGGCGTTCGCCCAGCGCGCGCAGGTCTACGATGGCCCGCATGGAGCGGCCGATCAGCCGCTGGATCTCCTGGGTGCGGCCCGATTGCTTGCCCTGGGCGGCCTCGCGGCGGCCGCGGGTGTGGGTGGCGCGGGGGAGCATGCCGTATTCCGCGGTGACCCAGCCCTGGCCCTTGCCGCGCAGGAAGCCGGGCACGCCCTCCTCCAGGCTGGCGGTCACCAGCACCTTGGTGTGGCCGAAGCTCACCAGGCAGGAGCCTTCGGCATAGCGATTGACGCCGGTCTCCAGGGTCACCGGGCGCAGCACATCGGCGAGACGTTCGGATGGGCGCATGACGATCACTCCTGAAGAAGCACTGGAAATCTGGGCGGCTTGCGCCCACTTGCGCCGCGCTTATCCTAGATCGGCAAGGTCCCGTCCATGGACGCCACCCGAGAACCTTTCAGACCGAAGTGAGCAGCCCCCTCTTCGCCAGCGGCCCTTCCCTGGCCGAACTCGACGAACGCGCCCGGGATATCTTCCGGCGGATCGTGGAGAGCTATCTGGAGACCGGTGAGCCGGTGGGCTCGCGGACGCTGTCCAAGGGCGGCTTGCCGCTGTCGCCGGCCTCGATCCGCAACACCATGCAGGACCTGACCCAGCTGGGCCTGCTGGGCGCGCCGCATGTCAGCGCCGGCCGGCTGCCGACACATGCGGGTTTGCGGCTCTTCGTCGACGGCCTGCTGGAGGTGGGCGACGTGGGCCAGGCCGAGCGCCAGGCCATCGAGGCCCGGCTGCACGCGCACGGCCGCAACTATGAGGACGCGCTGAACGAGGCCAGCGCCATCCTTTCGGGCCTGGCCGGCGGCGCGGGCGTGGTGGTGACGCCGATCCGCGACGCGGGCGTCAAACACGTGGAGTTCGTGGCGCTGGGCGCCGACCGCACCCTGGCGATCATGGTCTTCGCCGACGGCACCGTGGAAAACCGCCTGATCCGCCTGCCGGCCGGCGTGACGCCCTCGGCGCTTACCGAGGCCTCGAATTTCCTCAACGCCCGCCTGCGCGGCCGCACCCTGGTGGAAGCCAAGACCGACCTTCGCGCCGATCTCGACCGCGCCCGCGCCGAACTCGACGCCACGGCGGCCCGGCTGGTGGAGGATGGCCTGGCCGCCTGGGGCGGCGGCGAGGCGGAGGACCGGGCGCTGATCGTCCGCGGCCGCGCCAATCTCTTGGAAGAGGCCGGTGCTCAGGAAGACCTCGAGCGCGTGCGCTCGCTGTTCGAGGATCTGGAGCAGAAGGAGCAGCTGATCTCCCTGCTGGACGGGGTCCGCGAGGGCCAGGGCGTGCGCATTTTCATCGGGGCGGAAACCCGGCTGTTCTCGCTTTCGGGTTCCGCTGTGATCGCAGCGCCCTATATGACGGGCTCGCAGCGGGTGCTGGGCGCGATCGGCGTGATCGGCCCGGCCCGGCTGAACTATGCCCGGATCATCCCGTTGGTGGACTATACCGCCCGCGTGCTGGGCCAGGTGATGAACGCTTAGAAGAAGAGACGGATGCCCGAAGACGATAAGCCTGATGAAGCCGACGCCTTCCTCGCGCAGGCGAGCGAAGCCGAGATCATCGCGCTGCAGGCCGAGACCGCGGCGCTGAAGGAACAGCTGCTGCGCTATGCGGCCGAGGCGGAGAACACCAAGCGCCGCGCCGAGCGCGAGGCCAACGACGCGCGCGCCTACGCCATCCAGAAGTTCGCCCGCGACCTCCTGGAAGTGGCCGACAACCTCTCGCGCGCCCTGGCGCATGAGCCGGCGGCGGGTGACGACGCGGCGGTGAAGAACTTCGTGCTCGGCGTCGAAATGACCGAAAAGGCCCTGCTGGGCGCCTTCGAGCGCAACGGGCTGAAGCGGCTGGCGCCCCTGCGTGGCGAGAAATTCGACCCGCACCAGCACCAGGCCATGGCCGAGGTGCCGGGCTCCGATGTCGCCGCCGGCGGCGTGGTCGACGTGATGCAGCCGGGCTACGAACTGCTCGGCCGCTTGGTGCGCCCGGCCATGGTCACCGTCGCGGCCAAGGACAGCGCCCAGTCCGGGACGACCGAGGCCATGGCCAAGCCGAACGGCGCCGGCGCCAACCCCTACGCCGCCGAGGACGAGACCGATCCGGGCGGCTCTGTGGATCGCCGGGCCTAGGGCGCGCATAAGGCCCTGACCGCCCCTTTCGCGGGGCGTTAAATCGGCTAATGTCGCAAGTCCTTCCAGGTCGGGGGGCGCAGGCTGCGAATCGCGCCTGCGCGGTGCGGTTCGGACAAAGACATGAAGCTGACGATCGAGCGGGCGGCGCTGCTGAAGGCGCTGGGGCATGTGCAGAGCGCGGTCGAGCGCCGCAACACCATCCCGATCCTGTCCAACGTCCTGCTCTCGGCCGAGCGCGACCGGCTGACCTTCTCGGCCACCGACCTCGACATGGAGATCATCGACGAGGCCCTGGCCCAGGTGGACCAGCCCGGCCAGATCACCGCGCCGGCCCATACCCTCTACGAGATCGTCCGCAAGCTGCCGGAAGGCGCCGACGTGGTGCTCTCCTTCACCGGCGAGGACCCGCGCCTGACGGTCTCGGCGGGGCGCAGCCGCTTCAACCTGCCGGTGCTGCCGGCCGGCGACTTCCCGGTGATGACCTCCGACGGCCTCTCGGGCCGCATGGCGGTGGACGTCGGCGACCTGATCCGGCTGATCGACAAGACCAAGTTCGCGATCTCCGCCGAGGAAACCCGCTACTATCTGAACGGCCTCTATGTGCACACCGTGGTCGAGGACGGCGTGACCAAGCTGCGCGCCGTGGCCACCGACGGCTCCCGGCTGGCGCTCGCCGAAATGATCGCCCCGGAAGGCGCCGCCGGCGCGCCGGGCGTCATCGTGCCCCGCAAGACCATCGCCGAGGCCCGCCGCCTGCTGGATGACGCCGGCGAGCAGGTCGAGCTGCAGATCAGTCCCCAGAAGGTCCGCTTCGACTTCGGCGGCGCGGCGCTCACCTCCAAGGTGATCGACGGGACGTTCCCGGATTATCCGCGGGTGATCCCCAAGGACAACACCCGCATCGTCCTGGTGGATTCCAAGCTGTTCGCCCAGGCCGTCGACCGCGTCGCCACCATCTCGGCGGAGAAGAGCCGCTCGGTGCGCATGGCGGTGGAAGGCGGCAAGTGCGTGCTCACCGTTCGCAACATGGAAGCCGGCCAGGCCGTGGAAGAGCTGGAGCTCGACTACGACGGCGACCCCTTCGAGCTCTCGTTCAACGCCCGCTACCTCCTCGACATCACCGACCAGATCAGTGGCGAGATGGCGGAGCTGCGGTTTGGCGGCCCGAACGATCCGGCGCTGGTGCTGGATCCGCAGGACGCGGACGTCCAGTACATCCTGATGCCGCTACGGGTGTAGCGGGCGGATGATGAAAGCTGGCGTCCGAGTGTTTGCGACGTCTCTAGCGCTGTGCGGGCTATCGTTTTTGATTCTAGCGCCAGCGGTCCAGGCAGGTTCGCGGCTCGACTGCAGATCCAGCCCGCATGTCGTTGGCCGGTGCCTCATGGTGCATGGTCGACTGACGAGCCATCACAACGGAGCCTATCCCGTCCGCATCTGGCCAGTCGGCTCGACGCGATATTTGGCCGTGATGAATGCCGATGGGACCTACGGCAACGATGATGGGCCAACATTGCCCAAGTCGATCGACTCGCGCCTGACTTACAGTCCGGACTCAGCTGTCATGGTGTTCGGCGATTTTGAGATTTGTCCGCTTACGCGTTCGAAGCCGGCGCATATGCAACTGGTCTGCATCGCGGGCGCTCGGCGGCTTGTCACTCGTCCTGAACGGACCGCGCCTTAAGTCCATGGCGGCCAGTTTGCTGCGGCTCTGGACTTGGTCAAGGACGGCCCAAAGGGCCGCCGCGACGCGGCGAGGGCCTTGCCCTCGTCCTTGACGAAGCCCCGAGCCGCAGCTCGAATCTCACCATGGGCTTCAGGGCTATCCAGCATCCAAATGGATGCGGGGCTTCGCTCACTCCCCCTTGATCGTTATGGCCCGGCTTGTCCGGGCCACCCATGATCTCCGCGCGAGCCGAAATGCGCGCGGCGGCGCCTCGCGCACTCGCGATCCACGGAGTTCATGGGTCCCCCGGACAAGCCGGGGGATGACGATCAGGATGGAGATGCCTCGAGCAGCTCAGTGGCCGTGGCTACCTTCGTAGACGCCGGGCGCCAGGTATTCGCTCTCCGGGCCCTCGGTCCCCGACGCCAGCACGAAGCGGCGGTCGCAGTAGGTGCACTCCACGAAGTCGGCCTCGCCCATCTCCAGGTAGACCCGCGGGTGGCCGAGCGCGCCGCCGACCCCGTCGCAGGCTACGCGCTTGGAGCGCACCGTGATGATTTCCGGCGGCGGGATGGCCAGGGGCTGGCCCGGTGTCGCCGCGGCGGCCGGCGGCGAGACCTTGGTCTTGCCTCGCGCGGGGGCTTTGGTCGGAGCTTTACGAGCCATCTTGAGTCATTCCCGGTTGGCGGCCCGATTGTGGAGAGGCCGCCGCGCGCCTAGGTATGCGAGCGCGGCTTTACCCGTCAATCGACTGGATGCTTATGGACCTTCCCGACTACGCGATCGAGGCCAGGGGTCTCTTCAAGACCTACGCCGCCACCAAGACGACGCCGGAAATGCAGGCGTTGAAGGGCATCGACCTGGCGATCCCACGCGGCTCGATCTTCGGCCTCCTGGGACCGAACGGGGCCGGCAAGTCGACCTTCATCAACATCCTGTCCGGCCTCTGCCGCAAGACCTCCGGATCGGTGTCGATCTGGGGCCGCGACATCGATGAGCGGCCGAGGGACGCCCGCGCCGCCATCGGGGTGGTGCCCCAGGAGATCGCCGCCGACCCGTTCTTCACGCCGATGGAGGCGCTGGAGGTGGCGGCCGGTATGTACGCCGTGCCGAAATCCGAGCGCCGCTCGATGGAGCTGCTGACCGCGCTTGGCCTCGCCGACAAGGCATCGGCCTATGTGCGCCAGCTCTCCGGCGGCATGAAGCGCCGCCTGATGGTCGCCAAGGCCATGGTGCACAATCCGCCGGTGCTGATCCTCGACGAGCCCACCGCCGGTGTCGACGTGGAGCTGCGCCGCCAGCTCTGGGCCTATGTGCTGGAGCTGAACCGCAAGGGCGTCACCATCGTTCTGACCACCCACTACCTGGAAGAGGCCCAGGAGCTCTGCGACCAGATCGCCATCATCAACCGCGGCCAGGTGGTGGCTTGCGAACCGACCACGACGCTGCTCGCGCGCATGGATTCTCGTAAGGTCCTGGTGACGCCGGAGGAGCCGCAGACCGTAGCGCCGGTCCTGAAGGGCTTCGAGACCGTTCTGCTGCCGTCGGGCGGCTTCTCGGTCAGTTACCGCACCGGCCAGTCGAGCGTCGAGCAGGTGCTGGCCGCCATCCGCACCGCGGGCCTGCACATCAAGGACATCTCCACCGAGGATCCGGACCTGGAGGACGTATTCGTGTCCCTGACCTACGCCGCGCCTGCCCTCCCTTAGTGGGGAGGGACAGATCGCGAAGCGATCAGGGTGGGGAAGTCGCGTTTAAGCGCTGACTCCGCGCCCTGGCCCACACTTCCCCACCCGTCTCGCTGCGCTCGCCACCCTCCCCCTTTAAGGGAGGGATGGCGTCAGCTGCAGCACCCAGGCCTCGTCCTTGCTGTGGAACACCGAGTCGAGGCCCTGGGTGACCGCCGCCCAGGTGCGTGAGCCGGGCGAGATTTCCTCCACATGGCCCTCGCCCGGGACCGAATACGACCAGGCGCGGATGTCGTGGGCGGCGCGCGCCTTGGCGACATAGGCCTTGCCCTGGCTCGGCGGCGAGGTCTCGTCGAGGCCGCCGTGGATCAACATTCGCGCGACCGGCGTCGGCAGGAGGCTGGCCGGCGAGGTGTCGGCCAGAGGGTCGGCGGCGGCCGAGCCGGCCAACAACCGCGCGACCGTCTTTTCGCTGCAGCCCTCCTTGGCGGTGGCGAGGTCGGGCAAGCCGCCCAGGCTGACGGTCCACAGGATGTCGAGCCGCTTGGGGTCATAGAGCGGACTCGACGCCGCGAGCTTGCCCCGCGCCGCCAGCCAGAGCGCCAGATGCCCGCCCGCCGAATGGCCCAGGACCACGATCCTGCTGGTCCTAAGGCCATATTCCGAGGCGTGCGCCAGCAGGGCGTCGGCGGCGGCGTTGACGTCCTGAAAGGTCCCCGGATAGCCGCCGCCGGTCCGGTCGACCCCGCGGTACTCGACGTTCCAGACCGCGATGCCGCGCTTTCTCAGGTCCTCGGCCGCGTAGTCCATGATGTGCAGGTTGGCCAGCCCCGAGAGCCAGCAGCCGCCGTGGATCATCAGCACTGTCGGGAACGGCCCCTTGCCGTCCGGACGCCAGACCTCGGCGACCTGCAGCGGGTCGGGACCGTAGGCGATGCGGGCGGTGGCCTTGGGCAGGGGCCGGCTCATCAGGTCGGCCCAGCCCATCAGCTTCGGCTGGGCGTGGGCGTAAAGCGGGATGGCCGCCGCGAGGCCGGCAAGCGCCAGGGTCAGGCGCCTCATGCGGTCAGGTCTGTGATGTCGCGCCAGTGGTAGGCGACCTCATAGAGCAGCCGCCCGCCCGGTCCCGGTTCCTGCCTCGCCGCCTCGGCCTCGCCGCCCAGATGCTCGTAGAAGCCCCGCGCACGGATGTTGTCGCGTAGCACCGAGATCATCAGAGAGGTCGCGCCGCCCGCGGCCAGCGCCCGGGCGGTCTGGGCCATCAACCGCTTGCCAAGGCCGTGGCCCTGGGCCGCGCGCAGCACATAGAGGGTCTGGATCTCCGCCTCGCCCGCCAGACCCCGCCGCGAGGCCGAGCCCTGGGCGTAGCCGACCAGCCCATAGCGGTCGGCGGCGGCGAGGGTGACGCCGGGGCCGGGTTCGGTCAGCTGGCGGCGGAAGCGGCGGGTGAAGCCGGGCTCGCTCATCCGGGCCAGGAAGGCGTCGGCCAGCAGGCCCCGGTAGGTCTCGCGCCAGGAGGCCACATGCACGCGCGCGAGCTCCTCGGCGTCCGACGGGCCGGCGGGGAAGACCACAAAACTCAACGGCGGAAGCTCAACGGCGCAGACGCTCCACGGGATGCGGCATCCATCCACAGCTTGGGCTTGTTCGCGCGCGGTTCAAGGGGCTGACGGGACTCACCTGCACAGATAGCGTCGCCCGTTCCATGAACGCCCCCGTCGCAAAAGAATTGGCCCCGTCCACCCTGCCCGACCCGTCCGCCGGCGCCTCGCCGGTGATGGCGCAGTATTTCGAGGCCAAGACCCGCCAGCCCGACGCCCTGGTGTTCTTCCGCATGGGCGACTTCTACGAGCTGTTCTTCGAGGACGCGCAGAAGGCCAGCGCGGCGCTCGGCATCACGCTCACCGCGCGGGGGCAGCATGGCGGCCATCCGATCCCCATGTGCGGCGTGCCGGTGCATGCCGCCGAGGCCTATCTCGCCAAGCTGATCCGCGCCGGCTTCAAGGTCGCCGTCTGCGAGCAGATGGAGAACCCGGCCGAGGCCAGGAAGCGCGGCTCCAAGTCGGTGGTGCACCGCGACGTCGTGCGCGTGGTGACGCCGGGCACGCTCACCGAAGAAGGCCTGCTGGACGCCAGGGGGGCAAACCGCCTGGCCGCCATCGCCGTGCGCGGCGGCCAGGCGGCGGTGGCCAGCGTCGAGCTGTCCACCGGTGAGGTGGAATGTCTGGCGACCAGCGTCGCGGGGCTGTCCTCGGCGCTCGCCGCGCTCGGCCCGTCCGAGATCCTGGTCCCCGACCGATTGTTCGTCGACGAGGCGATCAATGCGGCGCTCAAACAGGCCGGCGGCTTCGTCCAGCCGCTGCCGCAGGCGCTGGCGGAGCCGGCGGCGTCGGAGGCGCGGCTGAAGCGGCTCTATGGCGTGGACACCCTCGACGGATTCGGGGCGCTGAGCGGCGCGGAGGTCTCGGCGCTGGGCCTGATCGCCGCTCACCTGGAGACCACCCAGGCCGGCAAGCTGCCCGCGCTCTCCGCCCCGCGCCGGGCCGGCGAGGCCGACGTCATGGCCATCGACCCGGCGACGCGGACCAGCCTGGAGATCGAGAAGGCCACCTCCGGATCGCGCGAGGGTTCGTTGCTCGCCGCCATCGACCGCACGGTGACCGCGCCCGGCGCGCGCCTGCTCGCGGCGCGGCTGGCGCGGCCGCTGCTCGACCCCGCCGCCATCGACGCCAGGCTGGATGCGGTCGCCTGGTTTTGCGAGCACCGGCCGCAGCGTCAGAAACTGCGGGAGGCCTTGAAGGGCCTGGGCGACATGGCGCGCGCGCTCAGCCGCCTGGCGCTGGGCCGGGGCGGGCCGCGCGACCTGGGCTGCCTGCGCGACGGTCTGGCGGTCGGCGAGGCGGTCGCGGGGCTCTGCGTTTCGACCATGGAAACCCTGGTTGAAACGCCTGTGGAGATCGGCGAGGCGCAGGAGGCGCTCAACCTTGGGCTGCATCCGGAGCTGGCGCAATTCAAGGCTTTGCTGGACGAGGGCTTGGGCTCCGACCTGCCGGCGCTGGCGCGGGATGGCGGCTTCGTGGGGGCGGGCGTGCGGCCGGAGCTCGATCAGGCGCGGGCCCTGCGCGACGACAGCCGGCGCGTGATCCTGCAGCTTGAGGCCCAACTGGTGGCGGACAGCGGGGTTGGGCTGAAGATCCGCCACAACGCGGTCCTCGGCTATTTCGTGGAGACCACCGCCAAGGCCGCCGAGCCGCTGTTCGCGGCCCCGCTCAACGCCACCTTCATCCACCGCCAGACACTGGCCAATCAGGTGCGGTTCACCACCGTCGAGCTGGCGGAGCTGGATGCGAAGATCGCGCAAGCCGCCGAGCGGGCGCTGGCCATCGAACTCGACACTTTCGAGGCCTGGCGCGACGCGGCCACGGCCGTCGCCGCCGACCTGCAGGCCGCCGCGAACGCCGCCGCGCGGCTCGACGTCGCCGCCGCCATCGCCGAGTGGGCGCAGGACATCGGCGCAAGCCGCCCCATCGTCGACCGCTCCACCGCCTTCGAAGCGCAGGCGGCCCGCCACCCGGTGGTGGAGAACGCCGTGCGCCGCGCGGGGGAGGCCTTCACCCCCAACGACTGCCGGCTGGATGGGGCGGGCGCCGGCGGGCCTCGCCTGGCGATCGTCACCGGGCCGAACATGGCCGGCAAGTCGACCTTCCTGCGGCAGAACGCGCTCTTGGCCGTCCTCGCCCAGGCCGGCTGCTTCGTGCCGGCCAAGCGGCTGCGGCTGGGCGTCGTCGACCGGCTGTTCAGCCGGGTGGGCGCCGGCGACGACCTGGCGCGCGGGCGCTCGACCTTCATGGCCGAGATGGTGGAGACCGCCGCGATCCTCACCCAGGCGACGCCGCGCTCCTTCGTGATCCTGGACGAGATCGGCCGGGGCACCGCGACCTACGATGGCCTGGCCATCGCCTGGGCCTGCGCGGAAGCCCTGCACGAGACCAACCGCTGCCGGGCGCTGTTCGCGACCCACTATCATGAACTGGCGGTGCTGGAGCAGCGCCTGGCCTATGTCGCCAACCTGTCGCTGAAGGCCAAGGAGTGGAACGGCGACCTGATCTTCCTGCACGAGGCCGGACCCGGGCCCGCCGACCGCAGCTACGGCGTCCAGGTGGCCAAGCTCGCGGGCGTGCCGGCGCCGGTGGTCTCCCGCGCCCGCGACGTGCTGGAGCGGCTGGAGCGCGAAGCCGCCGGTCCCGTCAACCTCGACGCGCTGCCGCTCTTCGCCGCCGTGGCGGAGGCGGCGCCGTCCTATGGGCCCAGCCCGGTGGAAGAAGCGCTCCGCGTTATGGACCCCGACGGCATGAGCCCGCGCGAGGCGATGGAGGCGCTCTATCGGCTGAAGGGGCTGTTGAGCTAAACATGCCCATACCCGCGACCGTCGGCGCCTTCGCCATCGTGCCGAGCAACGATCTGCCGGGCTCGATTCCGTTCTGGGAGCGGCTGGGGTTCGAGCGGGTCGGGGGCGACGCCCAGTACATCATCATGCAGGGCTGGGACTGCGAGGTGCACCTGACCCAGGCGGGCGAGGGGCCCTGGGCCGTGCCGGCGGCGCACAACCCCTTCGGCGTGTTCATCCGCACGCCGGATGTGGACGCCATCGCGGCGTTGGTCGACGACCTGATCATCCGCCCCGGCGGCGTCCTGCGCCACCGCGAGTGGGGACTCTATGAGTTCGGGGTCGCCGGGCCGGACGGGCTGTTGGTGCGGATCGGGTGGCCTTCGCGGCTGATGGCGGCGAAATCCTAGATGCTCCCCTTAGGGGGAGCTGTCCGCGAAGACGGACTGAGGGGGTTGCATCTCCGGCGCTCGGGATGTCGGCTGTCCCGGACTCGGCGGGTGAAACCCCCTCCGTCTCGCGGCTGCGCCGCGATCCACCTCCCCCTCAACCGCGCTTCGCGCTGGGGGAGGATCTAGAGGATGGCGGCCGGACTGCGCCATAGAACTCATGGCGGCCATCCTGCCTTGGGCCCTCGGCTTCTCAAGGACGCGCCGGAGGCGCGCCGCATGGCGGCCGGCCAGGGGCCGGTCCTTGACAAGCCGAGGACCCAAGGCTCGCATCTGACCATGAGATCAATGGGCGGAAAGCATCCTGAAGGATGCATTTCTTGACGACGCTGGCTGGCCTCAAGGCCCTGATGGTCGACGTCGATGGCGTCGTGATCACCCCTCGCCTCGGGGGCTGGGCCGCCGACCTGGAGGCGGACCTCGGGGTCTCCAAGGCCGACCTCGCCGAGCAGTTCTTCGCGGTCCATTGGCCGGAGGTGGTGCTGGGGAACGCCGGCCTGCACGAGCGGCTGGGGCCGGTGCTGGCGCGCATCGCGCCCGGCGTCAGTTCCTACGAGCTGGCCGCCTACTGGTTCGCCAAGGACTCGGTCTTGGACTACCAGCTGCTAGACGACCTGGCCCTGGAGCGGGCGCGGGGCGTCCAGGCGCACCTGGCGACGGTGCAGGAGCACGAGCGCGCCGCCTACATCTGGGACCGGCTGGGCCTGCGCGGCCAGTTCGACGCCCTGCACTACTCAGCCGACCTCGGCGCCAAGAAGTCCGATCCTGAGTTTTACGCCGCGGTCGAGGCGCGCACGGGGTTTTCCGGCCGCGAGCTGCTGCTGATCGACGACACAGCGGAGAACGCGGCGGCGGCGCGCGCCGCCGGCTGGCGCGGCGCCCATTGGACCGGCGCCCAGCGGCTGTCGGAGGTGTTGGCCGACTTGGCAGGCGCGGCCTAGGCCAAAACCCCCTATATCCGGTCCGACATGCCGCCCCGCCTGAAACCCACCCGCCTGGAATATGTCGTCGACGGCGTGCGGCTGCGCGCCCAGCTGTCGGCGGCGGCGCTGGAGGCGTCGGGCGACGTGGCGCAGCGCAAGGCGGCGCTGGATATCCTAAAGGCCGCCCTGTTCCGCGGCCGCATGATCGCCAAGGAGCGGCTGGAGAACGGCGCCGGCGGCATCGAGACCGCGCGGCTGCTCTCGGGCGTCACCGACGAGGTGATCACCGCGCTCTGGGACTTCACCACCGTCCACATCTTCCGGGCGCGCAATCCCACCGAGGGCGAGCGGCTGGCGCTGATGGCGGTGGGCGGCTATGGGCGGGGCACGCTCGCGCCCTACAGCGACATCGATCTGTTGTTCGTGCGGCCCTACAAGCAGACCGCCCACGCCGAGAGCGTGATCGAATATATGCTCTACGCGCTCTGGGACCTGGGCTTCAAAGTCGGCCATGCTTCCAGGACGGTCGAAGAGTGCGTGAAGCTGTCGCGCGAAGACTTCACCATCCGCACCACGATCCTCGAGGCCCGCCGGCTGGCCGGCGACGAGAAGCTGGCGGGCGAGCTGGTGCGCCGCTTCCAGAACGAGGTGGTCAAGGGCACCGGCGCCGAGTTCGTGGCCGCCAAACTGAAGGAGCGCGACGAGCGCCACGCCCGCGCCGGCGCCAGCCGCTACATGGTCGAGCCCAACATCAAGGAGGGGAAGGGCGGGCTTCGCGACCTCAACACCCTGTTCTGGATCGCCCAGTACCTGCATCCCGGCCAGTCCATCGAGAAGGTGATGCAGCTGGAGATGTTCGAGCGGCGCGAGGTGCGGGCGTTCATCCAGGCCTTCGATTTCCTCTGGGCCGTGCGCGCCCACCTGCACTTCGCCACCGGCCGGCCCGAGGAGCGGCTGACCTTCGACCTGCAGCCGGAACTGGCCAGGCGGATGGGCTACGGCGACCGGGGCGACGCGCCGGCGGTCGAGCGGTTCATGCGCCGCTACTTCCTGATCGCCAAGGAGGTTGGCGCGCTGACCCGCGTCTTCGCCGCCAAGCTGGAGGCCGAGCGGGTGAAGGCGCCGGCCAAGGGCCTGTCGCGCCTTCTGCCGGCGCGCCGGCTAAAGCGCAAGCCGCTGGACGAACCGGGCTTCTACGAGATCTCCGGGCGCCTGACGATCGACAACGCCGACATCTTCGAACGCGACCCGGTGAATCTCCTGCGGATGTTCAAGATCGCCGACGAGCGCAATCTCGACCTGCACCCCGACGCCTTCACCGCCGCCACGCGCTCGCTGCTCTTGATCACCTCCGGGGTCCGCCGCGACCGGCATGCGGCCAAGGTCTTCCTGTCGATCCTCGCCCACGGGCGCGACCCGCAGCGGACGCTGACCCTGATGACCGAGGCCGGCGTGCTTGGCCGCTACCTGCCGGAGTTCGGGCGCATCGTCGCCCAGATGCAGTTCAACATGTACCACTCCTATACGGTGGACGAGCACACCCTGCGGGCCGTCGGCGTCATCGCCGACATCGCCGCCGGCCGCTTCGCCGAGGACCATCCGCTGTCGACCGCGGTCATGCCGCTGATCGTCGACCGCGAGGCGCTGTTCCTGGCCATGCTGCTGCACGACACCGGCAAGGGCGGGGTCGGCGGCCAGGAGAAGGCGGGCGCGCGGGCGGCGCGTTCGGCCTGCGAGCGGCTGGGCCTGGACCGCGCCAAGATCGAGCTGGTCGCCTGGCTGGTGGAGCATCACCTGGTGATGAGCGACACCGCCCAGAAGCGCGACATCTCCGACCCACGCACGGTCACCGACTTCGCCCAGATCATCGCCACGCCCGAGCGCCTGCGCCTGCTGCTGGTGCTGACCGTGGCCGATATCCGCGCCGTCGGGCCCGGCGTCTGGAACGGCTGGAAGGGCCAGTTGCTGCGCGAGCTCTACGCCTCGACCGAGGCGATCTTCCGCGGCGGCCGCGGTTCGGATTCGGCCGCGGCGCTGAAGCGCTATCACGAGAACGCCGCCTATGACGCCCGCGTCCGGGTGGCCAAGGCCGACCCGCAGTCGGAGGCCTGGGCCGACGCCATGGAGGACGCCTATTTCTCAGCCTTCTCGGAAGCCGAGGTGCTGGCGCACGCGGCTCTTTCCCGGCGCGCCGGGAACGGGGCGGCGGCCGAGGGCCGGGTGCGCGCCGACCGCGATGCGGCCGAGGTGGTGGTGGCCGCCACCGACCGGCGCAGGCTGTTCGTCGACCTCGCGGGCGCGATCACCGGGGCCGGCGCCAATGTGGTCGGCGCGCGGGTGTTCACCTCCAGCTTCGGCCAGGCCCTGGACATCTTCTATCTGCAGGACGCCGCGGGACAGCCTTACGGCGCCGACAATCCGCGCTCGCTGACTCGGCTGGTGGAAAGCCTGGAAGCCGCGGCGCGCGGCGAAGCGGTGCCGACCGAACCCCGCCGGGCCACCGACCTTGGCCGCGCCGCCGCCTTCTCCATCGAGCCGGCGGTGATGCTGGACAACGACGCCTCGGAGACTTCGACCGTGGTCGAGGCGTCCGGGCGCGACCGGCCGGGCCTGCTGGCGGCGCTGGCGCGGACCATCGCCGACGCGGGCCTGCAAGTGCTGTCGGCCCACATCGACGGCTACGGCGAGCGCGCCGTCGACGCCTTCTACGTGACCGGGCCCAAGGGCGAGAAGCTGGCGGACGCGCGCAAGGGCAATGCGCTGAAGACCGCGCTGCTCGCCGTGCTCAACGCCGACCAGGAAGAAGGCCGGCGCAGCAACCTGCAGCGGGCGCGGGCCAGCGTGGCGCGCTAGCGCGGCGCCACGAACGGGTTCGCGCCTTGAGGCTCCGCGGCAGCGGAGGCTCTGTCGATTCAACCGCAGAGAACGCCAAGATCGCAAAGAGGCCGCGCCAATCGCGAGGCCATCGCGATCATGCTCGCCTCTGCGATCTTTGCGCTCTCCGCGGTTTGAAAAAGGACTGCCCGCTACACGGGCTCTTCACGCCGAACCGATAAATGTACATTTGTAGTTTCATTTGAATTACAAATGTAGTTTCATCCCCTCGAAGCGGCAGAGGGGATTTCATGGCAAAGCGAGCAAGCGGCATTCTGGCGGCGGCGCTGGCCGTATCGGCCTTCGCGGCGCAGGCGCAGGAGGCGCCGCAGGATCCGGCGCCGGCGAAACCCGCCGAGGCGCCGGCGAAGCCCGCAACCGGGCGCACGGTCGAAAGCGTCACCGTCACCGGCGCCTCGCAAAACGGCTTCCGCAGCGAGATCGACCGCAAGAGTTACGGCATCGCCAGCGATCTGCAGACCACCACCGGCTCGATCAGCGACGCGCTGCGCAACATCCCCTCGGTGGAGGTCGACCCACAGGGCAATGTCAGCCTGCGCGGCGACAGCAACGTCACCATCCTCTTGGACGGCAAGCCCTCGGGCCAGTTCAAGGGCGCCAGCGCCGGCCAGGCCCTGCAGGCCCTGCCGGCCGACAGCATCGAGCGGGTGGAGGTGATCACCAACCCCTCGGCCGAGTTCTCGCCGGAAGGGACCGCCGGGATCATCAACCTGATCAGCAAGAAGACCCGCAAGGCCGGCGCGACGGGCTCGATGCGGGCGAGCCTTGGCAACCATGGCCGCCGCCAGGCCGGGATCACAGCTGCCTACAATTCCGAGAAGCTGGCGCTGTCCGGCGATATCAACGGCCGCTACGACCCGCAGAGCGCCGGGGGTCTGGACACCCGGGAGATCCTCGACGGCCAGGGCCACGTGCTGAGCACCAGCCAGACCCGCAATCTGGGCTCGGGCCATCTGGACCGCTGGGGGGCGCACGCCAGCGCCGACTACGATCTGGACGCCCATACCCGCATCGGCGGCGACATCCGCTTCAGCCACATCGACATCGACCAGGGTCCCGAGGCGATCTTCCAGGCGCAGGACCCCACGGGCGCCGTCATCCAGGCCTTCAACGAGCCCGGGCATATTATCTTCGGCCTGGGCGACGGCGCGGTGCAGGCGAACTTTCGCAGAAGCTTCGGCGGCGACGACCACACGCTCACGGTCAACCTGTCGCGCGAGCACATCGACGACGTGCGCACCGAGTCCTTCGACCGGATCGCCACCGCGCCAACGGCGTCCGAGGTCTTCACCAGCCTTGCCACCCGCAACGCCCAGAACCAGAGCGAGCTGAAGGCCGACTATGTCCGGCCCATGCCGGCCGACGGCAAGCTGAAGGCCGGCTACGACCTGCGGCTCGACGACAACCGCTACGACAACGAGGGCCTGATCGGCGCCTCGGCCGCGACCGCCCGGCCCGACGCGACCCAGAGCAACCTCTTCCTCTACAAACAGACCGTCGCCGCGGCCTACCTGACCTATGAACAGCCGGCCGGCGACTGGACGGTGCTGGGCGGGCTTCGGCTCGAGAACGTCGACCTGGCCCTGAACCAGGTCACCACCGGCGAGGCGCATGACACCAGCTACTTCCGCGCCTATCCGTCCCTGCACCTCGCCTACAAGCTCCCCGACGCCCAGCAGCTCAGCCTGAGCTATTCGCGGCGCGTGCAGCGGCCGCAGCCGGAGGACCTCAACCCGTTCCCGGTCTCCTACGGCCCGCTGACCTTGCAGGCCGGCAACCCCAACCTGCAGCCGCAGACCACCGACAGCTTCGAGGCCGGCTATCAGTACCGCGCGGCGGGGACCTTCTACCTGGCGACCCTCTACTACCGGCGCAACGAGCACGGGGTGACGAGCGTGGTGACCGCCGAGCCTGGCGGGGCGCTGCTGACCACCCAGGCGAACCTCAGCAGCAGCCAGGCGGCGGGGCTGGAGCTGGTGGCCAACGGCCATCTGACCAAGACCCTGAGCTACAGCCTCTCGACCAACCTCTATTGGAACGAGATCGACGCGCAGAGCGACGGCCTGCAGCAGCTGCTGGACTTCGCCGGGCGGCGATCGGCCTTCGAGGTCGGTGGGCGCGCCAGCCTGACCTGGCAGCCGACGGCGAACGACACCTTCCAGGCCAACACCAATCTCAACGCCAAGCGGCTGACGCCGCAGGGCTTCGTCGAGCCCTTCGCGGTCACCTACCTCGGCTATCGCCACAAGTTCAGCGACGAGCTGTTCGGCGTCGTCACCATCCAAGACCCCTTCGAGGGCGTGCGATTCCGCCAGACCAGCTCGACGCCGATCCTGCGCGACCACAGCGACGGCCACGTCCACATCCGCGGCATCTTCTTCGGCGTCACCCGGAACTTCGGCGCAGGACCCAAGAAGCCGAAAGAGCCGGGCTTCGACTTCGGCGGCGGCGAATAGCGGCGTTGAACAAGCTTCACCGCCGCATAGCCGCCACGATCCGGGCTTGGTTCGACCTTTCTGGGCGCGCCTCCTGGCTGAGCTCGGCTGGGCCCGGGGGACAGGCCGAGGATTTCGGTTCGGTTATACTCTTGTGACCGTCCTGACTTAGAAGCACGCCCTCGACCTGGGGGGCCCTGTGCGAGCACGAGTAAGCGTCCTGCTGGCGACCGCCTTCGCCGCGGCGGCGTCCACCGCCCACGCGCAGACCCAGACCCCGCAGAGCCCAGCGCCGCCGGCCGCCAACGGCAAGGCCCCGGCCAAGCCTGCCGCCGCGCCGGCCAAGAAGGCTCAGCCCGCCGCCAAGACCGTAGACGAGGTCACCGTCACCGGCGCCTCGACGCAGGGGTTCCGCTCCTCCATCGACCGGCGCAGCTACGGCATCGCCCAGGACCTGGCGACCACCACCGGCACGATCAGCGACGCGCTGAAGAACATTCCGTCGGTCGAGGTGGACGTGCAGGGCAATGTCTCGCTGCGCGGCGACACCAACGTCACCATCCTGGTGGACGGCAAGCCCAGCGCGCTGTTCCGCGGCCAGAGCGCGGCCCAGGCGCTGCAGTCCCTGCCGGCGGACTCGGTGGAGCGGGTGGAGGTGATCACCAATCCCTCGGCGGAGTTCTCGCCGGACGGCTCGGCCGGGATCATCAACCTGGTGATGAAGAAGGTGCACCGGGTCGGGGAGTCCGGCAGCGTGCGCTACAACGTGGGCACGGCCGGGCGGCGCAACGGCGGGGTTTCCGGCGCCTACAGCTCCGACGCGCTGACGCTCTCCGGCGACGCCGGCTTCCGTCACGACCCGCAGCATCCGGTGACAGTCGACCAACGCAGCCAGTTCGACGCCTCGGGCAATCAGCTTTCGAACACCCGTGAGACCATCGACAATCGCGGGCCGCTGGACCAGTGGAACGCGCGGGGCGGGCTGGACTACGACCTCAACAAGAAGGACCGGCTGTCCGCCGAGATCCACGCCAACCAGACCGAGTTGGCCCTCGTCAATCTCACGGATCTCGAGGGGCTGGACCCCAAGGGCCTGGTCAACGAGAAGTTCGACCAGTCCGGCTTGAACAAGAGCGTGCGCGACAACCTTGGCGCCAACGCTAGCTGGCGCCACACCACGAGCTACGACGACGAACTTTCGGCCAGCGCCAGTCACGAGACGACCTTCGAGCGCGGCGAGACGGAGTTCACCGCGGTCGAGAGCGAACCGCCCGAACCGGACCTGTTCCAGGACATCCGCGGCCACAACCGGCTCGACCTGACCGACCTGCGCGCCGACATGCGTCGCCCGCTGCCGGGCGACGCCAAGCTGAAGGCCGGCTACGAGCTGCGCATCGACGACAACAGCTACGACAGCGTCGCCGAACGGGGGACCGCGGCGGCGAACGCAGGCCCCGATCCGACGCTCACCAACCTCTTCCTCTACAAGCAGACGATCAACTCGGGCTACGTGACCTACGAGCGGCCGTTCGGCGACTGGACCGTGCTGGGCGGCCTGCGCGTCGAGGACGTGGAGCAGGACCTCAATCAGGTCACCACCGCCATCGTCCACAACTCGAACTACCTGCGGGCCTATCCGACCCTGCACCTGAACTACCGTTGGTCCGATAGCCAGCAGATCACGCTGAGCTACAGCCGGCGCATCCAGCGGCCCAATCCGTCAGACCTCAATCCTTTCCGGATCGAGCAGGACCAGTTCAATTTCCGGGCCGGCAATCCGGGCCTGAAGCCGGAGCGCACCGACAGCTTCGAAGCGGGCTGGCAGTACCGCGCGGGCGGCACGTTCTACCTGGCGACCGCCTATTACAGGGTCTCGGCCAACGACTTCACCGACGTGATCAGCGACGTGGGCGGCGGCGCCCTGCTGGCGACCAAGGAGAACCTGGCGTCTTCGAAGCACGCGGGGCTGGAGCTGGTGGCCAACGGCCACCTGACCAAGGACCTCTCCTACAACGTCTCGACCAACGTCTACTATGCCGAGATCGACCCGGGGAATTTCCCGCTTGCGACAGCGCTCGGCATCCTGGGCGACCGCTCGGCGATCGAGGGCGGTGGGCGCTTCAGCCTCAACTGGAACGCCACGACGAAGGACGTCTTCCAGGCGAGCGGCCAGATGAACGCCCGCCGGCTGACGCCGCAGGGCTACAGCGATCCGCAGGTCATCACCTTCCTAGGCTACCGGCATAAGGTCACCGACCAGTTCGCGGTGGTGTTCAACGTCCAGGACGCTTTCAACACCTTCAACGCCCGCAATTTCATCAACACGCCGCAGCTGCGCGATCGGTCGATTTCGACAGCGCGCATCCAGGCGGCCTATTTGGGCTTCAGCTGGAATTTCGGCAGCCCGCCGAAGCCCACGCGCCCGCCGCCTCCGCCGCCCGAGCCGGAGCCCGAGGCGATCCACGGCTAGGCGACGGCGGGCGCGGCCACGGGCCCCCGCTCCGGCGGGCGGAAGAAGGCGGCGAGCAGCAGGATCGCCACCACCGCCATGCCGGCGGGGACCAGGAACAGGCTGCGGTAGTCGACCATCTTGGTCGCCGGATCGGTCCAGTGGGCGATCAGCGCCGGGAAGAGGAAGCTCGCGCCCACATTGCCGATCCCCAGGATCAAGAGGTTGAACAGCCCCTGGGCGCTGGACCTGACGTCCTTCGGGAAGGCGGCGTCCACGAAGATGTACACCGTGGCGAAGAAGAAGGCGTAGCAGACGCCGTGCAGCAGCTGCACCGCCACGATGGTCGGCACGCTGTCGGCGAAGAAGGCGAACACCGTGAAGCGGGCAGCGTGGCCGAGGATTCCCACCATCATGGTGGTCTTCCAGCCCAGCTTCGCGAGCACGCCGCCCAGCACGAACATGGTCACGATCTCGGCCAGCTGGCCCAGGCTCAGCACGATCATCGAGAGGTTGCCGGCGATGCCGACGCGGTTGGTCAGGAAGTTGTCGGCCATCACGAAATAGCCGTTGTGGATCACGCTATCGATGAAGGTGACCAGGAACAGCACGCCCACGAACGGCACGCCGAGCAGCTTGATCGCCTCGCGCCAGGCCAGCGGATCGGCGGCTTGCGCGTCCTTCTTGGGCGGGGTGTGCGGCAGGGTCAGGCTGTAGGCGGCGAGCGCGAAGGAGACGATGGCGGCCACCAGGAAGATCCAGCGCACCTGCGCCGCGTCGGCCTTGGCGCCCAGCAGGAAGACGAACGGCCAGCTCACTAGCACCCAGCCCACCGTGCCGCCCATGCGCACGGTTCCGAAGTCCTTGGCCGGGTCCTTCAGGTTGGCGAAGGCGATGGAGTTGGAGACCGAGAGCGTCGGCACATAGAGCAGGCTGAACACCAGATAGGCCGCGAAGAACGGCCAGAAGCTGGTCAGGAAGGCGCAGGCGGCCAGCGCCAGGCCGCCGATCAGGTGGCTGGCGGCCATGAACCGCTCGGCGGCGAAGTTGCGGTCGGCGAACTGGTTGGAGAAGAAGATGCCGGCCACCGCGGCGATGCCCCAGGCGCTGCCGACGAGGCTCTGCTGCCAGGGCGCGAACCCCAGCATGCCCATGTAGGGGAACAGCTTGGGCGCCCAGGCGCCCCAGACCGCCAGCTGCAGCACCATCATCACAAAAAGCTGCATGCGGACGGTCATCTTCGCCTCCCCCTCGCGCAGGTCTCGCTGCCTCGCTCGGCCTATCGATTACACGGTTTGCGCCGCGACGCACCTGTCACGATCCGCTCGGCGAAGGCCGCGCCGCCAACGCGGTTTGACCTCTCTCGCGGGCGGCGCCAAGTTCGCGCAAAGTCAGTGGTTCGCGGGGGAAATGAAGAGATGGCGCAGGCAAATGAAGCGCCGCCGCCCTTGCGCATCGGCTTCATCGGCTCCGGCTTCATCGCCAAGTTCCACGTCAAGAGCTTCGCCTCGGTCCGCCACGCCCAGATCACCGGCATCTTCAGCCCGACGCAAAAGCACCGCGAGGCGCTCGTCGCCGAGGTCAACGAGATGGAGCTCGGTCCCTGCCGGGGCCACGCCAGCCTGGAGAGCCTGCTTTTCGCCGACGACGTGGACGCCATCTGGCTGTTGGTCCCCAACGACCGGCGGCTGGAGGCCATGCAGGCCGTCCACGATGCGGTGAAGTCCGGCAAGTCCAAGGTCCGCGCCATCGCCTGCGAGAAGCCGCTCGGCCGCACGCTGGCCGAGGCGCGCGAGGTGTTGCGCCTCGCCGAAGACGCCGGCCTCGCCCACGGCTATCTGGAGAACCAGGTGTTCTCTTCCGCCGTCGAGCGCGGCAAGGAGGTGATCTGGCGCCGCGCCGTCCCCGCGTCGGGCCGCCCCTACCTGGCCCGCGCCGCCGAGGAGCACTCCGGCCCGCACGAGCCCTGGTTCTGGCAGGGCGACAAGCAGGGCGGCGGCGTGATGAGCGACATGATGTGCCACTCCGTCGAGGTCGGCCGCTTCCTGCTGACCAAGCCCGACGCGCCGCGCGACAGCCTGACGGTCAAGACGGTGCAGGGCTCCGTGGGCTACCTGAAGTGGACCCAGGCCAAGTACGCCAAGGCGCTGGCCCACGACTTCAAGGGCGTCGAGATGCGGGCCCATCCGGTGGAGGACTTCGCCCGCGCCACCATCGTCCTGGAGGACGAGACCGGCCAGGAGCTGATCGTCGAGGCCTCGACCTCCTGGTCCTACGTCGGCCCCGGCCTGCGCATCGACCTGGCCCTGCTGGGCCCGGAATACGCCATGGAATTCTCGTCGCTGAACCCCAGCCTGAAGGTCTTCCTGTCGCGCGCCATCACCGGCGAGGGCGGCGAGGACCTGGTGGAGAAGCAGAACGCCGAACAGGGCCAGATGCCGATCGTCGAGGACGAGGCCGGCACCTACGGGTACATCGGCGAGAACCGCCACATGGTCGACTGCTTCCGCCATGGCCGCACGCCGATCGAGACCTTCGAGGACGGCGTCGAGGTCACCAAGATGGTCATGGCGCTCTACAAGTCCGCCGAGACCGGCTGTGCGGTGAGCCTGCCCGACGAGACCCTGGAAACCTACGTGCCGCTGCCCGCGCGAATTGGAGCCTAGACCATGGCGACCGACAATTACGACGCGATCATCGTCGGCTCCGGGGCGGGCGGCGGCATGAGCGCCTATCACCTGACCAAGTCGGGCCTGAAGGTCCTGCTACTGGAGGCTGGGCGCAACTACGACCCGCGCGTCGAGACCCCGATGTTCAACACCAACGCCGAGGCGCCGCTGCGCGGCGTCTCGACGCCGGACAAGCCCTTCGGCTTCTATGACGCGACCGTCGACGGCGGCTGGCAGGTGCCCAACGAGCCCTACACCGTGGCCGAGGGGTCGGAGCCCTTCATCTGGTGGCGGCCCCGGATGCTGGGCGGCCGGACCAACCACTGGGGCCGCATCGCGCTCCGCTTCGGCCCGCTCGACTTCAAGCCCTACAGCCGCGACGGCCTGGGCTACGACTGGCCGATCACCTACGACGACGTGGCCCCCTGGTACGACAAGACCGAAAAGCTGATCGGGGTCAGCGGCGCGGCGCCGGCCCGTGGCCTGCTCAACACGCCCGACTCGCCGGCCGGCTGTCTGATGGAGGCCGCGCCGCCCAGGGCCTTCGAGCTGTTCTACGAGCGCGCCTTCCGCAAGATGGGCGTGCCGGTCATCCCGATGCACGGCGCGGTGGTCACCGGCCAGATGGAGGGGCGCAACACCTGCCTCTTCGCCACGCCCTGCGGCCGCGGCTGCGCCATCGGGGCGAACTTCCAGTCGACCACCGTCCTGCTGCCGCCAGCCATGGCCACCGGCAACCTCACGATCCGCACCGACGCGCTGGTCTACCAGGTGGACATGGACAAGGGCGGCAAGGCCAAGGGGGTCTCCTTTGTCGACCGCAAGACCGGCGAGCACCACTCGGTCACAGCCAAGTCGGTGATCCTGGCGGCCGGCTCCGGCGAGACGGCCCGTATCCTCCTGAACACCAAGACCTCGGCCTTCCCCAATGGCCTGTGCAACACCCACGGCATGGTCGGCCGCTATCTGATGGACAGCGTCGGCACCGGGGTCACCGGCCAGTTCCCGGCGCTGGAGGGCCTGCCGCCCACCAACGACGACGGGCAGGGCACGCAGCACACCTACATTCCCTGGTGGGGCTACGAGAAGCAGAAGGAGCTGGGCTTCGCGCGCGGCTACCACATCGAAATCGGCGGCGGCCGCCACATGCCCTCTATGGGCATGGCGGGCCTCCTGGGCGGCGACGAAAGCCTGGTCGGCGACGCCCTGCGGGGCGCGCTTCGCCAGAAGTTCGGCTCGACCATCGGCTTCGACGGCCGCGGCGAGATGATCCCCAACGACGACTGCTATTGCGAGATCGATCCGGTGGTGAAGGACAAGTGGGGCATCCCGGTCCTGAAATTCCACTGGAAGTGGGGCGACCACGAGACCAACCAGGCGGCGCATGCGGTGAAGACCTTCCTGCAGGTCATCGACATCCTGGGCGGCAAGCCCGAGGGCCACGTCGAGACCGACGGCAAGAAGGCCATCTCCAAGGGCGGCGAGATGATCCACGAGATCGGCACCGCGCGCATGGGCCACAACGACAAGGACTCGGTGGTCGACCAGTACGGCCGCTCCTGGGCTGTGCCGAACCTGTTCATCATGGATGGGGCGACCATGGTTTCCAGCCCCGACAAGAACCCGACGCTGTCGATCCTGGCGCTGGCCTGGCGCAGCGCCGACAACATGGCGACTCTGGCCAAGCAGGGGGCCCTATGAGCGACGCACCGGAAGCCCCCGAAACTGGGCCCTATGTCTCCAAGATCGACCGGCGCACCGCGCTCGCCTGGATCGGCGTGGTCGGCGCCGCGACCGCTGTCGGCGCCGGCGTGGTGGTCTACGGCCCGCTGAAGGGCGGCGAGAAGGTCACCCGCGGCTACGGCACCGACCCCAAGCTGACCAAGCCGGAAAAGGCGCCCTGGTCGCGGATCATGATCCCTGAGCAGCTGCAGACCGCCGCGCTCCTCGCCGACTACATCCTGCCGGCCAATGCGACCGCGCCGTCGGCCAGTTCGCTCGGCGTGCCGGACTTCATCGACGAATGGGTCAGCGCGCCCTATCCGGACCAGGTCCGCGACCGGCCGGTGATCATGAACGGGCTGAACGCCATGGGCGCGAAGCTCAACAAGGCCTCGCCCGCCGACCGGGCGACGGCGCTGGCGGCGCTGTCGGCGTCCACCGATCCCAACACCAAGAAGTTTTGGAAGAAGTTCCGCCACCTGGTGATCGGCGCCTATTACACCACCGACGCCGGGTTCAAGGACATCGGCTACATCGGCAATGTGCCGCGCACCTCCGACCCCGGCCCCTCGGCCGAGGTGAAGGCGGCGCTGGACGCGCAATTCAAGAAACTCGGCCTTTGAGGAATCCCCGGATGAAAGCGCTCGCTCTCGGTTTCTGCCTGGCGGTCCTCGCGACCTCGGCCTTCGCGGCGGAAGCGCCCAACACCCTGACTCCCGCCGAAAAGGCCGGCGGCTGGAAGCTGTTGTTCGACGGCAAGACCACCGCGGGCTGGAAGGGCTTCAAGACCGATGCGCCGGACGCCGGCTGGAAGGTCGCCGACGGGACCCTCGGCCCGACGAAGGGCGTCTCCAAGGACATCGTCACCAAGGAGAATTTCGAGAACTTCGACCTCAGCTTCGACTGGAAGATCAGCCCCATGGGCAATTCAGGCGTGATGTACCACGTGATCCCGGTGGGCGACGAGACCTACCAGAGCGGTCCGGAGTACCAGCTGCTGGACAACGCCCACGGCGAGCAGCCGGTAGAGCAGGCCTCGGCGGCCTACTATCTCTTTGCGCCGTCGAAGGACATGACCAAGCCGGTGGGCGAGTGGAACCACGGGCGGATCGTCGTCGATCACGGCAAGGTGCAGCACTGGCTGAACGGTGTGAAGGTCGTCGAATACGACCTGAACTCGGCCGAGTTCAAAGCCCGCGTCGCGGCCACCAAGTTCAAGCGCTGGCCGCAGTTCGCCACCGGCAAGTCGGGCGCCATCGCGCTGCAGATGCACGGCGACCCGGTCTGGTTCCAGAACATCAAGATCAAGGTCCTCAAGTAAGGCCCGCGCCAAACGCGGCGGGCCGCGCTAGTTTCCCACCGTGAATCGCCAGCCGCTGAGCCCTCGTGACCGCTGAATCCAAGCCTGCCCCGGCGGCCAAGTCCTCGGGCCTGATCCGCTCGTCGCTGATCTATTCCAGCTTCACGATGCTGAGCCGGTTCACCGGCCTGCTGCGCGACCTGGCCATCGGTTACACCATGGGAGCCAGCGCGACCTTCGTGGCCGACGCCTTCAACACCGCCTGGGCCTTCCCGAACCTGTTCCGGCGGATTTTTGGCGAGGGCGCCTTCGCCGCGGCCTTCGTGCCGGCCTATTCGCGCAGCCTCGAGACCGACGGCGAAGAGGTCGCCGACGTGCTGGCCGCCGACGCCATGGCGACGCTCGCCGCCGCCAGCATCTTCGTCACCGTCGTGGCCGAGCTCGCCATGCCGTGGCTGATGTATCTGATCGCGCCCGGCTTCGCCGCCAACCCGGAGAAGTTCCGGCTGGCGGTGGTGCTGACCCAGATCACCATGCCGTACCTGCCATGCATGGCGATCTACGCGCACCTTTCGGGCGTGCTGAACGCCCGGAACCGCTTCGTGCTGTCGGGCGCCGCGCCGGTGCTGCTGAATCTGTGGACCCTGGTCGCGGTGCTGCCGGCGCACACGGCGCAGCAGGCCGCGGTGTTCGGCTCCTGGGGCATCGTCGTGGCGGGCGTCAGCCAGGCGGCCCTGCTCTGGTGGGGCGTGCGGAAATCGGGCGCCCATGTCGACGTCCGCTGGCCGCGCCTGACGCCGGAGATCAGGAAGCTGATCGGCTTGGCCGTCCCCGGCGCCATCGCCGCCAGCGCCACCCAGATCAGCGTCTTCGTCTCGGGCATCCTGGTCAGCCAGGTGAACGGGGCGCGGTCCTGGCTGTTCTACTGCGACCGGCTCTACCAGCTGCCCCAGGGCCTGATCGGGGTGGCCATCGGCGTCGCCCTGCTCCCCAAGCTGTCGCGCTCGATCCACGCGCACGACGAGGCGGGCGCACGGGCCGCCATGGACGAGGCGGTGCTGTTCTCCATGGCGTTTGCGCTGCCTTGCGCTGTCGCCCTGGTGACCATCCCCTTCTTCCTGATCGACGGCATGTACACGCGCGGCCAGTTCACCGTGAACGACGCCCACCAGACGGCGAACGCCCTGTTCTTCTACGGCTGGGGCGTGCCGGCCTTTGTCGCCGCCCAGCTGTTCAACCGCGCCTTCTTCGCCCGCCAGGACACCAGGACCCCGATGCGGCTGGGCCTGGTCTCGGTGGGGGTGAATGTCGCGGTCGGGGTGACGCTCTTCTACCTGATCGGGGTGCCAGGGGTGGCGGCGGCGACCACGGTGGCCTGGTGGACCAATGTGGCGATGATGGCGACGACGCTCGCCAGCCGATCGCACTATCGTCCGGCGCCGGAAGCCATCGCGCGGCTCCTGCGCATCCTGGTCGCCAATGTGGCGCTGGGCGCCCTGCTGTTCGCCGCCGGCCACTGGCGAAACCACATCCAGGGCCTGTTCGGGCATTTCCATCTGGGCCGGATCGGGGCCAAGGAGTTCGCCGTGGGCCTGGTCGCCGTGGCGGCCGGCGCGGTCTATCCGGCGCTGCTGTTCGGGACCGGCGGCATGACGCTGAGCGAAGTGCGCGGCGCTCTGCGCAGCCGCCGCGTCAAGCCCGAGGACTTGTCGTGACCGCCCGGGGAGACTATTCCGCGGCCATGGTTTCTCCGGTGCGCAACCTCTGGCGATGGCGCTGAGCCGCTCCACCCATTGATCGCGGGCCTTGCGCCCTCACGCCCTTTCTCCGAGAAGCCAGTTCCATGACCGACCAAGCTCCCGCGCCCTTCACGGGCAAACCCCGCGTGCTCTCCGGCGTGCAGCCGACCGGCGACCTGCACCTGGGGAACTATCTCGGCGCCCTGGTGAAGTTCGCCCGCCTGCAGCACGAGATGCAAACTTTCATTTTTGTCGCCGACCTGCACGCGCTCACCGAATGGACCGATCCCAAGAAGCTGAAGTCCAACGTCCGCGAGATCGCCGCGGCCTATCTGGCGACCGGCCTCGACCCCAAGGTCGCCACCATCTTCGCCCAGTCGGCCGTGCCGGCTCACGCCGAGCTCGCCTGGGTGTTCAACTGCGTGGCGCGTCTCGGCTGGCTCGACCGGATGACCCAGTTCAAGGACAAGGCCGGCAAGCACAAGGAGCGCTCCAGCGTCGGGCTCTACACCTATCCCGTCCTGCAGGCCGCCGACATCCTGGTCTACAAGGCGACCCACGTGCCGGTGGGGGAGGACCAGCGCCAACACCTGGAACTGACCCGGGACATCGCCCAGAAGTTCAACCACGACTTCGAGCAGCCGGGCTTCTTCCCCCTGCCGGAGGCCCTGACCCAGGGGCCGGGCGCGCGGATCATGAGCCTGCGCGACGGGGCGGTGAAGATGTCCAAGTCCGACCCCTCGGACAATTCGCGGATCAACCTCACCGACGAGGCCGACGCCATTTCGCAGAAGATCCGCAAGGCCAAGACCGACGCGGAACTCCTGCCGGAAAAACTCGAGGACCTTGCCGGCCGTCCCGAGGCGCAGAACCTGATCGGGGTCTATGCGGCGCTCGCCGGGCGTTCGGCGCAGGAGGTGCTGAGCGAATTCGCCGGCCAGGGCTTCGGCAAGCTCAAACCCCAGCTCGCCGACCTCGCGGTCTCGGTGATGGGCCCGATCGGGGGCGAGATGCGCCGCCTGCTGGCCGACCCGGCCGAGATCGACCGCATCCTGGGCGCCGGCGCCGAGCGGGCGCGCGAGGTCGCCGCCCCGACGCTGGCCGAGGTCAAGCGCATCGTCGGCTACTGGGCGGGCTGAGCCTTGCGCGCAGCCGGAAGGCGCCGCACCGTCGCGCCATGAGCCAGCGCAAGTTCCTGGTCGTCGCCGACGACACGCCGGAATTCCAGGCGGCGCTGCGTTTCGCCTGCCGCCGCGCGCGCTCCACCGGCGGGTACGTGGCGATCCTGCGGGTCATCGAGCCGGAATATTTCGAGCACTGGTCGGGCGTGCGCGAGGAGATCGAACGCCAGGCGCGCGAAGAGGCCGAGGCCTTGCTGCAGACCTCGGCGGCGCTCGTCCAGGCCGAGACCGGCCTGCCGCCGGAGTTCATCATCAAGAACGCCGAAAACGTCCGCGCGGCGCTGCGCGAGGTGATCGGCGCCGATCCCGACATCAAGATCCTGGTGCTGGCCGCCGCGGTCGGCGGGCGCGGCCCCGGCCCGCTGGTCGCCTCGCTCGCCAAGGAGGGCGTCACCTGGGGCGCGCGCAAGGTGCCGGTGACCCTGGTGCCCGGCGACCTCACCGACGCCGAGATCGCCGATCTGGCGTAGGTTTCAAACCACGAAATACACGAAATACACGAAAGGGGCCGCGCCGCCGCGAGCGCAGCTCACCCGCGAATTGGCATCTGTATCGGGGAAAAGGGGCCTGCGGCCGGCCCGTCGCGGAGGCGCTTTCGTGCATTTCGTGTATTTCGTGGTTTCAAATTGGACCTTGCGACGACACCCGCGGCCCGCCACATCTTCCCCATGTTCATCCAGACCGAGCCGACCCCGAACCCCGAGGTCCTGAAGTTCCTGCCCGGCCGCGACGTCATGGGCGAGGGCACGCGCGATTTCCGCGACGCTGAAGCCGGCGCCGCCTCGCCGCTCGCCGCCGAGCTGTTCGCCATCGAGGGCGTCGAACGGGTGTTCTTCGGGCCCGACTTCCTGACCGTCGGCAAGACGCAGGCCCACGACTGGAGCCACCTGAAGGCCCCGATCCTGGCGGCGATCATGGACCATTTCACCTCCGGCCTGCCGCTGTTCGCGGGCGCGGACGACCAGGCCGGCGGTCACGACGAAGGCGTCTACGAGGGCGAAACCGCCCAGATCGTCGCCGAGATCAAGGACCTGCTCGACACCCGCATCCGCCCGGCGGTGGCGCAGGACGGCGGCGACATCCTGTTCAACCGCTTCGATGTGGCGACCGGCGTGGTCTATCTGAACATGCGCGGCGCCTGCTCCGGCTGCCCGTCCTCCTCGGCGACGCTGAAGGCGGGCGTGGAGAACATGCTCAAGCACTATGTGCCGGAAGTGACGGGCGTTGAACAAACGCTCTAGAACGAGCGCGTGATCGTCCTTGGCCTGGATACCTGTCTCTCAAGCTGCTCGGTCGCCGTGCTGGACGGCGCGCGCATCGTCGCGTCGGCGCGCGAGGTCATGGCGCGCGGGCATCAGGAGCGGCTGGCGCCGATGGCCCGCGATGTGATGGCGGACGCGGGCCTGGCCTTCGACCGCCTGGACCGCGTCGCCGTCACCGTCGGGCCGGGCTCGTTCACCGGCCTGCGGGTCGGCATCGCGTTTGCCAAGGGGCTGAGCCTGGCGCTCGGCAAACCCGCCGTCGGGATCGGCACGCTGGAGGCCCTGGCCGCCGAGGCGCCCGGTCTCGTGTTCCCCGCCATCGACGCGCGCCGCGGCCAGCTCTACCTGCAGGCCTTCGAGGACGGCGCCGCCCTGATGGCGCCCGATGCGCTGACCGCCGAGGTCGCCGCCGCGCGCCTGGCGGAACTGTCGCGAGGCCGGCCCTTCACCCTGGTCGGCTCCGGCGCGCCGCTGCTGGCCGACTTCGCCCCGTCCGCCGCGGTGATCGCCGCCGAGGGCGCCGACGCCCGCCAGGTGGCGCGGCTGGCCGCGGGGCGCACGCCCGGACCGCTCAAGCCGCTCTATCTGCGCGCGCCTGACGCCAAGCTGCCGGCCGCCGCCGGGACGGGCGCGCCCGCATGAAGCTCATCCGCGCCACCGCGGCCGAGTGCGCCGCCATGGCGGCCGCCCACGCCGAGGCCTTCGCCGACAAGGCCTGGCGCGACGACGAGTTCGAGGACCTGCTGGAGGGCGAGGGGATCTTCGGCTTCCTGGCCGAGGATAGCCGGCCCGCCGGCGTCATCCTCTGCCGCGTCGCCGGCGGCGAGGTGGAGGTGCTGACCGTGGGCGTGACCCCGGCGGCCCGGCGGCGCGGCGTCGCCCAGGCCCTGATCCGCGCGGCCCTGGCGTCGGCGCGGGAGGCTCAGGCCAGCGAGGCCTTCCTGGAGGTCGCGGTGGACAACGAGGGCGCCATCGCCCTCTACGAGGCCCTGGGCTTCCGCCGCGCCGGCCTGCGCAAATCCTACTACGACCGCGGCGCGGCGGGCTTCACCGACGCCCTGGTGATGCGCCTCGACCTTAACGGCGCGTCCGCTTAGACCTATCTTGGTTTTGGGGGAATTGGAGAGGCCGGTGTCGGACCGCATCGAGAAGCTTTGCATCGAGAAGGGCATGCGCATGACCGAGCAGCGCCGGGTGATCGCCCGCGTGCTGTCGGAGGCCCACGACCATCCCGACGTCGAGGAACTGCACCGCCGCGCCCACGCGGTCGATCCGCACATCTCCATCGCCACGGTCTACCGGACCGTGCGCCTGTTCGATGAGGCCGGGATCATCACCCGCCACGACTTCCGCGACGGCCGCTCCCGCTATGAGGAGCACCCCGACCAGCACCATGACCACCTGATCGACATGAAGACCGGCAAGGTGGTGGAGTTCGTCGACGCCGAGATCGAGGCCCTGCAGGAGGCCATCGCCAAGCGCCTGGGCTACCGGCTGGTGGACCACCGCCTTGAGCTCTACGGCATGCCGGTCGAGGACTAGGCGAACTTGCGCCAGGGGGCCCGCGCCCCCATAACCCCGGCGATGTCCGCCCCCAAGCGCCTCTTCATCAAGACCTACGGCTGTCAGATGAACGTCTATGACAGCGAGCGGATGGCTGATGTCCTCAGCCCCCTGGGCTACGCCATGACCGAGACTCCGGACGGCGCGGACCTGGTGGTGCTGAACACCTGCCACATCCGCGAGAAAGCCACCGAGAAGGTCTATTCCGAGCTCGGCAAGCTGAAGGAGATGCGCGAGGAACGCCTCGCCGAGGGCGGGTCGCGGATGACCATCGCCGTCGCCGGCTGCGTCGCCCAGGCCGAGGGCAAGGAGATCATGCGCCGCCAGCCCGCCGTGGACCTGGTGGTCGGGCCGCAGGCCTATCACCAGCTGCCCGAACTGATCGCGCGCAGCCACCGCGCCCGCGGCGAGCGGCTGTCGGCTGATTTCGCCCCGGAAGACAAGTTCGACGCGCTGGCGCCGACCTCGCGCCGGGCGAGCGGGGTGACGGCCTTCCTGACCGTGCAGGAGGGTTGCGACAAGTTCTGCACCTTCTGCGTGGTGCCCTATACGCGCGGCCCCGAGTGGTCGCGCAGCCCGGAGACCATCGAGGCCGAGGCCCGTGACCTGGCGGCCCAGGGCGTGCGCGAGATCACCCTGCTGGGCCAGAACGTCAACGCCTATGCGGGAGAGGGCGGCCTGGCCGCGCTCGTGCGCCGGCTGGCGGCGATCCAGGGCATCGACCGCATCCGCTACACCACCAGCCATCCGCGCGACATGGACGAGGCGCTGATCGCCGCGCACGGCGAGGTCGCCGAGCTGATGCCGTACCTGCATCTGCCGGTGCAGTCCGGTTCGGACCGGATTCTCAAAGCGATGAACCGGGCGCATACCGCCGAAAGCTACCTGCGCGTGATCGAGCGCATCCGCGCCGCGCGGCCCGATATCGCCATCTCCGGCGACTTCATCGTCGGCTTCCCCGGCGAGCGCGAGAGCGATTTCGAGGCGACGCTCGCCCTCGTGCGCGAGGTCAATCACGCCACGGCCTTCAGCTTCAAATACTCGCGGCGTCCGGGCACGCCCGCCGCGGCCATGCCGGGCCAGGTGGCGGAAGCGGTGAAGGACGAGCGGCTGGCCAGGCTCAATGCCCTCCTGGACGAGCAGGCCCGCGCGTTCAACGCCGCCCAGGTCGGCAAGGTCCTGCCGGTGCTGTTCGAGCGGCCTGGGCGCCATCCTGGCCAGCTGATCGGCCGCAGCCCCTATCTGCAGGCGGTCCACGCCACGGCGCCGGATCGCTTGATCGGCCAAATCGTTCCGGTTCGGATCGAGGCCGCCGCCCGGATGAGCCTGGGCGGCGCGCTGGTCTCGCAGGAGTTGGAAACGGCGTGAGCCGAGCCCCCGAATTCATCACCCTGTCCGACGCGGCGGCGCGCGCGGTGGCCGGGGCCCATTCGCGCCACGCCGCCCTGATCGAGGACGCCTTCGACGTGCTGGTGGAGACGCCCGGCGGCGGGGTCTCGCTGACCGGCGACTCCAAGGGCCGCGCCCAGGCCAAGAAGGCGGTCCAGGCGATCGCCGAGCGCGCCGACCAGGGCCTCGACATCGCCGAGGCCGACGTTCGCGTGGCCATCGGCAACGCGCGATCCGGCGGCGCCGGCCCCGGAAACCTGCCGGTTGGACGCCGTGGCCAGGTCGCCCCCAAGACGGCGATGCAGGCGGAGTATCTGCAGGCGCTGGCCAAGAACGAGCTGGTCTTCGGCCTGGGCCCCGCCGGCACCGGCAAGACCTTCCTGGCGGTGGCGCATGGCGCGGGCCTGCTGCTGCGCGGCGAGGTCGACCGGCTGATCGTCTCGCGCCCCGCCGTCGAGGCCGGCGAACGCCTGGGTTTCCTGCCGGGCGACCTGACCGAGAAGGTCGATCCCTACATGGCGCCGGTCTGGGAGGCGCTGACCGACATCCTGGGCGCCGAGCAGCTGCGCCGCCGGCGCGAGAAGGGCGAGATCGAGGTCGCGCCCATCGCCTTCCTGCGCGGCCGCACGCTGGCGCATGCCTTCGTCATCGTCGACGAGGCGCAGAACGCCACCCGCCTGCAGATGAAGATGGTGCTGACAAGGCTCGGCGAAGGCGCGCGCATGGTGGTGACCGGCGACCCGACCCAGGTCGACCTGGTCAATCTGCGCGACTCCGGCCTGGCCCACGCCGTGGGCCTCCTGGAAGGCGTCAAGGGCATCGGCGTCACCCGCTTCACCGCCGAGGACGTGGTGCGCCACCCGCTGGTGGAGCGCATCGTGCGGGCCTACGACGCCGACGCGGCCAAGGCCCAGCCGGGACGCAGCCCTTGATCGACATCGAGATCGAAGACTCCGCCTGGACCGAGGCCCTGGCCGACGCGCACGCCCTGGTGCTCGCCGCCGCCGATGTGACCCTGGCCTCCGAGGGCGCGGTGGGCGAGGGCGTGAGCTTCCTGCTCACCGACGACCAGAGCCTGCGCGACCTGAACCGCCGGTTCCGCCAGCAGGACAAGCCGACCAATGTGCTCAGCTTCCCCGCGCCGCAGAACCCTGAGCGGTTCCTGGGCGATGTGGCGCTGGCCTACGGCGTCTGCGCCCGGGAAGCCGCGGAACAGGGCAAGCCGCTGAAAAACCACCTGCAGCATCTGGTGGCGCATGGGGTCTTCCACCTTCTAGGATATGACCACGAGACCGGCGCGCAGGCCGAGGAGATGGAAGGCCTGGAACGCGCCGTACTGGCGGGCCTGGGGATTCCCGATCCCTACGCCGCCGGTGAGGGAGAGAATGGCAGACCCCGACCCATCGGCTGAGGCGCCCGCCCCGACGTCCATGACGGACCGGGCCGCGGAGCCGCACCGCAACCGCGGCGTCCTGCACCTGTTCGACCGCTTCCGCAGCAAGAAGCCCGCCCAGGATGAGGACACGGCGCCCGAGCCGCCGACCGCGGCCACCGGCGAGTTGGTCAGCCAGGCCCGCGCCTTCCAGGACCTGCGCGTCGAAGACGTGATGCAGCCGCGCGCCGACATCGTGGCCATCGACCGCAGCTGCTCTTTCGCCGAGCTCACCGCCCGCTTCGTCGAGGCCGAGCACAGCCGCATGCCGGTCTATCGGGAGACGCTCGACGAGCCGGTGGGCGTGGTCCACGTCAAGGACGTCTTCAAGCTCCTGGCCCGCAAGACCCACAGGCCCAGGCCCACCGACAAGGTGCTGTCGGGCCGCCACAACCTGGTGCGCCCGGTGCTCTATGTGCCGGCCTCGATGCGGGCCTCGGAGCTCCTGGGCCAGATGCGCGCGCAACAGACCCACATGGCGCTGGTCATCGACGAGTTCGGCGGCACCGACGGCCTGGTGACGCTGGAGGACCTGCTGGAGACCCTGGTCGGCGAGATCTCCGACGAGCACGACGACGCCGACGACGACGGGCATGCGCCGATCGCGCAGGACGGCGCGGGTTGGATCGTCGATGGGCGCACGCCGCTGGCCGACCTGGAGGAAGCGCTCGGCGAGGGCGTCGACCTGGCCCCGCCCGACCTCGACGAGGAGATCGACACCGTGGCGGGCCTCGTCAATGCCCTGGCCGGCCGGGTGCCGCAGCGGCGTGAGATCGTCGACCATCCCGGCGGCTACGCCATCGAGGTGATGAGCGCCGACCCGCGCCGGGTGAAGCGCCTGCGCGTCCGCCGCGTGACGCCGCCCGCGCCGGCGCAGGCCTGAACCTGCATGATCTGGTCCAGGGGCTGGCCCGCCCGCGCCTTGACGCTGTTCGCCGGGATCGCCGCCGGCCTGGGCCACCCGCCGTTCGGGTTCATTTTCGGGCCGCTGGGTTACGCCCTGCTGCTGGCGCTGATCGACGCCGAGGGCGCGCCGGACGGACCCAGGCGCCCCCTGCGCCAGGCCTTCTTCCGCGGCTGGCTGGCTGGCGTCGGCTACTTCGCCGTCAGCGTCTGGTGGATCACCGAGCCGTTCATGGTCGACGCCAAGGAGCAGGGCTGGATGGCCCCCTTCGCGCTGGTGCTGATGGCCGGGGGCCTGGCGCTGTTCTGGGGCTTGGCCAGCCTGCTCTACCGGGCGCTTAAGGTCCCTGGGCCGGCGCGGGTGCTGGTGTTCGCCGGCTGCCTGGCCGGTTTCGAATGGCTGCGCGGGCACGTCTTCTCGGGCTTTCCCTGGGACCTGCCGGGCGAGACCTGGGCGGCCGGGACCGCGCCGTCTCAGGCTGCGTCGCTGATCGGCGCCTATGGCCTGACCTGGCTGACCGTGGCGATCGCGGCCGCGCCCGCGGTGCTGGCCGACAAGGGCCGGGCGCGGGCGAGGATCGCGACCCTGGCCGCGGCGCTCGCCGCGCTCGCCGGGCTCTACGGCTACGGCGCCTGGCGGCTTGAGACGGCGGTGAAGCCGGCTCCCGGCGCGCCGGTGATCCGGGTGGTCCAGGCCAATATCGACCAGAAGAACAAGTGGAAGCCTGAGAACCTGCGCATGGTCTTCGACACCTATGTCGACCTGAGCACCCGCAAGGCGGCGGTCCAGCCGGCCATCGTCATCTGGCCGGAGGGCGCGCTGCCGGCGGTGATCGACGAACTGATCGCGCCGGGCTCGCCCTATGGCGCGGCCTTGCGCGATACGCTCAACCCCGGCCAGACCCTGCTGATGGGCGCCAATCGCGCGGAGGCCGGCCCGAACGGTGTGGCGCGGTACTTCAACACCCTGGTCGCCTTCCGGCGCGAGGCGCAGGCGCTGCGGGTCACCGGCGTCTACGACAAGCACCACCTGGTGCCGTTCGGCGAATACATGCCGGCCGGCGAACTGGCCTCGAAGGTCGGCTTCCGCAGCCTCGTCCACATGCCCGACGACTTCACCGCCGGGCCGCCGTCGCAGCCGATCGCGCCCTGGGGCGTGCCGGCGGTGCAGGTGCTGATCTGCTACGAGGCCTTGTTCCCCGGCGTGACGCGGGCGGGCGCGGCGCGGGCGGGGCTGCGGCCGGCCTGGATTCTGAATGTCTCCAACGACGCCTGGTTCGGCGAGGGGTCGGGCCCGCTGCAGCACCTGAACATCGCCAGCTACCGGGCCATCGAGGAAGGCCTGCCCATCGTGCGCGCCACGCCGACCGGCGTCTCGGCGGTGATCGACGCCTACGGACGCATCGTTCCAGGCGCCCGGTTGGGCCTCGGGCGGCTGGGGGTTATTGACGCACCCCTGCCCCCTGCCATTGAAAAGACTGTATTTTCCCGCGTTGGTGACCTCCCATTCTGGGGACTGGTGCTATTGTCTGGCTTGATCGCCCTGGCCTATCGTGTTCGCAGACCGCAAGTTGAGGGTCGCGTCCAGCCTTAGATCACGTCCGGCGGTGTGCTTGTCCGGCGCCGTTACGATGGGAGCAGTTTTGGACAAGTCGGACGAGCCCGAAACGGGGCCCAATCCCATCGATCGCCACGTCGGTCTGCGAATAAGAATGCGTCGCAAAGAGCTGGGGATCAGCCAGGAGCGCCTGGCCGAGGCCATCGGCCTGACCTTCCAGCAGGTGCAGAAGTACGAGCGCGCCGCCAATCGGGTGAGCGCGTCCAAGCTGTGGGAGATGGCCCGGGCGCTGTCGACCAACATCGGCTATTTCTACGAGGGCCTGGGCGACGCCGCCTCGGGCGATGAGAATGGGCCGCCGGGCGCCAACATCCCGCGCGAGACCCTGCAGGATTTCCTGCTGACCCCGGAAGGGATCGAACTGGCCAGCGTCTTCCCGAAGATCTCCAAGGGCAGGGTGCGCCGCAAGATCCTCGACCTGGTCCGCGCCATGGCCGGCGAGCCGGACGCCGGCGACATCTGAATCCCTGCCGGGGTCCGTACTTAACCAGGTGACGCCAATGTGCGCTTGGCGGGACATAAAGATATCTTTATAGGTTCGCCGCCTATTTGGGCCGGCGCCGACCTGATCGCGCGCGCCGCCACCTCCGGGAGCCAGCCCCTTGAGCCGTTCCAGCTACATCTTCACCTCGGAAAGCGTCTCCGAGGGCCATCCCGACAAGGTCGCCGACCGCATCTCCGACACGGTCGTCGACGCCTTCCTGAGCGTCGATCCCGAGGCGCGCGTCGCCTGCGAGACCCTGGTGACCACCAACCGCATCGTGCTGGCGGGCGAAGTCCGCGCCGGCAAGGCGGGCGGCTCGAAGAACGACAACAAGGCGCTGACCAAGGAGATCGTGAAGGGGCTGGAGCCGAAGGTCCGACAGGCGATCAAGGACATCGGCTACGAGCAGAAGGGCTTCCACTGGCACAAGGCCAAGTACGCCTGCCACCTGCACCCGCAGTCGGCGCACATCGCCCAGGGCGTCGACGCCACCGACAAGAAGGACGAAGGCGCCGGCGACCAGGGGATCATGTTCGGCTACGCCTGCGACGAGACCCCGGCGCTGATGCCGGCCACCCTGCAATACAGCCACGATATCCTGAAGAGGCTCGCCGAGGTGCGCCACTCCGGCGAATGCCCGGTGCTGGAGCCGGACGCCAAGAGCCAGGTCACCCTGCGCTACGAGGACGGCCGCCCGGTCGAGGTGCTGCAGATCGTCGTCTCGACCCAGCACAAGAAGCGCATCGGCCTGCACATCGCCACGCCCAAGCGCATCGAGGGCGTCATCCGCCCCTACGTGGAAGGCGTCTTCCCGCACGGCCTGATCACCAAGAAGACCAAGTGGCACGTGAACCCGACCGGCCGCTTCGAGATCGGCGGGCCGGATGGCGACGCGGGCCTGACCGGCCGCAAGATCATCGTCGACACCTACGGCGGCGCGGCCCCGCACGGCGGCGGCGCCTTCTCCGGCAAGGACCCGACCAAGGTCGACCGCTCGGCGGCCTACCTCTGCCGGTATCTCGCCAAGAACGTGGTCGCCTCGGGCCTGGCCAGGAAGTGCACGATCCAGATCAGCTATGCGATCGGCGTCGCCCAGCCGCTCAGCTTCTACGTCGACCTGCACAACACCGGCGAGATCGATCCGGCGAAGCTGGAGCTGGCCTTGCCGGAGCTGGTCGGCGGCGCGACGCCGCGCGCCATCCGCGAGCACCTGCAGCTGAACCGCCCGATCTACGCGCGCACCGCGGCCTACGGCCACTTCGGCCGCCAGCCGGACAACGAGGGCGGCTTCTCCTGGGAGCGCCCCGACCTGGTGGATGAGCTGAAGAAGCTGGCCTAGGGCGAGCGTCCGGCGTCCAAAACAAAAACCGCCGCCGAGGGAGCCCTCGGCGGCGGCTTGCTGTCTTCAGGCCGCTTGGATCAGGCCATGGCGGGCGCGATGCGGCGGCGGCGCATGATCGCCCCGACCCCGCCGAACCCGAAGATCATCATCGCCCAGGTCGCCGGTTCCGGCACCGCGTTGACCGCCCAGCTGTAGAATTCCTCGTGGGACCCTAGCGTCTGGCCGATGGTCGTCCGAAGCGCCCGATCGTCCATCGGCGACGAGAACACCGTCAGATCGAAGTGGTGGTTGCCCGCCAGCAGCAGATTGAGGTCGCCGGCGGTGTTGTTGCCGAGCGCGCCGGCAAACAGGGTCGTGTGGGTCGTCAGGTCCGTCAGGCTCAGGAAATTATGAGCGTTCGGGAAGTTGAACGACTCCGACAGATCGTAGGTCAGATCCAGCACAGACGTGTGGTCGATGCTGAAATCGTACCTGATCTTCTGGCCGCCGTTGAAAACGTCGGCGGCCGAGCCCGCCGTGTAGACGTTGGCGACGGTGTTGCCCAGGAAGGCGAAGGTCGCGTCGCCGGCGTCGGTGAACGCCGCCACCGCGCCTTCGGTGGCGGTCGCGTCGGCGTTCGTCACCGTGGTGGTGGTGGTGATGAAGGTGTCGGGGTGGTGAATGGGGTGCAGATGGTGGATATCGCTCGGCGCGAAGGTGTCCGGATGGTGCACCGGCGTCACCACCAGATGGGAGGTGGTCGCGGTCACGGTGGCCGTGGCGTCCGTCGTCAGCGGCGAACCCGGCAGGCTGAACGCATCGGCAAAGGCATGCCCGTTGCTGAAGGTGTAGCTCGCCGCGTTCAATCCGTTACCCGCCGCGGCCGCCGTCGTGTTGACCGTGGTCAGCGACAGATAGTCGAACGTCACCGCGGCGCTGGCCGGCGCGGCCATGACCAGAACGGCCGCCGAAGCCAGGAGAATGGTCTTCATCATGTCCCCCTCAATCCTTTCAATACTGGCGCCCCGGGTAGAACCCACGCGACATCTGGGATGTCTTGTGCGCCAATCTCTCAAGGACAGCGATGCAACCAACGTGCCAGCAGGGCGTGTGCCAAGCTGTGACGCAATGATGGGGGAGAAAAGACTCAATACAACTGCGTTCTCTTTTCAGGAGAATCGCGTCGATTATAGTATAATGGATGTATAATGATTAACCATGGCGCGATGTATTTTATGATGAGGTATAATTCCCTTATAAGACGCCGCCTGGCGACGGAGACCAAGGTTTTGAACGCAGCCCGCAACGCCGGCGCCCATGTCGCCTGAGACGCCCCGTCTGCGCTCCTACGGCCGTCTGAAGACGCGCACCATCAAGCCGCGGCAGGCGGCGCTGATGGAGACCCTGCTGCCCAGCCTGCGGCCGCCGACTGAGCCGTTCGATCCGCGCACGCTGAAGCCGGATGCGGCGCCGGATTGGGCCGAGGTCTGGCTGGAGATCGGCTTCGGCGGCGGCGAGCACATGGCCGCGCAGGCCGCACGGCGCCCCGAGCTTTTGATCCTGGGGGCCGAGCCGTTCCAGAACGGGGTGGCGAGCGCGCTGCGCCACATCGACGAAGCCCAGTTGACCAATGTCCGCGTGCTGGACGGCGACGCGCGCGAGCTGATGGCGCTGATGCCGAGCGCCTGTCTGGACCGGATCTTCGTGCTGTTCCCCGACCCCTGGCCGAAGAGCCGCCACAACAAGCGCCGCATCGTCCAGGCCGAGACGGTCGCGGAGTTCGCACGCCTGCTGAAGCCGGGCGGGCGCCTGCGCTTCGCCAGCGACTGGGCCGACTACGTGGACTGGAGCCTTGAGCGGTTCACCGCCAGCCCGGACTTCCGCTGGGCCGCCGAACGCGCCGACGACTGGCGGGCCCCTCCGGCCGACCACATCACCACCCGCTACGAGGAAAAGCGCCTGGGCGACTGCGCGCCGGTGTTTCTGGATTTCGTGCGGATTTAGCCCGCGTCCTTGTAGCGCTGGATCGCCGCGCGGATCAGGTCGGCAGTCTGTTCCGGCTCGGCCCAGCCGGTGATCTTCACCGACTTGCCCTTTTCCAGGTCCTTGTAGTGCTGGAAGAAGTGGGCGATCTGCTCGGTGAGGATGCCCGGCAGCGATCGCCACGAGTCCACGCCCGTATAGAACGGATGCAGCGCGTCCACCGGCACCGCCAGCACCTTCTCGTCGCCCCCGGCCTCATCGACCATCATCAGCGTGCCGATCGGCCGCGCCCGGATGATCGCGCCCGGCACGACAGGGGTCTGGCCCACCACCATGATGTCCATCGGGTCGCCGTCGTCGGCCAGCGTGTGCGGGATGAAGCCGTAGTTGCCCGGATAGAACATCGCGGTGTGCAGGAAGCGGTCGACGAAGAGCGCCCCCGACTCCTTGTCGATCTCGTACTTCACCGGCTCGCCCCCCTGCGGGATCTCGATGATGGCGTTGACGTCATAGGGCGGGTTCACACCGACGGGGATCTTGGAGAGGTCCATGAGGAGGGGCTTTCGGACACACAAGGGGAGGTCGCGTGGTGTGTGGACCATCTCGGCTCGAGGGGGAAGGCGCCACCCACGGCCATCGAGGCCATCGTCGACTAAGATCGAGGATGACCTCGACAAACCGCCGACGCGCTGGTTACCCGGCCCGCGTGAGCTCAAGAAGCTGTCGATAGGAGAAGTTCTCCGGGTCGCCAAAGGCGTCCTCGAAGAATGCCTGGTCTTCACGCGCTTCAATTTCATAAGAGCCAAGCACAACGGCCGACCTGATTGCGTCGACCAAGACTTCAGAACTCAGTTTGGGAACCCCGTGGTGAACTCCGAGCCTGATGCTGCCTTCGAAGATTCTGGTGGCCTTGTCGTCTCGTTCGTCCAACGCCATTCCGAGCCGCCCGCAAGCGACCTCGGCGACCAGAAAGCGGCGGTCGGCTTGCATTTTGAAAAGCGAACGGAATGCCGCGGCCGCGCCCGACAATGACAATTTGCATTGTTTGGGGCTCAGGAGCTCCTTGTCGTCGGCCAACGACTTACCGGCAGACCATGCGTCTATCCCAGCCTCGCCGATTGCGCCGGCGACGCTGCTCCATTCGTAGAAGAGGCCCCGATCGACCGGAAGCTTTCCGATCCGGTCCCTCAGCATCCGCATGGCGAGCGCCGGGCAGCCGGTACGCCGGAGGATCGATGAGTAGACTGCGGCTCTATGGACATCTGCCGGGGCCGCCTCGTAGAGCGCCTTGGCTATTTCTCGGGCGACTGGCCAGCGACCTTCTTCGCCGACGAAGTATTCCGGCAATTCAATCCGCCACGCGCCAATTTCAGGCGTTGGTAGCCCAGCGAGGGATCTCCGAAGCGCTGTCCGAGCCAGCACAGGGTACCACTGGTCGATGTCGTAGTTTTCCTCGCGCAACACCGCGCAGGCCTCCTCAGCGATCCGGCGATGGCGCGTCAGTACGTAGGTGTCGCCAGCATCGAGCATGGCCTCACGCCTCAGCACCCTGAGCGCCTTGGCCTCTAGCTCGTTGACCTCACAACCAGCTGCCCCAGCCAGCACAGCGTGTGTCAGATAGAGTTGATTCTCGGCATGCATCGCCGCGACCATGACGTAGATGTCGCGTAAGCTACGCTTGCCGACGACGGGCTCAGGGCTCAATCCAAGCAGCAGCTTGCGAACGTGGCCTCGCATATCGTCGCCATGACGAGCGCCCAACAGCGCGCCGAGCAAGGCGCCCTCCTGCGGACGGGCCGCAAGATCGTAAGCAAGCCCGACCAAGGTCTTCGATGCGGTTTCTACGTCGCTGCCTTTAAGCTTACCCATGGCGTCGTCGCCCCAGGCTGCCCATCCTTCGACGATCCGCCGAGCATCTGGCAGGCTCAGGCCTCTAAGCGTCTCCACGTGGAAATCGGCCACCTGCGCCCACCGACCCGGCGCGAGGTGCTTCGCCTGCCACTCACTATCGCGCGCGGCAAGCAGGAGATGCACGTCGGTCCTTGGGCCAAGTGACTTGAGGGCGAGGATCAGAGCTTCGCCAATATTGTCCGCATCGTCGGCCGCGATCAGCCACGCGACGCCGGACCGGATGGGCAGATTGGCGAGGAAATCTTGTGGCGCGGTGGCAAAGGCGGCATGCCTGTGAAGGCAAATCCAGTGCTGGTCGGAAGCGCAGAGCAAGTCGGCGGCGGTCTGCAGCACGGCGGTCGATTTGCCTTCTCCGCCTGCGCCGCTCAGCAGCAAGACGATTGGCCGGCTCGCGCCTCCATGCGCTACACGCAGCCTTGCCGTGAGCCTTTCCATGATCGCGCGTGGCTTGACGTTTTCGGCCAACGCAAGACGCCAGGTCGGATTGAAGCCGTCGAAAAAGGCCGCCATCATTTCCCTTGAGGGCGGGTCCGCGCGGATCTTCTGAATATCGGCGCCGTCGACGATTTCCCAACCTTCGGGAGCGGCGAACATCGGCGTCTCGACCGAGACCGGGGGTGCGGAGCCGGGCAGAGCGACAGCGAACGCCTGCTGGCCCTTGATCTGATCAGCTTCGTAGCCGGCCCCAATGTCCCAATTGTATTCGCTGGTCTCCTCATTCCAGATGCGAGGTTCCAGCACCGCACGACCTTCTGCCGGCCGCGCCTCGGCCCAAATCAGACCGTTGCGCCAGCGCGGCTTGTCATGCGCCTGGTAGGCCGAGGGGGCCTGGATGGTCAGGGCGCTCCGCGCTTCGTAGCCGATGCGGCCAGTTGCTGTGGCGTGACGATGCCCGTGCAGATAGATGGCCTTTTTCTGCTTGAGACGTTCGCGGAAGCGTTGTCCGTCGGAATCGTCGCCATCGCCGACCAACGCCTCGATCGGGTGGTGGCCGAGGACGAAGAGCAAATCCGGGTTGGCTTTGTCGGCCGCCGACAACGCCGCATCGATCATCTGGCGGCCTGGCGTCAGCTTTCCCCAGTCGTGATCGTCGTGGCTCAGCCAAGCCGTGTTCAGGCCGACCACGGCGACCTGGGTCGAACCAATCTTTTGTGACCAGGAGACCGATCCCGCCTCCGACTCCAGCCAAGCTGAGCCCCAGGCTGAAGTTCGGCGGTCGAACGCGGAATAGGCGGCAAAGCGCGGCAGCAGCACGTCTTTGCGAAAGATCGCCCCTTGGTCGCCCGTGCTCTGGAAGCGTTCCGCCTCTCCCGGTTTTTCGAACCAAGCGCGAGGATTCGTTGAGCGCTCGCGATCCAGGTCGTGGTTCCCCGGGACCATGAAGATCGGAGTTTCGCGGGGAAGAAGCTCCTTCAGCGGCGCGATGAAATCGCACTCAAGAGAGAGGTATTCGCTTTCCTTTCCCGCGAAGGCCAGATCGCCCGTCAGGAAGACAAGGTCCGGCGGGTTCTGGCGCTTCACCTCTTCTAAGATGTTGGCGTACATGCGCCGTCGCAGATGGCCGTCACGCTTGCTCTCGTGGATGTCGGATAGATGTAACCAGCGAACAGGCAAGGAGCGCCTCCGAAGCGGAGGCTATCTATGGTGGCGACGAAGAGAAGCCGTCAACGGCTGCGCGAGTCGCAACAAGGGCTGACAAACCCCTCTCGGCACTCTATATTCCCCTCAACATCGTCCGTTTCCGCTGTATGGCGGCTACGAGCGGCGGGCTCCGGCCCGGCCGCTTTTTTCTTTGCCGGAGCCAGGCCTGACGCCCATGCGTGGGAAGACCGCCGAAGACCTGAACCTGTTGGAGCTGCTCGACCCTGTGGCCGAGGCGGCGGGCTACGCCATCGTTCGCCTGCGGCTGATGGGCGGCGAGCATGTGCGGCGGCTGCAGATCATGGCCGAGCGGGCGGTGGATGGGGACATGAACGTCGAGGACTGCGCGCGGCTGAGCCGCGCGATCTCCGAGATCATGGACGCCGCCGACCCGATCGCCGGGGAATATACCCTGGAGGTCTCGTCCCCCGGCGTCGACCGGCCGCTGACCCGGCTCGCCGATTTCGAGACCTATGAGGGCCATCTGGCCCGCATCGAGCTCGACCGCCTGGCCGAGGGCCGCAAGCGCTTCAAGGGCGTGTTGGCCGGCGTCGACGAGGGCCAGGTGGCCTTCGATATCGAGGGCGAGGACGACACCGCGCTGATCCCGTTCGCCTGGATCGCCGAGGCCAAGCTGGTGCTGACCGACGAACTGATGAAGCGGGGCGCCGATGTCCGCGCCGCGCGCCTGCAATCCGAATCCAATTCTCAATCACCGACTTCCGAGTAAGAGGGAAAATCCCATGAGCCTCACCGGCATTTCCGCCAACCGGCTTGAGCTGCTGCAGATCGCCGACGCGGTCGCGCGCGAAAAGTCCATCGACCGCGAGATCGTCATCGAGGCGATCGAAGAGGCGATCCAGAAGGGCGCCCGCGCCCGCTACGGCGC
>NZ_DATGEX010000062.1:0-80788 GCF_035309685.1 Phenylobacterium sp.
ATCTTCGGGAACGAGACCTTGGCCCAGTCCGGCTCGTCCATGGCCTGCCAGCGTTCGAAGGCGTCCAGGCGCCAGGCCAGCATCCATTCCGGCTCGTTTTTCTTGGCCGAGATGAAGCGGACGATGTCGGCGTTCAGGCCCTTGGGCGCGAAGTCCTGCTCGATGTCGGTGACGAAGCCGTGCTTGTACTTCTCCAGGCTCTCGACGTGTTCGACGGTCTGTTTGACGGCGGCCATCAGGCGTTCTCCACCTGAGGATGGCGCGCGGCGTGGCGGGCGTGGGCGGTGGTCCAGGCCTCGACGAAACGGTCCCAGTCGGCCTGCGTCGTGCTCCAGCCGCCGCTGACGCGGATGGCGCTCGCGGCCAGATCGCCCTGCCCCATGGCCTCCAGCACCGGCGAGGCCTTGACCTTGCCCGACGAGCAGGCCGAGCCCGCGCTGACCATCACGCCGGCCAGATCCAGGCCCATGACCTGGACGTCGGCCGGGAAGCCCGGGGTGGAGACACACAGCGTGTTGGCGAGCCGCGGCGCGGCCTCGCCCATGACCACGGCGCCAGTCGCCTTGAGCTTTTGCGCGGCGGCGTCGCGCCAGGCGGCGCGGCTCTGGAAGTCTTGCAGGCCTCTCAGCGCCTCGGCGGCGGCGGTGCCGAAAGCCGAGATGCCGGGAACGTTCTCGGTGCCGCCGCGGCGGCCGCGCTCCTGCCCGCCGCCGTGCTGGCGGCGCGACAGTGTGGCGCGCGGACCGAAGGTGAGCGCGCCGGTCCCCTGCGGCCCGCCGATCTTGTGGGCGGAGATCGACAGGGTGTCGGCGCCGAGCCCGCGGCTGTCGACGGGGATCTTGCCGGCCGCCTGGATGGCGTCGACGTGCAGCCAGCCGTCGGCGGCGCGGACGATCTCGGCCGCCTGCGCGACCGGCTGGATGACGCCGGTCTCGTTGTTGGCGAGCATCAGGGCCACGAACGGCTTGCCGTCGGCGGCGTCCCAGCGGCCCAGGCGGTCCGCCAGCCAGGCGAGGTCAGCCTCGCCGTTCCCGTCCACGGGAAGCACCTCGACAGCGACGCCCTGCGCGCGGGCGGTCTCCTGGATGCTGTCGTGTTCGATGGCCGAGACGATCAGGCGGCGCGAACCGGCCGCGACAGCGCTTTCGATGGCCAGCGCATTGGCCTCGGTGCCTCCGGAGGTGAAGACCACAGTGGGGGCCGGCGCGGCGATCAGGGCCGCGACCTGCTCGCGGGCGGTCTCGACCAGCGCGCGGGCCGCGCGGCCCGCGGCATGGATCGAGGACGGATTGCCCACATGCTCCAGCACATGGACCATGGCGGCGAGCGCCTGCGGCCGCACCTGGGCGGTGGCGTTATGGTCGAGGTAAACGCTCATGCGGCCTTCCGATGGGCCAGGCGGCCGGAGATCACGTCGGCCAGGCTGACCGAGGCCAGATAGTCCTCGATCCGGTCGCCCAGATGTTCCCAGAGATCATGGGTCAGGCACCGCTCGCCCTTCAGCATGCAGCCCTTGCCCTGTTCGGCGCAGCGCGTGGCGCGGATCGGCTCGTCCACGGCATGCACGATGTCGGCGATGGTGGTCTCGGCGGCCGTCTTGCTCAGGCGATAGCCGCCGCCGGGGCCGCGGGCGCTCTGCACCAGACCCTTGCGGCGCAGCCGCGCGAACAGCTGCTCGAGGTAGGAGAGCGAGATTTCCTGCCGCGTGGCGATGTCGGAGAGCGCCACGGCGCGGCACGGCTCGTCCTGGCGGCGGGCGAGGTCGGCCATGGCCATGACGGCGTAGCGGCCTTTGGTGGAGAGACGCATCGGATGCGGTCCGTCTTCGTGCTGCGCAGTTTTCTCGCGTTTCGCAGCGGCCCTATGTTATAGGCCGCCGCCTTGCGCGGGACCGGTCCTGCCGGCGGGTCGGACTTAAGAAGACCCAGCGCAGTAGTCAAGTATTCTAGGGCCATCTGGACGGATGGCCCGAGCGGAAAGGGATCTTATGCCAGAAGTGGTTCTGACCGGCGCCGCCGGGCGCATCGAAGGCCGCTATTCCCAGGGCAAGAGCGAGACGGCCCCCGTCGCGCTGATCCTGCACCCGCACCCCAAGGCGGGCGGCCAGATGAACAATCCGGTCACCGTCCAGCTGTTCCACCTGTTCATGAAGCGCGGCTTCTCGGTTCTGCGGTTCAATTTCCGCGGCGTCGGCCGCAGCCAGGGCGAGTTCGACAGCGGCATCGGCGAACTGGCCGACGCGGCGACGGCGCTCGACTGGCTGCAGTCCACCAACCCGGCCGCCTCGCAGTGCTGGGTCGCCGGCTACAGCTTCGGCGCCTGGGTCGGCATGCAGCTCCTGATGCGCCGGCCGGAGACGGACGGCTTCATCTCGGTCTCGCCGCCGACCAACGCCTACGACTTCTCGTTCCTGGCCCCCTGCCCGGCGTCGGGCCTGATCCTGCACGGCGGCAATGACAGCGTGGTCCCGCCGATCGAGGTGGAGCGCGTGGTCTCCAAGCTGCGCACCCAGAAGGGCATCGTCATCGACTACGACGTCGTCGAGGGCGCCACCCACTTCTGGATGGAGAACCTGCCGGACGTGGAACAGCGCGTCGGCGCCTATCTCGACAAGCGCCTGGCGGCCGAGCCGGCGTAGGGCCGCAATGACCGCCCCGGAAGACGCCATCCGGGCGCGGCGGCGCCTCACCAACAAGTTCATCGCCGAGAAGCAGGCCCAGAGGCTGCGGCCGTTCTTCGCGACCGACGCGCGGCTGATCCCGGGCGGCGGCGGGCTGATCCTGGGCGCCGACGCCCTCGTCGCGGCCTTCGAGGCGCAGTTCCGCGAGCCGGGTTTCGTGGCCTATGTGCGCACGCCCGACAGTGTGGAGGTCTCCACCGCGGGCGACACGGCCGCCGAGACCGGGCGCTGGACCGGCAATGGCTTGTCAGGCGCCTACATGGCCGCCTGGCGCAAGGTCACCGGCCAGTGGGTCATCGAAAGCGAACTCTTCGTGACGCTCCACGGCTAGGCCGACGCCCGCGATCGGCACGTTCACCCACAACGGGCTCCGCCAGATGACGATATAGACCAGGGCCTCGATCGCCAGCATGGCGGCCTCCACCGCGACGAAGCCTGGCAAACCCCGGCCCAACACGATGGCCACGATCCAGAGCATCGGCAGCAACAGCGCCCCTTGCGTGATGAAGGGGACGAACGTCGCGGCCTTGGTGGCGCCGGCGCCGCGCAGCGCAAAACCCAGGACGCGGGCGAAGATGTCTAGGCTGACGACGGCCGCAAGCAGGCGCGCCGGCCAAACCGCCATGGCGACCACGGCCGGATCGCTGATGAACAGGGGCAAGACCGTCTCCGGGGCGGCCAGCACGATCAGCCCGAGCGGCGTGGCCAGGACCGCGCCAGCGGTCGCCGCGCGCCAGCCCCAGCGGCGGGCCTCCGGGCGCTCGCCCCGCCCCAGCGACTGGCCCACCAGGGTGGCGGCTGCGACCCCCAGGCCGACGGCCAGCTGGATCGGCGCCAGCATCAGATTGTTGAGCACGTTGATCACCGCCACCTCGGCGACGCCCAGGCGCGCGACGATGGCGAAGGCGCCGAGCAGGCAGGCCTGACTCAGCGACTGCTGGACGCTGACCGGCCAGCCGATGCGCACGATGTCGCCAAGACCCGCCCGGCTGAGGCGGCGCGCGAACAGGCCCGGAACCGGCGCCCAGCGCCACGCGATCGCGGCCTGCAGGCCAAGCGTTAGGACTCCTGCGGCGGTCATGGCCATGCCGGCGCCCGGGGCCCCCAGGTTTGCGCTATGGATCAGCAGGAAGCTCGCCAGCACCTGACAGGGCGCGACCGCGGCGGTGACCGCGAAGGCGACCGTCGGACGCCCAGAAGCGATCCAGGCGGCGTTGAAGGGGATGGTGAGGCCAAACAGCAGCAGCGCCGGCGACGCGGCCCGCAGGAAGGCGGCTCCCGTGCTCGCCGCCGCGCCCGGTCCAAGCATCGCCGTCAGGACGGCAGGCCCGGCCAGAAAGGCGACGGCGCAAAGGGCCAGCCCCAGCGGCGCGCCGAGCGCCAGGGCCTGTGTGAGCGCAGCGCCCGCCTGGCGCGGCTCGCCGGCGCCGGTGGCGCGCGAGACGATGGCCTGGGCGCCGGTGTCGAGACCGTACAGAAGCGCCAGCAGCAAGGTGAAGAGGACGCTGGCGAGCCCGACTCCGGCCAGCGCCGCCGAGCCCAGCCGCCCGACCATGGCGAGCGTGGCCAGGCTGACGGCGTTCTGGATCAGAAAGAAGCCGACGAGCGGCGCGGACAGGACGGCGATCGGTCGGGCGACGCGGCGCAGATAGCCTTCCATGCCGCCGAGCCTAGCGCCTCACCGTTGCGTGGTCACGGCGCCTTGGTCCAGGTCTGGGCCTTGCAGAACACCAGCACGCAGCCCGAGACCTTCAGGGCGCCGTCGGCGCCGATGCTCATCTTCGACTTGTAGGTCTTGCCGTCGTTGGGGTCGTAGATCTTACCGTCGACCCATTGGCCGGCCGCCTCGCGGGTGAAGCCGCTGACGATCAGCACGCCGATCAGGGGCCGCGCGCGCAGCGCCGGATCCGGGTTGTTGGCGTCGTGCGGCGGTCCGGGCGGCGCGTCGGCCGGCGGTTTCAGCCAGATCAGCGCGCCGCAGGCCTGGGCCGGATTGGCGGCGCACGGCCCCACCCTGACCTTGCCGTCACCGGTCTGGGTGACCCAGTCGCCGAAGGTCGGATCGGCGGCCGGCGCGGCATGCGCCGCGTGACCGACCGTCAGGGTCACGGCCAGCAGGCCCCCTATCATCAGACCCGGGCCCCAGATCCAACGATCATTCATAGCGCAACGCTCCCACCGGCCGGGCCCGGGCGACCCGCAACGCGTGGACGAAGACTGTGCCCCAGGCGATCAGCACCGCAAGCCCCACCGCCGCGACGAAGGTCCAGGGCGCCAGCGGCACCTTGTAGACGAAGCCCTGCAGCCACCAGTTCATCGCGAACCAGGCCGCCGGCACGGCAAGCGCGCTCGCCCACAGCACCGGCTTGGTGAACTGCCAGAGCAGCAGTTTGAGGATGTCGCCGGAATTGGCGCCCATGGCTTTGCGGATGCCGATCTCCTTGGTGCGCCGCTCGGTCGTGTAGGCCGACAGCGCGAAGAGGCCGAGACAGGCGATGGAGAGCGCGATCAGGGCGCAGGCGGTGATCACCGCCCCTTGCACGATGGTGTCGATGTACCAGCGCAGCAGGAACTGATCGACGAAGTAGCGGATGATCGGTCCGTTCCCGAACCGCTTCCAGACCTTGTCGATGGCCGGCAGGGCCTGCGCCTTCATCGCCGGATCGAGGCGGACGTTGAGCGCCATGGAGTCGTATTGGCCGCCCGATTTCTGGGCGATCGGGAGGATGGCCGCGCCGATCTTGGTTCGCGCCGACGCGAAGCTGAAGTCCGGCACGACGCCGATGATGAGCGACGGCAGGCGGGTGGTCCCCGACCAGCACCGGCCGGTGCACCCCGGGTCCGCCAGGCCGTCCCAGACGATCGACTGGCCTACAGCCTGGGCGGGGCTGGCGAAGCCCATCTCGCGGACGGCGGTCTCGTTGATCACCAGGGGCTGGTGGAAGGTCGCGCCGTTTGCGGCGTCGGCTGGACGGTTCGGGTCGTAGAACCGGCCGGCCACGGGTTTCAGCCGATAGACGTCGAAGAAGTTCGGATCGACGGGGCTGAGGACGACGTAAGGATTCTTGTGGCGGCCCGCAGTCACGGTGACCTCGTTGTCCATCAACGCCAGCGTGTCGCCTGACGAGCAGGCGGCGTTGATCACCCCGGGCACACGGCGGACCTGGTCCCGGAGCGTGTCGGTGCAGGGCTGCGCGAACAGCAGCATGACCTGGTCGTTGTCGAGGCGCGTGGAGGCCTTGATGGAGAACATGGTCTGCCGATAGATCGTGCCGGCCCCCAGGATCAGCGCGATCAGCACCGAGAACTGCAAGACCACCAGCACCTGCCGCACGCCGGCGCCGCCGGCGCCCTGAACGGGCCCGCCCTTGAGCACGGCGGCCGGGCGGAAACGAGACAGGACGAAGGCCGGATAGGCGCCGGCGAGCAGCGCGACCAGCAGCAGGACGCCGAAGATGCCGGCGGCCAGGCCGGGGTCGTGCAGGTAGTCGAAGTGGATGCGCCGCTGGACCAACAGGTTGAAGGCCGGCAGCAACAGCTCCGCCAGCGCCACCGACACCAGCCCGGCCAGCAGGACGTAGACGAAGGCTTCGCCCATGAACTGGACGATAAGGTCGCGCCGCGAGGCGCCGGCGGCCTTGCGCACGCCGACCTCGACCGCCCGCCGCGCGGCCCGCGCGGTCATCAGGGTGACGAAGTTGATCGCCGCCACCAGCACGATCAGGGCGCCCACCGCGCCGATGGAGGCGACGATGCCGGGATCGGCCGGCGCCTTGTCGAACTGGGTCGACATCGCCCGGCGCATGTGGATATCGGCCACGTTGATCGGCACCATACGCACGGTGTTGGCGTCAGTGCTGTTCGAGTCGTACCGCTTCACGAAGGCCGGCATCCGGGCCATGACCGAGGCCAGGCTCGCGCCCGGTTTCAGCCGGAAGTAGGTGTTCAGACGGTTGCCGGCCCACATGTTGTAGGCGGGATCGTTCATCACGCTGTTGGGCGCCAGGGCCGAGACGAAAAGGTTGCCGTTGATTTCGGTGTTGGACGGCAGATCCTGCAGCACGGCGACGACGCGCAGCGGGTGCTTGTCAACCATCAGGATCTCGCCGATCGGCGTGTCGCGGCCGAAGTATTTGCGCGCCGTGCTGAGGTCGACGATCACCGTGTCGGGGGCGTCCAGGCCGTGGGCGATGTCGCCGGCGACCTTGGGCATCGGCATGATGCGGAAGAAGTTCGGGTCGACGAACTGCACCCCCTGCTCGGCGGCGCTGATCTCGCCGTGGCGGACCTCCGGCGGGAAGCCGCCAAAAGCGAAGCGGGAGACCTCTTCCATCTCCGGGAATTCGAAGCGAAGGGCCGCCGCCAAGGGCACGGGCGTGTAGGCGTTGTCCGAGGTCTTGCCGCCCGGGGCCGTGACGAGCTGCGAGATGCGGTAGGTCCGCTGCCAGCCGGGGATGAACTTGTCGTAGCTGTACTCGTCGCGCACGAAGAGGGCGACCAGCATGGCGGCGGCGAAACCGATGGCCAGGCCGGCGATGGTGATCCCGGCGTAGAGCCGGTTGCGGCCCAGGTTGCGCAGCGCGGCGGCGAGGTAACTACGCAGCATGGTCATCCCCCTTCAGGGTCAGAACGGCTTTCATTCGTAGCGAAGCGCGGCGACCGGACGGGTCCGGGCCACGCGCCAGGTGTGGGCGAGCACCGTCGCCCAGGCGATCAGGACGGCGACCGCGGCGATGGCGATGAAGCTGAGCGGCGTGAGCGCCACCCGGTCGCCAAAACCGCGCAGCCAGGCGCGCATCAGCAGGCATCCCAGCGGGACGGCGATCAGGATCGCGGCCAGCACCGGCTTGCTGAATTGCCAGAGCAGCAGGCGCGCGATGTCGGCGGCGGTGGCGCCCATGGCCTTGCGGACGCCGAACTCCTTGGTCCGCTGCTCGGTGGTGTAGGACGCGAGCGCGAAGAGGCCGGTGCAGGCGAGCGCCACGGCCAGGCCCGCGCAGACCGCGACCACTTCGCCCAGCGTGAGCACGTCGGCGTAGGCCTCCCGCACCGCGTCATCGAGCGGCCGGGCCGGCGCCGGGCTGAAATGCCCGGAACTGCGCCATAGCGGCCCGAGCGCATGCAGCACGCTGGGCGCCGCCGGCGTCGAGACCCTGATGCTGAGCAGCTCCATCAGGCCCGGATCGACCCAATAGATCACCGGCTTGACCGCTTCGCGGCTGAGGCCCGGATAGTCGGGCACGACGCCCAGCACCTGGGATGACTGGTCGTGCAGCATCTTGGTCGTCCAGCCGACGCCTTGCGTGAACGGCGCGTGGAAGCGGTCCCAGCGGATGATGCGGTCGACCGCGGCCTGCGGCGTCGCAAAGCCCAGCCGGCGGGCCGCGGCGGCGTTGAGCACGACCGGCGGCCCGTGATCGTCGTCCTCCGGATTGCGCACCAGAGGCTGGTCCGCCGGTCGGTCGGCCCGGAAGGTGCGGCCGGCCAGCGGATGCAGGCCATAGAGCTCGAAGAAGCCCGCCTCGACGGAGCCCAGCGCCACGGGAACCGCCTGGCCGTCCACGGTCTTGGCCATGGAAGTGAAGCCCTGATTGCGCAGGATGCCGCCCATGGCGCAGGCGGCGCCCACGACGCCCGGAAGGGTGCGGACCCGATCCTCGAAGGCGTTGCCGCAGATCGGCCGCCCGTTCACCAGCAGCACCTGCTGCGACCCGGCCGGCCAGGCATGCGCGACCGCCAGCCGGGTCTGGCGCGAGACGGTGACGATGACGATCATCAGCAGGACGAGGACCGCGAATTGCACGACCACCAGGGCCTGGCGCACCGCGCCGGACCCGGCGAAGGACCCGATGCCGCCCTTGAGCGCGCTAGCGGGGCGGAACCCCGACAGCACCAGCGACGGATAGAGCCCGGCGGCGAGCCCGACGCCGAGCGCCGCGGCGGCAAGGCCGGCGAGGAAGCGGAAATCGCCCAGATAGTCGAGCGACAGTTCCCGATTGAACAACCGACCCAACGCCGGCGCCAAAAGCTCGGCGGCGGCCAAGGCCAGGACGAAGGCGACGGCGACCTGGATCAGGGCCTCGCCCATGAACTGTACGATCAGGTCGCGGCGACGCGCGCCGACCGCCTTGCGCACCCCGATCTCGACGGCGCGCTGCGAGGCCCGCGCGGTCATCAGGCCCACGAAGTTGATCGCCGCGGTCAGCAGGATGAGCGCGCCGACGCCGATGACCGCGCCAAGGATGGTGCGGTCGCCGATGGGATTGATGTCGCCGGGATCGTCGATGTGCTTGCGCGGCAGGTGCAGCTCGCCGATCGGGGCGAGTTCGATGTTCATGTGCTTGTCGAGCAGCGGCCGCTGGGGGATGTGCCGCGCGACCATGGCCTGCATCTGACGGTTCAGGGCCTCCGCCGAGGCGCCGGGCGCCAGGCGCACATAGGTCAGAGCCTCGCCGCCCCAGGTGGCCGGGGGATCGTCGATGGCGTCCGGTTCGGTGGGCGTGAAGATCTGGGCCTTCAGATGGGTCTCGGACGGCAGGTCCTGCAGGACGCCGGTGACGTGATAGGCCATTGGCTTGCCGAGCTGGCCGCTCACCGGGCCATTGTCGTCCAGCGGGCGCAGCAGCAGGGTCTGCCCCAAGGGGTCGGCGTCGCCGAAGAACTTGCGGGCGCGGGCCTTGGTGAGGATCAGCGAGCCCGGCGCGCTGAGCGCGGTGTCGGGATCGCCCTCCAGCAGGCGCAGCTTCAGCACCCGCAGCATGTTGGGGTCGCCCCAGGCGACGTCCTCTTCGCGGTAGATCACCCCGCCGCGCTGGACGCCGTAGGTGTGCGGCTGCAGGCGCGTGGCCGCCTGCACCTGCGGGACGTCGGAGGTCAGGTAGCCGGCGATGTCGATGCGGGTCTCGTTCATCCGCGTCGGCGGGCCGTGGGCCGGCGGATAGAGGATCTCGCGGGCGATATAGAGCCGATCATGGTCGGGCAGAAAGCGGTCGTAGCTGACCTCGTGGCGCACGAAGATCCCCACCAGGATCGCCACCGCGAAGCCCACGGCGAGGCTGGCGATACTGATCGCCGCGTAGAGGCGGTTGCGCGTCAGATGCCGCACCGCCGTCACGAAGTAGTTGCGCCACACGGGCTTGAAACTCAGGCCGCCAGCAGGGTTTCGGAGACCACCCGGCCGTCGAGCAGCTTGATGGTGCGCTGCGCGACCGCGGCGTGGGCCAGCGAGTGGGTGACCATGATCACCGTGACCCCGCCGGCGGCGGCCTCGGTCAACAGCGTCATCACCGCCTCGCCGTTGACCGTGTCGAGGTTGCCGGTCGGTTCGTCGGCGAGGATCAGGCTGGGGTCGGAGACCAGCGCCCGGGCGACGGCGACACGCTGCTGCTGACCGCCGGAAAGCTGTTGCGGCCGGTGCCGGGCGCGGTGGCCCATGCCGACCCGCTCCAGCGCCTCGGCGACGCGGCGGCGGCGCTCGGCGGCGGGCACCCGGCGGTAGAGCAGCGCCACCTCGACGTTTTCGGCGACGGAGAGGTCGTCGATCAGGTTGAAGCTCTGGAAGACGAAGCCGATGCGGTCGCGGCGCAGCGCCGTAAGCTCCCGCTCCGAACGCCGCGCCACCTGCTCGCCGAAGAACTCGAAGTCGCCGCTGGTGGGCGTATCGAGCAGGCCCAGCGTATTGAGCAGGGTCGATTTCCCGCAGCCGGAGGGGCCCATGATGGCGACGAACTCGCCGCCCCTCACCTCCATGGAGATCTCGTTCAGCGCCAGGGTCTCGACCTCGGCGGTGCGGTAGATCTTGCTGACGTTGGTGAGCTTGAGCATTCCTGCCCTCCCGATTGAATTATTTCGTCAAAACGACGCGATCGACTTTTTCGAAGCCGTTGTAGTCCGAGGTGATCACCCGCTCGCCCGGCTTCAGGCCGCCCAGCACCTCCACCTGGTCGGCGCTGCGCCGCCCGATGTGGATGCGCCGGCGATCGGCGTGGGTCCCGCCGGCGTCGGCCACCATGGCCCAGTCGCCGCCGGTGCGCTCCAGGAAGGCGCCGGCAGGAAGGACGAGGGCCGGCCGATCGCCGCCAAGCGTCAGCCGGCCCTCCAGCGCCTGGCCAGGGAGGAGGCCATGCGGCATGGCGCCTTCGAAGGCGAGGTCCACCTGGAAGGTCGCGTTCTTCACCTGCGGATCGACGCGGGTCACCCGCACCGGAACCTCCTGGTCGCCGATGGTGACTCGGCCCGTCTGGCCGGGTTTAACCCGCTCCAGGTAGTATTCGTCGATCTGGGCCTGCAGCTTGAAGCCGGTGTCGGCGACGATCTGGCCCAGGCGCTGGCCGCGGTTGCGGATCTCGCCGACCTTGATGTCCATGTCGGTCAGCCGACCGGCGACCGGCGCCCGCAGCACCAGGCTGTCCAGCTTGCCGCGGGTGACCTTCAGGCTCTCCTGCAGGGTGGCGAGCTCGCTCTGGATCTGGGGGATCTGCCGGCGGCGCAGCGCATCCTGCTCGGCGTTGGAGGAGGTCTGCAGCGGCAGCAGTTTGCGATTGTGATCCAACTCGTCATGCACCTGCTCGTGCATGTCGCGGCTGATGTAGCCCTTGGCGACCAGCTCATCGCGCCGCTCGGCGGTCCGCTGCAGGCGGGTGATGTCGTACTGGATTTGGGCTTCCGCCTTCTCATTGGCGACCCGGGCGTCCTCGAGCTGCTTTTCGTAGGTCTGCAGCTGGGTGATCGATTCGACGAGCCGGCCCTCGCGGTCGAGGACGTCGAGCTCGAGCTCGGTGTTGCGGAAGCTGAGCAACGGCTGGCCGACCTTCACCAGGTCGCCGGCCTGGGCGAACACCTCCCGCACCTGCCCGCCTTCCAGGGCGTCGAGATAGATCACGTCCTTGGGCTGGGCGGTGGCGCGGAGCGCGACGAAGTCGTGGAACACGCCGGGCTCGGCAGTCCCCAAGGTGACGTTCTGCGCCGGCACCCGGACGGACGACCTGACGCCGCTGAGCGCCAGCGCGCCAAACGCCGCGGCGGCGAGCACGGCGGCCGTGACGCCGCCGGCGATCAGCGTGCGCCGGCGTCGCCACCAGGGCGTCGCGATCTGCCTGTCCATCCCAGAACTCATGGCCAACAGTGTCGCTTGGCGCCGGCGTTCGGCGAAACGACGCTCTATCAACGGCTTAGCCGGCACGATCACGATTGCATGCAACCCTGGTGTCCGGAAACGGACAACGGCGCGGGCCCTTGCGCGCCCACGCGCGCATAAGCGCTTGATCCAACTCGCTTTGCCGCCGGCCTCGCAACACCGTAGATTCAAGCTGTGGCGTGCAAGCTCTTGATCATCGACGACGATCCCGATGTGCTGAAGGCCGCCGCCGCGGCCCTGGCGCGGACCGCTGAGCAGGTCGACATGGCGCCGTCGCCCGAGGGGGCAGCCGAGCGCGCCCATCTCTACGACGCCGTCCTGCTGGATATGAACTTTGCAGCCGGCGCGCGCGACGGGGCGGCCGGTCTCGACACCCTAGACCGCCTGCACGAGGCCGATCCGGCGCTGTCGGTGGTGCTGATGACCACCTATGGCGGGGTCTCGCTGGCCGTGCAGGCGCTGAAACGCGGGGCGGCGGACTTCATCCTCAAGCCCTGGCGCAACGACGGCCTGGTCGAGGCCATGACCGCGGCCGCCGCGCTGACCGCCGAGCGGCGCGCGTCCGGCAAGGCCCTGAACCTCGACGATCTGGAGCGCCGCGCCATCGTGCGCGCGCTATCGCTCTACGACGGCAACGTCAGCCACGCCGCCCAGGCGCTCGGCCTGACGCGCCCTGCCCTCTATCGCAGGATGGAGCGCCATGGCCTCTAGGCCCTTCGGCGGCGCGGCCGGCTTCGCGTTGGGCGCCACGCTGCGGGCGGCGGCGATCAGCGTGCTGGCGTTCGGCGGCCTGTGGGCGGTCGAGCGCCATCTCTGGGCGACCGGCGTGGTGCTGGCCGGCGTCCTGGCGCTCGTCGTCGCCGACCTAGTCCGCAGCACCCGCGCCGCGGACCGGACGCTGGCGCAGTTCGTCGACGGCCTGACCGCCGAGGGCTACGAGCGTCCGACCATTCCCGCGGGCCTGAGCGAACTGGGCGTGGCGATCCGCGCAGCGCTGGACCGGCTGGCCGTCACCCGCGCCGAGCGCCAGCAGCGCACCGACTTCCTGGAGGCGCTGGCCGACACCGTCAGCGCCGCCTTGCTGGTGGTCGACGACAGGGGCGCGGTCACCGCCGCCAACCGCGCCGCGCGGGTCAGCCTGGGCGCCCACATCGGCGCCTTGGCCGCGATCCCGGTCTTGGGCCCCGAGACGGCCCAGCGGCTGCTAGAACTGCCCGTCGGCGCGCGGGAGATCGTGCGGCTGGCCGACCAGCGGGCGATGCTGGCGCAGGTCTCCGGCTTCACCGCCGACGCCGGCGCGCGGCGGCTGATCGCCCTGCAGAGCGTCTCCGGTGACCTCGACGCGGTGGAGGTGAAGGCCTGGCAGGACCTGGTCCGCGTTCTGGCGCACGAGATGATGAACTCGCTGACCCCGATCTGCTCGCTCTCCGAAAACATCGCCGGCAAGCTGGCGGGGCCGCACACCCCGCAGACCGAAGCCGAGGTGATCGAGGCCGCCGAGGTCATCGCGCGGCGCAGCCACGGCCTGATGAACTTCGTGGAACGCTACCGCCGCCTCACCGACGCTCCGGCGGCGGTGAAGACCCGCGCACAGGCCGCCGAGGTCGTGCGCAATCTGGACCAACTCGCTGCGGCGATGATCGGCGCCGACACGATCGCCTATTCGAGCGCGGTGCAGCCGGCGTGGCTGACCATCGACGCCGATCCCGACCTGCTGGAACAGGCGATGATCAATGTGCTGAAGAACGCCGTCGACGCGGTCCGCGGGCGCGAGGGCGCCGCGGTGCGCCTGACCTGCACCTTGGAGGAGGATCAGCTCGCGCTCACCGTCGCGGACAACGGCCCTGGCCTGCCGACCGACGATCCGGAAGGGGTGTTCGTGCCCTTCTTCACCACCAAGGCGGGCGGGTCCGGCATCGGCCTGACGCTCGCGCGGCAGATCGCGCTCAGCCACGGCGGGCGGCTGGAGCATCGCGCGGCGAGCCCGCACGGCGCGGTCTTCCAGCTGCTGCTTCCGCAGGCCTGAAAACGGGGCGGCTAGCCGGCGATCAGCGCGGCCCGCTCGGCGTCGGTCAGCACCCGCCACTTGCCCTCCGGCAGGTCGCCGAGCCGCAGCGAGCCGATGCGGATGCGGACAAGGTCCATGACGTGCATGCCGACCAGCTCGCACATCCGCCGGATCTGGCGGTTGCGGCCTTCCTTGAGGATGAAGCGCAGCTGCTGGCCCTCGACCACACTGACCTTGGCGGGCTTCAGCTGACGCCCGTCCATGCTCAAGCCGTGACACAGCCGCGTTATCTTTTCCGGCGTGATCTTGCCGGTGACGCGGACCAGATACTCCTTCTCCAGGTCCGATTCCGGCCCGATGATCGCCTTGGCCAGCACCCCGTCGTCGGAGAGCAGCAGGAGACCACGGCTATCCATGTCCAGGCGGCCGAGTGGCGCCAGCCGCGTATCGCGGTCGGGGATCGAGGGGCTCTCGCCGACCAGGGCGGCGCGTGTGAGTAGGCGAACGGCCGGCGTCTGGCCCTGCTCGGGCTGGGCGGAGACGATGCCCATGGGCTTGTGCAGCACCACGCTCAACGCCGCCGGCCCGCCACCGTCCGAGAGCGTCAGGGTCTGGCCTGGCAGGATCTTGCGGCCGGTGTCGGTGACCGTCTCGCCGTCGATGGAGATCAGGCCCTTTTCGATCAGCGCCTCAGCCTCGCGGCGCGAGCAGACGCCGCTCTGCCCCAGCCACTTGTTCACCCGCTGCGGCTCGGCCTCCTCGTAGCGCCCGGTCCAGGCCATCAAGAAGCTTTCGGAGGATAGGCGTGGAGTCGGCCCGCCGGGTCCTCGACGGCCCCGTCGCTGAGATAGTCCGGCCCCACCGGGACCTTCCCATGGCCGCCGGGGATGTCGAGGATGTAGGTCGGCTGGCAGAGGCCGGAGACCGCGCCGCGCATCGCCCGCATCAGGATCTGGCCCTGCTCGATGGAGGTCCGCAGGTGCGAGGTCCCCGGCGCCAGGTCCATGTGGTGCAGGTAGTAGGGTTTGATCCGCGTCTCCACGAGCGCCCGCATCAGGGCGGTCAGGGTCTCCGGGTCGTCGTTGACCCCGGCCAGCAGCACCGTCTGGCCCAGCATTGGGATGCCCGCATCGACGATCCTGGCGCAGGCGGCGCGGGCGGCGGGCGTCAGCTCGCGGGCGTGGTTGGCGTGCAGCGCGACATAGACCGTCTTGCCGGGCGGCTTCAGGGCGGCGACCAGCTCGTCGGTCACCGTCTCCGGGGCCACGGCGGGCACGCGGGTGTGGAAGCGGACGATCTTCACGTGATCGATCTGCGCCAGGCGCGCCATCGCCTCCCGCAGCCGGCGCGGCGACAGGATGAAGGGATCGCCGACGGTGACGATCACCTCCCAGATGTCGGGACGCTGCGCGATGTAGGCCATGGCCGCGTCGAGCGCCGCCTCCGACAGCGGGCGCAAGCCGTCCGGCCCTACCATCGCGCGGCGAAAGCAGAAGCGGCAGTAGACGGCGCAGGCGTGGTTGAGCTTCAGCAGCACCCGGTCGGGATAGCGGTGAACCACGCCCTCCACCGGCGAATGGGCGAAGTCGCCGATAGGATCGCCCGACTCGCCAGGTTTCAGATCGAGCTCGGCCGCGTCGGGGACGAACTGGCGGGCGATGGGATCGTGCTCGGCGCCGATCAGCTCCGCCATGGCGGGCGTGATCGCCACGGCATACTGCGCCGCCACCCGCTCCAGGACCGGCAGCCGATCCGCGGCGATCAGGCCCGCGCCGGCCAGCGCCTGCGCGCTTTTCAGGGTCTTGCTGGTCATTCCGCGGGCTTATGGGCCGCGTGGGCCGCGAGGTCAAAATGCACGGCGCCCGCGGCCGCCTAAACTTCCGCCACCGGCGCCCAGAGCACCTGCTCGATACGGTTGGCGCCGGTCGCCAGCATCACCAGGCGGTCGAGGCCGAGCGCGCCGCCGGACGCCTGTGGCATCTGGCCGAGCGCGCTGAGGAAGTCCTCGTCGACGGGATACCGCTCGCCGTAGACGCGGTTCTTCTCGGCCATCTCGGCCTCGAACCGGCGGCGCTGTTCGGCCGGATCGGTGAGTTCGCCGAAGCAGTTGGCGAGCTCGACGCCGCAGGCATAGAGCTCGAAGCGTTCGGCCACGCGGGGATCCGACGCCTTGGGCCGGGCCAGGGCGGCCTCGCTGACCGGATATTCGCAGAGGATGGTCGCGCGCTCGCGGCCGAGGTTCGGCTCGATCTTCTCGACCAGCACGCGACTGAAGACGTCGGCCCAGGTGTCGTCGGCGGCGACGCGGACGCCCTGCGCCTGGGCGGCGGCGGCCAGGGCGTCGCGGTCGGTGGCGCCGTCCGGTTCGACCATGGAGAGGAGGTCGATGGCGGCGAAACGGTGGAAGGCTTCGGCCAGGGTCAGGCGCTCGGGTTTTTTTGTAGGATCAATGTTTTGTCCGCGAAAGCTCAGGGTCTTCGATCCGGCGGCTTCGACGGCGAGCGTCAGTAGAGACGCGCAGTCGGCCATCAGGGTCTCGTAGGCCTCGCCGGCGCGGTACCATTCCAGCAGGGTGAACTCCGGATGGTGCAGCGGCCCTCGCTCGCGGTTGCGCCAGACGCGGGCCAGTTCGAAGGTCCGGCCCTCGCCGGCCGCCAAAAGCTTCTTGGCGGCGAATTCCGGGGAGGTGCGCAGATAGAGCGGGGCGCGCGCGCCGCTGAGGTCGATGGCTTGCGTGGCGAAGGCGTGCAGGTGCGCCTCGTTGCCGGGCGAGACCTGCAGGGCCGGCGTCTCCACCTCCACGAAGTCGCGCTCAGCGAACCAGGCGCGGATGGCGGCGGTGATCCGGTTGCGCGCCAACAGGAACGGGCGGCGGTCAGCGTGCTGCTGCGGCGTCCACCACGGCGAAGGGATTTGCTGGGACAAAAGGCGCGACCGGCTTGGGGGTGGCGAAATCAGCGCCAATCGCTATAGGGGCGCGACAAGAAATTCATCAGCGGAATCGCGCCAGCTTCGAGCGCGACCGTCGCCATCGAGGAATATCCGTTTGAAAGTAGCCGCCAGCTCGCTCCGCAAGGGCGCCGTCGTCGACATGGAGGGCAAGCTCTACGTCGTGCTCACCGCCGAGAACATCCACCCCGGCAAGGGCACGCCGGTGACCCAGCTCAACATGCGCCGCATCTCCGACGGGGTGAAGGTGTCGGAACGCTGGCGGACGACCGAGCAGGTGGAGCGCGCGTTCGTCGACGACCGCAACTTCACCTTCCTCTACGCGGACGGCGAAGGGTTCCACTTCATGAACCCGGAGAACTACGACCAGGTGGTCTGCTCCAAGGAAGTGGTCGGCGACGCCGAGCCCTGGCTGCAGGATGGCATGCAGGTGATGCTTTCGACCCATGACGGCGTGCCGATCGCGCTCGAACTGCCGCGTCTGCTGACGCTCGAGATCACCGACACCGAGCCGGCGGTGAAGAACCAGACCGCGTCCTCGTCCTACAAGCCCGCGACCCTGTCCAACGGCGCCCGCATCATGGTGCCGCCCTACATCGCCGCCGGCACCCGCGTGGTAGTCCTCACCGAGGATTTTTCCTATCACGAGCGCGCCAAGGACTGATCCTAACGCCTATATAGGGCGAGCGCCGGGGGGCGAGCCGAGAAGACCAACGCCGGTTGGAGTAGACCATGCGGACCACCCTCCTCGACCTTCGCAAGATGAAGGCGGCCGGCCGTCGCGTCCCGATGCTGACGGCCTACGACTATCCCTCGGCGAGGATCGCTGACCGGGCGGGCGTGCCGCTGCTCTTGGTGGGCGACAGCCTGGGCATGGTGGTCCACGGCCACGAGACGACGCTTCCCGTCAGCCTGGACGACATGGTGCGCCATGCCGCCGCCGTGGTGCGCGGCAGCGAGAACGCCCTGATCATCGCCGACCTCCCGTTCCTGACCTACGCCGATGAAGCCTCGGCGGTCGCCGCGGTGCGCCGGCTGATGCAGGAGGCCCAGGTCCACGCGGTGAAGCTTGAGGGCGGCCGCCACGTGGCGCCGATCGTCGAGCGCCTCGTCCAGCACGGCGTGCCGGTGATGGGCCACCTGGGCTTCACACCGCAGTCGCAGCACACCATCGGCGTCCGCGTGCAGGCCAAGCAGGCCGAGTGCGCCAAGCGCTTGATTGCCGACGCCTTGGCCCTGGAAGCCGCCGGCGCCTTCGCCGTGGTGCTAGAACTTGTGCCCGCCGAACTCGCCGCCGAGGTCACGCGCCGCCTGCGCATCCCCACCATCGGCATCGGCGCCGGCGCCGGCTGCGACGGCCAGGTGCAGGTCTGGCACGACATCCTCGGCCTGTTCGAGACCTCACCGCGCCACGCCAAGCGCTATGCCGAGATCGGTGCGGCCATGGAGGCCGCGATCCGCGCCTATGCCGAGGACGTGGGCGACGGCCTGTTCCCCACCGAGGCCCAAAGCGCCCGGATGGATGCTGACGAGTTGGCCAAGGCTCTGACCTGAGCTTTCGACGGTAAGAACATGAAAGTCTTCAAGACCGTGGCCGAGGTCCGCGCCGCCCGCGCTGCCGTCGGCGAGCTCGGCCTGGCGCCCACCATGGGCTTCCTGCACGCCGGCCACCTCAGCCTGGTGGAGCGCGCCCGGGCCGAGAACCCGACCGTGGCCGCCACCATCTTCGTCAACCCGACCCAGTTCGGGCCGAACGAGGACCTTGCCCGCTATCCCCGCAACCTGCCGCGCGACCTGGCCCTGCTGGAGGCCGCCGGCTGCGATCTGGTCTTCACGCCTGAGCCCGCCGAGATTTATCCGTCCGGCTTCGACACCACCGTCTCGGTCGGCGGCGTCACCGAGGGTCTGGAAGGCGCGGTCCGCCCCGGCCACTTCGCCGGCGTCGCCACGGTGGTCGCCAAGCTGTTCAACATCATCCAGCCCACCCGCGCCTACTTCGGCCAGAAGGACGCCCAGCAGAGCGTGGTGATCAGGAAGATGGTCCGCGACCTCAACATGCCGGTGGAGGTGGTGATCGCCCCCACCGTCCGCGAGCCGGACGGCTTGGCGCTCTCCAGCCGCAACAGCTACCTGACACCGGACCAGCGCGCCCGGGCCCCGGCCCTCTTCCGCGCGCTTTCCGCCGCCAAGACCGCCTTCGACGCCGGCGAACGCGATGCCGAGGCCCTGCGCGCGGCCATGGGCCGTGAACTGGCGGGCTTCACGATCGACTACGTCAGCATCGCCGACGCCGAGACCCTGCGCGAACTCGACCGCATCGACGGCCCGGCGCTGGCCTCCCTCGCAGCCTGCCTCGGGACCACCCGGCTGATCGACAACCTGCCGCTGAACTAGGGCTTCACGATCCGCCCGCCGGTCATCGGCTTGGGAACGCCCGTCGTCTTCGGGAAGCTGATCGGCAGGCCCCGCGCTGTCCGCGCAGCCAGGTAGGCGAAGGCCTCAGCCTCGATGGAGTCGCCGCGCCAGCCGTGGTCCTCGGCGGTCTTCACCGGCATGGGGAGGCGCGCGGCCAGCGCCTTCATGATCTCCGGGTTGTGGCGGCCGCCGCCGGTGACGATCACCTCGGTGGGGCTCTCGCCCATCATCTCAAAGCCCAGCCGCACGCCCTCGGCCATGAAGGCCACCAGGGTGGCGGCGGCGTCCTCAAGTTCGAGAGGCTCAAGCGGCTCCAGGGAGAAGTCGAAGCGGTCCAGCGACTTGGGCGGCGGCGCCTTGAAATAGGGGTGACCCAGCAGGCCGGCCAGCACGCCCTCGTTCACGCGGCCGACGCTGGCGTACCTGCCCTTGTCGTCGAAGCGGCCGGCGCCCCTCGCCTGCACCATCAGGTCGATCATGCCGTTGCCGGGCCCGGTGTCGAAGGCGGCGATCTCGTCGCGCCCAGAGTCATTGGCCGACCAGAAGGTGACATTGGCGACGCCGCCGATGTTCAGCACCGCCAGCGGGGCCTTGAGACCCGACGCCTTGGCGCGGGCCAGGTGGTAGATCGGCGCGAGCGGCGCGCCCTCGCCGCCCGCGGCCACGTCGGCGGTGCGGAAGTCGTGGGCCACCGGCACGCCGGACTTGCGCGCCAGCAGACCGGCGTCACCCAGTTGCACGGTGCGGCCCACGCGGCCCTCCTGCGGGCGCTCGTGCAGCACGGTCTGGCCGTGCATGCCGATCAGGTCGATGTCGGACCACTTGAGGTCGTTCGCCGCCAGGAATTCCTCGGCGGCGGCGAAGTGTTCCTCCGCGCCCGCCGTCGCGGCCTCAGCGAAGATCGCCGGCGGCGGCGCGCCCCGCGGCCAGGCCAGCGCCTGTTTCGTCGCCTCCAGCATGATGTCGCGCGCAGCCTCGGTGAGCTTGCGCTCGCCGGCCGGCCCGAAGGCTGTGATCGCCTCGCCATCGGTCTCCAGCACGGCCATGTCGACGGCGTCGAGGGAGGTTCCGGTCATGAAGCCGAGCACGCGCATGACGCTTGACTGCCATGCTCCGCGCCCCTAGTCAGCCGCCATGTTCGGCCCCGCCGCCCTCACCGGTCGCTATTACCGCCTGCCCTAGCCGCAGGCCGCCGATCCCACGCGCCTGCCCACCCGGCCGGCGCATCGTCCGAACAGAACCCCTCCCGCGCCGGCCTCCTCACTCACAAGGAGCCTGCCCCATGCCTCTTGCACCTATGTCCCTCGAACTTTCCGCCGGCGCCGTGCTAGAGCCCGGCCACCGACCGCTTGAGAATCCGCGAATGCCCGACCAGCCGTTCAAGTCCGAGTTCCTGCGGGTGATGCAGGATCGCGGCTACATCCACCAAATCTCCCATCCGGAGGAGCTGGACGAGGCGGCCTCGAAGGGCGTGGTCACCGGCTACATCGGCTATGACGCGACCGCGCCGTCGCTGCACGTGGGCAACCTGATCACCATCATGATGCTGCGCCGTCTGCAGCAGACCGGCCACAAGCCGATCGTCATCGTCGGCGGCGGCACCACCAAGGTCGGCGACCCGTCGGGCAAGGACGAGACGCGGCAGCTGCGCACGCACGACGAGATTCAGGCCAATATCGCCAGCCAGAAGCACTCGTTCGCCCGGTTCCTGACCTTCGGCGACGGGCCGACCGACGCGATCATGGTCGACAACGACGAGTGGCTGTCGAAGCTGGGCTATATCGACTTCCTGCGGGACTACGGCGTGCATTTCACGATCAACCGCATGCTGGCGTTCGACTCGGTGAAGCTGCGGCTCGACCGCGAGCAGCCGCTGACCTTCATCGAATTCAACTACATGCTGATGCAGGCCACCGACTTCCTCGAACTCAGCCGGCGCTACGGCTGCGTGCTGCAGATGGGTGGCTCCGATCAATGGGGGAACATCCTGAACGGGGTGGAGCTGATCCGCCGCGTCGACCAGAAGCCGGCGTTCGCGCTGACCACCCCGCTGCTGGCGACCTCGTCGGGCGCCAAGATGGGCAAGACCGCCCAGGGCGCGGTGTGGCTGAACGCCGACCTGCTCAGCCCCTACGACTACTGGCAGTTCTGGCGGAACACCGAGGACGGCGACGTGGGCCGGTTCCTGCGCCTCTACACCGACCTGCCGCTGGACGAGATCGCCCGGCTGGAGGCCTTGCCCGGCGCTGAAATCAACGAGGCCAAGAAGGTGCTGGCCAACGAAGCCACGACGCTGTTGCACGGGGCAGACGAAGCCGCCAAGGCGGCGGGCGCGGCCGAGGCGGCCTTCGTGCAGGGCAAGCTCTCCGATGACCTGCCGACCCACGAGGTGCCGGCCGCGGAGCTCTCCGCCGGCATCGTGCTGGCGGCGCTGTTCGAAGCCGCTGGCCTGGCCGGGTCGCGGGGCGAGGCCCGGCGGCTGGCGCAAGGCGGCGGCCTGCGGGTCAATGACAAGGCCGAGCCGGACGCCAACCGCACGGTGAGCGACGCCGACCTGGTGGACGGAGCCATCAAACTCGCCGCCGGCAAGAAGAAGATCGTCCTGGTGAAGCCCGTCTGAGCCGATTCAATCCTGTCATCCCGGACGGCCGTCAGGCCGAGCCGGGACCCAGGAGCGACCGCACTGCTTAAACCCCCTGGGTCCCGGCTCTCCGCTTCGCTGCGGCCGGGATGACGGGAATAGGGAGATGGTTATGTCGAAGATCACTGAAGGGGCTGCAGCGCCGGCCTGGGAGATGGAGAGCGCGGGCGGGCCGATCCGGTCGGCGGACTACGCGGGCAAGACCTATGTGCTCTACTTCTATCCGAAGGACGACACGCCGGGCTGCACCAACGAGAACAAGGACTTCACCGCGCTCGCGGGCGACTTCGCCAAGGCCGGCGTGGCCCTGATCGGCGCCTCGAAGGACAGCCTGAAGGCCCACGCCAAGTTCAGCGGCAAGTACGGCCTGGCCGTGCCGCTGGGCTCCGACCCTGAGGCCAAGACCATCGAGGCCTTCGAGAGCTGGGTGCAGAAGTCGCTGTATGGCCGCGAATATATGGGCATCGACCGTTCGACGTTCCTGGTGAAGGACGGCGTCATCCGGCGCATCTGGCGCAAGGTGAAGGTCGCCGGACACGCGCAGGCGGTGCTGGACGCGGCCAAGGCGCTCTAGCCGGCGCGACCTGGCGTCGCACGACGCGGCGCGCCGCCGCGGCGTGGCCGCCGGCCGAGCCGCGCGGTTTTTTCGCGTTCTGACAGGCGATTGCGAGGGCCGCCGAAGAGCCACGCTCAGCGACCATGTTCGCTGAACGAACGCCCTGATTCGCCGTTCTGTTAAGCTTGTAGTCAAACCGGCCTCAAACCGTCTTGCGCGCCCGGAAATTCTCGTCGCATATCGCCGGAGTTCCTCGGGGTTCGGGACTTCAGCATTCGATGACACGCCTGGCGCGCCTTCGCCGCTCGTTCCTGGAGCTGTTCCCGGAACGGCATCTCTACGTCCGGTCGGGCGGCCAGATGAAGGGCTACGTCCTCACCTCGAAAACCCAGATGATCGCCGCCGCCGGCGTCTCGGCCGCCGCGCTCTGGATGGGCGTCTGCAGCGCGGCCATGCTGGTCAATGTGCTGTCCGCCGGCTCCGGCGACCGGGAGATCGCGCGCACCCAGGCCAAGTACGAGCGCTGGATCGCCGACCGTCAGGCGCGGCTGAATTCGGCGGTGGCCGAGTTGAACGCCGGCGGCGGATCGAACACCGCGCTCGCGGCCAATATCGAAAAGCGCCACGCGGCGCTGGCCATGCTGCTCACCGACATGAAGACCACGCCCGGCGCGGCGGCGGCGCTGACGCCGGTGATCAACCGGGCGATCAGTTCCAACGACAGCAATCCGGCCCACATCGTGGCCGCCGTCGGGGCCAGCCAGGAGCAGCTGCTCGACGCCGCCGACACCTTCGCCAAGAGCCGCGCCGACCGGCTGCGCCTGGCCTTCCGCCTGGCCGGCCTGACGCCCGGCGAATACATGCCCAAGGGCGGCGCGCTCGGCGGCCCGCTGATCGAGTCCAAGGACCCCCGGGCGCTGGCCGCCGTGCTCGACGTGGACGAGGGCTTCGCCGACCGCATCCAGCACGCCGCCAGCGACATGAACGAGGCGCACGCCCTGGAGCAGGCGGCGCACACCCTGCCCTTCGCCAAGCCGACGCCGGAGGCGTCCGACCGCTCCTCCAACTTCGGGGTCCGCGTCGACCCCTTCACCGGGCGCCCGGCCTTCCATTCCGGCGAGGACTTCTCGGGCTCGCGGATGGAGGCGATCCATGCGACGGCGCCGGGCGTGGTGTCGTTCACGGGTGCGCGAAACGGCTACGGCAACACCGTCGAGGTCGACCACGGCCGCGGCCTGAAGACCCGCTACGCCCACCTGGCGGCGATCTCGGTCACCGTTGGCCAGCAGGTCGCCGTCGGCCAGCGCCTGGGCGGCATGGGCTCGACGGGCCGCTCGACCGGCACACATCTGCACTACGAGGTGTGGCTGAACGGCCGCGCCATGAATCCGGACCGTTTCCTGAAGGCAGGCGACTATGTTCAGCAAGCCGAGTAAGCCCGCGACCACCGCGTCTTCCGCCTCGTCTTCCGGACGCGCCGAGGCCATGGACGCTCCGCGCAAGGCCATCGCCTGCTCGCTGATCGCCGAGAACGTCAGCCTGGAAGGGGACTTGGTCAGCGACGGCGACGTGCAGCTCGACGGCGCGGTGCGCGGCGACCTGAAGCTCAACCACCTGACGATCGGCGAAACCGGCCAGGTCGACGGCCTGATCACCGCCGAGACCGTCGAAGTCCGCGGCCGGGTGACCGGCGCGATCACCGCCAAGACCGTGCGGCTCTACGCCACCGCCCGGGTGGACGGCGACATCACCCACCTGCAGATCGCCATCGACGCCGGCGCGCACTTCGCCGGACGGAGCATCAAGCTGGTTCAGGCGGTCCCGGAGCAGCTGAGCCTGGTGGACGTGGCGGCGGAGTAGCTACTCGGCCCTTTCCCGGGTCACCCCGACCCGCTGGGCGAGCGCGGCGCCCATGAACTGATCCAGATCGCCGTCCAACACGCCCTGGCTGTCTGAGGTTTCCACCTCGGTCCGCAGATCCTTGACCATCTGATAGGGCTGCAGGACGTAACTGCGGATCTGGTGGCCCCAGCCGATGTCGGTCTTCTGGTCTTCCATCGCCTGCTTCTCGGATTCGCGCTTCTGCAGCTCGGCCTCGTAGAGCCGGGCGCGCAGCATCTTCCAGGCTTCTTCCCGGTTCTGGTGCTGCGAGCGGCCGGCCTGGCAGGCGACCGCGATCCCGGTCGGGATGTGGGTCAGGCGCACGGCGCTGTCGGTCTTGTTGATGTGCTGGCCGCCGGCGCCGCTGGCCCGGTAGGTGTCGGTGCGGACGTCGGCCGGGTTGATGTCGATGACGATGTTGTCGTCCACCACCGGATAGACCCAGACGGACGCGAAGCTGGTGTGGCGCTTGGCGGCGGCGTCGAAGGGCGAGATGCGCACCAGCCGGTGCACGCCGGCCTCGGTCTTCAGCCAGCCGTAGGCGTTGGTCCCTTTGATTTGCAAAGTGGCCGACTTGATCCCGGCCTGGTCGCCGGAAGTCTCTTCCAGGAAGTCGACCTCCATGCCATGCGCGTTGGCCCAGCGGGTGTACATCCGCAGCAGCATGCCGGCCCAGTCGCAGGACTCGGTGCCGCCGGCCCCGGAATTGATTTCCACGAAGGCGTCGTTGCCGTCGGCCTCACCCGAAAGCAGGGCCTCCAGCTCGGCGCGGCCGGCGCGTTCCTTGATGCTTTTAAGCTGCTGGCGCGCCTCTTCGAGGGAAGCTTCGTCGCCCTCCTCGTCGGCCATTTCGGCATAGCCCAGCGCGTCGGCCAGGTCGCGTTCCAGCGACTTCACCGCCTCGATGGAGCTTGCCAAGCGAGTCCGGTCGCGCATCAGGGCCTGGGCGGCCTCGGCATTGTCCCAAAGGGTCGGGTCCTCGACCCGGGCGTTCAGCTCGTCGAGCTTACGGAGCGCAGGCTCCCAGTCAAAGACGCCTCCTGAGCAGTTCGACCGACTGCTCGATGTCGGCCTTGGCGGCCTCGACATCCAATCTCATGGGACAATTCCTAACAGGGTGGGCGCGCCAAATAGTCTGACGCGGCTAGTCATACAAGCCGTTGACCTCGTCCTTCTTCGCCGGCGGCTTGGGCGGAGGTGGTGGCGGATTGACCGCGGCGGCGGCGTTGGGCGCCCCGGTGAGGCCGTTCTTGAAGACATTGTCGTAGGGCTGCGGGCCCACCGCGTCGGCCTCGTCGGCGACCTTCGGCTCGGTGCCCGGCTTGAAGGCCTCAGTGATGCCGTGGACGACGGCGTAGCGCGCATTCGGGGGCCGCTTGAAGTCGTCGGGCGGGAAGTACTTGTTCGCCTGCTGCATGAAGTCGATGAAGGTCGGCAGCGCCGCGCGGGCGCCCTGCTCGCCTTCGCCCAGGCTGCGGTTGTCGTCGAAGCCGATGTAGGTGCCGACCACGATGTGCGGCGTGAAGCCCACGAACCAGGCCGAGCGGAACTCGCTGGTGGTGCCGGTCTTGCCGGCGGTGGGGCGGCCCAGCACGCTGGCCGCAGCCCCGGTGCCCCGCTGCACCACGCCCTGCAGCATCGAGGTGATCTGGTAGGCGGTGATCGGGTCCCAGGCCTGGGCGCCGGCCAGCGGGATGCGCGGGCTCTCGTCGCCGTTGAAGCCGGCGTCGCAGCGGTCGCACTCCCGCGCGTCGGCCCGGAAGATGGTCTTGCCCTCGCGGTCCTGCACCAGCTCGATCAGATGCGGTTCGACCTTGTGGCCGCCGTTTTCGAAGGCGGCGTAGGCGGCGGTCAGGCGGAAGACCGTGGTCTCGCCGGCGCCCAGCGCCATGGCCAGCACGTTCTCCATCTTGGTGACGACGCCCAGCCGGATCGCGGACGCGCTGATCTTCGGCATGCCGACGCCCTGCGCCAGGCGCACGGTCATGGTGTTCAGCGACAGCTCCAGGCCTTTGCGCAGCGGCAAGGGGCCCAGGTATTCGTGCTCGTAGTTTTCCGGCTGCCAGAGCTTGCCGTTGGCGCCCGGCAGCGAAATCGGCCCGTCCACGACGATGCTGGCCGGGGTGTAGCCATTCTCAAGCGCGGTGGCGTAGACGATCGGCTTGAAGGCGGAGCCCGGCTGGCGCATCGCCTGGGTCGCGCGGTTGAAGCTGGAGAGCGAGAAGGAGTAGCCGCCGACCATGGCCAGCACCCGGCCGGAGTCGGGGTCCATGGCGACCAGGGCGCCGTTCACTTCCGGCACCTGCTTCAGCAGGAATCCGGGACCCTTGTCGTTGGGCGCGACGAAGACCAGGTCGCCGGAACCGATACCCTTGCCGGCCCGGGCCCAGGCGACGTCGGCGGGCGCGAGGGCGCCGGTCTGGCCGTCCACGGTCTTCACCCGAACGCCGCCGCCGGCCACGTCGGTGACCACGGCCTGCAGCCAGGTGCGCCGCTCGGCCGGCTTCACCGACTTCTTGGCTACGTCTTCCCATCCGGTGAGCGTGGTCACGTGACCGAAGGCGCCGCGCCAGCCGTGCCGGCGGTCGTAGCGTTCCAGGCCGTCCATCAGCGCGGTGCGCGCGATGCTCTGCAGGCGCGGATCGAGCGTCGTGCGCATGTAGTAGCCGCCCTCGGTCAGCTTGGGCCCAAGGGTCGCCAGGCCGCGGCGGCGGACCTCTTCGACGAAGTAGTCGGCGTCGCGGTACTTGGCGCGCGTCGGCTCCGGCTGGACCTTCAGGTCCTCCTTCATGGCCGCCTCGGCCTGGGCGCGGGTCACCCAGCCGGCGTCGGCCATCTGGCCCAGCACCCAGTTGCGGCGCTGCATGGCGGCGGCCTTGCGGCGGATCGGGTGGTAGTTGTCCGGCCCCTTGGGCAGCGAGGCGAGATAGGCGCACTCGGCCAGGTCCAGATCGGTGATCGACTTGCCGAAGTAGTTGTAGGCCGCGGCCCCCACGCCATAGGAGCGGTAGCCCAGCCAGATCTCGTTCAGATAGAGCTCGAGGATGCGCTCCTTGGAGAGCGTGCCCTCCAACTGCTGCGCGATCATCGCCTCCTTCAGCTTGCGGCCGATGGTGGCGTCGTTGGTGAGCAGGATGTTCTTGGCCACCTGCTGGGTGATGGTCGAGCCGCTCTCCAGCCGCCGGCCCTGGGCGATGTTGATGATGTCCTTGGCGCTGGCGCGGACGATGCCGGTGTAGTCGAGGCCGGAGTGGCGGAAGAAGTTGCGGTCCTCCGCCGCCAGGAAGGCCTGGGCGAGCTGCGGCGGGATCGAATCGTAGGGCACGAAGATCCGCCGCTCGCGGGAGAATTCGCCGATCAGGGTGCCGTCCCAGGCGTAGGCGCGGGTCGCCGTCGGCGGGTGATAGTCGGCCAGGTCGCCGGCGTCGGGCATGTCGTGGAACAGCCAGGCCGCCCAGATCGCGACCGCGAATCCCGCCACGGCGATCAGGCTCAGCACCGCGACGCCGGCGATCGCGACCCATCTCTCGCGGGGAAGATCCAACGGACTAACGGCCTCCAGAGGCGCCCCGCCCCTTGAGCGTCGGTCTAGCCGGCTTCGGATGCGGCGCCAACGGGCGCTGGGTCGCAGGCGCTATGCCGCTCGCGCCCGGCCCTGGCGCTTTGGCACGCATCTTCGGCGAGAATCCGTCATGCTCTTTTTGAGGCTGGAGAACGCGCGCCATGTCGGTGGTCGAGGATATCAAGCACGATCTGAAAGACGCCGAGCGGCAGTTGCTCGTCCAGCTGCGGCTGATGCGCCGGCAACTTCGCGCCCAGACGGCCGGCGCCAAGCCCGCCGACCAGCTGACGCTCGGCCAGAAGGTCGCCGACTGGGTCGCCGGCACCATGGGCTCCTGGAAGTTCATCATCATCCAGACCACGATCCTGTTCGTCTGGATCGTGCTGAACGTCACGGCCTATGTGCAGAAGTGGGATCCCTACCCGTTCATCCTGCTGAACCTGGCCCTGTCGTTCCAGGCGGCCTACGCGGCGCCCTTCATCATGATGAGCCAGAACCGCCAGCAGGACATCGACCGCAAGGAGGCGGAGGAGGATCACCGGGTCAATCTGAAGGCCGAGCTGGAGATCGAGCTCCTGCACCAGAAGATCGACGCCCTGCGCGAAAAGGAGGTGCTGGCGCTCACCGAGGCGATCGCCGACCTGACCGAACTTCTGCAGGCGGAGCGCTCAAGGAACGCCGACAGGCCGATCACCGACTGATCAGTCGCCGACGGTCTCTTTGGGCGCCGGCGCGCGGAGCAACTCGGCCATGAACTCCGGGTCGCGACTCTTCAGCAGCCGGAAGCGGTAGGCGGGGAAGACCATGCGCGGATCGGGATGCGCCGCCTCACGCACCTCCAGCCCATCGACGGTGAGGCCCGGAATCGTCCCGACCGGATGGAATTCCTTGACCGTGTAGATCGCGCCCTGGGTCAGGCCGGACGGCTGCCCCTTGAACGGCCCGGGCGCTTGGATCGGCCCGGCCTTGACGCACTCCACCATATCGCCAGGTTCGAACACGCCCCTCGGCTCCTCACTCGCCACGGCGCGCGAAATCTAGCGCGCCGCCGCCCGGTCGTCGACAGCGCCAAGCCGGATCCGAGCCCGCTTCGGGATCAGCGCGCGGCGAGGCGGGTGGCCTCGGCGAAATAGTCGTCGATGGAGTCGCCGACGGCGTTCATCAGCCGCTTGCGCTGGCCGGCGTCGCGCAGGAACTGCTCGTCCTCGGCGTTGGTGACGAAGCCCATCTCCAGCAGCACGGCCGGCACGTCGGGCGCGAGCAGCACCATGAAGCCGGCGTCGCGTTGGCTGCGGCGCAGCAGCGGCGCCTTGCCGTCGATGTGGCTGACCAGCGTGTTGGCGAAGGCCGCCGAGCGGTTCTTGGTGGCCCGTTGCGTCAGGTCGAACAGGATGTCGCTGACGCCCCGGTCGCCGGTCAGGCTGGCCTTCATGAACCAGTCGTCGCGCTTGACGAAGCGGGTGGCGCGGTTCGAGGCCTTGTCGGAGAGCGTATAGACCGATGCGCCGCGCACCGTGGCGTCGCCGCCGGAGTCGGAGTGCAGCGAGATGAACAGGTCGGCGCCGGCCCGCTGTGCGATCCGCACGCGGTCTTCCAGCGGCACGTAGGTGTCGTCCTCGCGGGTCAGCACCACGCGATAGCGGGGCGAGCGTTCCAGCCGCTCCTTGAGCGCCAGCGCCGCGGCCAGGTTGACATCCTTTTCGAAGCCCTGCGCGCCGAGCGCGCCGGGGTCGTGGCCGCCATGGCCAGGGTCGATGACGATCACCTTGGTCAGGGAGACCGGTATGGCGTGGGTCGCCGTCGGAACGATCTGCGGGCGAAGCTTGAGCGCCACCGGCGTCGCCGCCGGCGCCTTGGCGCTGGTCAGCCGCACCTGCCCGGGCGCCGAGATCACGTCCACCACATAGCGGTAATGGTCGATGCCGTCGGCCGGCGGCAGCAGGAAGCGGCCCTTGATCCTGGCGTCGGGCGCGAGGTCGAGCTGCAGGCGCGCGCCGCCCGAGGTCTGGTCGATCGCCCAGGCCTTCACCAGGCCCTGCCCCGCGCCCTGCAGGCCCCCGGCCGCCGAAACGCTGGAAAGGACCAGGATCGCGTGGCCGTCGCTGGCGCCGTCGGAGACCAGCTTGGCGCTGGCCGCCTGGTCGAGGTCCATGACGAGGCGGGTCTGCTGGGCGTCGCCGCCCAGGCGCACCTTCAGGAGGCCGCCGACCGCACCGGCGGCGTGGCTCGCGACAGCGCCGGCCAGGCCCACGGCGGCGGCCAGCGTGACGGCTATCGCCACGCGCCCCCGGTTCCGAAAAAGGCTCTGCACCCCAACCCGCATCAGCTCTCAGCCCCCGACGATAGAAATCGCCGATTTAAGAGCCATATACGCGTGAGCCGCGTGGACAAATGGTTAACGAGGTCTTGTCGGTGCGGCTTTTCGGTTCGGCTTTGCCTTTTGCGCGCTGGTGTTGCAATGTCCCGCGGCGCGCCAAACCGCCTCTCGCGTTGTGCGAGGCGAAGGGTCGCGCGAACCAAAGCCCGCGTCAGCTGACCGATATTCGGCGACCGACGCACCAATCCGATCCGCGCCACCCGGCGCGCCTAGGAACACACACGATGGGCAGCGCTGCTCACGCCACATACCGGCTTTACGCCCCCGGGGACGCCCTGAGCGCCCATCGGGTCGGCGCGCGCGCCCGTCTCACCAATAGCCGGCTGCCCCTTGGCCCGGAGTCCTCGGACTCGGAGTCCACCGCGCGCCGCGGAGATAATTCCAATGTCCAAGAATATGTTGATCGACGCCGCCCACGCCGAAGAGACGCGCGTGGTGGTGGTCGACGGGACCCGCGTTGAAGAATTCGATTTCGAGAGCTCCAACCGCAAACAACTCAGAGGCAATATCTATCTCGCCAAGGTGACGCGCGTTGAGCCGTCGCTGCAGGCGGCCTTTATCGAGTACGGCGGCAACCGCCACGGCTTCCTGGCCTTCAACGAAATCCACCCCGACTACTACCAGATTCCGGTCGCCGACCGCGAAGCGCTGATGCGCGAAGAGGCGGAGGAAGAGGACGACCACCACGAGCCGCGCGGCCGCCGCAGGCCCGCCGAGGCCTCCGAAGGCGGTTCGGACGACGAGGACGAGGATCACGACGCCGCCTCCGAAGACGACGACGACGACGTCATGGAGGAAGAGGTCGCGCGCCGCCGCCGCCGGCTGATGCGCAAGTACAAGATCCAGGAAGTGATCCGCCGCCGGCAGATCATGCTGGTGCAGGTCGTCAAGGAAGAGCGCGGCAACAAGGGCGCGGCGCTCACCACCTACCTGTCGCTCGCCGGCCGCTATGGCGTGTTGATGCCCAACACCGCGCGCGGCGGCGGCATCAGCCGCAAGATCGAGACCGCCACCGACCGGCGCCGCCTGAAGGGCATCGTCCAGAGCCTGGACGTGCCGCAGGGCATGGGCCTGATCGTCCGCACCGCCGGCGCCAAGCGCACCAAGGCCGAGCTGAAGCGCGACTACGACTACCTGCTGCGCCTGTGGGAAAACATCCGCGAGACGACGCTCCACTCCATCGCGCCTGCCCTCATCTATGAGGAAGAGGACCTGGTGAAGCGGGCGATCCGCGACCTTTACGACAAGGACATCGACGGGGTGTTCGTCGAGGGCGCGGCCGGCTTCAAGGAAGCGCGCGACTTCATGCGCATGCTGATGCCCAGCCAGGCCAAGAAGGTGCAGCTCTACGCCGAGCCGACGCCGCTGTTCGTCAAGCACCGGGTCGAAGACCACCTGAGCCAGATCTATTCGCCGGTCGTCCCGCTCCGCAGCGGTGGGTATCTGGTGATCAACCAGACCGAGGCCCTGGTCGCCGTCGACGTCAACTCCGGCAAGTCGACCCGTGAGCGGAACATCGAAGCCACCGCGCTGAAGACCAACATGGAGGCGGCCGAGGAAGCCGCCCGCCAGCTGCGCCTGCGCGACCTGGCCGGCCTGATCGTCATCGACTTCATCGACATGGACGAGTCGAAGAACAACCGGGCGGTCGAGAAGAAGCTGAAGGACTGCCTGAAGGACGACCGCGCCCGCGTGCAGATGGGCAAGATCTCAGCCTTCGGCCTGATGGAGATCAGCCGCCAGCGCCGCCGCTCCGGCGTGCTGGAAGGCACCACCCACGTCTGCGAGCACTGCCAGGGGACCGGCCGCGTCCGCTCGGTGGAGTCGAGCGCGCTGGCCGCGCTGCGCACCCTGGAACTGGAGGCGCTGAAGGGCGGCGGCGAGGCGACGCTGAAGACGCCCCGGGCGGTTGGCCTCTACATCCTCAATGAAAAGCGCGCCCACCTGGCCCGGCTGCAGCAGACCATGGGCCTGTTCGTCACCGTGATGGTGGACGACGACATGGCCCACGCCGACTGCCTGATCGAGCGGACCTCGATGGAGCAGCGGCCGGACCACGCCGCGATCGCCGCGCCGACCGCGGCCTACGCGCCGATGGTCGACGACGGCTATGACGACGAGGCCTTCGAGGACGAGGAAGAGGAAGAAGAGGAAGAAGAGCTCGAGCGCGAGGACACCGACGACGACGAGCCGCACGCCCGCGCCGAGCAGCGTCCGCGCCGCGACGACGAGTCTGAGGAGGGCGAAGGCCATCGCAGCCGCGGCCGCCGCCGCCGTCGTGGCCGCCGCGACGGCGAACCGCGCGAACCGCGTGAGGCCGGCGCCGCCGCGCCGCGCCCGGCCGAAGGGCCGCGCGACGACAGCGAGGGCGGCGAAGGCCGCCGCCGCCGCCGCGGACGCCGGGGCGGACGGCGCATGCGCGACGACAGCCGCCCCGTCGACGCCTTCTCCTGGGTTCGCCCGTGGGTGCCCTACGGCGACGATCCCTTCGTCTGGTACGACCCGTCGGAGGACATGAAGAAGGCCCAGGAGCCTCGGCCCGCCAACGACATGCCGGCCCGGGAAGAGCGCGAACAGCCCCGCGTGGCCGCTGAAGCCGCGGCGCCTGCGCCGACCACCCTCGCCCGCGCTGAGGGTTCGGACGAGGACGTCTGGGTCGAACTGCCCGCCGCCGAAGACCGCCCTGCCCGCGCGCGCCGCGGTCGTGGCCGGGGCCGCGGACGAGGCGGCGACGCCCAGCCCAGCGATCAGGCCGTGGCCGAAGCGCCGACCGCCGCGCCGGAGCCGGACGCGGCCGTCGAGCCCGAGCCTGCGCCCGAGCCCGTCGCCGAGGCCGCGCCGCCCGCCAAGAAGCCGCGCGCCAGCCGGGCCAAGACCAAGCCGGCCGCCGCCGAGGCTGCGACTGAAGCCGCCCCCGAGCCCGTCGCCGCCCCAGAAGCGCCAGCGCCAGCGCCTGCGCCCGCACGTAAGCCCGTGGCGGCCAAGCCGCGCGAGCCGGATCCGGCCGAAATCACCACCCCGCCGGCCGCGCCGCGCAAAGGCTGGTGGCGGCGAGGGTGACGCGCTAGATTTCGAACCGCTTTAGGGGGGCGCATTCGAGAGTTGAAGATGGCCGCGCCTGCCCGTCCGGTTTTCCGCATAGTCCTGGCCGCAGCCCTGACGTTCAGTCTGGTGCTGCAGCCGGGGCGTGCGGCCGCTCAGTTCGCGCCGGGCGACTACCTGGTGCGCGACACCGAGATCGAGGACATCCTGCGCCGGCAGGTGACGCCGCTGTTCGACGCGGCCGGGATCGATTCGAAGAGCATCCAGATCGTCCTGGTGGCCTCACGGGAACCCAACGCCTCGGCCGGCCCGGGCGTGATGATGGTCACCACCTCGCTGATCCTGCAGGCGGACAATCCCAATCAGCTGCAAGGCGTCATGGCCCACGAAATCGGCCACCTGGCCGGCGGCCACAGCTTCCGCTCCGGCGAATATAGCCGCGCCGGCATGGTGCCGATGATCCTGACCATGGGGTTGGGCGTGCTGGCCGCCATCGCCGGCTCCGGCGACGCGGCGGCGGGCCTGATCTCCAGCGCCCCGATGTTCGGCGCCATCGGCGCGGCGGGCTACGGCCGCGAGCAGGAGGCCCGCGCCGACCAGGCCGGCGCCACCTATATGGAAAAGGCCGGGCTGTCGGCCCGCGGCCTCGTCGAGTTCCTGGACAAGAACCGCTACCAGGAGATCTTCAACCAGTACCGCCGCTTCCGGTACTTCATCGACCATCCCCTGTCCTCGGAGCGAGTCGAGTCGCTGCAGACCCGCGTGGCGACCCTGCCGCACTACTATGTGAAGGACAGCCCCCGGTCGGTCTCCGAGCACGAGATCATGAAGGCCAAGCTGGACGGCTTCATCAATCCCGTCGTCTCCATGGGCAAGTACGACGAGAAGGACATGTCCTATCCGGCCCGCTACGCCCGGGCGATCGCCTACTACCAGATGAAGGAGCCGGAGAAGGCCCTCAAGCGCGTGGACGCGCTGTTGGCCGAACAGCCGAACAATCCCTACCTCTGGGAGCTCAAGGGCCAGATCATGTTCGAGTTCGGCCAGGTGGAGGGCGCCGAAGCGCCGCAGCGCCGCTCGGTCGAGTTGAGGCCGAACGCGCCCCTGCTGCGCATCAACCTGGGCCAGACCCTGATCGCGCTCGGCAACCGGGCCAAGACCGAAGAAGGCATCGCCGAGCTGAAGAAGGCGCTGACCCAGGAAGAGGACAACGCCGCGGCCTGGCGCGTCTTGGCGGAAGCCTATGACAAGCATGGCGACGAAGGCCTGGCCCGGCTGGCGACCGCCGAATACGACTACAACATCGGCAACATGAAGCTGGCCCGCGAGTTCGCGATCCGCGCGCGGGAGCGCCTGTCGAAGGACAGCCCCGAGTGGCGGCGCGCCACCGACATCGTGCTGGTCTCCAAGCCCACGCCGGACGAGGAACGCCGGATCGCGGGCGGCGGCTAGGCCCTTAGGGCCGCCACAGCAACGCCGTCTCGCAAAAGCCGCCAATTCATCCTATCTGGCTGCCATGACCCTTGCTCTGCGCGCCGCCGCCGCCCTCGCCGCCGCCCTTTCGCTCACCGCCTGCCAGAAGGCCGACGACGCCGTCTTCGGCCAGAAGGTGCACGCCTATCTGATGGCCCACCCGGAGGTGATCCGCGAAGCCGCCGACAAGCTGGCCGAGAACGAGCGCCTGGCCGCCACCAAGGCCTCGACCGACGCCATCGGCAAGTACCGCGGCCAGCTGGAGCGCGACCCACGCGACTTCGTGGCCAATCCGACCGGCAAGGTGACCGTGGTCGAGTTCTTCGACTACCGCTGCGGCTACTGCAAACTGGCCGCGCCCGAGGTGGTCAAGCTGATCCAAGAGAACCCGGACGTGCGGTTCGTGTTCAAGGAGTTCCCGATCTTCGGCGAGGTCTCCGACACCGCCGCCAAGGTGGCCCTGACCCGCGAGGCCAAGGCCAAGGGCGTGCAGCTCTACCAGGCGCTGATGACCGAAAAGGCGCTCGACGACGCCGCCCTCGACCGCCATCTCAAGGAGATCGGCATCGACCCCGCGACCGCGCGCAAGAACGCGCAGCACCCGATCATCGAGCGCCAGATCCTCGACGCCCACGCGCTGGCCGAGGCCATGCATATCGACGGCACCCCGGCCTTCATCGTCGGCGACACCATGATCCCCGGCGCCGACCTGCCGGCCCTGCGCGCCGCCATCGCCAAGGCCAAGGGCCAGCCGATGCCGGAGACCTCGAAGAGCTGAGGGCGCCGCGTTCGTCTTGACCCGGCGGCAGCGCGCGTTTGCGATATGATGCTCGGATCGGGCGCGTGAGGCGGACTGAAGAGTGAGCAAGATGTCTGAGCGCGTTCTGGTCATCGGCGCCGGCATGGCCGGGCTCTGGACGGCGCTGGCGCTGGCGCCGACCGGGCGCGAGGTCACGCTGCTGGAGCGCGATCCCCCGCCGCCGGAGGGCGGCGCCGATGTCGCCTTCGACAGCTGGACGCGCCGCGGCGTCGGCCACCTGCGCCACAGCCACGCCTTCCTCGCCCGCCTGCGCCTGATCATCCGCGACGAGCATCCTCGGCTGCTGGAAGATCTCCTCGCCGCCGGATGCCGTGACCTCGGCTTCGAGGGCGGCCTCACCGACATCCACAAGCGGACCTACACGCCCGACCCCGTTGACCGCGACCTGGCCGTGCTGACCAGCCGGCGCACGACGCTGGAGCTGATCATGCGCCGCTACGTCGAGCAGCAGCCGGGCGTCACCATCCGCTCCGGCGCCTTCGTCAAGGAACTGCTCGTCACGCCGGGCGCGACGCCGGTGGTCACCGGCGTGGTCGTCGAGGACTCCGAGGGCCTCCACGAATTGACCGCCGACCTGGTGGCCGACGCCGCGGGCCGAACGTCCGGCGCCATCGAGCAGCTGCGCGAGGCCGGCGCCGTGATCCCCGAGGAGGCGGAGGACTGCGGCATCCTCTATTTCACCCGCCACTACCGGCTGAACGCCGGCGTCAGCGAGCCGGAGCGGGGCCACGCGCCGGTCACCGGCGACCTGGAATATCTGAAGTTCGGCGTCTTCCCGGGCGATAACGGCTGCTTCTCGATCACGCTTTGCGTCCCCGAGATCGAGGAGGAACTGCGCAAGAAGATCGTCGATCCGGCGACCTTCGACGCCTGCTGCGCCAGCCTGCCGGGCCTCGCGCCGTGGGTCGATCCCGCGACGTCGAGCGCCATCAGCCGGGTGTTCGGCATGGGCGACCTGCACAGCCGCTGGCGCGACATGGCGCCGGGCGGCCGGGCCGCGGTGCTGGGCTTCTTCCCGGTCGGCGACAGCCTGGTGCGGTCCAACCCGCTCTACGGGCGCGGCTGTTCGTTCGCCGCGGTCGGCGCGCACCTGTTGCGCGACGCCCTGCAGATGTTCGAGGACCCCGCCGCGCGTCTTGAGGCCTATCAGCGCCGGATCGGCGCCGAGCTTCGACCCTTCCACGACGTCATGCGCGACGCCGACCGCTCGGCCATCCGCCGCGCCCGCCAGGCGCTTGACCCCGGCTACCAGCCCAGCCTGAAGAGCCGGGTGACCAAAGCTTTCCTCGAGGATGGCGTCGCCATCGCCGTGCGCTCCGACGTCGAGCTGTTCCGCGCGGCGCTGCGCGGCTTCCACATGCTGGAGGACCCGCAGGCCTGGCTGAAGCGGCCGAAGAACCTCGCCAAGGTCCTGGGCTACTGGGCGCGCGGCAAGGCGAAGAACGCCGAGGCCTACCGCCCCAGGGGCGGGCCGGAGCGCGCTGAGATGCTGACGCGCCTGGGCCTCTCGCCGGAGCTCGACATCCAACGGGTGCTGGAGCCCGCCGCCACGTCCGCCTAAGCTCGTCGCGACCTCAATTGAAAGGCCCGCCGATGCGCCGCGCTCCCCTCGCCCTTCTGATCAGCCTTTGCCTCGCCGGCGCGGCGCTCGCCGCCGGCATGACCGTGAAGGACGAGATGAAGAGCGTGGTCGATCCGGCCACCAACGCTATCTTCGCGGTCGGCGGCGACGTCGATCCGGCCAACGGCCCCGACGCCGCCAAGGTCCCCGCCGCGCGGTGGGCCGAGGCCCTGGCCGCCTCTCAGAAGCTGAAGGCCTCGGCGGTCGACCTGGTCGGGCCGCAGAAACAGCCGGGCGAGGTCTGGACCAAGTCCGCCGCCGACTTCGCCAGGCTCGCCGACGACGCCGTGAAGGCCGCCGGCAAGAAGGACGGCGCCGCCTTCTCCAAGGCCGCCAACGACCTCGGCGACACCTGCACCGCCTGCCATTCGAAGTACAAGAAGCAGAGCTAGCTAGATCAGCCCCGCCCGCGGCGACGACGGGTCGCCGTAGGTGCGTTTGGCCATCCGCCCGGCGAGCCAGGCTTCACGCCCGGCGATCACCGCGTGCTTCATGGCCACGGCCATGCGGAGCGGGTCCTTGGCCTCGGCGATGGCGGTGTTCATCAGGACCGCGTCGCAGCCCGCCTCCATGGCCAGCACCGCGTCCGACGCCGTGCCGACGCCGGCGTCCACCAGCACGGGCACCTTCGCCTGTTCGATGATCAGGCCGAGGTTCAGATAGTTCTGAATGCCGCGCCCAGATCCGATCGGCGCCGCCGCGGGCATGATCGCCGCCGCGCCGGCCTCTTCCAGCTTGAGCGCATAGACCGGGTCGTCCGAGCAATAGACCATCACCTGGAAGCCGTCGGCGATCAGCAGCTTCAGCGCCCGCAACGTCTCCTCCATGTCGGGCAGCAGGTGCTTGGTGTTGGAGAGCACCTCCAGCTTGACGAGGTCCCAGCCGCCGGCCTCGCGGGCCAGCCTGAGGGTGCGGATCGCTTCCTCGCCGGTGAAACAGCCGGCGGTGTTGGGCAGGAAGGTGAAGCGGTCGGGCTTCACATAGTCGACCAGCATCGGCTGGCTGGGGTCCGACAGGTTCACCCGGCGCAGGGCCACGGTGACGATCTCGGCCCCCGCGGCCTCGGCGGCCGCCGCGTTCTGGGCATAGTCCTTGTACTTGCCGGTGCCGACGATCAGCCGCGAGGTGAAGGTGCGGCCCGCGACCGTCCAGGTGTCTTCGGCCTTCGCCGTCGATCCGTCCATGTCAGCCGCCTCCGATAAAATGCACGATCTCGATCCGGTCGCCGTCGGCGAGCGCCGTCTTCCCATAGGCCGAGCGCGGCACGATCTCCAGATTGCGCTCGATGGCCACCTTGCGCCCGTCGAGGCCCAGCGCCGAAACCAGCGCCGACAAGGTCGCCAGAGGCTCGAAGGTGCGGGGCTCTCCGTTGACGGTCAGGTTCACTTGGCAGGCCTTATCCCAGATGGTCCCACAGCCGAATTCCTATAGCCGACCGGAGGCTGCCGGTCGCACATCACGGCGGCCGGATCGCCGATGCGTTCGCATTGCCAGCCCGAGGGCGATGGCCGATACCGCGTTCCTCGGGACTCGAACCACGCGATCAACACCCCGATCACAAGGACCAAGAGAACCGCGAGCAGCCGTTGGATCGGTCGGAGTACCTCGATGCTCAATGGAGCCATTCCATTCGACTGGTCGGGCCGAAACCCCACCAAGCTTGTGACCCCGACGCCCGACCGGTACAAGACGGCGGAATCGACGGCGGAGCGTAATGCCCAAACCGATCTATGTGCTGAGCGGGCCCAATCTCAACCTCCTGGGCGCCCGCGAGCCTGAGATTTACGGACATCAGACCCTGGAAGACGTGAAGCGGCTCTGCGAGGCGCGTGCGTCGGCCTTGGGGCGCGAAATCGTGTTCCGGCAGTCGAACCACGAAGGCGAGCTGATCGACTGGATCCAGGAGGCCCGCGAAAAGGCGTCGGCGATCGTGATCAATCCCGCCGGCTACGGCCACACCTCGGTGGCGATCCTTGACGCGCTGAAGATGGTCGGCGTCCCGGTGATCGAGTGCCATCTCTCGAACCCCGCGGCGCGCGAGGCGTTCCGCCACCAGACCTATGTCTCCCTCGCGGCGACCGGCGTGGTGTCCGGTTTCGGCGCCGCGAGCTATGAACTGGCCGTCGAGGCCGCCGCGGGCCTGACCCGTCAAGCCTAGATAAGAAGAAGCGAAGGTATCCCCATGGCTAGCCCTCCCAAGGCCCCCGCCGCCGATCCGATCGACGCGCGCCTGGTGCGCCGACTGGCCGACATCCTGACCGAAACCGGCCTCTCGGAAATCGAGGTCGAGCATTCCGGCCTGAAGATCCGCGTCGCCAAGACGCTCACCGCCGCGCCGATGCAGATGGCCTATGCGCCGGCCCCTGCCGCCGCGGCTTCCGCCACGGCCGCCGCGTCCGCGCCCACCGGAACCGAAGCCGTCGTCCCGGCGCGCGCCAGCGGCGACGAGGTGAAGTCGCCCATGGTCGGCAGCGTCTATCTGCAGCCGGAACCCGGCGCCGAGCCCTTCGTGAAGGTCGGCGACACGGTCGCCGCCGGCCAGACCCTGATGATCATCGAGGCCATGAAGACCATGAACCCGATCCCCGCGCCCAAGGCCGGCAAGCTCGTGGCGATCCTGGTCGAGGATGGCCAGCCCGTGGAGTTTGGCGAGCCGCTCGCGGTCATCGGCTAAGCTCATGTTTGATAAGATCCTCATCGCCAACCGAGGCGAGATCGCCCTTCGCGTGCACCGCGCGTGCAAGGAAATGGGCATCTCCACCGTCGCCGTGCACTCCGAGGCCGACAGCGGCGCCATGTGGGTGCGGCTGGCCGACGAGAGCGTCTGCATCGGCCCGCCGTCAGCGGCCAAGAGCTATCTGAACATCCCCTCGATCATCGCCGCCGCGGAGATCACCGGGGCTCAGGCGATCCATCCAGGCTACGGATTTCTTTCGGAAAACGCCCGGTTCGCCGAGATCGTCGGCGCGCACGGCTTCACCTTCATCGGCCCCAAGCCCGAGCACATCAAGATGATGGGCGACAAGATCACTGCCAAACAGGCGGTGAAGGCCGCCGGCATCCCGGTGGTGCCCGGCTCCGATGGCGCGGTGACCACCGAGGAAGAGGCCTTCGCAGCAGCGAAGGACATCGGCTTTCCGGTGCTGATCAAGGCCGCGGCCGGCGGCGGCGGGCGCGGCATGAAGGTCGCCCAGACGCAGGACGGCCTCTACGAGGCGGTCTCGACCGCGCGCAGCGAGGCGAAGGCGGCGTTCGGCGACGACGCCGTCTATATGGAGCGCTACCTCCAGACGCCCCGGCACATCGAGCTGCAGGTGATCGCCGACAGCTTCGGCAACGTCTGCCACCTGGGCGAACGCGACTGCTCCCTGCAACGGCGCCACCAGAAGGTGCTGGAGGAAGCCCCCTCGCCCGCCCTCGATAGCGCCGCCCGCGCCAAGATCGGCCAGGTGGTCGTCGACGCCATCAAGGCCATCGGCTACCTCGGCGTCGGCACGATCGAATTCCTCTACGAAAACGGCGAGTTCTTCTTCATCGAGATGAACACCCGCCTGCAGGTGGAGCATCCGGTGACCGAGGCGATCACCGGCATCGACCTGGTGCGCGAGCAGATCCGCATCGCCGCCGGCCTGCCGCTCTCGTTCGCGCAGAAGGACGTGGTCTTCGAGGGCCACGCCATCGAGTGCCGGATCAACGCGGAGAATCCGAAGACCTTCGCGCCCTCGCCGGGCCTGGTCACCGACTACCATGCGCCAGGCGGCCTGGGCGTGCGGATGGATAGCGCGCTCTACGCCGGCTACACGATCCCGCCCTATTACGACTCTCTGATCGGCAAGCTGATCGTCCACGGACGCGACCGCGCCGAGTGCATCGCGCGGCTGAACCGCTGCCTTGGCGAGATCGTGGTGGCCGGCATCGACACCAACATCCCGCTCTTCCAGGAGCTGTTGGCCCAGCCGGACATCATGACCGGCGACTACAACATCCACTGGCTGGAAAACTGGATGAAGTCCCAGGCCGCGGCGGGCTGATCGCCGCCGGCTGATCGCCGCTGGCACGCCCGTCGCCGCTCGCCTAGGCTCGATGGGAATCGAGCGGGGGCGTCGAATGCGAACGATACGGGTGTTGCTGGCGGCCACGGCCATGGCCCTCTCGGCGCTTTCGCTGCCCGCCGCCGCCCAGCCCCCGCCGCCAGCCGCCGCGCCGGCGCCGGCGCCGATCTTCGCCTTCCAGGAAGTGATGATCCCCATGCGCGATGGGGTGAAGCTGCAGACGGTGATCCTCACGCCGCTGGACGCCAAGGGCCCGCTGCCGATCATGCTGCAGCGGACGCCCTACGGCGTGCCCCAGAAGGCCCCCACGCGCGTCTCCGAGAGCCTTAAGCAACTGGCCGCCGACGGCTATATCTTCGTCTTCCAGAACATCCGTGGCCGCTTCAAATCGGAAGGAACCTTCAGCCTCTCGCAGGACGCGACGGTCACCCCGGGCAAGGGCACCATCGAGACCCGCGACGCCTGGGACACCATCGACTGGCTGGTGAAGAACGTCCCCGGCAACAACGGCCGCGTTGGCATCCAGGGCGTCTCCTACGACGGCATGACCGCCGGCGTGACCCTGCTCGACCCGCATCCGGCGCTGAAGGCGGTGACCGAGCAGGCCGCGCCCACCGACCAGTGGATGAACGACGACGACCACCGCTACGGCGCGCTGCGCCTCAGCTACGACTTCGAATATGCGGTGCTGGAGGAGGCCGACAAGAACGACAACACCCACTTCGCCTTCGACAAGTGGGACACCTACGAGTGGTACCTGAGCGCGGGCGCGCTTTCGAACCTCAACGCGAAGTACCTGCACGGCAAGATCCGCTACTGGAACGAGGCGACCGAGCATCCCGACTACGACGCCTTCTGGAAGAGCCAGGCGTGGGCGCAGAGCCTGCACAAGGCGTCGGTGCCGACCCTCAACGTCGCCGGCTTCTGGGATCAGGAGGATCCGTGGGGACCCTGGCAGATCTTCCGCCACGAAGGCGAGCACGACCCCGACGGGAACGCCCTGATGGTCGCCGGACCCTGGTTCCACGGCGGCTGGCGGGCCTCGGTCTCGACCATCGGCGCGACCCAGCTTGGCCAGGACACCTCGCTCGCCTTCCGCCGCGACATCGAAGCGCCGTTCTTCGCCTACTGGCTGCACGACAAGGGCGAGAAGCCCGCCTACGCCGCCAACATCTTCCAGACCGGCTCCAACACCTGGCGCACCTACGCCAAATGGCCGCCGGCCGAGGCCAAACCCACCAGCCTCTACCTCCACGCCGACGGGAGCTTGAGCTTCGAGGCGCCGAGCGGCCGCGAGAAGGACGCGCAGCGCAGCTTCGTCTCCGATCCCGCCAACCCGGTGCCCTATCGCCAGCGGCCGATCTCGCCGACCTATCCCGGCGGCGACTGGCGCACCTGGGAAAGCGCCGACCAGCGCTTCGTCGACCATCGCCCCGACGTGCTGAGCTATGTGAGCGAGCCCCTGAAGGCCGACGTGACGATCGCCGGCCCGGTCGCGGCCGAACTCTTCGCCTCGACGTCGGGCACGGACAGCGACTTCGTCGTCAAGCTGATCGACGTTGCGCCCGACGATGCGGAGCCCCCGCATTGGGGCGACGAAGGCCCGATCCCCGGCGCCTTCGCCCACAGCGCCAATGGCTATGAGCTGCCGATCGCCATGGAGGTGCGCCGCGGCCGCTACCTGGAGAGCTACGAGCACCCCAAGGCGCTGACGCCGGGCAAACCCACCCGCTGGGAGGTGCCGTTGCGCGACCGCGACCACGTGTTCAAGGCCGGCCACCGCATCATGGTGCAGGTGCAGTCGACCTGGTTCCCGCTGATCGACCGCAATCCGCAGACCTTCACGCCCAGCATCTACTCGGCCAAGGCCAGCGACTTCGTGAGCGCGACCCAGAAGGTCTATTCCGCCCCTGACCTCGCCTCGCGGATCATCCTGCCGGTCGTGCCGCCCGGACTTTGAGCCCAGGCGCTACGCGCGCGGCAAAACCGCTGTACGATCCGGCCATGGCGCAGTTCGACGCCCGCGATCTCTTGTCCTGCTACGCGCGCGGCGTCTTTCCGATGGCCGACGCGCGCGAGGACGAGCGCGTCTTCCTGATCGATCCCGAGCGGCGGGGCGTGATCCCGCTGGACGGCTTCCACGTCTCCCGCCGCCTCGCCCGCACGGTGCGCGCCGAGCCCTTCGAAATCCGCACCGACACCGCCTTCCGGTCCGTCGTCCAGGCCTGCGCCGAGGCCGGGCCCGGACGGGCCGAGACCTGGATCAACCATCCGATCGAGGACCTCTACGTCCAGCTCCACGAGCTGGGCTTTGCGCACACGGTGGAGTGCTGGAGGGATGGGGCGCTGGTCGGTGGCCTTTACGGCGTCTCCCTGCACGGCGCCTTCTTCGGCGAGAGCATGTTCTCGCGGCGGACCGACGCCTCCAAGGTGGCGCTGGTGCATCTGGTCGCCCGCCTGATCGCCGGCGGCTACCGCCTGCTCGACGCCCAGTTCATGACCGGGCACCTGAGCCAATTCGGAGCTGTGGAGATCTCACGCCTGGACTATCACCGCCGCCTGGCGCTGGCGATGTCGGCGGAGGGCGACTTTCAGTGCGGCGCGGCGGCGGGCGCCGCCGGAGCGCGGACGGGCGCCGGTGCGGGCGCACGCGGGGGTGCAGCTGGCAAGGCCGCCGGCGGATTGAGCGGCGCCGCGGCCCTGCAGGTGATCAGCCAGGCGGCGTAGACCGGGTGCTCCAGCGGATGCAGGCTGGGCGATGAGGCGAACATCCAGCCCTTGAACGCCTGGCGCGCCGCCAGGGGCGCCTTGCCGGCCTCCGGACGCGGCTGGGAGTCGATGGTCAGGTAGGCGATGGAGTCCTCGACGGGCTCCTCCGGCGTCGAGCGCTCGCAGGCCTTCACGGTGAAGACCAGGGACTTGTAGCGCACCGGCCGCCCGACCGGGGCCTCGAAGCGCAGGCTCTCGGCGGTGACCTTGTCCAGGGCTTCGAGCACCGCCACGTCGTAGCGGGCGCGCCGCACCGGCGCGGCCGGAGGCTTCACGACCGCCGCCGGCGCGGGCTGCGCGTCCGCGTCGGCGACGGGCGGCGTCGCGGCGGGAACCGCTGCTGAAGGCTTGGCCGGCGCGGCCTTCTCGGGCCCGGCGGTTTCGGCGGGCGGCATCTGCACCACAGTCGGCGGCGGCGAAGGCGCGGGCTGGGCGCCGGCGAGGCCGGCCGCGGCGCTGAACGTCAGCGCGAGCCAGAGCCGGCGGCGCGGGGTCGATCTCAGCGTTCGGCGGGACGGCATCGGAAGCGGCCCTATTTGGGGGTCCAGGCCTCGTAGTCGGCGGTGGCCTTCTGCCGCTCGCCGCCGCGCGACAGCGCGCCCTGCGGGCGGTAGGCGTGGATCGTGCCGGTCAGGTTCGGCAGGTGATCCTTTTCCCAGGCCTTGATGGCGAAGGGCTCGACGGTCGGCGGTTCGGCGAAAGTGTAGTGCAGCCAGCCGTGCCAGTCCGGCGTCACCTTCGAGGCGTCGGCGTAGCCGCGATAGATCACCCAGCGGCGCTTGCGTCCGTCGTAGCTGTCGGAATTGTCCTTGGCCTCGAAGTAGCGGTTGCCGTTCTCGTCCTGGCCCACGAACACGCCTCGGCGGCCCACATGGAAGCGCACGCCGACGGTGGCGCCGTTCCACCAGGTGAAGATCGACTTCAGGAAATTGAGCACTGGGCGTGGTCTCTGGGGCGGTGTTGGGGAGGGTGAGTTCGCGGGCGGACTATAGGCGGGCCGATTTGGAGCGTCCAGCGCGCCGCCCCATCGCCTTTGGCAGCAAGATGTTGGGGATGAAGCGGCCTGCGACCGCAACATCTATTGATCGCGCGCGCCCGCGAGCCCTACCCTGCCCGCTAGGGAGTCGGCGGATGGGTCGCGAAGCTTCGCGGACAAGAATCGAAGCGCGGACCGTGGACCTGGGCGGACGCTTCGCCGAGGTCCTGGCGCCGGCCCATTGGACCAACGCCCGCCTCGACGCCTGGATCGACTGGGCTGGCGGCGCGACGGACATACCGGCCGCCATCGCCGATGTCGTGGAAGACCTCACCGCCCGCGCCCAGGCCAAGGGGCTGGTCAAGGACGTGCGCGCCCGCACCCGCTTCCGCGACGAGCTGACCGAGGCCCTGCTGGCCGGCGTCATCGCCATCGCCGGCAAGCCGGCGGCCGCGCCGCCGCCGGTCGTCGAAGCCGGCTCGCCGGAGATCGCCCGCGCCATCGCCGCCCATCGCGGCCGCGCGGCCGCCGAGGCGCTGGCGTTGGAGCTTGGGCGGCGGATGCAGGCGGTGATGGACGCCATTGCCCGCTGCGAAGGCGACGCCGAAGCCTGCGCCGATCCGGCGGCCAACCCCAGCCTCACCCGCGCCGCCGAAGCCGCCCGCGCCGCCGGGGCTTCCGACGCCATGATCCTGGACGCCATTGCGCTCACCCGCGCCGGCGCGAGCGCCTGGGAGATCGAAGCTCCCGAAGCCCAGACCGGCGTGCGCCTGGTGGCCGTCGGTCCGCCCGACGAGGCCGTCGCGCGCGCCGCCTGGGCCACCGGCGCCGTCGTGCTGGCGCCCAGCCGCGCGGTCGCCGAACGGATCGCCGGCGCGCAAGGGGGCCTCGTCGGCGGCGTCGATCTGATGGGCTTCTGGTCCGACGACGGCTTCGACATCGACGCCTTCGAGGCCGCCGTCGCCCTGCTGGCGGCAGCCCTGGCCGCGGCGAGCGAGACCCCGGCGCTGATCGGCCTGGCCGGGCTTGGCGAATGGCTGGTGGCGCATGGGCTCGACTACGACAGCGACGCGGCCCGCGAGACGGCGCGCGAGCTCTACCTGGCCGCCGGCCGCGCCATCGAAGGCGCCGGGGCGGGCCTGGCGATCTTCCGCGACCCGGAGCTCGAGCTGCGGCTGGGCGGCGGTCGGCTTTCGGCGGAGCCCTGGGCGGGTCCCCTGACGCTGGCCGAGACTTCCGACGGCGAGCCGGTGCGGGTGCTGAGCGAGGCGGCGATCCGGGGGCTGGCGCTCTCCGGCGTCGAGGCGGAAGAGGCCCACGCCCTGCTGCTCGGCCGCGCCGACTTGTCCGAGGCGCCCGGCGTCAACCACGCCGCCCTGCTGGCGCGCGGCTTCACCGATCACGAGATCGCCGCGGTCGAGGCCGCGCTGCCGCTGGTCGCCTGCCTGCCGCACGCCTTTGCGCCGGCCATCATCGGCGAGGGCTTCCTGCGCGACGTCATGGGCGCCAGCGCCGAGCAGCTGGCCGATCCGAGCTTCGACCTCTTGGCCCTGATGGGCTTCACCACCGCCGACGTGGCCGCCGCCGAGGCCCATGCGCTGGGCGGCGACAGCCTGGCGCAGGCCGAGTTCCTGACCCCCATCGCCCGCGACGTCTTCCGCAGCGCCCGGGCGCTGGGCGAGGCGCCCCGGCGCGCCATGGCGCACGCGCTTGAGCTCGCGCTGACCGCGCCGCAGGTCGCCCAGGTCGAGCTGGCGTGGGACGCGACGCCCGCCGACGTCCTGACGGAACTGCGCGAGGCCATCGGCCCGATCCACGTCCGCCGGGCGAGCGCGCCGGCCGACCTGGCGCTGGAGCTGCCGCCCTTGGGCGAACCGCGCCCGGCCCGCGCCCCGGAGCCCCCAGAGCCCTTTGGGGAACGCATCGTCGAGCGCGTGGTCGAGCGGGAACGCACGCGGCGCAAGCTGCCCGACCGCCGCAAGGGCTATATCCAGAAGGCGGCGGTCGGCGGCCACAAGGTCTATCTGCACACCGGCGAATATGACGATGGCGAGCTCGGCGAGATCTTCATCGACATGCACAAGGAAGGCGCCGCCTTCCGCTCGCTGATGAACAACTTCGCCATCGCGCTGTCGATCGGCCTGCAATACGGCGTGCCGCTGGAGGAGTTCGTCGACGCCTTCGTGTTCACCCGCTTCGAGCCGGCGGGACCCGTCACGGGCAACGACACGGTGCGCTCGGCGACCTCGATCCTCGACTACATCTTCCGTGAGCTCGGTATCTCCTACCTTGGCCGCAAGGACCTTGCGACCAACGATCCGGGCGAGCTCAACGCCGACGGCATGGGCCGCGGCAAGGCCGAGGCCCTGGACCTGGGGTCGGAGCCCGACGCGGGACCGCAGCCGGCCTCGCGGTTCATTTCCCGCGGCTTTTCACGCGGCGAAGCGCCGGACAATCTGGTCTTCCTGCCCAGCGCCAACCGCGCCAGCGGTCCCGCGGCCCTGGAGGCCGCGGACGTCTGCGCCGCCTGCGGCGATGTGGCCGTGGTGCGCAAGGGCGCGTCGCTGATCTGCGAGAGCTGCGGGGCCCGCGCCGGGCGTTTGGGCGAGGATCTCGGCGCCTGATCATCATCTAAGGTTGCAGCCGCCAACGCCTAAGCCCTTAAGAATTACCGCGAATTAAGTGGTGTGGCCGGCCAGTGACGTGCAGATGGAGCGTGTAGAACCAAGGACTTCCAACTCGCGTGACCAAGTTTTCGACCCCTCTTCTGATCGCCGCCATTGCAGCAAGCGTGGCCGCCGCCGCGCCGGCCGCCCATGCCGGCGCCAGCGGCGACAAGGAGGTCGCCCGCTCCACCGGTTTCGGCGGCGCCTGTCCCAAGTGTGAGCTGTCGGGCCGCAGCCTCTCCGGCGCGCGCTTCATGGGCGCGGACTTCTCCGGCGCCACCCTCATCGGCTCCAACCTGCGCGAGGCCCAGTTCCTGGGCTCCAACTTCACCGGCGCCAACCTGTCCTACGCGGTCCTGACCGACGCCCAGATCCTCGGCACCGTCTTCACCAACGCCATCATGCAGCACACCCGGATGCGCTCGACCGAGGCCAAGGGCGGACAGTTCGGCGGCGCCAACCTGACCGAGGCGGACTTCACCGACGCCTCGGCCACCGCGGCGATCTTCACCAAGGCGATCCTGGTCAAGGCGATCTTCCGTTCCACCGAGATGCCCGGCGCCAATTTCACCAAGGCCGACGCCCGTGGCGCCATCTTCCACGACGCGACGCTGGACGGCGCGAACCTGGCGGGCCGGTTCGACAAGGCCAACTTCCGCGGCGCCGAGATGAACATGGCGCTGCTGAGCGGCGGCAGCTTCGACGAAGCCGACTTCAAGGAAGCCGAACTGCACCACGCGGTGATCGAGGGCGTCGATCTTTCGCACGCCCATGGCCTGACCCAGGATCAGATCGACGAGGCGTGCGGCGACTCCAAGACCAAGCTGCCCAAGGGCCTGACCGTGAAGACCTGCACCATCAGCGTGCGCGCGATCATCCGCCAGGCCGGCACGGCGCACTGGGTGCACGCGATCCCGGCCCCGCCCGCGCCGCCCGCGCCGCCGGCCCCACCCGCGCCGCCGCCGCCCTACAGCAGCCGCTATCTGGTCGATCCGGCGCGGTATGTGGACGCCGCGTCTAGGCCTTGATCGCCCTAGGCCTTGATTGGAGGCGCGAGGCGGATACTCAGTTCTTTCAGCTGTTTGTCGCTGACTTCTGAGGGCGCGTTCATCATCAGGTCCTGCCCCTGCTGATTCAGCGGGAAGGCGATGACCTCGCGGATGGCCGTCTCGCCGGCCAGCAGCATGACGATGCGGTCGATGCCGGGCGCCAGGCCCCCGTGCGGCGGCGCGCCGTGGCGGAAGGCGTTCAGCATGCCGCCGAATTGCTCCTCGACCACGTTCTGATCGTAGCCGGCGATCTCGAACGCACGGATCATGATCTCGGGCAGGTGGTTCCGGATCGCGCCGGAGCACAGCTCATAGCCGTTGCAGACGATGTCGTACTGGTAGGCCAGGACGTCGAGCGGGTCCTTGGTGTTCAGGGCCTCAAGCTCGCCCTGCGGCATCGAGAAGGGGTTGTGGCTGAAATCGACCTTGCCCTCGTCGTTTAGCTCGAACATCGGGAAGTCGACGATCCAGACGAATTCGAAGCGGTTCTCATCCACCAGGTTGAGATCGGTCCCCACCTTGGTCCGCGCGGTCCCGGCGAACTTGGCGAACACCTTGGGATCGCCGGCCGAGAAGAAGGCGGCGTCGCCCTGCCCCATCCCGAGCTGACCCATCACCGCGTCGGTGAGCTCCGGCCCCAGGTTCTTGGCGATCGGGCCGCCCCAACCGCCCTGGTCCTCGCTCCAGAAGATGTAGCCAAGCCCCGCCTGGCCCTCGCCCTGCGCCCAGCTGTTCATGCGGTCGCAGAACGCGCGGCTGCCGCCCGTCGGCGCGGGAATGCCCCACACCGCATTCTTGCTGTCTTCCAGGATGCGGGCGAACAGGCCAAAGCCGCCGCCGCGGAAATGCTCTGAGACGTCCTGCATGACGATCGGGTTGCGCAGGTCCGGCTTGTCGGTGCCGTACTTGGCCATGCACTCGCGGAACGGAATGCGCGGGAACGGGTACGGCGTCACCGGCTTGCCGTCGGCGAACTCCTCGAAGACGCCGTGCATCACCGGCTCGATGGCCGCGAACACGTCCTCCTGCGTCACGAAGCTCATCTCGACGTCGAGCTGGTAGAACTCCAGGCTGCGGTCGGCGCGCAGGTCCTCGTCGCGGAAACAGGGCGCGATCTGGAAGTAGCGGTCGAAGCCTGAGACCATCAACAGCTGCTTGAACTGCTGCGGCGCCTGCGGCAGGGCGTAGAACTTGGTCGGGTGCAGGCGCGAGGGCACCAGGAAGTCGCGCGCGCCCTCCGGCGACGAGGCCGTCAGGATCGGCGTCTGGTATTCCAGGAAGCCCTGGCCGATCATCCGGTTGCGGATCGAGTGGATGACCTTGGAGCGCAGCACGATGTTGCGGTGCAGGGTCTCGCGGCGCAGGTCCAGGTGGCGGTTCTTCAGCCGGATCTCTTCCGGATAGTCCGGCTCGCCGAAGACCGGCAGCGGCAGCTCGGCGGCTTCCGACAGCACGTCGACCTTTTTCACCCGGATCTCGACCTCGCCGGTCGGCAGGTTCGGGTTCACCGTCTCGGGCGAGCGGGCCACCACCTCGCCGTCGATGCGGATCACGCTCTCGGCGCGCAGATGCTCGACGGTCTCGAACCCCGGCGTCTCGGGCGAGAGCACCAGCTGGGTGAGGCCGTAGTGGTCGCGCAGGTCCACGAACATCAGCCCGCCGTGGTCGCGCTTGCGGTGGATCCAGCCTGAGAGGCGGACCGTCTGGCCGGTGTCGGCGGCGCGAAGCGCGCCGCAGGTGTGGGTGCGGTAGGCGTGCATTTACCTGGAAAATTCGGCTGTTTTACGAGGCGCGGAAGGGCGCATGTAGGGGGTCGAAAGTCAAGGCGCGCGCGCCGTCAGATGTTGGGCCGGACGGCGTTGCAGAAGGCGCGCAGATGCCCCTTCGCCGCCGGCGGCACGCAGAACAGGGTGTCGGCGATCGCCACGCAATAATAGGGCGTGCGCGAACGGATGGTGTTGAGCACCTCGGCGAGGTCCGGCCACTTGTCCGGATCGAAGGGCGGCGGCGGCGGCGCGAGGAACGCCCGGGCGTCGTCCACCAGGATGAAATGCTCGTGCGGCGAGGCGGCGATCGCGGCCAGCTCCTCGATCAGCGGGCAGTCGTCGCTTGGCCCGAAGTGACCGCCGCCCGCGTGGCCGTCGAGCCAGAAGACCGCGGGCTCGGTCAGTCCGGCGACGATCTTCGGCAGCTCGACGCGGGAATCGCCCAGGATCAGCTGGGCGTGCGTCCCCTCCAGGCGCGCCTTGGCTTGGGCGTGGAACTCAGGGCTCACCTCGATCGAGAAGACCTCTGGAAACACCTCCGCGCCAAACGCGGTCCCGGCGCCCAGATAGGTGCCGGTCTCCACGAAGGTCTTCACGCCGTGATGCTTCCTGATGAAGCGCACGAAGGACGCCAGAGGGTCGGTCTGCAGCGTTCCCAAGGTGTCTCCGTTACTTCTCCGGGTGCAGCAGCGCCTGGTAGGTGAGCGTGCGCGCCATGGTGCCCAGGTCGTCGCCGCCCGTGCCGCCCATGCGCTGGATCATGCCCACATAGATCAGGTCGTTGGTCGGGTCGATCCAGAACCAAGTGCCGGCCGCGCCGCCCCAGCTCATGGTCTTGTCGCCCTCGTTCATGCCCGCGGCGCGGGCGTCCTTGACCACCTGGAAATCGAGGCCGAAGCCCACCGCTTCGTTGAATTGGGCGACGCCGGTGCCGTTGTTGTTCACCAGCACATTGTGCGGGATGACGTTGGTGTCCATCAGCTCGACCGAGCTGGGCGCCAGGATGCGCACGCCGTCCAGCACGCCCTTGTTCAGGATCATCTGGCAGAAGCGCGCGTAGTCCATGGTGGTCGAGACCAGGCCGCCGCCGCCGCTCTCCATGGCCGGCGGCTTGGAGTAGTCGGGCATCGAGTTGCCGAACAGGTCATTGGCTTCGACGATTCTCCCGGTCGGCTTCTGGTTCACGACCTCGCCGACATAGACCGCGGCCAGGCGCTTGGCCTTCTCGGGCCCGGTGTAGAAGCCGGTGTCCTTCATCTTCAGCGGGCCGAAGACGTTCTCCTGCAGGAACTGGCCGAACGGCTTGCCGGAGAGCTTCTGGACGATGTAGCCCTGGATATCGACGGCGCTGGAATAGGACCAGCTGGTCCCCGGCTGGTACATCAGGGGGATCGTCGCGGTGCGGTCGATCATTTCCTGCAGGCCGTTGGCGCCCAAAACCTTCTTCTCGCGGTAGAGCTTGTCGACCGGGTGGCGGTCGCCCAGGCCGTAACCGAAGCCGGCGGTGTGGCTCATGATCTCGCGCATGGTCGGCGGACGCTTCATGTCCTCGACCTTGGTGATCTTGCCGTCCTTGTCGGCCTCGACCATCACCTTGAGGTTCTTGAACTCCGGCACATAGCGGGTGACCGGATCGTCCAGGCGCCACTTGCCCTGCTCGAACAGGATCATCATCGCCGTGCCGGTCAGCGGCTTGGACATCGAATAGATGCGGAAGATCTCGTCCTTCGGCATGGCCTGGCCGGTGGCGAGGCTGGTCTTTCCGTAGGTCTTGAACTCCACCACCTTGCCGTGGCGGGCGAGCAGCGTGGTCATGCCGGCGACGCGGCCGTCGGCCACCGTCTTGGCCATGTAGTCGTCCATCAGCTTCAGGCGCTGGGCGTCGAAGCCGACGGCCTCCGGCGTGGTGGTGGCCGAAAGATCGCGGGCCGCGGTTTTGACCGCGGCCGGCTTGGCGGCGGCGTCCGCGGCGAAGGCCGGCTGGACGGTCGAGGCCAGCAGAGCGGCGCCGAGAGCCGCGGCGAAATAGGCGCGACGATGCATGGTGGAAGTCCCCCCTTTGAATTGTGGCGGAAGCTTGCGGGCGTCCGCCGCGCGGCGCAAGGGCGCTTCAGTTTCACCGCCGCAACAGGACCGGCGTTGTCAGGCGCATGCGCTGAGCGGCAAACTGGCGGCGCCCGGCGTCAGACCGGCCTTTGGAAGGAAACTGAGGGATGCTGAGCTGGCAGGTCGGCGACGTGAAGATCACCCGCATCCTGGAGCTGGAGGCGACCGGCGGCACGCGGTTCATCCTGCCGCAGGCGACGCCGGAGGTGATCCGGACCATCCCCTGGCTCGCGCCGCACTTCGCCGACGAGACCGGTCGTCTGCGGATGAGCATCCACGCCCTGGTGGTCGAGACGCCCAGCAAGCGGATCATTGTCGACACCTGCATCGGCAACGACAAGCAGCGCGACATCCCCACCTGGAGCGGCCTGCAGACGACGTTCCTGGCCGACCTGGCCGCCGCCGGCTTCCCGCGCGAGAGCATCGACGTTGTGCTCTGCACCCATCTGCACGTCGACCACGTGGGCTGGAACACCATGCTGGTGGACGGCGCCTGGGTGCCGACCTTCCCCAACGCCCGCTACCTGCTGGGCCGCGCCGAATACGAGTACTGGCGCGCCGAGGAAGAAGGCAATGAAGCGCCGGAGCGCTCGCCCTTCCACGACAGCGTCAGGCCGGTCTGGGAGGCGGGCCTCGTCGACCTGGTGGAGACCGACCACGCCATCTGCCCGGAGGTCGCCTTCGAGCCGACGCTGGGGCACACGCCCGGCCATGTCAGCGTGCGCATCCGCTCGCAGGGCGCCGAAGCGCTGATCACCGGCGACTTCATCCACCATCCCTGCCAGCTGGCGCGGCCCGACTGGGCGAGCCTCGCCGACTATGACGAGGCCGCCTCCACCGCCACGCGCCAACGGATGTTCGCGGACCTGGCCGGTTCACAGGTCCTGGTCATCGGCACCCATTTCGCCGCGCCGACCGCCGGCCATGTGGTCGGCGACGGCGACGGCTACCGCCTGGCGGTCTGATCCGGCAGCCGAGCCGTCTCTTTACCGCTTGGCAGACTGCTCGGCCTTGGCCTTGTTCGCCTGGCTGACGATGTAGTGGTAGATCGCCTCGGCCTGACCCTCGGCCAGCACGGTCTTGAAGCTGACCATGCCCTTGCTGGCGCGCTCGCCGTCGATGACGATCGAGTTCCAGTTGCGCAGATTGCGCAGCGCCGGCGAGTAGCGCAGGTCGGGGATCGACTTGTCGGCCACGCCGCCCGCGCCGTGACAGCCCGAGCAGAACCGGCCGTAGGCGCCTTCGCCATCGATCACCTGCTCGTTGGTGCCGGTCAGCAGCGGCGGGTCGAGCACCTTGCCGGCCACGGCGCCGGCGATGCCCGTCTGCGGCAGGGTCGCGTTGGCGTTCAGCTTGAAGACCAGCAGCCGCGAGTTGTTGGCGCTGGTGGCGCTGGTGCGGATCTGGCCGGGCGGCAGGCCGCGCGCCCCGACCAGCAGGGCCACGTACTGCTCGCCGCCGATCACATAGGTCGAGGGTGCAGCCACCACGTCGGCCTGGGTCGGCGCCGACCACAGCTTCTCGCCGGTCCTGGCGTCGAAGGCGTTGAAGCGGCCGCTCCAGTCGCCGGAGAACACCAGGTTGGACGCCGTCGTCATGGCGCCGTGCGCGCCGTAGTCCTTGTCCGGGGCCTTCCAGACGATCTTCTGGACCACCGGATCGTAGGCCTCCAGGTAGCTCCTGATATTGCCGCGCTGCGGCGCGCCGGGCTTTCCGTAGAGCTCGGTGATCTTGTCGGAGAACGAGACGGTGGCGGTGTTGTAGACCCGGTCCTTGACCTGGAAGGTCTTGGGGTCGGCGCTCATGAAGCCCGTCGAGCTCTCGGTGACCGGGATGTAGACCAGGCCGGTCTTGGGGCTGTAGGCCATCGGGTGCCAGTTGTGGGCGCCCAGCGGCGCGGGCTGGACGATGGCGGCCTTGGTGTCGCTGTAGCGGGCGTCGGGGTTCTCCACCGGCCGGCCGGTCTTGAGGTCGATCTTCGAGGCCCAGTTCAGCGGCGCATATTTGTCCGCGCTGATCAGCTTACCCGTCGCCGCGTCCCAGACGTAGAAGAAGCCGGTCTTGGGGGCCTGCATCAGCACGTGCCGCTGCACGCCCTTGATCTTCAGGTCGGCGGTCATCAGCGGGTTGGTGACGTCGTAGTCCCACTCGTCGCCCGGCACTTCCTGGAAATGCCAGGCGTATTTGCCGGTCGAGGCGTGGACCGCGATCACCGAGGAGACGAACAGGTTGTCGCCGCCCTTGGGGCTGCGGACTTCCTGGCTCCAGGAGAGGCCGTTGCCGGTGCCGAAGTAGATCAGGTCGGTCTTGGGATCGTAGAGGATGGTGTCCCAGGCCGTGGCGCCGCCGCCGTATTTCCAGAAATCGCCGTCCCAGCCGGCCAGCGCCTTCTTGAGCTCCGGCGTGTTGGTCGGGTCGCCGGGCTTGCCGGGCACGGTGTAAAAGCGCCACTTCAGCTTGCCGGTGGCCGCGTCATAGGCCGAGACGTAGCCGCGGCAGGTGTATTCCGCCCCGCCGTTGCCGATGATCACCAGGCCTTTCACCACCCTGGGCGCCTGGGTGATGGTGTAGGGCTGCTTGAGGTCGGTGGTCTGCACCTCCCAGGCCTTCTGGCCGGTCTTGGCGTCGATGGCGATCAGCCGGCCGTCGAGCGCGCCCAGATAGAGCTTGCCCTTCCAGGCCGCGACGCCGCGGTTAACCACGTCGCAGCAGGCGATGGCGCCGTTGGTCGGATCGACCTTGGGATCGAACGCCCAGAGCTGCTTGCCGGTCTTGGCGTCGTAGGCGAAGACCTTGGACCAGGCGGTGGTGAAATAGAGCGCGCCGTCGACCACCACCGGCGTCGATTCCTGGCCGCGCTCGGTGTCGACGTCGGCGTACCAGGCGAGGCCCAGCTTGCCGACATTGGCCTTGTCGATGCCGGTCAGCGGGCTGTAGCGCTGCTCCGAATAGGTGCGGCCCGCGGCCAGCCAGCTGCCCGGCTCGCTGTCGGCGGCCAACAGGCGGGCGCCGTCGACGGCGGCCGAGCCGAACGGGTGGCTCGCCGGCTTTGCGGCAGGCTTGGCGGCCGCGGCCGGCGGCGTTTTCGCAGGCGTCTGGGCCAAGGCCGCCAGCGGACCGCTCAGCACCAGCGCCAGGGCGGCGCTCAGGCCGATGACACCGCGACTCGTCTTGTTGTTCATTGTTTCACTCCCCGAACCGCTTTTCTCCCATCCGTCTGCGGAGCGTGCAAGGCTCGCCGGGGCGATCTCGCCATCTGTCTGCATCCCGACTCGGTCTTGGCGCGTTGGGCTAGCGGGACAATGGAAAGATCGAGCCACAAAATGCGTAGAACCCTCACCATGACGGCGCTTGCCGCCCTGATCGCCTTGCCGCTGATCGGCGGCGCCACGGACGCCAGCGCCTCCTGCCGCGGCCGGGCCAACACCGGCACCGCCATCGGCGCGGTCGGCGGCGCGCTGGTCGGCAACTCCATCTCGCGCGGCGGCGGCGGCGCGATCATCGGCGGGCTGGGCGGCGCGGTGCTCGGCCACGAGATCGCCAAGGGCGGATGCGGCCGCAGCCGCCACGCCTACTACCGCCATTCCAACACCCGCTACGCGGCCGCGCGCCCGACCTACTACGACCAGAAGGGCCGGCCTGTTGAAACGCCGTACCGCTAGCATGCGGCGCGTTCTCGCCGCGGGCCTGGCCCTGACCGCGCTTTCCGCCTGCAGCCAGACCCACACGGTGGCGGCCAATTCGAAGATCTGCGCCGACTTCGGGCAGAAGGCGGCCGTCGCCACCGCCGCACCGGCCCAGGGTCTTGGCGACGACGGCTCGGCGCCGGTGGACAACTGCGCGCGACGCTGGGCCTACAGCCTGGCGCCCTCCCGCGACCGCGCCGACGTGGTGGCGGAGGCCGTGGTCGCCGCCTGCAACGGCCAGCTCACCGGCTGGAACCGCGCGAGCCTGGGGCCGCCCGAGGGCGACGGCCAAGCCGCCAGCCTGACCACCGGCCAGCTCACCTCGCCGATCCAGGAGCACATGGGCTTCGTCCACAGCCGCGCCCTGCTCTACGTCGTGCAGGCGCGCGCCGGGGCCTGCGCCCCGCCGCCGGCGACCAACGGCGTTCCTGACGGCGTCTGACGGCGATGGCGGTGTTTTCGGCCTAGGCCGCCTCGCCGGCCGCGGCCAGCAAGGCGGCCGGGCGCTCGACGACGACCTCGGCGAGCGAGACCTGCCGGATCAGGCCGTCGCGCTTGAGACGGCTGAAGCCGCGGCTCACCGTCTCCAGCGTCAGGCCCAGATAGTCGGCGATCTCCTGGCGCGTCATCGGCAGGCGCACCTGGCCCGGCGCCGACGGGCGGGCCGGATCGCAGCCCGGCAGGGTGAGCAGGAAGCTCGCCAGCCGCTCCAGCGCGGTCTTGTGGCCCAGACGCAGCATCTGGCCCTGCGCCGCGGCGAGCGCATCGGCGGCGCGCCCGGCCAGCGCCTGTTCCAGGTCGCGCCGCTCGGCCAGCAGGGCCTCGAAACGCGGACGGGAAAAACGGCAGACCGTGGCCGCCTCCAGCGCCTCGGCGGTGCACAGGTGCTCGGCGCGGCGGTCGAGGCCCAGGAAGTCGCCGGCGAAGGCGAAGCCAAGGATCTGGCGGCGGCCGTCCGGCGTCAGGCGCGACAGGCGGACCGATCCCGCGGAGACGTTGTAGACCTGCGCCGCCGGATCGCCCTCTCGGAACAGCACCTGGCCGCGGGCCAGCGCAAGCGTCTCGGCCAGCGCTTCCAGGCGGGCGAGGTCGGCGTCAGGCAGGGCGGCGCAGATGCTGAAGGGCCGAGCGGCGCAGATGGCGCAGCGGCCGGCCACGGCCCCGGAGGACGCGCGGGCGCAGGGCGCGCCAGGAAAGGCAAGCTCAGCCATCCGAGGAAAATGCCGCCTCGCCCGCCCGGCCGCAATACGCGCCGTCGCCGCGGGCGGTTTGATCCAGATCAAGGCGCGGCGCGGCGAAAGGCGGTGAGATCGGTGAAATCCTCCTGAGAAAGGCCCTTTGCCATGTCCGTCCTCACCATTCTCGGCCTCGTCTACATCGTCAGCATGTTCGCCGCCTTCATGATCGGCCTTGGCGGCGTCTCGCTCTGGATGGCGCTCGCCGACCGGCGCGACCGGATGGCGCAAGCCGCGCAGGGCGCGCAGACCCCGGCGCCCAGCATCTCCGACACGGCGTTCGAGTTCGCCCGCGCCGCCTGAGCCCGCCCGGTCAAAAAAGTCCAGGTGACGGCGGCGGCCTTTTCGTGCCGAACTGGCCGCATGGCAGGGGTGCTTCGACGGACGGTGCTGGGCGGGCTGGTGCTGAGCGCCGGCGCCGCGACGGCGCTTGCGGCGCGCAGGCCGCTCGGCCTCGACGCCGTCTGGAGCATGGCCAGTTTCACCGACCTGGAGCGGCCCAAGGGGGTGGCGGACCTGGTGCTCACCGACGCCGACGCCAAGGCGCTGGCGGCCCCGCGCCAGGCGCTGCACGGGGTCCCGGCCAGCGACGACCCGGTGGGCCAGGGGGAGAACGAATACACCGACCGCGGGACGGGCTTTGCGCGGGTGAAGGGCGAATTGCGCTCGTCCTGGATCGTCGAGCCGGCGGACGGCCGCATCCCCTGGCGGCCCGAGGTGCGCGCGCGGCTGCATCTGGAGCGGCCGCCGCTCTACACCGACACCGCCAATCCCGAGGCGATGAACGGGCCCACCCGCTGCGCGGCCAGCTACGCCGCAGGCGCGCCGATGATCGGCGGGCCGGATTCCAACCTCGTCCAGATCGTGACCACGCCCAGCGCCGTGGTGATCCTGAGCGAAAAGTATCATGACGCGCGGATCGTGCGGCTGCGCAGGCCGGGTGCGCCGCAGAACCCGGCCCCGGCGCCCTCGCTGCTGGGCGACGCTGTCGGCCACTGGGAGGGCGCGACCCTGGTGGCGGAAACCAGCGGCTTCCGGCCCGGCGAGACCGACCGCAACCAGCACCTCTACTTCTGCCCGACCACAGCGGTGACCGAGCGATTCACGCGGTTGAGCGAGGACGAGCTGCTCTACGAATTCACCGTGACCGACCCGGCCATGTACACGCAGGCCTGGCGCGGCGAGATGGAGTTCCGGAACGCCGGCGGGCGGATCTTCGAATACGCCTGCCACGAGGGGAACTATGCGCTGCCCGGCATCCTGGCGGGCGCCCGGCGGGAAGAGCGCGAGGCGGCGGCGCGGTCAAAATAGTGCAGGTGACGGCGCACCCGGATCGTGCCGAACTGCCCGCATGGCAGGGGTGCTTCGACGGGCGGTGCTGGGCGGAATGGCGGCGGCGGCCTGGGCGGCGGGCGCCGGGGCGCGGCCCCGCGGGCGGCCCGTGGCGCCCGCGGACCTCGAGGGGACCTGGACGCTCGGCACCTACACCGACCTCGAACGCCCGGCGGACCTGCACGCCCTGGTGCTGACGCCGGCCGAGGCGGAAGCCTATGAGGGCCCCCGGCGCAAGCTGCGCGGCATGCCCGCCCCCAAGGCCGAGGACGTGCTGGGCCAGGCGGAGGCGGAGTTCAACGAGCGCGGCGACGGCCTGGGGCGGGTGCGCGGCCAGATCCGCTCGTCCTGGATCGTCGACCCGCCGGACGGCAAAATCCCCTTCACGCCCGCCGGCCTGGCGGCGCTGGCCCGCGAGAAGACCGACCCCGCCCTGCCCGCCGCCAACCCGGAGGAGACGGGCGTCACCACCCGCTGCCTGGGCAGCGCCGCGGCCGGCGCGCCGATGGCCGGCGCCCCCGACGCCAACCTCTTCCAGATCGTCCAGACGCCCGCCGCTGTGGTCATCCTGACGGAAAAGTACCACGAGGCGCGGATCATCCGGATGGGGACGGCGGCGCAGGGCCCGCCCCAGCCGCCGCAGTGGACCGGCGACGGGGTCGGCCACTGGGAGGGCGCGACCCTGGTGGTGGAGACCCTGGGCAACCATCCCGGCCAGCATTGGCGCGGCGGCCGCCTGCTGGGCGCCGACACCACCCGGGTCACCGAGCGCTTCACCCGCACCGGCCCGGCCGAGCTCACCTACGAATTCACCGTCACCGACCCGGCGCTCTACACCCAGCCCTGGCGCGGCGAGATGGCGCTGAAGCCGGCGCCGGGCGCGATGTTCGAGTTCGCCTGCCACGAGGGGAACTATTCGCTGCCGGGAATCCTGGCGGGGGCGCGGGTCGAGGAGCGGGCGGCGACGACCGGGTGGTGATCCTGCGGCTGTTCTACGGCGGACAGGATTGGGAAGACCTGCTCAGCGAGGCGTGAGGCCCATTGAGGGCCAAAGGATGGGTGGCGTCCGGGGATGCTAAATTGGGCGTCAGGTCCGGGCAGCCCGTCTTGGACGGTCTATAGACAGAGTCAGACTTCGTCTTAGATGGGGGCGAACAACGTCGCGGCGGAAATCTTCGCTTGAAGGGCCAGGATGATGGCCTCCACCTCAACCCGCGCTTCGGCTTGGAGACCCAGACAGGTGCTGATCCCTTCGGAGTCAGTGCTTAGGCGGGCGTCGAGCCTTAGAACCAGCGAGTTGTCTGGACTCCGTCGAAGTCCATAGGCGTGCATGTGCATCGGATCGCCGATCGATCCGGGGTTGTTGAGATGTCCAAAATTGAACTCTCTGGTCATGTACTCAAGGAGCCGGTCCTGGAGAACGAGCACCAGCTTTTTGTTTACATGCTCGAATGTCTGAATCTTGTGATGCATCTGGACGAGAATAGTCTTGGCAGTCATCTTCCAGTTCATCCCGAACGGCTTTGGAGACGCCTCGGCGTCATCCCCTCGCGCGACGCCAAGTTCGCGCAAAAGCCGCTGACGCTCGGGCCAAACCGTTCCGGTGGTGTCCAGCGTCTGCAACTCCACGCCAACGAAGTCGCGGACTCGTCCGTCCCGGGAGGACACCACAAAATAGTCGATCCTTCCCCCTGGGATGGTCACCTCCGGAACGATGTGCAGCTCGTTGCCCGGCTCATGCAGAGTCAAAAGATGGAGGCAGTCCGTGAATATCTGCCGCCGCTCGATGAGACGCGTCGGACAGATAATGACCGGCGCAGGTGGACGACCGTAAGCCACCGTGCAGGTGCCAATAGAGGTGCTGGGGTCGCTCTTCCGGGTCTTCCAACATTTTCGACCGAGGAAAGGGCATTGCTGCGCCTCCACAACACCGTTCCAATCCTCGCCGAGTTTATCGGACGCCCTCCCAAATAATTCCGAGACCAGACTCACAGCGCGCATCGCTCTTCGGCGAACTCAAGGTACTCAGAGGAAAGATCAATTCCGATCGAGCGGCGCCCCAAGCGATGCGCGACACGCATCGTCGTGCCTGTGCCGCAAAACGGATCGAGCACCAGTCCGCCGACCGGACAACTGCAGGAAATCGGACGCTTGCAGAGATCCTCGGGGTAGGCCGCAAAGTGACGATGCGATCTCTTGGTGTCTTCAGGCACGATCTCCCAGACGTCGCTCATCTTGGCGCCGTTGGGGTGGTAGCGCAGGAAATAGAAACCCTTCTCGACCAATTCGCGAGCACGGCCTGAAACGCCTTCGCCGTCTGAGTGCGTGGCGCGTTGCGAGCCGCGAATGACCATGCGGAAGTCTGATATTTCACCCTCCCCGACCCGTCTGAGCTCGTTTTCAAGCGCGCTGAGGGAACAGGTCTTCTCTTCGGGTGAGAGCGCCGTCGAGAGTTCGATCTGACGGCGATATCTGATGCCTGATACGCCGGTCGCGGAGATAACCCGTCCGTTTACGACTTTCGAGGCGCGGGGCTTAGTTCGAAGCGCGTCAGCGTCATAGAAATACGATCGTGACTTCGTAAAGTGGAAAATATGTTCGTGGACATTTCTAAGCTTATCTTTGCTTTGATCCATCCCGCCTTTTACTTTATGCCAAATCACGTCATTGCGCATTATGAAGCCGAGTTGATCAGTCATCCTGATGGCGACACGCCACGGCAATCCGATCATACTTTTTGCTGAATAGGCATCCCCCAAGTTCAGCCAGAAAGAACCCGTCGGCTTGAGGATCCGGTAGACTTCCGCGAACACCCTGACGAGGGCGTCGATATACTCTTCGGGAGAGCTCTCGAGGCCAATGCCGTCAACGCCGTAGTCGCGTTGGCCCCAGTAGGGCGGACTGGTCATGCAAAAATCGATTGAGTTGCTTGGCACAGACCTGAGCACTTCACTCGCATCGCCACACAAGAACAGCGGCTGGGTATGGGAGGCCGCAAGATAGCGGTCGAGCTTAGTCCCAAGGTCATTCCCATGATCGGCGCGGAGGTGGAGCGCGGGCTGATTCATGCCGCCACCTTATCCCAGATGACGCCACGACGCCTTCGGCCTGAACCGCTTAGCCGAGCCAGGTGCGTCATTCGGTGTTGGCGGACTCGGCTTGAATCCCCACCTGCGCCGGGACCAGAGCGCCGGCCGCCCCTACCGCCCCTTCTCCGCCGCGCGCGCGATCTGCAGCATGAGCGGCATGGAGTAGTTGCCCTCGTGGCAGGCGAACTCGAAGATCGGGCCCTTGTCGGGGTGGAGGGGCATCTCGCCGCGCCAGGGGGCGGTGTAGGTGGCGGGGTCGTCGACCTCGAAGGCGTAGCGGATCTCGCCTGGGGCGGTGCGGGTGAAGTGTTCGGTGACGCGGGCGCCGGCCGAGATCAGGTAGACGGGGCCCCGGAAGGTCTCCTGCGGGTGGAAGTTGGTGGTCTCGACCACCAGGGTTTCGCCTTCCCAGTGGCCGATGCTGTCGCCCAGCCAGACGCGGACGTTGGCCGGCGGATGGCGGGCCGGATGGCCCGGCGTGGACAGGCGCACGATGCGCAGGTCGTGGTTCATCTCCGACAGGATGGCGACCTCGGTGGCGGTCTGGACGATCTGTTTTCCCCCCGCGACGGCGGGATTGATCATCGGCGGCGTGGACGAGGCGAAGCCGCCCAGCAGGCAGCGGTCGGTGGGCGGGCGGTCCTCCGGGTTGGCGGCCAGGCCGCTCACCGCCGCCTTGCCGAGCGCGCGGTAGCGCGCCAGCGCCTCGGGCCGATAGGGCAGCTGGCCGTTGGCGGGGAAGACGATCCAGGAGGTGCGCAGTTTTCCGTCAAGGCGGGCCATGCGCTGGGCCGGATGCCATTCGGAGACGCCCTGCCCCACGCCGCCGGCCTCGTCCTTGGCCTGGCCGGCCATGGCGGCGGCCTCGTAGGCGCGCTCCTGGGCCGGGGTGGCGAAGGTGAGCGGGTCGTTGGGCGAATTGCGCTCCAGCCCGGTCAGCGAGACGGCGGTCCAGAGGCCCTGCAGGTCCGGCTGGCCATAGGCGGTGCGAGGCGCGCGGTAGGGTCCGGCCTGGGCTGGGGCGGCGAGCGCAAGGGTTGCGGCGAGCGCGAACGCGGCGGCGGCGGCGATGCGGCGTGGCGTCATGAAAGGGCTCCCCCGGTCCCGGACCCATCGGAGGGTGGAACGGCGGCGGCGGCAACTGCACAAATTTGAACGGGTGGGGCGCCCTCCTCCCCTTCTCACCGCTCATCCCGGCGAAAGCCGGGACCCATAGGGCGGTCGGGTGTTGGCCGCCCCCTGCACCCTGCCCTTCAACGCAGCTTGGGTCCCGGCTTTCGCCGGGATGAGCGGTGTTGGGTGTCTAGCTCTTCGGCCGGAACCGCTTGCTCGCCGGGAAGCCGCGGGGGGCGAGCTTGCCGGCGCCGGCGCGTTTGCCGAGCCACTCGCGCCACTCGGCCCAGGCGAAGGTGCGGCCGGCGGTGTCGATCCAGGCGGCGCCTTCGGCTTCCGGGAAGGCGGTTGCGTCGCGTAAGCCCCCCTCGCGGTAGGATTGGAGTTTCACGCCCTTGCCCCTCGGCATTTCGGGGAGTTCGGCGGTGGGGAAGATCAGAATCTTGCCGTTGTCGCCGATGACGGCGAGCTGGTCGGCGGCGCCTAGCAGGAGGCTGACCAGGGCGCCCTTGGGACCGGGATTGAGGACCTGTTTGCCGGCGCGGCGGAAGGCGATGGCCTCTTCCTCGGGCAGGATGAAGCCGTAGCCTTCCTTGCTGGCCAGGATGCGCTTGGCGCCGGGCTTGTGGACGAAGACGTCGACGATGCCGACGCGGTCGTCGAGGTCGATCATCAGGCGGAGCGGCTCGCCGTGGCCGCGGGCGCCGGGGAGCTTGTCGCAGGCCAGCGTGAAGAAGCGGCCGTCGGAGGCGAAGATCAAGAGCTTGTCGGTGGTCTCGGCCGGGACCAGGAAGGCCAGCTTGTCGCCTTCCTTGAATTTGAGCTCCGAGGGGTCGTCGACGCGGCCCTTGGCGGCGCGGATCCAGCCGCGGTCGCTGAGGATCACGGTGATCGGCTCGCGCACGATCATCGCCTCGATGGCCGCGTCGGCGTCGACCTCCGGCGCGTCGGCGAAGATCGAGCGGCGGGCGTTGAGGTGATCGCCGAGGTCGGCCTTCACCTGGCGAAGGCCGGCGCCGACCAGCTTCCACTGGGCGCGGTCGTCGGCCAGCATGCCGACGATGCCGTCGCGTTCCTCGGCGAGGTCGGCGTGCTCGCGGCGCAGCTCCATCTCCTCCAGCCGGGCGAGCTGGCGCAGGCGGGTGTTGAGGATGGCCTCGGCCTGCAGTTCGGAGAGGTCGAAAGCCTCGATCAGGCGGGCCTTGGGGTCCTCTTCGTAGCGGACGATGCGGATCACCTCGTCGAGGTTGAGGTAGGCGGTGATCAGGCCGTCGAGGATGTGCAGCCGGGCCTCGATCTTGGCCAGGCGATGGCGGGCGCGGCGGACCAGCACCTCGCGGCGGTGGTCGAGGAAGGCCTGCAGCACCTGTTTGAGGCCCATGACGCCGGGCGTGCCCCGCGCGTCCAGGACGTTGAGATTGACGCTGAAGCGGTTCTCCAGGTCGGAGAGCTTGAACAGGCTCTCCATCAGCACCTCGGCCTCGACGTTGCGGCTCTTGGGCTCGAGGACCAGGCGGACGTCCTCGGCGCTCTCGTCGCGGACGTCGCCCAGCAGGGGGACGCGCTTGGCCTCGATCAGTTCGGCGAGCTGCTCGACCAGGTCGGCCTTCTTCACCTGGTAGGGCACCTGGGTGACGACAATCTGGTAGGTCCCGTTGCCCAGCATCTCCTTGGTCCAGAGCGCGCGCAGGCGCACGCCGCCGCGGCCGGTCTCGTAGGTTTCCAGCAGGCTGGCGTGCGGCTCGACGATCACGCCGCCGGTCGGGAAGTCGGGGCCTTTGACATGCTCCATCAGCTCGGCGGTGGTGGCGCTGGGTTTGCTGAGGAGCGCGATGCAGGCGTCGATCAGCTCGGCGGCGTTGTGCGGCGGAATGGAGGTCGCCATGCCGACGGCGATGCCGGTGCTGCCATTGGCGAGCAGGTTGGGGAAGCCGGTGGGGAGCACGACCGGCTCTTCGTCCTGGCCGTCGTAGGTCGGCTTGAAGTCGACGGCGTCCTCGTCGATGCCGTCCAGCAGCAGCGTGGCGGCGGCGGTGAGCTTGGCCTCGGTGTAGCGCATGGCGGCGGGGTTATCGCCGTCGATGTTGCCGAAGTTCCCCTGCCCGTCGACCAGCGGATAGCGCTGGGCGAAGTCCTGGGCCATGCGGACCAGGGTGTCGTAGATCGACTGGTCGCCGTGCGGGTGATAGCCGCCCATCACCTCGCCGACCACCTTGGCGCATTTGCGGGCGGCCGCGTCGGGGTTCAGCCGCATCTCGCGCATGGCGTAGAGCACGCGGCGCTGCACGGGCTTCAGCCCATCGCGCACGTCGGGCAGCGCCCGGTCGGTGATGACGCTGAGCGCATAGGCCAGATAGCGGCGGGAGAGCGCCTCGGAGAGCGGCTCGTCGATGATCCGGTCGCCGGGGGCGCCGGGCGGCGTGAGGGTGGTGTCGGTCATGAGGTCTGTCAGAATCAGGCAGGGTTTGTGGGTTCGACACTAGAGGGCGGCGGGGGCGGCGTCGCTGCGGCGCGGAGAAGAATTTGCACCACGGACGGACGCAGACGCACACGGACGCGCCTTGCCCTTGGCGAGCGCAGTTCGCCTTCTGATCCTAAGCAGAGCCTCTCGGAAGATGGCCTTCGGCCTCTCAAGCGGCAGGACAGGTCCGTGCGCGTCTGTGTCCGTCCGTGGCTCCTTCTTCTTCCGCACGCCCTTGACACTGACGATTACGGGCGTAATCAATAGGTGTCGATTACGGGTGTAAACGTCCATGAAGATCAGCGGCGCAGAGAGCGTGGTCATGGAGGCGCTGTGGGCCAAGGCCCCGCTGGCCGCCGAGGAGATATCCGCCGAGGTGGCTGGGCCGCAGGGCTGGACCGAGGCGACGGTGAAGACCCTGATCAATCGCCTGCTGAAAAAGCACGCCGTGGCCGCGACGCGGGACGGTCGGCGCTATCTCTACCGGCCGCTGATCGCGCGCGCCGACTATGTGGGCGCCGAGAGCCAGGGGTTGCTGGACCGATTGTTCGACGGCCGGCTGGCGCCGCTGGTCAGCCATTTTTCCGAGACGGGCGCGCTGACCCCTGAGGACATCGCCGCGCTGAAGAAGCTGATCGAGGGGTTCGAGCCATGATCGCGGCGATCCTGCTGGGCCTGCTCAAGGCCAACCTGGCGGCGGGCGCGGCGGTGCTGTTCGTGCTCGCGGTGCGGCGGATCGTGCGGCTGCGGTTCGGGGCGCGCGCGGCCTATCTGCTGTGGCTGGCCCCGCTGGCGGCCGCCGCGGCGGTGCTGGCGCCCCACCCGCAGATCGCCACCCCGATCGGTCCGATGGTCGCCCGCGCCGAGACTGCGGCGGCGGGCATGGCGGAAGCCTTCACCGTCGAGGCCCCGGCGGCGGCGCGGGCCAGCACGCCCGACGCGGCCACTCTGGTCTTCGGCCTCTGGCTGGCCGGCGCGCTTGCGGCGGCCGCCCTGGTGCTGCGGCGCCAGGCCCGTTTCACCCGCGCCATGGGCCGGCTGACCGCGTCAGACACGCCGCGTCTGTTCTGGGCGCAAGGCCCCGACGTCGGCCCGGCCGTGGTCGGCGTGTTCCGCCCCCGCATCGTGGCGCCCGCCGACTTCGAGGCCCGCTTCGCGCCGGCCGAGCGCGACCTGATCCTGGCGCACGAGCGCGCGCACCTGGCGGGCGGCGACGCGGGGGTCAATGCTGTGGCCTGCGCCCTGCAGTGCGTGGCTTGGTTCAACCCGCTGGTCCATGTGGCCGTGCGCGTGCTGCGCATCGACCAGGAGCTGGCCTGCGACGCCACGGTGATCGGGCGCTTTCCGCAGGCGCGGCGCGCCTACGCCGAGCTGCTGCTCAAGACCCAGATCGCGACGCGGTCCCTGCCGCTCGGCTGCCACTGGCCGTCGGGCCCGGGCCATCCCTTGAAGGAGAGGATCGCCATGCTGAAGTCTCCCTTGCCTGCGGCGTCGCGGCGCTGGACCGGCCTCGCCCTCGCCGGCGTCGCGACGCTGGGCGCCGGCGGCCTCGCCTGGGCCGCCCAGCCGGGCCCCGGCGCGCCGGAACGCGCGGCGGCCGACGTCTTCGCCGCCGCACACCCGGAGTACAGCTGCGACCCGGCGCGCGAGGCGCGCGGCGAAGGTTGCACGATCGTTCGGACCTCGATCTGGCTGGCCCTGCCGAGCCACGCGGACATCCTGCGCGCCTACCCGGCCGCGGCGCTCAAGGCCGGCGCGAGCGCCGAGGTGCGGATCAGCTGCGCGGTGACCGTGCAGGGCCGGCTGAAGGCCTGCGCGGCGGTGGACACGGTGGTCACGGGCGCGACCAGCGGCGCGGCGGACGAGCGGTTGAAGGCGGCGTTCGGCCAGGCCGCCGTGGACCTCAGCCGCTACTACCAGGCGCGGATCCCGCCGACGCCGAACCCGCGGGAGGGCCACACCGTCTTCCCGGTGGTGTTCACGCCCGACGCCACGCCAGGGCGCCGCGGCGACCCCGACCGGCCGATGCCGCCCCTGCCGCCGATGCCGGTGCATGAGGGCGCCGCCAAACCGACGCCGGCGGCCGCGCCGGCCCCTGCGCCCAGCGCCCAGCCGCTGCGAACGCCGGTGAGCTACGTCGCGGCTGAGCAGGCCCCGCCCGTCGCCGCGGCCCCGCGCATCGTCAAGCCGGACTGGTTCGACAAGCCGACCGGCGCCGACATGGCGCGCTTCTACCCGGCCGAAGCGGTGAAGGGCCACTTCGAGACCTGGACGGCCCTGTCCTGCGGCGTGGACCGGGACGGGCGGCTGACGGACTGCGTGGCCACCGGGGCCGAGACCTTCGGCCTGCCCGACGCGATCCGTGAGGACTTCCGCCAGGCGACGCTGCAGCTGGCGACGCTGTTCCGCATGCGACCGCAGACGGTCGATGGCGTGCCGACCGCCGGCGGGCGGATCAATATCCCGATCCGCTTTGCGCTGCCGACCGACCCGGCGGCCAAGGCGCGGCTGGACGCGCTGCGCGATCCAGGCCCGCAGTGATCCAGGCCGACGCCCCGCCCGCCGCGCCGCCCGCCGCCGAGGTGGTGGTCACGCGCAGCGAGCACACCACGAGCGCCGCCAATCTCGACCTGCCCTTGAGCCTGATGAAGGCCGGGCGGCGCGAGGAGATGACCGTGCGCCGGGCGCTGTTCGTGAACGCCGCGGTGACCCAGGTCCGGCCGGCCGCCGGCGGTCCCGACAGCTATCGCTGGAAACTGGCCGCCTTCCTGGAGCGGGAATATTGCGTCCGCTCGCTGACCGGCGCCCTGGCCTGCACGCAGCCGGAGATCGCGCCGCTGCCGGACAAGGCCGAGGGCGAGGCGCCGCTGGCCGCGCCGGGGGATTTCCGGCTGGCCGTGCTGGCGGAGGCGAACCTGACCAGCACGCTCGCCGCCCGCTCCGAGGAGATCTTCGCCGCCGACCGCCAGGCCGCCGTCGACCCGTTCCTCAAGGCGGCGGGCGTCGCCGCGGCCAAGACCGCCCCGCCGCGCTCCGGTCCTCGGCCCGGCAAGGCCGCGCCGGCCGCGGTCACGGGGCGCTGAAGATCCCCGACGACGGCAGGTCCCGGGCGAGGATGAAGTCGGAGGCGGGATCGGCGCGCAGGCCGTTGATCATCACCATCTGAACCTCGCCGCCCTCGGGCGCGGCCCAGCTGACCGTGGCCGCCTTGTAGCGGCTGAAATCGCTCGCATACCAGGTGGAGATATGGGCCTCGGCGTGATGCCCCTCCCAGGCCCCCTGGATGAAATCGATCGGCACCACGACGATGATGTATTTCGTCCTGTAGTAGAGATAGTCGATCAGGTCCGCGCCGCGCGACTTGCGGAAATGCTCCAGCACATCGCCCAGGATCACCAGGTCCCAATGCCCGTCGGGATCGACATCGGGCATGGCCGACGCGTCGGCGAGTTGGATGTCGTCATAGACCTCGCCGAGCTTGAACCGCTCGACGTAGCTGGCGTCGATCTCGACGGCGGTGAGCGAGCCGATCTCCGCGCCGCCCTCCCGCAGCGCCTTGATCATCCGGCCGTACTTGCCGGCGCCCGGCCCGATATCGAGAACCGAGGCCGGCTTCATGCGCGCGATCAGCGCGGCGACATGTTGATCGAAGACCGGGGCGGAATAGGGCATCGGACCGGCGGCTCCTAAGGGGCGGCGATCACCCAGGCCAGGGGCGACCTTAGCGCCGGGCCCGCCGATTCGCGCGCCGTCAGAGCCGGCCCGCCTCGTTCAGCCGGTCGACCAGCCAAAGCCGCGCGGGCGGCAAGGGACGGTTGATCGGATTGAAGATGAACTGTTCGAGGAAGTGGGCGGTCAAGGCCAGGCCCGCGCCGACGTCGCCCGCCTCCAGCCGCGACTGGCTGGAGAGCAGGAAGGGCGGCAGCGCCAGCATCCGCTCGTGATAGGGCTCGCCGGCGGCGCGAGAGACGGCGCGGCCGGTCTTGGGGCTGACGTAGATGAGGTCGTCGGTGACTCCGGTGGCGGCGCACTTGGAGAGGTCGAGACCGAAGCCCAGCTCCTGCAGCAGGCCCGCCTCGAAGCGGACGAAGACGGCCGGCCAGTAGTCGGTGGCGGCCAGCGCCTGGCTAAGCGCCTCGAAGGCCAGATAGGCGCCCGGATGCGGCTCGCGCTCCGGAAGCGCGCCTGCCGCCACCGCGGCGGCGGCGGCGAGGCCGGCCAGCGCCAGGGCGTCGTCGAACAGGGCCGAGGGCCCCTCGCCCACCGGCTCAAGGCTGGCGGCGCCCAACTGGTCGGAGACCCGGGCGCGGTAGCGGACCAGCACCTGGGCGCCGGCCTGCAGGAACGGCTTCATCTTGCGCGACGCGCCGCCGGCCACGTGGGCGGCGTACTTGCCGTGCCGCGCGGTCAGCAGCTCGACGATCGCGCCAGACTCCCCGAAGGCGCGGGCCGAGAGCACGAAGGCGTCGTCTTCGAATTCCATCGGGTCGTAGGTAGCACAAGAGCGCACCTCCCCCATCGCGGCAGCGATGGCGGGAGGGGGACCATCCGCCGAAGAGCGGATGGTGGAGGGGGCGAGCCGCGCACACGGCCTCCCCGCCTCGATCAGCGCCTCGGCCTGCACCAGGATCGCATCAGTCACCGACCCGAGTTCGCGGTACACGCGCCCCCGCCGGGACCCGGTGCACGTGAACGCCCTGCTTCATCAGCCAGCGGTCGCGCGCTTCGTCCTTGGCACGCGCTTCATCGTCCCAATGGGTCGCGCCATCCACCTCCACCGCCAGCCGAGCCGCCGGGCAATAGAAGTCGACGATGATCTTGCCGAAGGGATGTTGCCGCCGAAAGGTCGGCTTATCGGGTCCGCGCCCGCGCAATCGCTGCCAGAGCATGACCTCGGGCTCGCTCATGGTCTTGCGCAAGGCGCGGGCGCGCTTAGTGATGAGTGTGTTTCGCAAGGCTTTGCGGCGGCTCGCCCCCTCCACCACCCGCTCTTCGGCGGGCGGTCCCCCTCCCGCCGCTTCGCGGGGGAGATGAGAACATATAGAGAACACTAAGGGCGGACGTGTCAAGCGGCAACGGCGGGTTTGACGGGCCCCGCCCGGCGCGACACCTTGCGCCCAGAGCTTGAGGAGTCGGAGCGATACTCGACCATCTTTCCCTCAGCGACCCGATGACCTGGGTCGTGGTGCTGCTGGCCTCGCTGCTGATCGCGGGCCTGCGCGTGCTGATCCGCGGCCGCGCCGCGCCGCGCCAACCGCCGTCGTCGGATCAGGACCCGCCCGAGAGCTGAAAATCCGCGCGGATCGGAACCGGGTCTTAAGCTCTGCCGTGCGAGGGTCGCGGCAGACAGGACGGGCAGAACAGCCGATGACCAGCACGCCACCCTATGCCGGGCGAAACCGCCGCCGCGCGAAACCTTCCAAGACGGTGATCGCCGCCGCCGTGCTCGGCGTGGCCGCCATCGCCTTTGTCACCCTCTGCCCGATCGGGCTTCGGCCGCACATCGCCAGCGCCAACATCGAGCGGCTCGCCGCCTACGCGGTGCTGGGCGTCGCGGTCTCGCGCGCGGCCGGCCGACGCGCCCTGGCCGCCACGGCGCTGATGATGCTGTTGGCGTTTGGACTCGAGGCGGCGCAGCGGTTCGCGCCCGGGCGCCACGCGCACCTGGCCGACGCGGTGGTCAAGGCGTTCGGCGGGGTGTCGGGCGTCGCCGGCCATCAGTTGATGTTCCCCCTGCGGCGGCTGTTCGCCCAGCTCACGGTCGTCGGCGACCCCGCCTGGGCGCAGACTCCGGTTTATGTGACCAGCCGCTGAGGCCGGCGCCCTAGGCGTCGAAATCCAGGCCCACGTCGCCGTAGAACTCCCGCTTGTCGGCCCAGCGTTCGTCGACCTTGACGTGGATGAACAGGTGGACCGGGCGGTCGAGGAGTTCGCACAGTTCCTCGCGCGCCTTCTGGCCGATCCATTTCAAGGTCTGGCCGCCCTTGCCCAGGATGATCGGGCGCTGGCTTTCGCGTTCCACATAGATGGTCTGCTCGATACGCGCGGAGCCGTCCTTGCGCTCCTCGAAGGCGGTGGTCTCGACGGCCGCGGCGTAGGGCAGCTCCTCATGGACCCGCAGGTAGAGCTTTTCGCGGGTGATCTCGGCGGCGAGCAGGCGGGCCGGAATGTCGGCGGTCTGTTCGGCCGGATAGAACCAGGGGCCTTCCTTCATCAGCTCGGCGAGCCGCTTCAGGAGGTCGTCGACGCCATTGCCGTCGGCGGCGGAGATCATGAAGACCTCGCTGTAGACGCCCGTATCGAAAAGCTTTTTCGACAAGGCCAGCAGGGTCTCGCGCTTCATGCCGTCGATCTTGTTGAGCGCCAGGATCGCGGTCTTGCCGGCAGCCTTCAGGCCCTCGACGATGGATTCCACGTCGATGGCGGCCTTGCGGTCGGCGGCCTTGCCGCCAGGGCCCTCGGCGGCGAGTTCGGCTTGGCTGTCGACCAGATGGACGATGACGTCGGCGTCCTGGGCGCCGCCCCAGGCGGCGCGGATCATGGCGCGGTCGAGCCGGCGGCGGGGCTGGAAGATCCCGGGCGTGTCGACGAGCACGATCTGGGCGTCGCCGGCCATGGCGACGCCGCGCACCGGGAAGCGGGTCGTCTGGACCTTTTGCGTGACGATGGAGACCTTGGCGCCAACCAGGCGGTTGGTGAGCGTCGACTTGCCCGCATTGGGCGCGCCGATGATGGCGGCGAAACCGGCTTTGGTCATGACATCGGCCCCGCGTGAGCGGTCAGCATGGCGTCGGCGGCGAGACGCTCGGCCTCGCGCTTGGAGCCGGCGACGGCGGTCATCGCCTCCAGGCCCGGCAAGCCGACCTGGATGGTGAAGACCGGCTCATGCGCCGAACCTTCCTGCTTGATCACCCGGTACTCGGGGAGCGGAAGGCCGCGGGCCATGGCCCATTCCTGCAACATCGTCTTGGGGTCCTTGGTCGGCGCATCGAGGTGGAGAAACAGATCGGCCCAGAAGGCCAGGATGAAGTCCCGCGCGGCGGGAAAGCCGGCGTCGAGGTAGAGGGCGGCGATCAGGGCCTCGCAGGCGTCGCCCAGCACGCGCTCGTTGTCCCGGGCGCCGATCTTGGTGGCGCTGGCGTCGACGCGCAGCGCATCGCGCAGGCCCGCGCGGCGCGCGGCGTCGGCGCAGGCGCGGTAGTTGACCAGTTGGTTCATCAGCTTCGACAGCGCGCCCTCGGTGGCCTCGGGCTGCAGACGCATGAGCTGTTCGGCGACGACCAGGTTCAGCACCCGGTCGCCGAGGAATTCCAGCCGCTGGTAGTCGGCGATCTTGGGCGAGCCCTTGGTGACGCTGCCGTGCGTCAGCGCGCGTTCCAGAAGCTCGCGGTCGGCGAAGCTGTGACCGATGCGGCGCTCCAGCTCAGCGATCGCCGCGACTCTCGTGTTCATGAGAGGGGCGTGTTCATTGCAGCAAGTTGAAGAACCGATGGGGCTGGAGGTTCAGAACCCAGGTCCACGGCTTGAAGATCGAGGCGCCCTTCGACCAGGAGAGCAGGATGATCCGCGCCTTGCCTTCCAGGTTTTCCGCCGGGACGTAGCCCACGCCGCCGGCCTCGGGCGAGACCCGGCTGTCGGAGGAGTTGTCGCGGTTGTCGCCCATCATGAAATAGTGGTGCTCAGGCACGACGAAGACGTCGGTGTTGTCGAGGTCGCCGTCGGGGCCGAAGTCGTTGGTCATGTAGGTCTTCCCGCCGGGAAGCGTCTCCTGGTAGCGGGTGACGTCGTGCATGAAGCCATAGCCGCTGTCCTCGCGGAAGGTCCCCTTCTTCACGCGGGGCACCTGCACGCCGTTCAGATAGAGCAGGCCCTGCTTCATCTGGATGCGGTCGCCCGGGATGCCGATGATGCGCTTGATGTAGTCGACGTGCGGGTCGTGCGGCAGGGCGAAGACCACGATGTCGCCGCGGTGCGCGGCCTGCTCGGCGATCCGGCCGGAGAACAGCGGCGGCGCGAAGGGAATGGAGAACTTCGAATAGCCGTAGGTCCACTTGGACACGATGATGTAGTCGCCCTCGTAGAGATTGGGCTCCATCGAGGCCGAGGGGATCGTGTAGGGCTGGAAGAACAGCACCCGCAGGAACAGCGCGATCAAGAGGGCGTAGACAATCGTCTTCACGATCTCGACGAGTTCGGCCATCGCGCCGGATTGCTCGGGAGGCGCGGAAGCCTTGGCGGTATCGTTCATCTAGAGTCCTTGGGGGATCGGCCTTGTGGACCGCTGTCGCGGAACGGGCCGTTGCTACGCGGATGCCACGCCGCGAGCAAGGTTTGTGCCGGGGAGAAGTTGTCCGGACAGCGTTGCAAACCCCACGAACGGGTGAGGGCTTCCGAGCCTCCGCGGCAGCGGAGGCTCAGTCATTGAACACGAAGACCACGAAGGACACGAAGACACTCTGCCTGCGCCAGCGCCGCGACCTGACCAGGCTCCCTTGTGGTCTTCGTGCCCTTCGTGACCTTCGTGTCGGAATAGGAAGGCGCCGCTTCGCGGCCTCTGGTTCGTGTGGTTCGTGTGGTTCGTGGACGCCTTCTATTCCGGCAAGGCCTCGATGATCACGAAGGCCTGGGCGTAGGGATGGTCGTCGGTCAGCGAGAGGTGGACGACCGGGCGGTGGCCGGGGGGCATGAGCTCCAGGAGGCGGGCGTGGGCGCCGCCGGTCAGCGCCATGGTCGGCTGGCCGGAGCGCAGGTTGACGACCCCCATGTCGCGCCAGAAAACACCGCGGCGCATGCCGGTGCCGAGCGCCTTGGCGCAGGCCTCCTTGGCGGCGAAACGCTTGGCGTAGGAGGCGGCGCGGTCGGCCTTGCGGTCGGAGCGGGTGCGCTCGAGCTCGGTGAAGATGCGGTTGGTGAAGCGCTCGCCGTGCCGCTCCAGGGTCTTCTCGATCCGGCGGATGTCGGAGAGGTCCGACCCCAGGCCGACGATCACGCCGCTCTCGTGGCGCGGGCTTCATCCATCAGGGCGCGCATGCGCTGGATGGCGGGGCCAAGCCCGATGAAGATCGCCTCGCCGATCAGGAAGTGGCCGATGTTGAGCTCCATGAGCTCGGGAATGGCGGCGACGGGCTTCACGGTCTCGTAGTCGATGCCGTGGCCGGCGTGGACCTCCAGCCCCAGGCGGTGGGCCTCGCTGGCGGCGGCCTTGAGGTTCTGCAGCAGGGCGGCGGCCTGCGGCAGCCGTTCGCGCACCGCCTGGCAATAGGCGCCGGTGTGCAGCTCGACGACCTGGGCGCCGACCGACCTGGCGGCGGCGACCTGGCTCAGGTCCGCGTCGATGAAGCAGGAGACGCGGAGTCCCGCATCAACGAGCTTTGCCACCAACGGCGCGATGCGATTGTGGCCGCCGACCACGTCGAGACCGCCCTCGGTGGTCACCTCCTCGCGCCGCTCGGGCACCAGGCAGGCGGCGTGCGGCAGGTGGGCGAGCGCGATGGCCTCCATCTCGACGGTGACGGCCATCTCGAAGTTGAGCGGGCGGCCGCGCTTGCGGCAGGTGGCGGCGAGCGCGTCGATGTCGGCGTCGGAGATGTGGCGGCGGTCCTCGCGCAGGTGGGCCGTGATGCCGTCGGCCCCGGCCTGCATGGCCAGATCGGCGGCCCGGGCCGGATCCGGATAGGCTTCGCCGCGCGCGTTGCGGATGGTCGCGACGTGGTCGATGTTGACGCCGAGGCGCAGGAGCTTGGGTGGCGGGCTCATGGCGCGGCTGATTACACCGGTCCCGCCGCCGGGAATATCCCTGTTCACGCCACCGTTCATGTCCGGGCTCATGTCAGCCCCGGGCCCGGTCGACGGTCTCGATGCTCGGGCAGGCGCGCAGCGCCGCGGCGATGTGGGTCAGGTGGCGGGCGTCCTTCACCTCGATGTCGAAATCGACGTCGAAGAAGTCCGAATGGCGGTGGCGCATGTTGACCCCGATGATGTTGCCGCCGGCCTCGCCGATGATCGTGCAGGCTTGGCCCATCACGCCGGGCGCGTCGCGGATGGTGGCGTTCAGGCGGGCGTCGGAGAGGGTGTTGCGCTCCGCCTCGGGCGTCCACTGCAGGTCCCGCCACAGCTCTTCGCGATCCTCGTATTCGGCCAGCTGGGCGCAGTCGATGGTGTGGACGGCCACGGCGCCGCCCTCCTCCGTGATGCCGACGATCCGATCGCCGGGAAGCGGGTTGCAGCATGGGTCGAAGCGCAGGAGGGCGCCGGGCTCCAGGCCGCCGCCCTTGACGTAGAGCGAAGCGAAGCGATCTTCGATCCGCACGCGCGCCGTCGCGGCCGCCTTGGCCGTCTCCGCCAGGCCGGGAAACACCACTTCCAGCACCTGCGTCGGCGAGATCCGCCCCCGCCCGACGGCCTGGAACACCTCGGCCTCCGACGCGGCCGCGAACCGGTCCAGAGCGGGGCGCAGGGAGACCTCGGAGAGCGTCTTGCCGGCCCGGGCGAAGGTCTGCTCCAGCGCCGCCTTGCCGAGCCGCTGGAACTCCTCGCGCTCCGACTGGCGCATATGGCGGCGGATCGCCGAACGCGCGCGGCCGGTGACGGTGAGGCTCATCCAGTCCTCGGGCGTCGAGGGCTTCGGGCCCCTGACCACCTCCACCACATCGCCGTTGGCGAGCACCGTGCGTAGCGGACGCAGCTCGCCGTTGATCTTCACGCCCAGGCAGGTGTCGCCCACGTCGGTGTGCACGGCGTAGGCGAAATCGAGGGGCATCGCCCCGGTCGGCAGGCTTATCAACTGGCCCTTGGGCGTGAAGACGAAGACCTGATCGAGGAACACCTCGAGCTTGGCATGGTCCAGCAGATCCTCGGCGTCGCCCCCCTGCTCGAGCACCTGGACCAGCTGGCGGATGTTGACCAGGGGATCGCGTCCCCCGGCCGCGGCGGCGGACTCCGGGTCGAAGGCGTAGGTCTCGTTCTTGTAGCGCCAGTGGGCGGCGACGCCCTCCTCGGCCACGCGGTCCATGGCCTCGGTGCGGATCTGCAACTCGATGCGCATCGCCCGCGGCGCCACCACGGTGGTGTGGATCGAGCGGTAGTTGTTGCGCTTGGGCGTCGAAATGAAGTCCTTGAACCGCTCGGGGACGCACGGCCAGGCGCGGTGGATGACGCCCAGGGCGCGGTAGCAGTCGTCCTCGTCACCGACGATCACCCGGAACGCATAGATGTCGGATAGTTGAGCGAATCCAATGGATTTCCGCTGGAGCTTGCGCCAGATCGAATAGGCGTTCTTCTCCCGCCCGACGACCCGGCAAGTCACGCCCGCGTCGTTCAGCTGCTTGGCGATCTCTTCGCTGGCCAAAGCCACCGCCCGTCCCTGCCCGGCCCGCAACACGTCGAGGCGCCGGATGATCGCATCCCGCGCCTTGGGGTTGAGGTGAGCGAAGGCCAGCTCCTCGAGCTCGGAACAGATCTTGTGGCAACCGATCGAGCGGGCCAGGGGGGCGTAGATATCGAGGGTCTCGCGGGCGATCCGCTCGCGCTTGGCCGCATTCTTGATGAAGTGCAGGGTGCGCATGTTGTGCAGCCGGTCGGCGAGCTTGACCAGCAGCACACGGACGTCCTTGGAGACCGCCAGGATGAACTTGCGCAGGTTTTCGGCCTGCTTCTTGTAGTCGGCGGTGGCCTCCAGGCGGGAGAGCTTGGTGACGCCTTCGACGAGTTCGCCGACCTCGTCGCCGAACAGGCGATCAATATCGGCGCGGGTGACATCGGTGTCCTCGATCACATCGTGCAGCAGGGCGGTGACGATGGTCGCCGTGTCGAGGCGGTAGTCGGTGAGGATGCCCGCCACCTCGATCGGGTGGGCGAAATAGGGATCGCCGGACGCCCGCTTCTGCGAGCCGTGCATGCGCACGGCGTAGACGTAGGCGCGATTCAGAAGCGCCTCGTCGGCGCTGGGATCGTAGGCGCGGACGCGGTCGATCAGTTCATATTGGCGCAGGAATTTCGGCGCCGCCGCCTTCAGCTTGGCCGGAGTGGGCTCCGGCGGCGGGGCGAGCGGGGTGGCGAAGGAGGTCGGGGCTGGGACGGCCTCAAGGCTCAGTAGCGCTCCTCCTGGCCGCCGTCGCGATCGCTCTGCAGGGCGCGCACCAGTTCCTGCTCGCTCATTTGCGCATGGCTGGGATCGGCCAGAAGGGCGAGGGTTTCGGCCTCCTCCTCGGCTTCCGAATGCTCGTCCACCCGCTGCAGGCTGCCGATCAGCGTCTCGCGCAGTTCGGTGGGGTTGACCATGTCCTCGGCGATCTCGCGCAGGGCGACGACCGGGTTCTTGTCGTTGTCGCGGTCGAGGGTGAGGGGCGAGCCGGCCGCGATGGCGCGCGCGCGATTGGCGGCGAGCAACACGAGGTTGAAGCGGTTGGGAACCTTCAGAACGCAATCTTCGACGGTGACGCGGGCCATGTAGTCTCACGGAGGTTGGGATGAACCTCACTACATAGCGGCGAAGGGCCAGTTTTGCAACGCGGCGCAGCCACCCGGGATAGTCGCCGTCAGGGCTCGCCCAACGGAACGGCGTCCGCGCCGATGACGGCGGCGGCGGCGAGTTCGGCCGCCGTTGCGCCGAGCTCCGGATGGATCCAATCCGGGGCGACGTCGGCCAGCGGCCCCACCACAAAGAGCCGCTGGTGGGCGCGCGGGTGCGGCAGGGCCAAGCCAGGCTCCTCAAGGATCGCACGCCCGTAGGCGATCAGGTCGAGGTCGAGGGTGCGGGGATCGTTGGCCGCGCCGCGCCGGCGGCCGAACGCCATCTCGACGCGCAGCAGGGCGTCCAGGACCTCGCGCGGCGGGAGGCTTGTCTCGACAAGGGCGACGCCGTTGAGATAGTCAGGGTGCGCCCTGTCGGGCCAGGCCGCCGATCGCCACCAGCGAGAGCGCCTCGTCACGTCGAGGCCGACATCCGGGAGCCGCCGCAAGGCCGCTTCCAGCAGGTCGCGATTTGACCGATAGTGGCCGCGCAGATTTGACCCGAGCGCGACGACCACGGCGTCATCGAATGCGTTATTTTTAATATTTGGCAAGGATTTACCGTGACTTTTTATCCCACCGACCGGCTCGCCCTGTTCATCGACGGCGCCAACCTGCACGCGGCCGCCAAGAATCTCGGGTTCGACATCGACTTCAAGCGGCTGCTGGAAGAGTTCCGCAAGCGCGGGCTGCTCATCCGCGCCTACTACTACACCACGCTGGTGGAGGATCAGGACTATTCGCCGATCAGGCCGCTGGTCGACTGGCTGGACTACAACGGCTTCACGCTCGTGACCAAGCCGGCCAAGGAGTACACCGACCGCGACGGCCGCAAGCGCTACCGCGGCGACATGGACATCGAACTGGCGGTGGACATGCTGGAGCTGGCCCCCAAGGCCGATCACATGGTTCTCTTCTCCGGCGACAGCGACTTCGCCAGCCTGGTGGCGGCGGTGCAGCGCAAGGGGGTGCGGGTCACCGTCGTCTCCACCCTGAAGTCGCAGCCGCCGATGGCCTCGGACGACCTGCGGCGTCAGGCGGACGCGTTCGTCGACCTGGCGGACCTGGCCGACATCGTCGGTCGCGCGCCGCGGGAGCGCCTGCCCCGCTTCCTGCAGGAGACCCGCGAAACGGCGGATGACTGATCCCGCCGAGCCGCCGCGCGACTGCCCCCTCTGCCCGCGCCTGGTCGCCTACCGGGCCGAGAACCGCGCGGCCCATCCCGACTGGTGGAACGGCCCCGCGCCCTCGTTCGGGGATCCGGACGCGCGGCTGCTGGTGGCGGGCTTGGCGCCCGGACGGCAGGGCGCGAACCGCACCGGGCGGCCGTTCACCGGCGATTTCGCCGGGGTGCTGCTCTACGAGACCCTGGTCGCGCAGGGCTTCGCGCGGGGGCGCTACGGGGCGAGGCCCGACGATGGCCTGACCCTGGTCGACTGCATGATCACCAACGCCGTGCGCTGCGCGCCACCCGGCAACAAACCCCTGCCCGTCGAGGAGACGACGTGCCGCTCCTTCCTGGCGGCCCGCATCGTCGCCCTTCCCCGACTTAAGGTCATCGTCACCCTCGGCGACGTGGCGCGGCGCAACGTGATGAAGGCGCTCGGCCGTCCCGCCTCGGCGGGCGCCTCCGGACACGGAGCGGAGAGCGAAGTGGACGGCTACCGGATCATCAACAGCTATCACTGCTCCCGCCTGAACACGAACACCGGCCGCCTGACCCCGGCGATGTTCGAGGCCGTGTTCATTCGGGCGCGGGCGCTGTTGGACGCCGGTTAGGCGGCTTCAACCGTGGAACCTCCACTCCGGTCCCAACGCCCCGACCTGGATGTATTGCGCGTGTCCGGCCACTACCGTGCCAGTCAGGATCGCGCCGTTGGTGTTCTCGATCAGGTAGCTGTCCGTCCCCGTGCCCGAATAGTCGCCGGCTCCGACGAAACTCCACTCAGGCCCCAGCCCGCCGACTTGCGTATAGGTCGTTCGGCCGCCAGCGACTTCGCCGACGACGACCGCTCCGCTGGTATTTTCTATCAGGAAATCCGTCTTGGCGTCGCCGAGGAACTGCCCGGCCTCCACGAACCTCCACTCCCGGCCCAACGCCCCCACCTGGGTGTAGGTGGTTCGGCCGCCCGACACCTCCCCCACAACCACCGCCCCCTTCGTATTCTGGATCAAGAACTGGTCTTTTGCATCGCCCAGGAAATCCCCGGAGCCGACGAACGTCCACTCCGGCCCCAAGGCGGCGACCGGGGTGTACTGCGCCCGGCCGCCGACAATCTCACCCACCACCACCGCGCCGCCGGTATTCTCGATCAGAAAGTCGGACTTACCGTCGCCCATGAAGTCCCCGGTCTCGCGGAATCGCCACTCAGGCCCAAGCGCTGCGACTTGGCTGTAGGTCGTCTGGCCACCGGCGACCTGACCTACGTCGACGGCACCGTTGGTATTCTCGATCAGATAGTCCCGTGCGCCTGAACCGACGAAATCGCCGCTTCCGTGAAAGGACCACCCTGGTCCCAGGCCCGAGACCTGGGCGTAGGCCTCCTGGCCGTTCGTTCCGAGTTCCCCCAGCACGACCGCGCCGCTAGTGTTCTGGATTAATACGTCGCTGAGACCGTGAGCTTCGAAATCGTCCGATGGCGAAATGGTTGACGGGGTCACTTCCTGGACCTGGATCTGGGTGACGCCGGTCGTAGCGGTGGGGGCGGTGATGAAGGTGGCCCCGGCGTAGTTGCCGCTGAGGCGCAGGGTGGCGACGGTGGTTGAGCCGTCGAGGAGGGTGAGGGTTCCGCCGGCGTAGGCGGCGCTGGTGACCGT
>NZ_DATGEX010000063.1:0-2734 GCF_035309685.1 Phenylobacterium sp.
GTCGGGCGCCAGGGTTTCGGTGATCTCATAGAAGTCGCTGACCGGGACGGCGTCGGTCCTGGGCGGTTGCGAAACGTCGTTCATGGCTACCTCTTGCAGACAGCGAGGCGGGCGAGAGCGAGCGTCAGTTTCACCCTCGCCTCTTCGTCTCGGTTCGAAGGCCATGAGAACCGGCGGGTCGCCCTCGGGCCGCCGGATCCCCACCTCGCTATCTCCAGGTCCCACAGGTGGCGCGGATTCTATTGGTGAAATTTGCCCTGGATTGGACAATCTCCAACCCATGGGCGCCGACACCTGGCGTCATTGGAAATATCGGCGCGCCGTCTTGGTCGAGTTGGGGACAGCGCCGCGCTGCAAAACCCCCGCAATGGGCATGCTGTTACAAGGCGTGAGCCGGCCGGCCTGCCAGAATTGCGCCTTGCGAGCCTTGAGCCCGCGCTGCTGTCCCGGGAGGCCGCCATGCCCTCAGCCCATGTCTGGACCGGCCAGGAGGTGCGTCGACTCGCGCGCTTCCGCGACCTGCTGCACTCAGCGAGTGCGCTGGTTGGCCGCGACGATCACCTTGCCAACCGCATGCTTGAAGACGCCCTAGAGGAGTTGCATGGCGTGCTCGGCGACCGCGCCCAGCCCATCGCCGAACTGGACAGGGAGGCGCACTGAGCCCCGCCCCCGTCAGCCGATCATGCCGCGGGGCCCAAGTGCTGATCGCTGCCGGCCAAACTTCGCCTCGCCCGCCGCCAGCGTGCCCTCGGAGGTGTGTGCGGCTTGAAGGCCCGGCGCCAGGTAATAGGGACGGACGAAAGACGAGCCGATCACGAAGTCGACCTCCGTCTCGGCCCGGGGCGATTATACCTCCATGTAGACGTGCAGAATTGGAAGTTGGTCCGCCATGCCCACTTCCCGATCCGCGCGGGAGTCGAGAGTTTAGGACCGAATCCGCGAAGCTCGTGGCTGAGGCAAAACCCCAGGCCGACAAATTCCGCGACGTCGCCCGCGAACTGGAGTGCGACGACGACGACGAACGCTTAAGGCGGCGGTGAGGAAGATCGGGCCTGTCTCTCAGCCGCCGTCGCCCAAGGAGCGTGAGCCAGTGATGTCGACAACCCGACATATTAATACATGGGCGGCCCCTATGTCGGTGATATCGGGCGGCCTGAATTTGCAAACGGTATAATCGCCAATGACAAATAGGCTCCGAGCGCCCAACCGGTCGCCTGGCGAAGGGTTTGGTTAGTTCTTGCCGGCCTGTCCCTCGGCAAGCTCAAGTTGCGCTCGGGCGCCCGCCTTGAGCAGGTGCTGGGTCGTCCACATCAAGAGGGTGGCGCCCCCATCCAAAGCCGCTTCGGCGCCGCAGCGCGCCGCCGGTAACCCAGCCGCCCGCCCAAGCGCGCGCGCGGCCCAGGGCCTGGAACGCCATTTCTCGCGCCCGCGGCGCCTCGCCGCGACGCGGCTCGCCCAGCGACAGCCAAATCAGACGCCGCGATCATCAGCCCGTCCACCCCCGGCACCGCGAGGATCGCATCGAGGTTTTCGACCCCCAGTCGACTTTCGATCAAGGGCATGAAAAGAATGCTCTCCGGGTCGAGTGGCTCGCTTGCGGCGATGATCTGCGTCAACAGCTGGGCCTCAGCCGCCGTCTCGACCCCTGGCGCCACGATCCCATCGACGCCGGAGTCAATGAACCGCCGCAACAACCCCGGCTCCTTCGACCAGGGCCGCAGCAATTTCGCCACGCCGCCGGCGCGCGCCGCGCGGGTCATCCGCATGACGGTTTCGAAATCCGTTCCGCCATGTTCGCAGTCGATGAAGATCAGATCGAAGCCCAGTGGCGCCAGGCAGGCGACGAGGTCGTCGGAGGGAGAGTCCGCCAATACCCCCTGGACGAGCGTCCGCTCTCCAAGCTTGGACTTCACGGCGCGGCGGGGGGCGAATGTCATGGCTGGACTCCTCGCCCAGGGACCAGACCATGACCCTAGCCGCAAAGAATGACCGCGCCGGCGCTGCCGCCGATGCCTACGCCATCGCTCTTGCTCAGATCAATCCAGCCAAGGCGGCCAGATTCCAGGACGATACCATCTGGCCCTATTTCGAACGCCTGCGGCGCGATTGCCCTTTCCCGACGTGGTCTAGCCGCGCCGACGAAGCGGTCGCCTGACCAGTTCGCGCAGCCCCGCTAGCGCCCAAGCCCGCAAGCCGCCTTCAGGGCGACCGCCCAGATCGCCGGCCAGCAGCCAATCCCAGATGGTCGGCGGCGGGGGCGGCGGAACTCGGCCGAGCAAGGCCAGGGTCAGCGCCGCGGACGCGGCTCCGAGGGCCAGGACCGCAAAGGTCGCAACCGCCGCCCAGAGGGGCGGCAGCCAGAGCCGCACGACGCCGAAGAGCGCCAGCCCCGCAGCCACCCCTGCGAACATCCCCGCAACCGCCGCCAAGCCTGCGGCGGCGGCGCGAAGCAGTAGCCGTCGGGCGTAGGCACGCAGGCCGGAAGGTCGGATCAGCCGAGGCATGGGAGGCTCCTGACGACGGCAACGGCGGCTAGAGGTTCTCCTTGATCATCTCCAGGATGTCCCCGCCCTTGCCCTGCAGCACGGCGCGCGCGGTGTAGAGCGCCATGCCGATGGCTGGCTCAGCCTCGGTGAACGGCGGCATCACCAGCTCAAGCGGTTGGACCTTGATGTGCAGCAACGCCGGCCCGGGTTCGGCGAGCCATCGGCCGACCGACGCGTCCAGGACGGAG